>CAKOZV010000006.1 GCA_934131695.1 uncultured Bacilli bacterium | reverse complement strand
TACCTCTAAAGGTTCATTAATCTTTGCTATTACTTTAATAGTAATATTAACTTTTCTAGTAATAGTTTCAAACTTAGTTATTAATTTATGATTAGTTGTTAATGCGACAGTATCTAAAGTAGTTAACCCTATTTTATTATCTAATACAATTTTTTGCTTAGCACTACCTTTAGCTATTAATTTATCTTTCATATCATAAAGATAATTAACTATTAATCCTTTACCACTTAAATCTGCAACATCCAGTGTCTTCTCCTCTATTACCACTTTTTCCCCCTAATACTTGTGATATTAAACATCTTCCTGAATAGCTAGCACAAAGTGTTCCTTTGTAGATATTTGTAAAGAGTATTTTTTATTTTCTAATTACTTAAAAAAGGAGTCTAGACTCCACTTTATTCTCATTAATTCTTATTTAAACAACAGTTACATGGTCTGTTCCACAATTCTTAAACATATCTGTTACATTAGTAGATGAACCAATTACCCATTTATTACTTACACTTATACTAGTTAACTTATTACAAATTGCAAACATATTACGCATATCAGTTACGCTTGATGTATCAAAGTTGCTTAAATCTAGACTTGTTAAACTACTACAGTAATCAAACATATAACTCATATTAGTTACATTTGACGTATTAAAATTACTTACATCTAGACTTGTTAAACTACTACATCCCCAAAACATACAATTCATATCAGTTACATTTGATGTATTAAAGTTGCTTAAATCTAGACTTGTTAAACTACTACACTGCTGAAACATAACACTCATAGCAGTTACCTTTGAGGTATCAAAATTGCTTACATCTAAAGTTGTTAAACTACTACACTGCTGAAACATAACACTCATAGCAGTTACATTTGATGTATTAAAGTTGCTTAAATCTAGACTTGTTAAACTACTACACTGCTGAAACATAACACTCATAGCAGTTACCTTTGAGGTATCAAAATTGCTTACATCTAAAGTTGTCAAACTTTTACAATCACAAAACATACCACTCATATCCGTCACCTTTGAGGTATCAAAATTGCTTACATCTAAATTTACCAAACTTCTACATCCATTAAACATGAAGCCCATATTTATTACCTGTGAGGTATCAAAATTGCTTAAATCTAGACTTGTTAAACTACATCCTTCAAACATACTCATCATATCTGTTACTTGTGAGGTATCTAAGGCTGACAAATCTATTGATGTCATACTACTAAAGTAAGAAAAATAACCAATCATACTTTCATTCGCAATAATTCCACCTTTTCCACCTATTGTTAACTTATATGTACTATTACCACTTCCATCATCTTCTACATATGACATTACAGAATCATCTTGGGCTTCTGAGATATCCCAACTTTCAACAGCTGTTGCTGGTACTATGTTATCTTTCTTAGTAGTAATACTAGTTATTTTTAACGCGTAAGCAGCAGTATGAAAATCTGTCTGTGGTGGAGTAAAATTCTCATCATCCAATTCAGCTTGTGTTACATAAGCTTTCATCTTACTACCTGTTGGGGCTTCTTTTACTTTTCCATAAGCATTTATCTTAACACTAAATGATAAACCTCCTCCATCTCCTTGGGGATTATAGTCTTCATCTACATACATTCTAAGACGATAGTTTGTTGTCTCACTAGCACTCATTGTCCCTGTTGCTAGACTCATTACTCCTGATGGTCTTCCTGTCTTTGTATTTGCTGATGTACTAGCTCTATATACTTTTGGTGCCATTACCTGTGTTTCTGCTCCAGTACTATCTAACTTTGTTAAATAGAGCTTTATATTTTTACCAGCCATCTTTTTAGCTGATGATGGAGTTATATCCTCGGCTGCTATTTCCCAGTTGATATTAGCATTTCCTTGAATATTACTTTTAATAGTAAAATCAAAGTATTCTCCAGCTGTTAATCTTACCTTTCCTGTCGTATCAGTTGTTGGTAAAGCTCCTGTCATACTGATAGTATTAGTACTTTCAGTATACTCCATCGTTATAGCTCCAGTTGTTATAGTATTTTCTTTCTGACCTAGTCCTGTAAACTGAAAAGCCGCATAACTAATTCCTACTATCATTAAAACTAGTATTAAAGTTAGTCCGATTGATAGAATTAATTGTTTTTTGTTATTCATTTTTCTTCTTTCACTCCTTATATTTTATTTGTACCAAAAAACAAGATAAGACTGATTTATCCTGTTATTAGTGCATGATAAAAGAAAGTAGTTGTGTTATTTATTAAAATATGCACCCCCCCCCATGTTAACTAGATGTAAACTGGATATATTCATGGTTAGGACACCTCTACTTTCTCATATCTTATAACTAAATTTTATCATGTAAGAGATGGTTATTCAACTATTATTTTATAAAATTAACCTCATTAATATCTTTCTCGTTTCTATCTAATTTATAAGGGGAATAAATACTAGTTAGTCTTCCGTCATAAATAACCTTAAACTTTCTATTTTTAGGATCTACTAAATAATAATTATTAGATAAATCTATATCTAATATATTACCCTTAATAGTCATTACTTTATTATTGATATTATTTTCTACAAATAGTTTGACAGATGTTTTTTTCTTAATCTTACTTACTAAATAATTAAGTTCATAATCAGTAAGTTCGGTTGATAAAAAAGCTCCTTTATAACCATAATAGCTTAGAAAATAGGCAGTATATGAGTTTGTTATATTACAACTACTAGCTGCTATAAAGTCTTTTTCTCTACCATCTATTATTTCATGAATAATACCTTTTTTATCTTTAATATCAAATTGACACTCATCTATAGATTTATAATCATTAATATCAATATCACTAGCAGCAATATAATCTAGACTAATATCTTTAATTACCGGTTCTTTAAAATTCATTATTAACTTACCAATTAATCTCTCTGTTAAAGTCCTTCTTAAGACATTAATCTCTCCCATAGGAATAAATATATCATCATCTAGTAAAACATCTATATCATGACAATTAAAGGGAGTATTACCAAGCTTCTTAACTTGACTTATTACTCTTTCTTTAGTAACTACAGCACTTTTGGCTCTTTCTACAATATTACCTTTTTCACTTACTATAATATTATCTTTTATAAAGGTTATTTCTAATGGTTCATTAATCCTTGCTACTACATAAATTGCAATATCAACTTTCTTAGTGATATTATCAAACTTAGTTATTAACTTATGATTAGTAGTTAAAGCTACTGTATCTAAACTGGTTAATCCTATCTTATTATCTAATGTAACCTTCTGTTTTGGACTACCCTTAGATATTAATTTATCTTTCATATCATAAAGATAATTAACTATCAATCCTTTACCACTTTCTAAGAATCTAATACCATCTTCTTGGTCTAACTCTTTATCAAGTAAGATAGTTATCTTAGAATCATTTACATCAATCACTTTCCCAATAGGAAGTCCTATATGGTTAGGTGACTTAGTATTTACTAAATCATTACTATTTAATAAATGCCCTTTAGTATATCCTCTATAGAAAAGACTTTGTAATGTCTCTTTATCTATATCTGTTATCTTTTCACCATTTAATATTTTTCTATAATAGTTAGTTATAAAAGATACATAAGTAGGGCTTTTCATTCTACCTTCTATTTTTAAACTATCTACATAAGGAATTAGTTTTAAAACATCTTCACTTAGATTTAACTCTTTCATAGAAAGAAGATAACCTTCTTTTAGTAGTTTATTACTTTTATATAGTTTCCAAGGAAATCTACAACATCCTGCACATTCTCCTCTATTACCACTTCTGCCACCTAATACTTGAGACATCAAGCATCTTCCTGAATAACTAACACAAAGTGCTCCATGAATAAACACTTCTTTCTCTATAGGTGTCTTAATAAGTTTTATCTCATCTAGACTCATCTCTCTTGGTAACACTACTCTCTTAACTCCTAATTTATAAAGAAAATCTATCCCTTGAAGTGATGAATTATGAGCTTGAGTTGAAGCATGTATCTCTAAGTTAGGATACTTTTTAAGACATAAACAAATCATTCCAAAGTCTTGCATTAAAATAGCATCTACTCCATTAGAATATAAAAACTCCACCTGATTAAGAAAATCATCTACTTCATTTTCTTTTACTAGAGTATTCATTGTTACATATATTTTAACTCCATAGATTTTTCCTATCCTTATTGCTTCTTTTAATTCATCATTAGAAAAATTAGAAGCAAAGGCTCTTGCTCCAAATCTCTTTCCTGATAAATAAACAGCATCTGCACCACTATTTATGGCTGCTATTAAACTTTCTTTACTTCCTGCTGGACATAAAAGTTCCATTATATCACTTCCTATTAACTACTTAAATTTACAACACACTGATTATTTTCAATATTAACTGAAGAATAATTCTCTTTTTTAGAATTAGTTGAATTACACACTAAATTATAAGTATAAGTATCACCATTTAAGCTTCTAGAAAGACGCACTTTAGAATTACTACAATCATAATCACTATCTTCAAAAGGTTTAATTAATTTACTAGTTAACAAATCTTGATAAGTAATATCAACACATCCTACCCAATTAGAAACACCCAAACTAGTGATATCTTCTCCCTCTCTTTGAACAAAAATCTTTGAAGCTGATACTAATACTTTCTCATATGATTCAAATTTTTTCTTTTTATTAGATTTCTGCAAATTTATAACTGATGGCGTAATTATAGTAGTAATTAATCCCATTATTACTATTGTAGCTAATAATTCAACAAGAGTAAATCCTTTATTATTCTTCATTTATCTCGCCTCTATCCTGATTATATTTTAGCAAATAATTTTATATAAGTAAATGGACTAAAAAACTGATTTTACTTTTCCTAGATAAAGTTTTTTATCAAAGTTAAAAGATTTTGTATATTGTTTCAAAAAATATATTTTATCTAAGTTATTATCAAAAATAGTATCAACAAATTCTAAGGCTTTTTCACCACTTGTTACATTAGAAAATCCCCTACTTAGTTTATAATCAATAAGTTCTTCATCAACAAGTCCTTTTTCTGGAGCTATCATTAATTTTACCAAAGTATTAGTATTATTCTGCCAAATAATGTTCTTTTTTGAAGAATTTGGACTTCTAAACTCTAATGTATTTTTATGATATATTTTAGTACTATCTGGCAAAACATTAGTAAAATTAACAGCCCAATTTCTATCTTTAAAAAACACCTGATAATATATATCTAAAAAGTCTGTCGCACTATTTAGATAATCAATATCTTCCAAGATAATAGGGGCAATAGGACTAGCACAATTTCTAGCTAATGGCCTTAATTTTTCTTCCTCTCCTGCTAAAAAAGTAAATAGTTCTTTTTCATAGAGAATATATGTTTTTAAAAACTGACGCCAAAAAACATAGTTACCCTTTAATATGTGACTTCCTATATGAATATGTCCACCAGCATTTTTATTAGTTATAGCCTTTTTTTCTTCAAGAAAAGAACAAATATTACCAAGTTCAGTCCAAGTAGATATCTTATCAGTTAATATATATGACTTTATTTCTCCTCCTGTTACCACTGTATCATCAAAATCAGATATCCACCCATGTTGATTAGTTTTAATATAACTATCTACAAGCTTTTTATCTAAATCTTCATATTCTATTTCCATTCCAAAAGTAATGTTTTTATCAAAACCTAAATTATCTCGATAGTAAAGTTTACTAGTTTTTATTTGTTCTTTTAATTCTATAAGTTCATTCTTAGAAAGTTTTGATAACTTATCATTTGTTAAGCAATCAAAAGTCATAACAGCCACCCCTTTAATAGATACCAAAATATGTTCTTTATTATATTATTAGATAGAAAAAAAATCAACAAAACGTTGACTATTTTAAACTATCTATAAACTGTTCTATTTCTTTATCACTAGTGACTAAGTTATCTGAATAACTTTCAAATACTATATTCATATTATTTTTAACATTAGAGTTAGGACACATATTTTTTATTTCAATGAATGTTTTACCTAACCAACCAGCATTAGTAGCAAAAGGAATAACCGTTTTACCTGTTAAATCATATTTAGTTAAAAATGATCTAATAGCAGGAGCTGGTCTATACCACCAAACAGGGGTTCCTAAAATTATTTCATCGTAATTATCAAGGTTTATATTTATATCTTTAATTTCTGGTAAAAATCACTTCTTTCACTATTTTGTTCATCATTAACTACCGTATCATAATCAGTTGAATATGGTACTACTGTTTCTATTTTTAAAATATCACAGTCTAATTTTTCTTTAATTTTATCTGTAATCATTTTAGTATGACCAGTATACGAAAAATATACTACTAATTTTTTCTTCATTTTATTTCACTCTTTCTATTACTACTTTTTTCTTTTATCCAATCTTCAAACGGATTATAACCATTTTCTTTTTCCAATTTTATATGTGCTTCTCTAGCATTTTTTACAGCTGCACAATTATTATTATTAATAGCAGAAGCACCATCTGTAACAACAAAAAATGGTAAGTCATATTTTTGTGCTAGTTTTTTTTACTTCCATGCAAAATTCTCTTGCTTTTTCTTTTTTGTTCATTCTATTATCCCTCGTAATATTAATTTAAAAAATTCATAATTAAATCAATTATAATTTCTTTTTCTTTTGGATTCGATTCAGCAATAAGTAGTGTTAAAGCTGTAAGTGTATTATTATCAATAACTTGTTTATCATCTTTATACAAAATATCATAATAATTTAAGAAATAGATAAATAATGTAGCAGCTATTCTTTTATTACCATCTATAAAAACATGATTTTTAACTATCATATATAAAAAGTTAGAGGCTTTTTCTTCTATACTTTTATAAACATCATTATTATCAAAAGTCTGATAAATATTATTTATTATTGCTTCTAATCCATTATTTCTTTCAATAGCGAAGAGGTTACTTTCTTGATTGAATCTTAATTTATTAATTACATCTAAACAATCTTCATATTTTATTTGTTTTTGACTATTATTTCCTTTAGGTTTTAATAATGTTCTATGATCATAATCATCTAAAAGATCAAGTGCCTTTGAATAGTTTCCTATTACCTTTAGAATTTCTTGGGCATCACTATTATTTAAATTTTCATCTATTCTATTAGCAATATCTATAAGTTTAACTGTTTTTTCTAGATACTCTAATCTTTTTTGATTTACTGCATATCCTTTTAACATATAGTCTTTCAATATTTTACTTGCCCATTTTCTAAATATAATACCATTTTGTGATTTAACACGGTATCCAACACTTATAATCATATCAAGATTATAATACTCAACATCACGAGTCACTTTTCTATTACCTTCAGTTTGAACTGTCGCAAATTTTGCGACAGTTGAATCATCAAGTTCTTCATTCAAAGCATTATTGATATGTTTACCTATAGTTTTCACATCTCTATCAAACAGCTCTGCCAACTGTTCACGGTTTAACCACACAGTCTCATCTTTCATATTAACTTCTAACTTAACATTTTGATTTTCAAATAAAATTATCTCATTCTTCATACAAAACCTCCAACTATTTACCCTTTAATTTAATTTATCATATTCTTCATCGGTTACTGGTTCACACCATTCATTTGATGTATTTTCACCAGGTACTTCTATAGCAATATGACTGAAGTATGAATCTTTTTTGGCTCCATGCCAGTGCTTAACATTAGATGGTATTGTAATTACCATACCAGGAGCTAAACTCACTGCTTCTTTTCCTTCTTCTTGATACCAACCATATCCTGCTGTACAAATTAGTATTTGTCCACCACCTTTAGTAGCATGATGAATATGCCAATTATTACGACAAGCTGGCTCAAACGTAACATTAGCTAAAAACACAGTTTCTTTAGGATTAGTCAAAGGATTAAGATAACTTTTACCAATAAAGTACTCAGCAAAATCCACATTTTCCTTTCCTAAACCAAAAATATTTTCCTTATCAAATTCTTCTTTTTGATTCATTAACATCATTCCTTTCTAAGATATTTTTTTCATCTCAAATATATATTATCACATTTTTATAATAGTTGGGCATACAGGTTTTCGTATGTGTATAGCTTATATATTTTCATAATTATTTATCATGAATATTGCCTATTTTCCACCTCAATGATATAACATCACATTTTTCTATTTTTCTTATAATAAAAAACAATTTTTACTCATCCATATAAACTTCTTTTCCCATTTTAAATACTGCCCAAGCATTAGGCCACCCTGTATAAAAAGCAAGTTGAGTTACTATTTCTACAAACTCTTCTTTTGTTAAACCATTATTCTTAGCATTTTTAATATGATAAGCTAAACTACTATCTAAGATTCCTTTTCCCATTAAAGCAGCTATTGTTATCATACTTCTATCTCTTAACGATAATTTATCTTCTCTTGACCAAACCTCCCCAAATAATAAATCATCATTATATTTAGCAAATTCATCAGCGAAACCACCTAATTGGTCTCTTCCTGCTGTTTGTTTAACCATTATATACACCACCTTTCTAATTCTTCTTTAGCATTTTCTACTCTACTACCAACAATACTTAAACCATTTTCTATTTTAGCATTAGGGCATAATTTTCTAACATCATCCATAACACTACCCAAACCTGACCCTTCATGAGTAGTAAATGGTTTAATAGTTTTACCAGTAAAATCAACACCATCTAAAGCCGTAAAGATTGGCATAGGATAATGTCCACACCAAACAGGTCCACCAATATAGATTACATCGTAATTATCTACATTATCTAACCTACTTTTTATCTCTCTTCTTATATTATTAGTAAGCTCATCCTTTGACACATCACAACACTCTTGATAGTTATAAGGATAGGCATTAACTGTTTCTATTTTAAATAAGTCTGCTCCTGTTAACTTACTAATTTCTTCGGCTACTATCTCTGTATTACCCTTTGTAATATTTTTAATAGCACCATTCATGTAATTTTCTCCTGTATGAGAAAAATAAACTACTAAACTTTTCATCTTTCATTCCTCCTTAATTTTAGTACAATTAAAGTATAAACCAGGAGGTTAACTCCCGGTCAATACTTTATTGAAATTTTCTTATATCATCAACTCTTGCTGCAAAGTATGGTTTATCTTTAGATGTTTCTTTAAGAAAGATAGCAAAAGTCTTATCTACATAGAAGTATCTTTTTGATTTATTATCCTCAATAGATGATTTCATTACATTCATGCCTGCTTCACTTTTTATCTTTCCACCAACATCATCTAGAGTAAACTTAATGGTTTGAAGAGCCGTACCTATTTCTATTAAATTTCCTTCACTATCTTTAATAGGTTGTCCTTCTAACTCTTTATATTCTTTCATAACATTAAGACTTAAGTATGGCATCTTAAAATAATCACTATCTATAGTAAACTCATTATCTTTATATTCTTTAGATTTACTTGTTATATTATTATATATTTCTCTAAAGTTATTACCCTTAGGATTCTTATTAATTATAACTTCATCATTTGATGTCGTAAGTAACTTAATAGCAAAATCATCTTCATTATTATAATAAAGTACTTTTATCTGTTTAGCTAACTCTTCATCTTCATCTTTTATTCCAAAGTATTTAATATCATCATACTTATCATTAAATTTACCTTTAGCTAGCTTATTAAATTTCTTAGGATATTTAAACTCTCGATATAACATACTATAGAAGAAATAGTTATTAGGAGATGAATTAGTAAAATCAAATCTATCTAAGATATCACTTTTCTGATTAAATTTATCTTTTATCCCTTTAATTATCTTATTTTTAAGTTCAATACTTTTAACCCCATAAGTTTTATAATAATAATCACTTGATATATCATTTTCTGTAAACTCTTCTTTATTTAAATTATCTAGAAAACTATTACTAGTATTAAACTTAACATCTTGTTTTACAAGGTTATTTTTCAAGTCATTAAATATCAACTGAAAAGTAGGACACCAACTACTATCTTTAGTAATAACATCTTCCATAGTAGGTACTACTTCTACTCCTTTAGTTTCTTTTATATCGTTTTTTAATACAAACTTACTAAGACCAATAACTGCTACCATTACAGCTAATAAACTACTAAATATTAGTTCCTTTTTCATAATTATTCTCCTATCACAAAAAGAAGTAATTAACTACTTCTCATATTTATAAAATCCTTCTCCACTAGCTTTACCTAGTTTTCCTTCATCTAAGTATTTCTTTAGTAATTTATGCATTCCCTTAAAGTTATAAGGTGCTAGAAAAGATGGTATCTTAACATACATTTCTACAATATCATAAGCTGTCTTTAAACCAACTGTATCTAGTATTTGAAATGGTCCTTCCGGTGAACCTGTTCCAATAGTCCAAGCTTTATCAATACTTGCTGGATCTGATATTTCATTAACTACTAAGTCAAGAGCAGAAAACAAGAAAGGTATTAACATAGAATTTAAAAGATAACCTGACTTTTCTTTTCTAACTGGTAGTGGTATCATATTAATTTCTTTAGCAAAGTTTAAGACTATATTAAAGTATTCTTCTTTTGTATCTTTCTGTTTCATTACCTCTGCTATATTATTTTTCCAAATAGAGTTAGCAAAATGTAGAGCTAAAAACTTATCTGGTCTATTTGTATACTTAGCAAGACGACTTGGCAACATAGTAGATGAGTTAGTAACTACTATTGTTTTACTAGGTAGTACCTTACTAAGTCTTATAAACATATCTTTTTTAGCTTCAAACTCTTCACTCATTGATTCAATAACTAAATCAGCATCATTTACTGACTTTGCTAAATCTAGTTCTAGTTTTATGTTATTAAAACCATCTTCCACTTTCTTTAAACATTTATCTTTATCAAAATCATCATATGATGATATTCCATTACACCAAGAATCATATGATTTATCTTTAGCCATTAAATTAATAGATTCTATATAAGTTTCTTTTAGTTTAGCAAGTTTAGGTTTACACCTTTCAATACTTCCTTCGCTTCTAAGATATATCGTTACATTAAATCCCATATAGCTAGACTGGAAAGCTATTTGACTACCTAAAACTCCTCCACCTAATACTGTAATATTCCTCATTATTCATCCTCCTCATCACAAATAACAACACTATCTACCTTATCCCAAGATATCTTATTATTATCACCTAATATTTTTTTAAGTTTATCATCTAACTCTTCTCTTTTAAATGGTTTAGATAGGTATTCACTAAATCCTAAACTCTTATACTTTTCTTCACAACCAGATAAAGCATCAGCAGTAAGAGCAACTACTGGAGTAATAAAATCACTATCTTTCTTAAGTTCTTTTAAAGTCTCTTCTCCACTCATCTCTGGCATCATTATATCCATTAAAATAACATCATACTTATTACCATTTTTTATCTTTTCTAAACAAGCTTTTCCTGAGGTACAATCATCTACTTGATAATTTAAATCTTTAAGCATTTTAGTAGTAACTTTTATATTTAGATTATTATCATCCACTATTAATATTCTTTTATTACTAGTATCTATTTTAATATTATCATTTGTACTTACTTTATCATTATTCTTTGGATCTATTCTCTTACCAATCTTTTGGGGAAGATTAACTACAAATAGTGATCCTGTTCCAAATCTACTTTGAACATTAATCTTACCATTCATTAGATTAACTAATGATTTAGTAATAGCAAGTCCAAGACCAGTTCCTTCAATAGTCGTATTTTTATCTTCATCAAGTCGTTCAAACTTAGTAAATAGTTTCTCTATATTTTCTTTTTTTATTCCTCTACCCGTATCTTGAACGCTTATTATTAAGTTACAATTATTTCCTCTATTAATACATTTAACAGTTAAACTTACTTTTCCTTTATCTGTATATTTAATAGCATTAGTTAATAAGTTATTTACTACTGTCTTAACATGAAGTTTATCACCTATTAGAATATCTGGTATATCTATAGCTAAATTCATTTCAAACTCTATTGGTTTATCTCCTATTCTAGTAGCAGTTACTCTAGCTAGTTTAGTTATTTCTTCTTTAAAGTTATACTCTTGTTCTACTAATTCCATGTGATCATTTTCTATTTTATTAATATCTAAGATATTACCTACTATTTCAAGTAAGGTATCAGAGGCATTTTTAATATCAGTAGTATCTTCCACTACTTCTTTAGGTACTCTATCTTTATAACTTTCAATATCTTCTGATAATCCTACAATAGCATTAAGTGGTGTTCTAATCTCATGAGACATACTTGATAAGAAATCACTCTTAGCCCTATTAGCTTTTTCTGCTCCTGTCTTAGCAAGTTCTAGTTGGGCGATTAGTTTTACATCAGGGTTTTCAATAGTAAAGTACATTAAGAATGTTACAAATACAATCATTGATGTTGATAATAAGTACTCTGGATGAGCTCCTTGAACACAAGAAATTAATCCTCCTAAGATAATATACAGTATCATCGGATAGTACTTCTTTTCTGTTATTCTTTTTATCTTAGTAACTAGTATTAATATCCATAAAAGAGCATACCCTCTAGTAAATGAGAAAACAAATTTTACTGCTGGCCCCGTTGAATACACCATATCTTTCTTACTAATATAGTCCATTGGAAGTATGAGGGCTAGTAAAAAGGAAAAGATAGTTAGTGCCATAACTGTCACTTTACTATAAAATATATATTTTTCTTTTTTCTCATCTGATAATTTATCATTTATTGATATAGCAAGAACATAGTAGGAAACTAGTGAGGTATAAGTTAAAATGAATAGTAAATAACTTCTTGCAAATATTTCATTTAATATCGGGTACATATCTATATGAAACATAAAGTAATAAGTACCAAGAGAGACTACACATCCTATTAAACAAGTTACTACTATATAACTATATATTTTAGTCTCCAAGTTTTTAGCTCTTGGTTTTGAAAAGTATACAATTGTTAATAATATAATATAAACTAAACTTAATAGTGTAAAAGAATTTCCTGGATTCTTCACCATTTTACATCGCCATCCTATCTAGTTATATAATATCATATTTTTAGACAAAAAAAGAACATTATTTTTCAAATATTCTATTTTTTCTTAATTAATGTTTTTTGATTAGTAAAGCTTATTCTATCTGGTTGTTCTCCCTTTATAAAATATCCATCAAATATTGGATCATCTACTATTTGGTAATCAATATCTTCAAACTTAACTTTTTCTAAAGATGAGAAGTCTACTTTACCATTTATCGTATAGGGGATATGATCTACTAAAGTATAGGCAAGAGCCATATCACGTTCACCTGGTAACATTTCTTTAGTCTTAGAAACTATTTCTTTAAATATGTCTTTACCAAGTGACTTATCTTTCAATTCGATAAAGGCAGTTGGAATAACACCCTCATCACGATAAGCATTTTTAATACCTACTACAGCGCAGTCTCTTACTTCATCAAAAGTATTAATAGCATCTTCTATAGGAACAGAATTAACTTGATGACCATCTGGTCTTTTCATAAGTCTTTTATATCTTCCAGTGTGAAATAAAATTCCATCTTCTGTCATATAACCTTTATCTCCTGTTTTACAGTATTTAATATTAGTCTTTTCATCCTCATAGAAAAAGTTCTTTGTTTCTTTTTCGTTTCCTATATATCCCATAAACTGAGTTGGAGTATTAACATATATTTCTCCTTCTTGATTATATGGTAATTCCTCATTAGTTTCCCTATCAGTAATTCTAACATTTACCGAAGGATATAATACTCCACAACTACCTTCCATATGACTATTTTGATTATCTATAGTTGTTGCTATCATCATAGTTTCTGTTGAGCCATATCCATAAGTTATTTTCTGTTTACAATTATTCTTCTTTAATGTTTCATTAATATTATCTAACTTATTAGGTGATATTTTATCTCCACCCATTACTAATAGCTCTGCAAAAGATAAATCAGTACCATTAATATATTTACTATCAGGAAACATTTCATAAAGTCTTGGAACACCAATTACGATATTAGGTTTCTTTTCTACATATATCTGATCAAACTTATGGGCTTCTATTTTAGGAATTAAATCAACTATTATTCCATGAGAAAGTGCTCCATGCATGCCAACAGATGACCCATAAAGTGAAAAGAATGGTATATAACCAAAGAATGTCATTCCTCTTTTTAAGTGTGGTGCTATATACTCTATTTGATTAGAAGTTACATTATATCCTTTATTAGATTCCATTGCTCCCTTAGGAGTACCAGTTGTTCCACTAGTATTCATTATAGCAGCGGGTATATCAGGATTATACAAGGAATCTGTTAATGTACCATAGTTCTTAGCCGTTTTCATAAACTCACTTTGCATCAAGACTTTTTTGTCTTGTTTAATCATTCTCTTTAATTCATATAACTTTTCTTTAGCTGTATAAAGTGCTTTTACTTCTAAAGCACTCTTAGATAATTTTTCTTTTGACTTAATAAAATCATCATGAGGTGATGCTACAATAATATTATCAGCTGGAATATCATTTGCTATAACATTCTTATTCATTGTATCAAGTAGTGATACTAAAAGCTTAGAGTTAGAGATAGTCATACAATCAATTATTCTTTTAGCTGAACATCTTGGATCTACCGGGTATACGGTAACTCCTATTCTATTACAAGCATAAAAATAAACCATTGTCTCAGATATATTAGGTAAACAAATAGTAATATTATCCCCTTCATTTAATCCATATTTCTTTAAAGCTTTAGCTGTTTCTTCAACTTTCTTATCAAAAGTTCTTAATGTTCTATTCTGTCCAAAGTAAGAATAGATAACATCATCTTCATGCCCCTTATTCTTTTTTTTCATAAAATCATACATCTTCATATCAGTATCTTCTAAGATTTTTAAATCAATATCTTCAGAATAATACTTATAACTTGGTCTATCTATACTAGCATATCCAGTTGTTTTTTCCATATTATTACCTCCTTAATGCGAAATTACCTATATTTTATCACAGAGTATTTATTTTTCAAGAGAAAAGGAAATAATTTCTATAATTAAATTATTTCCAGTATATATTTTTTTGAAGAAAAAGTTCACCTCTTTAATAAAAACTCTAAGCTTTTAACCTTGCTCTTAGTATCTTTAGCAATTGTCTTATCAAAGATAAAACCTTTTCCACCATTTTCAATCCATAACCTAATATTTGTTTTTGAATCATCAATAAGTATTTTTCCATTTGGTTTCTCTACATCATGTTTATCGACTCCAGGTGGAACAAAAAGTACAGGACAGCTTATTTTTCTATGCTCTCTTAAGTCTTCAATTTTAACTCTCATGGCAAGTAAACTCGTTAATTCACAATCTTAAAATTTTTTTCACTTTCATTCTCTTGATTTTTAATATAATCTTTAATTGTTTTTTTGTAATTGTACCTACACTCCTACAAAAATAACCAACTAACCATAAATGTTGTCCCCAATATCTTGATTTTAATTTTTTAAATTCTATTCTTGAATTTTCTATTGTCTCAATCATATTACACCTCCAAATATCTTATTTGCCGGTTATTTTGCCGGTTATTTTCAACAACAAAAAGAGTATGATTTTAATATTTCAGACTCTCTTTAATTAGATTTAATACTTTATTAGACTTTTAGCAATACAACTTTGAGACAATTAATTATCTTCTATAAATAGATATTACTACTTATTTAACTGATGAATTACCACTTGCTATATCATAGATTGTATTTCTAAGAAGGGTTAGATAAGATAACTTCTTAGTTGATTTTTTAACTGTTAAGTCCCCTTCTCCAACAACATTATTACCATCTTTTATTTTTATTTTACCAACTACTTCTCCTTTTATTAAAGGCAAGTTATTCTTAGTTATTTTAATATCATAACTATATTTTTTCTTAGCATCACTCTTCTTAGATAAAACACCTATATCATAGATTGGTGTATATTCTATTTTCTTAGTACTAGCTTTTTCTACTCTTTCAGTCTTTACTGTCTCATTCTTCTTCTTTACTATTTGTAACCCATAAGTATTAAATCCATAATCAAGTAAAGCCATAGTTTCACTATTTCTTACTTTTGATACTTCTTCTCCTAAGACAATAGCAATTAGTCGCATATCATTTTTCTTAGCAGTAGCTGCAAGACAATATTTAGCAGCATCAGTATGACCTGTCTTTAACCCATCTGCCCCTTCATAAAATCTTACTAACTTATTAGTATTAACTAACCAAAACTTATTTGGTGTATTAACTCTTAGATAATCTTCATATTTAGAAGAAAACTTTAAGATATCTTCATGTTTTAATAACTCTCTTGCAATAACAGCCATATCATAAGCGGTAGAATAGTGTCCTTCTTCATCAAGTCCCGTACAGTTTTTAAACTGGGTATTTTTAAGTCCTAATTCTTTTACTTTTTTATTCATCTCTTTAACAAAATCTATTTCTGTTCCCTTTAAAAACTCTGCCATAGCAACGGTAGCATCATTAGCACTAGCCATAGAAATACCTTTCATCATCTCTTCTACCGTTAATGTCTCCCCAGTTGATAAGTATATTTGACTTCCACCCATACTAGAAGCATTAGCAGATGCCGTTACTTTATCAGTCCATTTAATTTGTCCTTTTTCTATCGCTTCTAATATTAAAATCTGAGCGACCATCTTAGTCATAGATGCTACTGCTACTTTCTCATCCTTATTCTTTTCAAAAATAATCTTACCAGTAGACTCTTCCATTAATACTCCACTCTTAGCATTAGGAATAAGTGCTGTATCATCAGCATTTACAACCATAGGAAACAAAAGTAACATAACTAAAAAACTAACTACCAATTTCTTCATTAAATAAATCACTCCTTGTTAAAAATTATGTAATTATTTAATATTTATGAATGATTAGATTATAATATAGTAGTGGTGATTTTATGAAAAAGTTAATTTTATTTATTATTTTTCTTATAGTTATTATTTCTTTAGGATTCATCATCTTGAAAGATAAACCTAAAAGTACTAGTAAAGTTAAACATAGCTTTATCACAGATGCAAAGTGTCTACCTTATTATAAGAGTAATAATATCAAAAGATATCAAGATTATCATAAACTTAATAGCAACTTATCAGTTAGTGATGTAGTAACAAGAGTTAATCTTAATCTAGATTTACCTTATTATACTAATACTAAAGAAGCAAAAAATTTAAATACTTTTTATACTCTAGTTAATAAATATAACTATTTAAAGGAAGAGTTTGTTCCTAACAATCTAGTAGAGATGACTACCCCTTATAGTAAGGAAGGTATTTATCTAGTAGAAGAAGCAAGAGATAATTTTTATAAACTAGTTGATAAAGCTAAAGAAGAAGGACTTACTATTAGAGCCATTTCTGCTTATAGAGGTTATACTTATCAAAAAAGATTATATGATAAATATGTAGAAGCTGATGGTGTTAATAAAGCTGATACTTATTCAGCAAGACCAGGGTACTCCGATCATCAAACCGGTTTAGTTGTCGATGTTGATAATACTATTAGTTCTTTTGAAAACTTTACTAATACTAAAGAGTATCAATGGATGTTAGATAATTCTTATAAATATGGTTTCATCTTAAGATATCCTAGTGGTAAAGAAAGTATTACTGGCTATCAGTTTGAATCTTGGCACTACCGTTATGTTGGTCTTAAATTAGCAAAAAAAATAAAGGCTAGTAACCTAACCTTCGATGAATATTTTACGAGATATCTTGATCTTTCTTAAGTCTTTTAGCAATATCACTTCTTCTAAGTTCAATAGTCTCCTGAATAACCCCGGCTTGATTAAAGCTCATACCAAGGGTAAATATATAGGCTAGAATATAAACCCAGAATAATAAGACTAAGATATTAGACATACTTCCATAGAAAATATCATAGTGTGAGAAGTACTCTACATAAAAAGCATATATCTTTGAGCTAAGTAACCAAAATATAGTAGTAAACATTGCCCCTGCTCTTACCTCTTTACTAGTAACTTCCTTATCGGGTGCTAATATATAGATAAGTTTTATATTAAAGTATAGTAAAAATAAAGATAGTGGATACTTTACTAAATGATATAGATTTCTTATAAAAGCTGCTAGTTTAGCATTATGTAGATTAATTTCTGCTAGTGATATTAGGGTATCACCAAATACTGGTACTAATATTAAGAAAAATAGTAAGCTTACTAAGATAAAAGTTAGTAAGACTGCTTTACTTCTCATTCTTAATTCACTGTTATCTTCTACTTGATATATTCTATTTGAGGTAGTAATAACAGAGTATGCCCCATTACTAGCTAATAAAAAAGCAGCGATAAAGAAAACAGTTACATTAAAGTTAAGTCCCGTAGTAGCATCGGCTGGAAACAAAGTATTTATAACAGCATCAGGAACCGTTGACTCTAAAGCATTACGAAATGAAGTCATACTAAGTCCTAATTTACTACCAATTGTTCCAACCAAAGCTAGCAAGGGAATCATCGAAAGTACTAAAAAGAAAGCAAGCTGACCTGGTAATATTCGCATATCAGGTCTTCTTACGATTGCTATTACTTTTCTTACAAATTCCCTAGCTCTACTTCGCATAACTCCTCCTATTTTAATCCTTGCTTCTTAGTCATCATTTCTAAAGTTGCTTCATTAATAGCATCATCTAAGCTTTTAATTTCATCAAAGATCATGCTATATCCTACACAAGCTCCAAACTCATGAGGTAAAGCTTTCATCTCTTTTTCTAATTTTAAAGAATAAGTTGCTACTTGTTTTTCACTATAACCTACTAAGTATACTAAAAATTCATTTCCATCAGTTCTAATTATTTCTGTATTTTCTAACTGGGAATTAACAAGGATTGAAGCTGATTTAACAATTACATTGTCTCCTTCTTCATGACCATAATTATCATTGATATACTTAATATTATTTAAATCAATCATAACTACTGCCTGTGGATAAACATTACTTGCTTCCCATTCCGGAACTTTTTTATTTAAATAATTTCTATTCTTTAATCCTGTTAATAAATCAGTATATTTATGTCTATCTTCTTTTTTAACTTTCTTAACTTTCTTTTTCTCTTTAGCATACAAATAAATTATTAATAAGACTACTAAAGGAATAAATATTAACATTAAGATTAAGAAGAATAACTCTCTAAAACTACTTCTTTCTACTACTGTTCGCTCTATATCAATAAGCCCGGCATTACGATAATTATAATATGAGTTAGTACTTATTATATAGTTAAATAAGTTATAGAAAGCTTTATTTTCTTTCTTTACCATAAACTTATAGTCATTCATCATTGTATCGGTATAAATAACTACATAGTTTTTAAATTTAGTATGTTGATAACGATAATAAACTTCTTTATCAATAACTACTAGTTTAGCATTTGCTTTCTTTACTAAACTATCTAAGTCTTTATAAGTAGTAATACTACTTCTACTATTATTTTTAAAGTAGTCATACAAAGAATCATTATCTAGCATAGCAAGTTTTTCCCCTTTTAAGCTTTCAAAAGAACTAACTATTTGACTATTACTTTGTTTACCTAATACTACATAGTCCTCAACAAAAGTTGATAGTGTTGATAAATAATTATTATTTTCCTCACCAAAGCCATAATAATCAAAATAAATATCAACATCATTTTTCTTAATAGCTTTCTCTAAAGCTGCTTTACTAGGATACTTTTTAAAAGTAAAACTAATATCCATAAGTCTTTCAATACGATTGATATACTCTCCAGCAATACCCGCTATTTTACCATCTATTTCTACTTCGTATGGTGAGTTTTCTACATAACCATATACATAGTTTTTAGAGATTAAATCAGCTTTAGTCTTAGATGAGATATTGTTCTCTTTCATATAGTAATCTAAGTAAGCTTCATTATACTCATTAACATATTCGCTATCTTTCCATTTCTTATAATAACTTTTAATTATTGTATTAAGTTTATAATTATCACTTGCTAGTGTTAAAACTACTTGTTTCTTCATCTCAGTAAAATAGTAATTGATAATATAATTCTTCTTACCAATAGTCTTATTTAAATACATTATATTAGGAATAATAATCATTTCTATATCTTTACTATCAAGGGCTTTAAATAAACTATCTACATCATCATAAGATTTATATACTAAGTTACTACCAGACTTTAAGTAATAACTAATATCAGATGCATCATCTTTTAATACACCAAAAGTAATATTTTTCATATCAGTTATATGATTTATTCTTTGATATTCTCTACCTAATGCAATATAGCCATCATTAAATAGTAACAAATCATTCTTAGTTAACTTAGTATCATTATCTAAGACTCTAAAGCTATAACCCTTAGAACTAATCTTATCTTCTTTTAAATAAGATACTTTATTAAACTCTAAACCAACATCTTGTTCAAAATCATTTAAGAAGTTAAAAAAGACTCCTTCTCCATTTAACCCATATAATGGATAGTCATTTATTACAGAAAAATCTATAACATTACTTTTATTTTCTTCCACCCATTTCTTCTCTGTAACTGTTAAAGCATTTTTAGCATCTTGTTTATTATAGTAGCCATAAACTCCAAAGAAAACTATTGCTACTATTATTATCGGTATTAGAAAAAATAATTTCTTTTTCATAATGTCTCCTATCTATCCTTAGTAAAAGAATAATGATCTCCACCTTGATGACGATATGCAATTACTGGGAATTTATCATCATCTTTAGTCTTTTTAATAAACACTTGTACATCATAAGCTTTCTTTTGTTTTTCATCTAAAGCTTTATCAACTTCATCCGGAAATGATTTAACATTATCTACTGTCATATCTTCTTTAACAGTAATAATTACGTTTAAAATTCTACCTGAAAATGAAGTTGATACTTTCTCTACTCCATCTTTTTCCTTTAGATTTGACTCAATCTGTTCTAAATCACTATTTTTTATTCTTGCTTCTGTTAGTCCTTCTAGTCTATCCCCATAAATAGCTTTCGCTTCATTAGGGAAAAAAGTTAATTTTAAAGCGAATATTACAATAGTTAGTATTAAACAACAAATAACTACAATTACAGTCATTTTATTTTTCTTAACAAATTTTTTAATATTTTTCATTTCACTCACATCCTATTATGTATTATACAATATCTTTTAGAAAGTAGCAATCTCCTATTTAATCTTAATCTTCTTAATCTCTTCTGCTATTCGACTATTATTAGGTTCTACATTTTTGTCAAATAAGGTTAGTACTAATATTTTAAATTTTGATATTCTTGCCTTACTATATCATCAACCATATTTAAAATTAAAATTCACTCCATTTTCAGGTTTTATTAATACTCGCTACTTTCTATTTAAAAGTCATAACTTTAACTTTTCCCTTTTTCTCTTCAATAAAAGAAAAGTCTTTTCTATATTGTTTTAAGAAATACATCTTATCTAAATCATTATCAAATATTATATCTGCTACTTCCAACGCCTTGGCTATATCAGTAAATTTAGTTGGTTCTTTTTCTAACTTATAATCTAGAAAATCTTCATCTATTTTTTTGTTTCTTGCTGCTAACATTAATTTAGTAACAGTATTTACATTATTTTGCCAAATTAACTCATTATCAGTACCATTAGGACTTCTAAACTCTACTGTATATATACATCACGATGAGTATTTCCAATTTTAGTACAATAAAATGACAAAGCATTTTTCTTAGATAACATAATTGGATAATAAAGTTCTGATAAGTCTCTGGCTTCATTAATATCATCAAGTCGTTTATAATAAGTAGAACTAACTAATTTAGCATACTCAGACATTGTTCTTCTAGGTAATTTACCTTTTCCATTTAGGAAATAAACAAATTCATTTTCATAAATCATATAGGTTTTAACAAAGCATCTCCATGATTCTAAATCAGCATTCATTATATGAGCACCTACATGAATATGTCCACCAGCATTTCCCCTAGTATAGACATTATTTTTTCTTAGATAACTACATATTTCTCTTAATTCTTTCCAAGTAGTAAGAGAATCAGTAAGTATTGGAGAAGAAACTTCTCCTCCTCGTCTTAGTGTTATATCATCTTTCGATTGCCATTTTTTTAGTTTTCTTCTAGTAAAATTATCTACTTTCTCCTTCTTAAATTTTTCATATTCTATTTCTATACCAAAGGTAACAAATTCCTGAAGAAAAAGACTATCACGATAATACAGTTGTTGTTTACTAAGATTTTCAAAGTATTCATCTAATGATTTTTTACTTAGTTTTGATAATTTATCACTACTCATATCTAGTATCCCCTCTTTAGATGCTATATATTATAGTCAAAAATCAAAAATAATCAAGAAAAAAAGCACTAACCAAGTTAATGCTAAATTACTTTTCTTCACCAATTAGCCAATCAAGAACATTAATTTTTCTTATATTAAGTAGTCTATATATAGTTCAAACAGTTGTGATTTGTCACAACATATTATATCTGTTATTACTTTAATTAAATCTTTATCTTTCCATTTTTTAATTCTTCTAAATATTCATATCTTTCTATCATAGTTCATCACCTAAATCAACGATAACGTATTTTTTTACTTTTTTGCAATAAAATGCAATGTTTTTACTTAAATTATATTTATTTGCAACGTATATACACTTTATCTATTAATCTTTTAAGCATCCGATAGGAACAACAAACACCCCATCTTCTCTTTTATAAGCATAATTACCTGTTGCAGTTAGAACCATCATAAATGATGGATTTTTCATTGTCTCAGTATCTATCTTATCATAAAGTTTTATTAGGTTTTCTGCTCCTTCTTGAATCAATTTATCGCCACCTAACTTTATTTCTATTAGTCCATAAGAACCATCTCTTAAATGTATAACAGCATCACACTCTAAGTCAGATGAATCTCTATAGTGATACACTTTTCCATTATTAGCTTCAGCATACACTCTTAAATCTCTTATACATAATGATTCAAACATTAATCCAAAAGTTTTTAAATCATTAATCAAATCATTTGGTCCTATTCCTAGTGCAGCTACCCCTATTGAAGGGTCAACAAAATATCTTGTATCTGAAGTTCTTGTGGCAATCTTACTTCGTAAATTAGGATTCCATGCAGGACTTTCTTCTACTACAAAAATTCTTTTTAAAGCATTAACATAAGAAAGAACAGTATCTGTATCTAAAGATGTAGAATCGTTTTTTATCATATCTTTTCTAAGTGTTTCATTATTTGCTTGAGTTCCAAGATTTCTAGAATAGCTTCTCATTAAATTTCTTGCTCTTTCCGGTGAACGACTAATACCATCAACTCTTGAAATGTCAGAGTTTATTACTGCATCATAATAATCATAAGCCTGCTCTAAAGCGATATCTTTTTCCATAAAAACACTTCTTGGCCAGCCACCTCTACAACATAAAAAGGCAATATCTTCTAAAGACAAAGAATTTAATGCACTTATTTTATTCGGATTTGAAAATAATTCTTTTAAACTTATTTCACCATTTGATTCTCCTGATTCAAATAAAGTCATAGGCCTCATTGTTAACCAAGAAAATCTTCCAGTACCTGTATGACTCACACTATCCATATTAGCTGGTACAGCCGATCCAGTTAAAATAAATTGTCCCTCTTCGTCCCTATGGTCAACTTCAAATCTAACAGCATCCCACAACTTTGGTGCTAATTGCCACTCATCTATTAGTCTTGGAACATCACCATTTAATAATAGGCTTGGATTAATATCTGCTAACATTACGTTTTGTTCTTTATCTTCAGGTTTAGCCATGTACAAAACACTTTTAGATATTTGCTCAGCTGTAGTAGTTTTTCCACACCACTTTGGTCCTTCTATCAAGACAGCTCCCTTACCTTTTAATTTTTTTTCAAGTATTTTATCAGCAATTCTTACTCTATATTCTTTCATCGAATTTCCTCCCTACGCTTATTATATCCGTTTTTTAGAAAACAATCAAATGTTTTCGGTTAATTGATGATTATTTTTCGGTTAATTGATGATTATTTTTCGGTTAATCGCTGATTTTTAAATAGATTATAGAAAAAAGCACTATCATACAATAGCACTTTTATTTATCAAGTTCTTCTTTTAATAATTTATTAGCAAGAGCAGGATTAACCTGTCCTTTAGACTCTTTCATCACTTGTCCCATTAAGTATTTTAAAGCTCTATCATGACCACTCTTATAGTCATTTACACTTTCAGGGTTATTATCAATTACTTTCTTGATAATATCTTTTATTAAAGAGTCATCTTTTATATTTTGAATATTTTTCTCTTTCATAATTTCATCAATAGATTTATCTTCTTCTAAGAACATATCAATTAAATCTTTAATATTATTCATAGATAGACTACCATCATCTATTTTAGCTATTAAACTAGTTAATCGTTTTGTAGTAAGTGATGTATCACTTAACTCTTTTCTAGTTCTATTTAAGTATGATGCTATATCACCTAGTAATAAGTTAGCTGCTACTTGATAATTAGTTTTAGTATTAAGTAGTGGTGTAAAGAATGATGAAAAACTTCTATTAGAAATAATCTTTTCTATTTGACTTTCCTTAATACCTTTTTCTCTATATAAACTTCTTAACTCATCAGGAAGTAATGGAATTTCTGCAATTGACGAATTAATCATTTCATCGGTTAGATAAAGATAAGGAATATCTGGTTCTGGGAAATAACGATAATCATTACCAGTTTCTTTAACACGCATTAAGATAGTATCATTTTTCTTACTATCAAATCTTCTTGTCTCTTCCCTTAAGGTTTCACCTTTATCAAGTAATTCCTTATGTCTTGCAATCTCTTTATCTAGACTAAGTCCGACATTATGAATAGAGCCAATATTCTTAATCTCTGTTTTAACACCTAACTTATCAGTCTTAGAAATAGATACGTTAGCATCACATCGCATGCTTCCTTCTTCCATCTTACAGTCGGATATATCAGCATAGAAAAGTATTTCTTTTAATTTTTCTAGATATTTCATCGCTTCTTCACTACTACTAATACAAGGTTTTGTTACTATTTCGATTAGTGGTACCCCTGCTCTATTAAAGTCTAGTAAACTAATATCTCCACGATGGGCACTCTTACAAGTATCTTCTTCGATATGCATCTCTTCTATTTCTATTTTTTTCTTCTTACCATCTACTTCTATTTCAACATAACCATTTCTACCGATTGGTGTTCTATTCTGAGTTATCTGATAGTTCTTAGGATTATCCGGATAAAAATAGTTCTTACGATCAAAATGCATTACTTTAGAAATATCACAGTGTAGAACGTGACAAGCTTTAATTCCTTGTCTTATTACTTCTTTATTTAAAGTGGGTAAAGTTCCTGGATAGCCTAAGTCCACTGGATTAACACAAGTATTAGTAGGCATTCCATAAGTATTTTTACTATCTGAAAATAATTTAGTATTACTCTTTACCTCAACGTGTACTTCAATACCAATTGTTGCTTTATATTCACTCATCTTTGATATCTCCCTTCTATAAAGGATGCTAACTGATAGATTGTTGCTTCATCAAAACTGTTACCAATGATATGTAGTCCATATGGTTTACTAGACTTAGGTGCTACTGGAAGAGATAAGCCAGGTAGACCAGCCATATTAACTGGTATTACCAAAACATCATCTAAGAATGATTTCATCGGGTCAGACATATCACTATCTAGTTTATAAGCAGTAGTAGTAGTTACTGGTCCAATTACTAAGTCATAGTTTGCAAAGACCTTATCAAATTCTTTCTTAATATCATCACGAATAGATAAAGCTTTATCATAATATACTTTAGCATTTGCTCCACTTAATAAGTAACTTCCTACCATAATGCGACGTTTAACTTCTCTACCAAAACCTTCTTGTCTAGTTTTTAAATACATCTCTTCTAAATTATCATAGTTTTCTGTTCTATATCCATATCTTACCCCATCAAAACGAGCTAAGTTACTACTTGCTTCGCCCATAGCAATGACTTGATATAGTGTTACTGCTTGATCAAGATATTTCATATCAACATAATCAACTACTACTCCATTTTCCTCTAAGAATTTAATAACATTCTTAATTCCCTCTCTTATCTCATCAGCTACTATATCACTCATAAAATAATTAGGAACAGCTACTCTTAGACCTTTAATGGAAGTATTTATTTTTCTAGTAAAGTCTTCCTTCTCTTTCTTAGCACTAGTTAAGTCTTTATTATCTTCTCCTACTAAAACATTTAATAACTCAGCATTTTCTAAGACATTTCGAGTCATTGGACCTATTTGGTCTAAGCTTGAGGCAAAAGCAACTAATCCATAACGAGAAATTCTTCCATAAGTTGGTTTCATTCCTACTATTCCTGTATAACTTGCAGGTTGTCTAATACTTCCTCCGGTATCACTACCAAGAGCTAAAAATGTTTCATTACTAGCAACACAAGCAGCACTTCCACCAGATGATCCCCCAGCTATTAAGGTTCTATCTACTGGATTCTTAGGTGCTCCAAAGTAACTGGTTCTACTAGTTGAACCCATAGCAAACTCATCCATATTAGTCTTTCCAACAATAATCATTTTAGCATCTTTAATTTTCTTGATAACAGTCGCATCATAAATAGGAATAAAATTTTCAAGCATTTTTGATGCACAAGTAGTTATTAAATCTTTAGTCATAATATTATCTTTAATAGCAATAGGAATACCAAAGAATAAATTATCTTTATCTACTTCCCCTAAATTACTAGCTTCTTCAATTGCTTTATCATTTATAGTAATAAAAGCATTCAAGTCTTTATTCTCTTCAATTCTTGCAAGTGACTCCTTAACAAGATCTACTGGTGTTATTTTCTTATCTACTAATAAAGAGTGAATCTCTTCTAAACTTAAATCTAAATATCTATTCATTAATCATCACCGGCACTTCCACAAAATTTCCATTCTTAGCTGGAGCATTAGCTAAAGCTTCTTTAGCACTTATCATTTCTCCTACTACATCTTCTCTTAACTCAGCTTTATTAGAACTAGGAGTAAACATCAACTCATCATCATAACCTTTTATATCAACAATTTTTTTAACTTCATCTAATAGTTTCTTTAACTCTACTTGAAACGTTTCTCTTTCACTATCACTCATTCCAATACGAGCTAGATGTGCAATATGATCTACTTCTTCTTTTGTTAACTTATCCATCTTCCTCAATTCCTTTCGTTTCTTATTATACATTTTTTTACTCAAAAAGAAAAGAACTAGTTAGTTCTAAATTGTCTGATTTTTAGCTAGATGCTATACTTATTATAGAAAGGAGAAACAAAAAGATGGATGGAAACGTTACTATTAAGGAGAAAAAAAGTAAAGGTCCAGTTATCATTATTATTATCTTAGTATTAGTTGTTGTTGGTCTATCAACTTACATTCTAAGTGATAAAGGTATTATCTTTACAAATAAAGAAGAAAAGACTGAATCTAATAAGAAAGATACTACTAAAACTGATAATAATGATAATACTACTAAAGAAGAAGATACTATCAAACCACTTAATCTTAGTAAATGTTTAAATAACAGTACTAATACTTATAGTGATCAAAGTGAAGCTCCAACTAGTAATTATGGACTTTCAATGAGTATTAATCAAGATAAAATGAGTATTACTCTAAATATTGATTGGGCTACTTTTGGACCAATCAGTGGAGCAACTGCTTATGTAGGTACTGAAGAGACTTATCAAATAACTGGTTTCACTAGTAAGGTTAAATCAGCTTACATTGGTGATGTTGGTCAAGATGCTACTGGTATTACTCTATTCTTTTTAATGGAAGACTCTACTGTTAGTTATATGCCAATGTTTATTTGTAAGAAAGATACCCAAGGTAACATATATCAGGTAATGAACTATACTAATGATAATTTTATTATCAAAGATGTATTACCTACTGCTAAAGATGTAATTAACTTATATACTGTTAATGCCTCAAACGGTAGTGGTTGGATAACAACTATTGCTGCTACTAAAGATGGAAGTTTCTATGACTTAGGTGAGTTATTTACTAACAAAGAATTCTAAGAAGGAAATTTACTACGCCTTCTTTTTTGTATGCAAAGAAAAAGATGTCTACTCTAAAAACATCTTTCTAGTAATAAAGTTAAATACCATTACAATAGCAGTTGCTACTATCTTAACAATTAAATAACTAATACCCATAACATCTGAACCTAGCCACATAATTATTTCTGTGATTATTAAACCAACAATACTAAGAACAATAAAGATAATAAAATTAGTCTTTTCATTCTTTTCTTTATTAACATCAAATACCCATTTAACACTTGCTATATAGTTATATATAACAGATATTGTAAAAGCAATAGCAGCAGATAGTAAGGTATTAAAATGAAATACTTCTTTACAGATTATTAAGGAAACATAATCAATTATAAAAGCTATTCCCCCTACTATGCCAAATTTAAATATTTGAATTAACAATTTTTCTGTCTTACTACTCACTTTTATATGAAATAATTTTAAACACTTCTTAACAAATAAAGCCGACCTATCCTTTTTCATACTATTTACTCCTCATTCTTCTTAGTATTTATTAACATAAGTTCAAATAACTGACGATGTTTTTTAACCACTACTTCTAGTATAAGACCACAGGCAAACAAAATAATAGCAATCATTAACATGAAGCCTGAAAATATCAAGGTTGGATATCTTGGTACTAATCCTGTTTTAAAGTATTCAGCGAAAACTGGTATTCCAAAAGCAAAGGAAATAATTAAGAATAATAAACTTAATAAACTAAAGAAAATAGTTGGTTTATATTCTTTAAATAATCTTCCAATAGTCCTTAATACTCTAAAGCCATCACGATAAGTATTAAGTTTAGACACACTTCCAGCTGGTCTATCCCTATAACCAACCTTAACTTCTTTTAGTAAGAAGTTCTTATCAAGAGCATGAATAGTCATCTCTGTTTCAATTTCAAATCCTTTAGATAAAACTGGAAAAGTCTTTACAAACTCATAACTAAAAGCACGATACCCAGTCATAATATCACGGACATTACTTTCAAATAGAAAGTTAATTAGTCCTCTTACTAACCTATTACCAAAGTTATGAAATGGTCTTTTATTCTCTGTAAAATAAGTTGATGATAATCTATCACCGATTACCATATCAGCTTTTTTATCAAGAATTAAATCACACATTTCTTTAGCATTCTCAGCCGGATATGTATCATCACCATCAATCATTAGATAACAGTCAGCATCTATATCTTTAAACATACTTCTAATAACATTACCTTTTCCTTGACGATATTCATATTTTACTATTGCCCCTGCTTTTCTTGCTATCTCATCAGTATGATCACTTGAATTATTATCATAAACATAAATATCTGCTTCTGGTAAAGCCTTTTTGTAATCTTCTACTACTTTTTTGATTGTTTTTGATTCATTGTAACAAGGAATCAAAACAGCAATTTTTTTATTTTTCTTCATAACAAACTCCTATATATAAAATTTTCACAATTAAATTATAGCACAAACTTCTAATAATATAAAATTAGTAATAGTCATTATTTACTACTCTAATACATATACATAGTAACCCATACTTTTATTTTTTTTAAATTTAATATTAGCTTGGTCAAATAATTTATCATATGATACTGGAGAAACTATAGTTCTAACAGGCCACTTTTTAATATCAGAAACATTAAGATTCAAAATAAACATGTCAGCTTGTTTTAAATCAAAGCTTGTTTTTTCATTTGTAAGTCTTACTTCCGTATGATAATACCTATTATAAACATCAGTATATTTTCCTTTAGAATCAATCAAATCCCATTTTTTTAAATCTGGATAGAAATTAACCGCATTAATAGTTTTTATTCCGTTAGCAAGCAATAATGATTGCATCTGTAAAGAGTTAGTTGCTAAGACATACTCTTTCTTTTTAGTAATTGTCTTTTTTACTACAGGTATCAATTTATAATCAGTAATAGATGAAGTACCATAAGCAATTGGGTTAATTGTAAATGATGACACTAATAAAATTAAAAATAGTATTATGATAGAATTTTTTTGTTTTCCTTGATAAATCAAAAAAACGAAAACAGAAAAAGCTAATATCTCAACTAAGTATATATAAAATGGTAAATATTCCACATTTTGTTTTGTAATAGTTAAAGTGTAACCTATTATAAAAATTAATATAGAGATGACTTTAGCTTTCATTGATAAAATAGATTTATATTTCCATAAAATTGCAATAGTCCATAGAGAAAACAAAGATGCTGTAAATCCATATATTAATTCCATTCTGTTTATATAAGAAAATAAAGTTAACTTAGCCAATAATTCATTAAAACCAATAAGCATAAAAATCATTTCAATAACTAAGGCTATAAAAATAATTATCCCTATTATTAGATTTGATTCTTTCTTTTCTTTTAGCTTTTTATATAGTAAAGGAAAGATAATAATACATGGTACAACAATATGAATAAAATCACTTACTTCACAATTATTTAAAACGTTACTTTCTTTATATGGTAAGAATAAGGTTGTTAGATTAGTAAATAAACTTCTAAAAGTGTAATTTCCTCCCAATGAAATTCTTTTTCCAGGATAAACAGTATTATATAATAACTTAATAGCATCTAAAGATGTTAACAAACTATAGCTTAAAATTATAGCAGAAATAACTACAATATATATAATTCTAAAAACATCTCTTTTCTCGAAAGATATTTGTTCCTTATCTCTAACAAGTGCTCCTATAAATAGACAAAGTGCAATAATTCCAAGAGGAATTTGACATGATGGAAATAAAGCTAAGACAAAGACTGATAAAACCAAAGGTGCCAAGATAGTTAGTAAATTTTTTAACCACCTTTTATTAGTTGTAAAGAAATGATAAGCAATTACACATAGCGTCATACTCCACAAAAATACATCAGCCATATGTGGAACTAACCACCACTGAATAGCAGGAGAATAAGAAATCAAAAGTGCTCCCATAACAGATACTTTCTTATTATTTTTAGTTAATATCATTACAAACTCATAAGAAATTAAGACTAATAATATTATTTTCAAAGAAAAATACCAAGATAATCCATATTCATTTCCTAACAAAACATAGCCCCATGTTAATGGTTTAGCTAACAAACTAATATCTTTAACTGGAGAATTATAACCAATAATCATATCTTGACCTGATAGACTCATTTGTTTACTATTTTTTTTATAGTCATTATAATACTGTGAAAAATAATATGGAGTATGAACCATATATTCATCAGAACGAATACTCCTACTCATACCTAATATGGTAGTGGCTTCAACTTTTGTAGCCTGATTCTTAAACAAATAATGATAACAACCAATGGATGACATATGTAACTTAAAAAGCAAGCAAATAATGAAAACTAAAGTAGCTATAAAATATCTTTTATCTAGAATAAAATTACATATTTTTTTTGCTTTTTTAGGATAAAAGAAATCAAACAACAAAACTAATGTTCCTAAAACACCTAAAATAATAACAGCTAGTTTCTGAGTATATTTTATATAAATAGGTAATAATGCTACATAATAACAAATAATTATTAGAAATAGTTCCAAACCTCTCCTATACCTTTTTATCATAAAGTCTCCATTTATTTACCATTTAATATCTACATGCATCTTATCTATCATAAAACGATATACAGCTAAGAATGCTCTAAATAAATGTAGTTTATATACTACTTTTATAATCCATAATTTAAAGTTAACATGATTTTTTACTACATAACCTAGTTTTACAAACTTAGTATAACGCCAAGTTGGAAAGTAATTATCTAGAAATTCACTGTTTTCCTTAACTGCTAAAGCTAAATTACAATTCTTATCATAAGATAATCTAAACATTAGTGAAACTCCTAAATGAAGAAAAGCCATAGCATCTAATAAAGGCAACATTCTTACTCTATTTTCACTATTTTCATAGACTCTTCTTACTTCAACCATAGCTTGATAAGTTGACTCTACTTGTTCTTTCTTAATAGATGTTATAATTGATCCTTGTCTTACCATATAGAAAACTAAGCTTTCATTTACAAATACTACTTTCTTAGCATTTATATAAATAAGCAGTAAAAACATCATATCATCTAAGATTCTTGGAGGATGTTCTAGATCAGCTTGTTCCTTTAATAAGTTAGCTTTATAAATTTTATTCCAAGGTGCCCCATTCATTTCTAGTAATGGTCCTGGATCTTTTAATATATCAATTACCTTATCTTCACTCTTACACATTTCTCTTGAGAAACGTTTACCAGTATCTAAATCAATTCGATCAAAACCACAAACCGCTATATCAGCTTTTTCCTTTTTAGCTTTATTATATAGTTTCTCAGCAAATGTTACATCAACATAATCATCACTATCAACAAAACCAATAAATTCACCAGTTGCTTTTTTAATACCATCTTTTCTACCACGCCAAACGCCTTCATTCTTCTTATCAATAATAACTATTTTATCTTTATATTTCTTTTGATAATCCTTTAATATATTTAAACAGTTATCTGGGGAACCATCATTAATACAAATAACTTCAATATCTTCAAGTGTTTGATTAACTAATGAATCAAGACATCTTGGTAAATACTTTTCTACTTTGTAACATGGTACTATAATACTTAACTTCTTTTTTGCCATACTGCTATTCTCCTTTAATTTCTTTATATAATTCTAATGCTCTTTTTATAACTGCATCCATATTATAATATTTATATTCTGCTAAACGACCACATAAATGAAAGTTTTTAATATCTTTAACTAGACTATAATACTTTTCATAAAGCTTTTTATTCTCATCATTTAAAATAGCATAATATGGAATATGTTTACTATTCTTATAATCATAAGTAAGTGGATACTCTCTTAATATAGTAGTATTATCTTTTACTATTTGATTAGATAAATACTTAAACTCTGTAATTCTTGTAAACTTCTCATCATTAGGATAATTTACAACACTACTAGGTTGGTAGTAATTTTCTTTATAATCTGTAAACTCTAAATCTAGTGAACGATATGGTAAAGCTCCATACTGATAATTTAATAATTCGTCAAGTGCTCCACTATAGATAACCTCACCATTATATTCTAAACCATCAACATATATCTTATTATTTTTTATCTCTAATAAATCCTTAGCATCCTTTTGAAGTTCTATATCAATATTTTTATGACTCAACATATTTTCAAATATTTTATTATAACCATTCTTAGGCATAAACTGATATTTATCTTGGAAATATCTATCATCATAACCAAGTATTACTGGTACTCTATTAATTACCGAAGTATCTACTTGTTCAATAGGAATATTCCACTGTTTTGCTGTATAATGAACAAATACTTTATCATAGACATATTCACCAAATTCTTTAATCACTTCATCTTTACTATCTAATAAATCTAGAATAGAAACTTTTTTAGTATCAGGGTAACTTGCTAATAATTTTTCTTTTATTATATTACTTTTCTCTTCATCAAATAATATTTCTAAAGATTTAAAATTAAAAGGAATAGGTACATACTTACCATCTATTAACCCAATAACTCTATGTTCATAAAAGTAAAAGCCACTAAATCTTTTTAAGTAGTCAAATACTTCTTTATCATTAGTATGAAAGATATGTGGTCCATAAGTATGAACTCTTACTCCATTATCTCTTACACTCTCATGCATATTACCACCTATATGGTTACGCTTATCTATTACTAATACTTTTTTTTCATCTTCAGCAAAGCATCTTGCCATTACACTTCCAGCAAAACCTGCTCCTACTACTATTACATCATATTTCATTTTTTCACCTCTACCTTGTCTATATACTTAAATATAACATGATTTTTACTTTTTTTCACTTTATATAACGAATTTTGTAACTCTTTTGGTGTTTTACCATTAAATAAGGAACCATATTTGTCTACAAACTGCTTATCTACTTTAGCAAAATAAACATAATCATAGCCCTCCCTTATTAGTTTTTTCTCCCAATAATCTTTACTAATATTATAAGTAAAATAGTCAGTTTCACTATATGGTTTGCCAAGACTCCACTCCCACAACAAATTTGTTCTAATTGGTGCTATTTGAAATCTTAAAAGATTAAATTCATAACCATCAGTATTCTGATAAATTACATACACTCTTTCACTATCTTTAATTTTTGATTGTAAAAACATACCTGTTTGAACTATCTCATCAGAAATAATTACTTGTTTATTAGGAACTGGATTTAAATAACTTATCACATTAGTTGATAAAAATGCTACTAGCATGAAAATGATAATTAAATTTTTATTCTTCTTTTCTATTAAGTAAGCTAGTATAAAAATAAAGCCAGCAATAAAATAAGTTGACATGTATCTTGAATAACTTGCAAGACGTCTTCCTTCGTGTTCTGGTAGAGCAAATAAATAGATACATAACATAAATAAAGCATATATAATAAAACCAACAGAATATGATAACATGACTGATATTATTCTTCTCTTTTCTTCTTTAGTTTTGGCTTTATTATACTCTATTAACATAATTATTAAGAAAATAACTAACAAACCAATAGCACTTCTAACAAGTCCTTTTGCTATAACACCACTACCATCATCATTTAATGCATTATAAAATGTTGTCGTAATATCTTTTAATTTACCAGTTGGAGCTTTAACATAAGTAACAGATTTTAAATAGTCTTTGATATTTAATGTTTCTATATTATTAGCATCATGCTGAAAATCAACATGAACCCCATTTTTACTACAATATGCTTTCCATAAACCATAACCACTAAAAGTTACTACTAATAATAATATTAAGTATAATAAATTCAAGAGTATCTCTTTATTAATTTTTTTCTTTTCTATTATTTTATATACAACTCTCTTTATACCTAGTTGAAGTAAAATAATAGCAGAGAAAATAAGGCCTGTATCTTTAATGATAGGTAAACAAAATAAAATTATAGGAAGTAATATTTTTTGTTCCTTACTCTCCTTTAAACTTGCTATATAAATACCAACAAAGAAGAAAACTCCTAAAATAAAATCTATATAGATACTAGCAATAGAAAAGCCAAAGACATTCATTAAAACATAAACTGTAAAATAAATCACCATACCTTTTACAATTACTGACTTAGATTTTTTTATACTTGAAATCATTGGTAGTAAGGCCGAAATTATCAATGAGTTTATACCAAGATAGGATGCACTTTCACTAAAACCTCTATTTAATTTACAAAAGAAATACTCAATTATCCCAACAAATGGTGGATAAGAAATATGATTTCCCGTCCAAACTTTATTAGCCCATAACAAATCATAATGTACCATTGCTTTTAAATTTGGACCCCAATGAGCAAATTCATCCCAATTACTATAATGAGTGTTAATTAACAAAACATATAAAACTATTTCTAAAATGACAAAAAAGAAAATTGGAAAGGAAACTAAATCCTTAACTGCCAGTTTTCTTTTTAAAAGTAAATATGACAAATAGAGGAAACTAAAAATACCAAATAAAAGTATTATATAATATCCTAATTTCATCCAATCAACTAAACCAAATAAAAATAAAATTATTCCTACTGAAGATAACACTATAAGGGGAATATAATACTCGTTAATTTTAAATTTAATTTTTAGAAAATATGATAAAGACAAAATTAAAAACAAGCTATAAATTAAATACATATCAACTATTCCTTTCTAATGTTTTATAGAAATTAAAACTATTCCTATAATTACTAATATAATACCCCCTAAATTAATAAGTGATACATTTTCTTTAAAAATAAAGTAACCCATTATAAGTACTATTACTTGCACGATACCTGTAGTAAGTGGAACAATATAACTTAAATCATATGTAGCTAATAGTTTTTGCCATAATAAGAAACTTCCAATATAAAGAAGTAACCCTAAAAAGGTAATAAATCCCACTTTAAAGGAAATACCACCTTTTAAGGATAGTGATAGAGAGTCTCCGCCTAACTTAAAACAATATAGTCCACCTGTAGTTAAAAGTATATAGATAGATGTTAATAAATACTTCATTATTTTTCCTCCACTTCTTTTTTTAATAATGATAACTCTTGAATTAATAAGGTTGCTTTTTTCTTTTGACCTGCCATCATAACAGTAAGTATTAAGGTTAAAAATAGTAATAGACCAATAAAAATACAAAGTACCATATTTGATAATAATTCAAATCCTAAAAATTTAGCAAGTGATTCCATCAAGTTTGGAATACAAGATATTATTACTACTACAATTGATGATAATATCCAAACAAGAGCATATTTTACTGGAATTCTACCCTTTCTAAGTAAATGAATAACACTAAATAAAAGAAGAAAAGCAAATAATAAAACAGTTAATATTAAGTTTTTTGACATATTAATACCTCCTAATTCCAGCAATTACAATTGATAAGCAAACATTTAACATATAGTAAATATTTTTCCAGGTGTGAATTGATGACTTACCACCAGTTCTTTCGCGCATATTAACTGCTACTTCTTCAATTTTAAATTTTTTCTTAGCAAGTTCTACTGTCGTTATTGGTTCAGGATATTCTAAAGGATAACTATTAGCAAAATAATTAATTATTTCTTTATTACAAGCCCTAAAGCCACTAGTCGTATCATAAACTTTTATCCCAGATACTAGTTTTATAAAGAAAGATATAACTTTAATACCAGCCCTTCTTGCTCCCGTTGTTTTAAACTTACTAATATCACCTACAAACCTACTTCCTATTACAAAATCTGCTTTTTCTTTGATAATTGGTTCAATTATATTACTAACATAATTAACATCATGTTGACCATCACCATCATACTGAATAGCTATATCATAATTATTATAGTAAGCATACTTATAACCAGTCTGTACTGCACCACCTATCCCTAAATTATGTATTAAATCAACATGATTAATATTATTCTCATCAAGAATACGTCCTGTTTTATCACGACTACCATCATTTATTACAACATAGTCATAATTCTTTTTATTTTTTTTATTAAAATTATCTATTTCCCTACATGTTTTTAAAATGTTTTCTTCTTCATTATAAGCAGGAATAATTAACAATACTTTTTCTTTCATATTTACTACTCTCCCATACATTTAACTTTATATATATAAATATTATCTTTATGATATTTAGAAGTGAAAGTTACATTATCATTATTGTAATCATCTAATGACCTTAATGATGTTGCATAATTAACTTTTAATTTACATAAATCTTCTGGAGTTATTTTTAATTTAAAGTGATCAGATGATATAAGTTCAAATTTAGTATTCTTATTATCTAGTTCCATATCAATATGAGCGTATCTATTATAAACTTTATTATATTTTTTCTCTGGGTCTATTTTTTTCCACAAATTAATATTAGGATACAAATTTGTACTATTTAACACTTTAAGTCCCTGTGTTCCTAAATAATTAGCAACAATAAACGAATCAAGAGAAACCCAATTAGCATCTTCATTTTTATATTTCTTTAATTCCTTAGAAATAGGCTTTTTATAAATTCCAGAAAATCCTTTCATTAAAGGATTAACTGATACAGTTGAAAATACAGTTACTAAAGTTACAACTACTAAGAGAATAACTGTTGTCTTTTTATTCTTTATTACCCATAATATACTAATCATTGTTAAAATAGCAAAGGAAACTATTACTTTATTAATAGATAAATAATTATTTGGTAACATATATTTAGCAATGATACAACTAAATAAACTACTAACTATAGCAACTATAGTAAAGGAAATCTTTTCTTTTTTAGTATTAAGTTTTATTTTACCATACAACAAAGCCATTAGAATAACACACAAATAAGAGATAATAACGGTAAGTCTTTCTACAGGAGTCATATATAGTAAAGTTATTTTTGCTAATATTTTAGGAAAAGAAACAAATGAAAATAATAGATAAATAACTATTAAGGAAAAAATAGAAACAATCAAAATTTCATTCTTTAAATTTTTCCTATTTTTAAAGATATAGTATGCACCAATAATTATTGAAAAAGGAAACATTGAATAAAATGTACTATATTCACAAGGGTTACCAACATCAAAATATGGAAAATAAATTGATGCTGAATAAGTTAAAAAGTTTTCAAAGGACTTACCTCCTACAATAAATCTAGCCCCTGGATATACCGTTGACATTAATTGTTTAAATGTATCTTTACTTAAGAAAAAGAAATAGACAAATAATAATATTATCCCAACAAGTGTAATAGAAATTGGCCATAGTTTTTTTATTTTATATTCATGTTTATCCTTAAAAGTAATAAAGAAATAAACAGCAAGTATTAGATAAAAATAGCTAAGTGGAACCAACCAAGCTGGATATAGTGTTACTACATAGCTAAAGAATGCTGGTATAAGTAGTAAAGAATATAATACCTTCTTTTTTAATGAGTCTGTTTTCAAAAAATTATAGAAGAAAACAATACACAAACCACCACTAATTAGCATTTCTACTAATTGTGCTGAGTACCACCAAAATACAGTAGCAGAAAAGGTTATTAACATAGTTCCTAGTAAAGATGCTATTTTATTTTTCTTAGTAAGAATCAGAAGAAGTTCAAAGCTTACTAAAAACAAAGCAATTAATCTTCCATACCAATAAATAGACATACCATAGTCACGGCCAAAAAACAAATATCCTAATAAAAATGGTTTACCAATGCATAAGATATTTTTAACTGGTGCAGGAATAGTAGCAAAAACATCAGTTCCTGTTCCACGCATAACTGGATTAAAATAATTATAACCAGTTGCTGTTTGTGATAAAACATAAGATGAATTAACTAACCATTCATCACTTCTAATAGCCCTAGCATCTCCAATTAATGGAGTAAAAGAATTAACTTTATAATTTGGTTCAATATAGTTTTCCCACATACCATAACTACTTCCGTTAAATTTACCTAATACTAATATTAGAAAAAGTAAGAAAGCAAAAAGAAATCTTTTCTTATATAAAAAATTATATATATCTTTTATCCGAAACATAAAGTGAGAAGATATAAAGAAAAAGAAAATAAAAAGTAGTAAAAAGAGGAAAAAGTCTGTTTTAAATATTGTTACTATATTTATATTATCATTTACAATATAAACTGATCCTAAGTAAGCTAGTAATAATTGTAAAATAATTATATATATTCTCTCTATTTGTTCTTTTTTCATATTTAACACCTATTGTTTCTTTTTCTTATCAGCTTTATCAAGCATAAACCAACCTTTTTTACTAAAATTAGGATTATAAAATCTATCTTCTGTCAACCTACTTTTCCATTTATCATACATATATTTTTCTTCAAGTTGAAATCTTTTATATTTTTCACTAGTTGTATCTAATCCTCTTGATTTTGATTCATAATGTAATAACTCTACATTTGGTAAGAATACATTATAATAACCCTTTTCCAAAAGCTTTATATTAAAATCTATATCATTATAAGCAACTTTCAAATCTTCTTCCAAGCCACCTACTTCTAAAAATTTTGTTTTTTTAATCATTAGGCAAGCTGCTGTACAAGCACTATAATTATAGGGAACCCTTAATCTACCATACATTCCAAAGTCATCACGTGTTGCACCAATATAAGCATGGGAAGCTACTCCACCTAGACCTAAAATAACTCCGCCGTGTTGAACAGTTTCATCTGGATATAATAATTTTGGTCCTACTGCCCCAATGTGTTTTTGCATAGCATATCCTACCATTATTTTTAACCAATCACCAGTAATAACTTCCGTATCATTGTTTAATAATACAATATACTCACCTGTTGCTTTTTCAACAGCTATATTATTTATTCTAGAATAGTTAAATTCCATAATACAGTCAACAACTTTAAAATTTTTATATTTCTTCTTATACTCATCAAAGAAATCTAACGTTTTTTGATCTTTACTATCATTATTAGCAACTATTATTTCATAATTTTTATAATTAGTTTTTTCATAAATAGAATCGACACAAGTTTTTAATATATCTACATAATCTCTTGTTGGAATGATAATAGAAATTTTAGGTTCTTTTTCATAAGTATAATACACTCTATAATAAGTACTAAGTTCATCCTTTTCAACTGTTCCCTTAATATTTCTCCTAGCAAGAGCATTCTCAATAGCAAGTTTACCTTTATCAGTGGCATAACTCTTATTACTGATTGTCATAGAAGTAGAACCTTCTATCATGCGCCAATGATATAAAATCTCTGGTATATGATAAATTTTATTAGTCTTTTCTGTAACTTTTAAAAGCAAATCATGATCTTGAGCACCTTCTAAGCCAACCGTAAAGGCCCCAACTTCTTCTACTATTTTACGTCTTAATACTACAAGATGACAAATATAATTTAAACTTAATAAAGTATCGGGAGAAAAATCAGGTTTAAAGTTCGGATCACAATAAAGACCTTTAGGATTTAATTTATCCTCATCACTATATATTAAATCTAAATTTTTATTTTTATTTAATACACTTACAACCTTATATAAAGCATCTGGTGTTAATAAATCATCATCATCCATTAAAGCTACAAAATCACCAGTAGCCATTTTTAAGGCATCATTAGTTGTCTTAGATATATGCCCATTTTCACTTCTATATTTTACCTTGATTCTTTTATCCTTATTTTTATATTCTGTAAGTGTACTTTTTGTTTCTTCAAGTGTGGAACAGTCATCAACTAAACATACCTCATAGTTATCATAAGTTTGACTAAGTATAGAATCAAGACAAGCTGCTAAATAACGTCTTTCGATATTATATACAGGAATTAAAATAGAAATTTTAGGTTTATACTTTAATTCTTTATATTCAGTCTCTTTATTATTTTCTTTTAACCACTTATTATACTCAGAAACATAAAATGGATTATAAAATCTATCAGTAGTACCGTTAATACGACACTTAAAGTCCTTAAAGTACTTTTTCCACATACTAGGTGGTACTAGAAAATGGTATTCTCTCCATAAAAATTTAATTCCTTTATATAAAACATGCATTATTAGTTTAAATTTGGCAACAAATCTTCTAATAATTTCTAGTAGTTTTTCCTTTAGTCTTAGAATTAGTTTATTTTCAATTGAAACAATCAATATACTCTTTTTACCTTTTATAGCATATACTTCTATCATTTTACTATCTTTACAGACATTAATATTAAATACAAATGTTTCACTATCTATAGAAAATATATCATATTTAACTTCTTTTCCATCAACACTTACTTTAAAATCATAATTTGTAGAATCACCCTTAATCTTCAAAATCACTTGAGGATTGTTAATTCCACAAACTTTTTGTTCTTCTACTACAAACAACTCTTTTTTCTTCATGATTAAATCTCCTCTGCAAAACCTTTTTCTAACTTCCTAAATATAGCAAGTCCTATTCCAAAAATTATTGTTGTCACAATAATAGTATATACTATTCCTAAACCACTAGGCATTTTATGATATAAAAATATATTTCGATAAGCATCTATCAATTGTGACATTGGATTAATATATAAAACCCAACGAATTGATTTAGGGAACATAGTAGCTGGATATAAAATTGGAGTAGCATAAAATAACATATTTAAAAAGAACTGAATAATATACTCTGTATCTTTTATATAGATATTAATTGCACTTAAAGCAAACACTATTCCAAGGGTTAAAAAGAACTGAATAATTGCAATAAATGGTAGTAACAATAAATGAAAGCTTAAACCTACTCCACCAAAAATACAAAAAATCAAAATAATAATACAGCTTATAAAAAAGTTAACTAATCCACTACTAACAACTGATATAGGTAAAATTTCTCTTGGAAAATAAACCTTTTTGATAATACCAGCATTCATTCTTACGGTAATCATTCCCTGATTAATAGCTGTTGTAAAGTAATTCCATGGAATGATAGCAGTAATCAAGTATACAAGATAATTATCTGTTTTAACACGCATAATATATGGAAATACTATTGCATATACTAACACCATAAGCAAAGGATTTACAAATGACCAAAGTATACCTAAAATCGATCCCTTATATTTACCTCTAATTTCTTTCTTAACATTACTCTTTAGTAACTCACGATAATTATATAGATTATTAATTAATTGCATATTATACCTCACTCACATTCTTTCAAATAATGATCAATTACTTTAGTGACATTTCCATCTTCTCTTATATGGCCATCATGTATCCAAACAGCCCTAGTACATAACTTTTTCAAGGCATCCAAACTATGACTAACAATAACTATTGTCCTATCACTTTCCTTTAATTCATTTAGTTTTTGATAACATTTTTCCTGAAAGTGTTGATCACCAACTGCTAATATTTCATCTATTAGTAAGATATCAGCATTAACATTAATAGCCACAGAAAAAGCAAGACGCATATACATTCCAGATGAATAAGTTCTTATTGGATTATCAATAAACTCTTCCAATTCTGAAAAAGCAATAATATCATCTACTTTAGCATCTATTTCCTCTTTAGTTAAACCAAATATGGCAGCATTAAAATATATATTTTCTCTCCCAGTAAAATCATCATGAAAGCCAGCTCCCAATTCTAATAGTGATGTAAGTTTACCTACGGTTGTTATTTTACCAGTAGTTGGGTAAATGATTTTAGTCATTAGCTTTAATAATGTACTTTTCCCACTACCATTAACTCCTATAAGGGCAACTGTTTCACCTTTCTTGATTGTTAAATTAATGTCTTCTAAGACAGTTCTATGTTCAACATTATTCTTCTTAAAAAATACTATTCTTTCCTTTAAAGTATTTGGTTTATCAGAATATATTTTAAATTTTTTAGTCACATTTTCAATTTTTATTGAATAATTTTTTTTCTTCTCCATAATACACTAGGAATAACTCCTCCCTCACTTCCTTTACTATTATAACATTTAATATCACTTATAAACAATTTTATTCATAAAGAACATCTAAATCAACACTACCTGTAATTCCAGAAACACTTCCCTTATTACTATATTGCCAGTATTTATATGCACCAATATAATCACTCTTATCATTGTAATCATAAGTCCAATGAGCTAACCAAACATCATGATTACCAATCTGGTTTATATCAACTTTATTATAAAGAAAATCTTTATTAATATAAATGACAGAAGAAAAACCATACTTTTCTATAGTATCAACAAAGCCTCTAATAGCAGCAGTTCTTGAATCAATAGAAATATTATCTGCTCTACCATTATGAGATGGTTCAGTAGAATACTCAACATCAAGTGCAATAGGTAGTTTTAAGTTAGATGAAACAACAGGATTTAAAGCTAAAACCTCTCTAACATAATCAGCTTCTGCTTGTCCTTCTTCATAAGAAGTTGCCTGACTAAAGAAGTAAACGCCTGTATTAATACCATTATTAATAGAAGAAGTAGCATTACTAACAAATTTAGTATCAGTAACCATCTTACCAGTAGGAGCATAGCCTCTAAAGCCGAGTCTTACAAAAGCAAAATCAACCATGCCACTATACTTTACTGACGTCCAATCTATATTACCATTATATTGGGAAACATCAATTCCTAATTTCATTTTATCATATATATAGACCTTCTTATTATATGTTTCAATAATCTCATCAACTGAATTATATAAATTAATAGTAATAGTATGATAACCTGTTGTTAATAATTTACTAGATATTGTTGTTTGAAATCCAGGGGTTTTATTAGTATCTCTTCCACCATACGATGTTATTATATTTAAAACGTCTTCCCTTTCCATTCTTATAACATCAGTTATTTCATTATCATCATAAAAGACTTTTATTTTACTATTAATGTCTTCACTCATTTCCCAGCCTCTAACAAAGACATCATTATCTTTATTCAACGAACCACTACTAGGAAAATCAAGAGTAATAATACCTTCATATTTTTTTATATTAAATTTTCTTGTTACTTCAAAGATTATCTCATTAAGGTGACTTGTTCGTAGTTTGATTTTTAATAAATGGGACCCATCAGCTAAATTACTAGTATCAAGCTCTGCTGTAAATGAATCATCCAGCATAGATAAAGTAGGACTAACCTTATTATCATCAACATAAAACTCCATTTCACTATTTAAAGCAGTAGTATTTACTTTACCTGTTATAGTCATAGATAGTTTTGATGTCTCACTTTCACTTGGAGTTAAAATATCTAAATTAGTTTCATATTTTTTTAAACGTATCTCTCTTTTAGTTTCATTAACTACTGTTCCGTGACAATCTAATGCTCTTATTGTTATAGTATGTTTACCATCATATAGATTACTTAAATCAAGTTTAGTTAAAAAACCAGGTAATTCATTTTCTTCCTTACTACCATATCCTTTAATTGCTGCTAAAACGTCATCTCTTGATACTCGTTTTATTAAAGAATCAACTTTTTCATCATCTACCAATATCTCTAAGCTTGTCCTTTTATCTTCACTCATCATCCATCCATTTAGATAAACATCACTCGATACAATTTGATTATTACTAGGAAAATCTAAATTAACAATAGTTTTTGGTTTTATCACTTTAAATTCCTTTAAAGAGGTAGCAATGACTTCATCATTTCTATTATAATATAGAGTTTTTAACACGTGTTTACCATATGAATATGGTGCCAAAGAAAGTAAAGTTGTAAAACCAGGATTAGTGTTAATAGCACCTCCATAACCATTAATACTATTAACTACATCATCTCTTGCATATCTTAGAACATCAGTTGTTACTTCTACATCATCAATAAAGAATTTTAATTTTCCCTCTTGATCATCACTCATTACCCAACCTTGAACAAACAAGTTGGAATACTCACTTTTATCTTGAACAGGGAAATCAACATTTAAAAAGGAAATATATTTTTCTATTCTTATATTTATATTTTTTTCTTCCACAACTTTATTTTTACTAACTACTTTTACACTTAATGTATGTTTACCATCTTGTATATTTTCTGTATTAATAAGTGTCGTAAATCCAGGATTAATATTTTTTTCTCCATAACCTTTAACTACAAATACAACATCACTTCTTAAATATCTTGAGATAGGAATATCTAATTTTTTATTATCCAAAAAGACTTGTACATCAAAATCATCTAATTCACTCATTACCCAGCCCTGAACAAAAACACTATCTTTATTTGTACTATCATATCTTGGAAAGTCAACGTTTAATAATGTAGCTGGAGCTTTGATAATAAATTCTCTTTGTTCACTTACTAATAATTTATTATTAGAGTCTAATACTTCTATTTTAACAGAATGTTTTCCATAATCATAATCACTAATATCTATAAAACTTTGAAAGCCAGGTGTTTTGTTTCTAGCCCCACCATAACCAGCAACAGCTGCCAAAACATCTTCTCTTTCACTACGATTAATTAAAGAGGTTATTGGTTTTCCATCTATACTTATAGAAATATTATTATCAGTCTCACTCATTACCCAACCCTGAACTAGTAATTCGTTATTAACATTACTACTATTTCTTGGAAAGTCGACATTTAATAATGTAGCTGGAGCTTTGATAATAAATTCTCTTTGCTCACTTGCTAATAATTTATTATTAGAGTCTAATACTTCTATTTTAACAGAATGTTTCCCATAATCATAATCATTAATATCTACAAAGCTTTGAAAACCAGGTGTTTTGTTTCTAGCCCCACCATAACCAGTAACAGCTGCCAAAACATCTTCTCTTTCACTGCGATTAATTAAAGAGGTTATTGGTTTTCCATCTATACTTATAGAAATACTATTATCAGTCTCACTCATTACCCAACCCTGAACTAGTAATTCGTTATCTATACTACTATTACTTCTTGGAAAGTCAACATTTAATAATGTGTTATTAAAAGCCTTAACATTAACAAACACACACATCAACAATAAGAAAAGACTAAAAGCTACCTTTTTTTTCATTATATCACCTACTTAATTTATTATAGCATACGTATTTCACGAGTTAAACGAAAAAGATATTTCTTATTAAACTTTATTTGACTATTCAATAAGTGTATCAATTCTTATTGAATAAAAATATTCTTTTATTTTATTATTGATTTTCTTTGATATTTTTCTACTTTTGATATATGAAAATATTTTTTTTCTAACCATTTCTATAATTATACATAAACTAAAAACTATTATAGTAGCTAGAGTTATTCTAGTAAATAGTTGTATAAAGGTTGGACTATAATTTCCTATAAAGAAAAATCTATATAAATATCTACGTACCAAAATATTATCATGAATCAAATAAACGCCAAATGAACAAGAAGCTACCTTATTTATAAACTTATTTTTTAAACTTAATGATTCAAATAAAAGAAAATATGATAAAGTTTGAATTATTATGATAGGACTATCATACTCTGGCAAAGACGTAAATAATCTACCAATTTCTTTTAAAATACTATGTTCAGATATTAATAATTCTTCGCCATGATAGTGTAACAAGGCATTAAGTAAAACACATAAAAGAAATACAAAAATAAAAATCAATCTTCGAGCATTAACAGAAAACACCTTAAAGAAATAATTCTTCTTAATAGAAAACTTTTTTAAGTATGCTCCTAAACAGTACAACAAACAAAATGTTAATAAAGAAAAACCTTTATTGTTATTAAATGCTAATTGTCCAGTAAAGAAAGGCACTATAGAACCTATTAAAAACAAGGAAAGTAATAATTTATGAAATTGTTTTTTAGTCATATTATTAATTAAAAAATTTAAAAAAGGACTACAACAATATAGTAACAAGTATATGGCTAAATACCAATACTGATTAAATAAGGTTACTGGTAATACTAACTGAACAACTTCTAAAGTTTCAATTTTAATTCCTATTAACAAAAAAATAATTAAAAATAATACTTTATAAAACCAACCACCGTTGTTCATAGAAATCAACCTATTAATTTTAAATTTTTTATCGCACTGAAAATAGCCCATTAGAACAATAAAAGAATTAACATGAATAATCGTAAAATACATAAAAGTAAGTATTACAAAGTGAATAAATCCAGACGTTGTTTGTAAAAGTGATGTATTATAAGCAAAATGATATGCCACTATTAACAACATAGACACTATTCTCATTAATTCAAAGTTTGATTGACGTACATCATCAGCTACAGTCTGTCTCATTTTTACCCCCACCCTACAATAAAAATATAACATAAATAGTGATAAAATTTCAATAAAAAAAGGAATATTAGCTAATTCTTTGCTTAATTTCCTTTGTAACCACTTCATAGCCTTTATCAGATAAGTGCAATCCATCTTTAGTATATTCTTCTTTTAAATTACCTTCTTCATCTTTTAACAAGTCATACATATCTATATAAGTTATTTTATTTTTCTTACAATATTTCTTTAATTCTTTATTTATTTCTCTTATATCATTATTTTCTCTATTTCCGGCATTATTTCTTCTTATATCATGATTAACCGGATAAATACTTTCTAAATAAAGTTCGGCCTTTGGCCTATTATTCCTTATGTCTTCTAATATTTCTTCTATATTTTTAATAATATCTTCCTTACTATGCTTTAAATCTAAATCATTAGTACCAATTAATAAAAATACTTTACTAGGATTATATTGATAAACTCTTTTTTTCATATCGTTTAGTATATCATCTGTTGTATTACCACTTATTCCACTATTAACTACTGGTAAGTCTTTATAATACTTATCAAGGTCATAAAAGTCAGTGATAGAGTCTCCTAAGAATAAATAATTATCAGGTACTTTTTCCACTTCTTTTATTTTAGTAACTACTTTTACTTTATGATGATTAAAAGTAGTATAATGAAAAATAATAAATCCTAAGAAACAAACTACAAGAATGATAATAACTACTACTAAAGATTTAGAATATACTGTCTTTTCTACTATATTAGTATTTTTCTTTCTAGGTTTCTTGGTTAGAAAGCTCATATCCATTTCATCTTCTACTTGATTATCTTCAAAATTAAACTTCTGTTGTTTAGTTTCTGATAAGTCTTCTTTTATCTCTTCCTCAAGTTTTTCATTTAAAGTTTTTGCATCTTCTATCTCATTTACTATTTCTTTATCTATAATAGTCTCTTCTTTATTATCAACTATTTCTTCTTCATCAGTATAAAGAGACTCATTTCTCTCTATTCTCTTTGGTGTTATTTCTTCTTTAATTTCTTCATTATTATTTTTTTCTATAAGATTATTATCTTCTAGTAATTTATCTATTTCACTTTTTGTAATTATTCTAGTATTATTTTTATTATTATTCTTTTTTTTCTTTTTTTTAGCCATATCACTCACTACCTTTTTAACAATTCTTCTTCATTATATAACATAGAAAAAACTATTTACAAGTATTATTTGTAAATAGTTCTAGTTTTTAATCTTTATAGCTATTTTTATAACTACCATCTTTAATAGCATTTAACCATTCTTCATTATTTAAGTACCAGTTAATAGTTTCTTCTATACCTTTTTCAAAAGTATAAGTTCTCTCCCATCCTAGTTCTTTCTCTACTTTACTAGAATCTATGGCATATCTTAAGTCATGACCTTTTCTATCTGCTACAAATTCTATTAAGTCTTCACTCTTACCTAACTGTTTTAATATTATTTTAACTATTTCTAAATTAGTTCGCTCAGAGTGTCCTCCAAGATTATATACCTCTCCACTCTTACCATTTCTAACAATTAAATCAACTCCTATATTATGATCAATTACATGAATCCAATCCCTAACATTTTCCCCTGTTCCATATACTGGTATCTTTTCGTCTTTTAAGGCTTTGGAAATAGTAAGTGGTATTAATTTTTCTGGAAACTGATAAGGTCCATAGTTATTAGAACAACGACTAATAGTTGTATTTAAGCCATAAGTTCTGTGATAGGCTCCTACTAACAAATCAGCACTAGCTTTACTAGTTGAATATGGGCTTGAGGTATGAATTGGTGTACTTTCAGTAAATAGTAAATCTTTTCTATCAAGTGGTAAATCACCATATACTTCATCAGTTGACACTTGATGATATCTAGAAACATTATATTTTAGACAAGCATCCATCAACACTTCAGTTCCAATTATATTAGTTCTTAAAAACACTTCTGGATCTTTAATCGAATTATCAACATGACTTTCGGCTGCAAAATTTATTACTACATCAAACTTTTCTTTCTCAAATAAGTCATATACAAACTCTCTATCAGTAATGTCACCATGAACAAACTTATAATTATCCTTTTCCTCTAAATCTTTTATATTATTATAATTTCCTGCATAAGTTAAGGCATCTAAACAAACAAAATAGTCATCACTATATTTATTAACTACATAATGTAAGTAATTACTACCAATAAATCCTGCTCCTCCTGTAACTAAAAATTTCATTATTATCAATCCTCCTACATTTATTCTAACAATAATCGATAAAAAAATAAAGAAGGATATAGAAAATATATATTTTTATTGTTATAATAGAAGACGATTTTAAAAGTATTTATAGGAGTTTTAGGTATGGAAAAAAAAGTATTAGAATTAGAAAGAGAAAAACTAAAAAAAACATTAGAAATAATTAAAGAAGAATTAATAAAAGAAAAAGATGATTTAACTGATATAGAAAATAATTTTATTGGAGACAAAGGCGTTTATCAAAGTCTTATTAATAGTAAAAATATTCATATAAAAAATTTAAAAACATCATTAGATAATCCCTACTTTGCAAGAATTGATTTTAAAGATACTAGTAATAACGTAAATAAAGTATATATAGGAAAAAATGGTGTTATGCAAAATACTGATATAGTTATTACTGATTGGCGAGCTCCCATTAGCTCCTTGTATTACGATTCAGAAGTTGGTGATTGTAGTTTTACATCCCCAGAAGGTATTGTTAGGGGGAGAATGGATTTAAAAAGGCAATATGAAATAGAAAAAGGAAAACTTATAGAATACTTTGATGTCGATTTAGTAGCTAATGACTCCCTACTTCAGAAATATCTTAATAGCAATAATGATACAAGATTAAAAAGTATAATATCTACCATTCAAAAAGAACAAAATATGGTCATAAGAAAAAATCTTACTGACGATTTAATAATCCAAGGAGTAGCAGGTTCTGGTAAAACAACTGTGGCTTTACATAGAATTGCTTACTTAGTTTATAATTATATGAATAGTATAAAACAGAATCAGTATTTAGTAATTGGCCCAAATAAAGTATTTTTAAAATATATTCAATCAGTTTTACCTGATCTTGATGTATCAGGAGTTTCTCAGTTAACCTTTGAACAGTATGCTACTAACTATATAGATGAAGAAATAAATATTGATAGTAGTGATAAAAAGGTAAATGCTCATATTGGAAATAAAGATACCACTGATATAGATAAATTCAAATGTTCTTTAAAATACTTAAAAATGTTAAATTGTTTTATTAATAATTATTTTACAAGTCTTACTGAGAAACCATTATTGTTAGGAGACTTTGAAGTATTACCACAAAAAAAGATTAAAGAAATATTTGAAAGTACTGATACCGAATATTCTGATGACTTAAGTATAAGAGTTAGTCTTACTATTGATAGATTAAAAAGACTAATCGAAGATAATAAAAATGAATTAATCACAAAATATACAACATACTCTTATTTACAATTTAAAAAGGCTAAGAATGAGAAAGAAAAAGATGAAATGCGAAAAAAGTTTGCTAAAGAAAGAGTAGAACTTAACAAAAATTGTACTAGTCTTTTAAGAAAGTATTTTAGTAAATCTAAGGTTAATGCTACAAAGCTCTATAAAACATTTATAAGTAATATTGAAAAATACAATTTAGATAATTACATGTATTTAGATATTCTTAAGAAAAATACATTACAAAATATCAAAAAATCAACTTATGATTTTGAAGACTTAGCAGCTCTTATCTATATAAAGTCTTTAATTTCTAAAGATAAAAGCTACGGAATGATAAGACAAGTAGTAGTAGATGAAGCCCAAGACTTAGGTGAATTCAATTTCTATGTCTTAAGAAAGACTCTTTATAATGCTACCTTTAGTATTTTTGGTGATTTAGCTCAATCTATCTATGATTACAGAGGAATAGACAACTGGAGTGATGTCAATGAGACTATGTTTGCTAATAAAGGAGAAATAATTAATTTTAACAAAAGCTACCGAACTACTAGAGAAATAATGGAAGTGGCAGATGATGTGGCAGAAAGTATTGGATTAACTAGATCTGATTTAGTAGTAAGACAAGGAAATGAGGTTTTATTTGATAAGATAGATAATAAAGAAGATATCCCTTCATACATTGCTGACAGAATAAAAAAATATAAAAATAGTGGTTATAAAACCATTGCTGTTATTAGCAAAACAAATCTATTATCAAATTATATCAATGATGACTTATATGATTTAGGTATTAGAATTCCAAATGTATCAGTTAATGATGATTTGACTGATGAAAAGTTTAATATATGTACTATTTCTAATCAGTTAGCAAAGGGATTAGAATTTGATGCTGTTATTATCAATAATGCAAGTGAAGAAATCTATTCATCTTCTAGTAATATGGATATGAAATTATTATATGTAGCAGTAACAAGAGCTCTTCATGAATTAGACATAGTCTATTCTGGAAACATTACCAAACCTTTAGAAGAAAAAGCTAAAATAAAAGTTAAAAAATAGTAAGATATATTCCTACTATTTTTATTTATCCTTCTTTCTCTTTTCAAAATTACTATTCTTTAGAATGGAATAATCAAATACTTTTCTAAAATATGAATCTTTATTTTTTGAATAGTAACCATTTATTACTTTTTTAGCATACTTATATTCATTATAATCTTTATTTGAATAACAATTTACAAAACTTTTATCAATTTTATCTAAATAATTATTTCCCATACACTTATTGCTGATTGCTAAATAGTGTAACTCTGCTAAATTAGTAGAACAATATTTTTCTAAATACTTATTTATGATAAAAGAAGATGCTTGAAACCTTGGATTAAGTTCCATAAAATAAACATTATCATTGTTATCAATAATATAATCAATTCCAACTATTCCCTGATAGCCTAAATTTTTCAGTCTTGATGCAATAGTATTTGAATAATCATTAATCTTATTAATGGCTTTATTACCTAATTCTCTAGCATAAATAAAGTCTGCCCCAACATATTTAAATCTATCATTTGTTTGTTTAATTAACTGAACAGAAATTGGTAATTTTATTATTTCATATTTACCAATCACTAGAGTAATATTAACAGGAATATTATCAAGATACTTAGAAAGAAAATATTTATTATCAAGGTAATCACTATATTTATTGAATTTATTTAAACTATCAATATAATAGGTGTTATTACCACCTGCTCCTATCCTACCTTGTATAACAAATTTATGACTTCTAGTTATTTTTTTAGCATCATCATAAGAAATTTTTTTATCTATCCAATTAGTCTTTATAACAGGTACACTGTCTTTTATTAAATCCCTTATATATTTTTTATCATTAATTTTATCTATTAGAGCATAGTCTTTTTCAAAAGTAATATCAAATTGTGTTTGATCACTCAACAAGTCATTAATTTTTTTATTAAAAGCCAAAAAAGTAACATCAAAATTATTCTCAGTAATTCTAGACATATTTTTAATAATAAAATCTTTATATTCCTTTTTAAATTCTTCAGTATCTTTATTTTTAATCATATCTTTAGAATAATAAATGTTTCCCTTTTCATTATTAGGATTAAGAGTAATAGAACCTGTTAGGAACTCTTCATTACAAATAGCATTATTAGCATTAAAGCCTATATAATATATCTCTTTTTCACTATTAATGTTCATAACTTTATTAAACATAGCATTTGCTTCAAATTTGCCTTCTAAAAATAATTGCTTTATTTCTTTAGAGGAAGCCCACATAACATCATTTACTTCATCTTCTTGAATGGTAATATCATTAAGAGATACATTTGTCTTAAACAACCATACATCTAATATATCTGGACAATTTTTATAGTATCTTCTAGTTCTACCGATAATACTTGCTTCACTTTTTGAAACATCAATTCCAAGTTCCTCTTTAGTCTCTCTAATAGCAGCTTCTTTTGAAGTTTCACCAATTAAGGCTGATCCACCAGTACATTCCCACATAAGAGGATGACTTTTGTTAAGAGAGCGTTGTGTTATTAAAAATTCATTTTTATCATTCATTATCCAAACATTTACTACTAAATGAAAATCATCATCATTTAGTTTTGTTCCTCTAATTGCTAACTTTTTCTTTTTATTTCCTTCATAATCATATAAATTCCAATATTCCATATTTACCTCTTTCTAACTAGCTTTTTCAAAACTATATCATAAGTATCATCTATACTAGTAATATCTGTGCTAATTTTCAAAATATCTGGACTACTAAGCTTTTCACCAAATCTCAACTCATAGTCCTTAGCACAAGCTATTCTTTTTTCTATTTCTTCCCGACTATGATTTCTTAATCCTTGACTAAGTCTTTTTGCCATGCTATTTTCTAAATCAGCATACACCAAATTAACTATCTTAATATTATATCCTTTACTTATAAGATTTCTAATACTATCTATATCCTTATATGAGATAAAAACTATTATCTTATCATTTTTACTTACTACTTCATAATCACTAGTTAAAATACCATAATAATTACCATATTTTTTATCTATTATCTCATTATCACCAGACCAATAGAAAAATTCTTTATTATTAGCCCGCTCTTTAAATTCATCATGACCTAAATAACGATAAAAAAGAGGAACATCATCTGGTCTTTCTTCTCTTGTTGTTGCATGTCTTGGTGTAACAAAAGAAGACTTTTCTATCAAATTATTAGAAAGAGTAGTCTTCCCTACTCCTGAAGGTCCAGTTATAGCTATTATAATATTCTTATTCATTGTTATTCCTCCAAACTATTTATATTTTTTAAAAGTTTTAAATATTTTCTATAATCATCATTTAATTGATCAACTGAATATAAATCGATTTTACCAACTTCATATAAATAAAATTTCTCTAAAAGTATTTTACATAAATAAAACCTTACTGCTAATATATAATCACTAAATTTATAATTATATATTTTCATTAATTTATTTATTAAATTATTAATCTTAGTTTTTTTAAACTCATCATTAAACGTGTAAAATTTAATAACGATAACTGCAAAATCATAAAGTTTAGTAGTTACTACGGCCTCATCAAAATCAATGACATAAAATGAATTATTATATAATATATTATTAAAAGACAAATCTCCATGATTAAGATATTTTTCTTTAAATAATTTATTTCTCGAAATTTTTTCATATTGTTTTAAAATAAATTTCTCATTATTATATATTTTTCTTATATTATCATCAATATTTATTAAATAATTATAATATTTTTGACATTTATTTAAAAGACTCTCTTCAACATCTACTTTTCTTTCTATTGTTAATAACTTAAAAAGGTTTATTTTATTAACATTATACTTTTCATTTTTTACATATTTAAAAATATTATAGTTATTATTATTAAAGTTAATTAACTTTTTATTTATTGGTCTAACTACAGTTATATTGTTTTTTTCATAAATATCACATAACATATTTGAAAGATTAAAATCATATTGATAATTATACTTTTTTACAACATACTTATCGGTTACAGTTGTAACTATATAAATTATGTTAGCTAGATTTCTAGGATACTTTTCAATATCTACTATTTTGATTTGTTTAAATTCTAATTTTAACACTTCTTTTATTTCTTCTTTTTCCTTATAATCATCTATTGTCTTTTGATATATATTCTTGATATTACTACAAACTAATTTGGGATTACAAAACCGGTTAACAATTTTAATATTGTCATAATTAAGAAAAGAATTAGTTGTTTTAAACACATTAATTACTTTTTTTGCTAAATCTAGATAATTACCAGTTGCAAACAGATACTTATTTTTAGAATAAATATCTTTAATACCAATATTATCACTACAAACTACATACTTACCAACAGTCATAGCTTCCAAAATTACATAAGGAAAATTATCAAATAATGATGGAAAAACGGCTAAAAAAGAATTATTAAGATAATAATTTATCCTTTTATTATCTACTTGTCCAACAAAGATAATTCTATCATGGAAACATTTATTTATGATACTTAACATTAATTCTTTAGTAGAAGTATTTAATGTATTTCTTTTAGTATCTTTTCCCACTATATAAACTTTATTATCATTTATTTCTTTTAAAATAATGTTTAAAGCTTTAGCAAAAATTATAACTCCTTTTCTCTCTTCTAAACTGCCTATATATATTATATTTTTATTTACTGAGTAATTATTATCTAAATAAAAATCTTTACCATTATAAGGATTAGGTATTACACTTATTTTTCTTTTTAAGTTATATTGGAAACTAACCATACCTCTTAAAAGAGTTGAACAAGAAGTTATAGTATCAGCCTTACTTAGCATAAAGCTTTCATAGTTTAATAATAGTTTCGTTGCTATACCAAAATTATTATTGTTATACAAAAGCCAAATCTTAAGAGGTGTATGTAGTCTAACAATAAGTGGTATTTTTCTATATTTTTCAAAGTAAACAGTTGTAGCTCCCCAATCAGGTGTTTCAATAATTTCTATTTCTTTTGAGTTTTGAAGTTTAACTAAAAGAAGGGCTACTTTCTTTCTAAATTCTTTAATAGAGGTAATATCATTAGAATCATTTAAAGATTTTATTCTATAAACTTTAACACCATCTTCATAGTAACAAGCATCTTCATTTCCTCTTGCAATAACGGTTACTAAATCACCTTGACTAGCATAATATGAAGCCATTATTTTTTGATAAGTAGCTATACCACCAAAGTTAGTTTCTAATGGATACTCTTCGTGAACAAAACAAATTTTCATAATTTTACCTTATTATTCTTTGTTAATACTAAAGTCTTTTTTTTATCATTAATATCATCAATTATAGTTTTAAATATTTCATCCATAATAACAGATGAATCATATCTAATCTTATAGTTATAATCGAATTCACCTACATCTTCTGATGAACACATTACAATTGGTAAATCAGTAAGATTTAAGACTTTTCTTATTCTTGTTACTATATATTTACCAAATGGTTTTGTTTCATATTCATCATCATATATAGGTAAATAATTATCACAAATAACCATATCAAATGGTACTAATTCATTATCATTTATAAAGTTATGCTCTTTAATTGCTACTAATCCATTATTTCTTGATTTCTCCCAAATTATAGATGGATTATCTACTACTCTATTAAGAGTATCTTCTAAGTTTTTATACTTACTTTTATTGTCTTCAATAATTAATATATTCATAATATCATCCTTCTAGATATTAGCTAATTCTTCCATTTTATATGTAGAATATCCTTCATATTCATAGCTTGCATCTATTCCTTTCATAAATACCTGTCTATTATTTATTTGATCTGTAAGGGCACTTTGAAACAATAGTTTTATCTCTGTATCCTTAATTGGACTTCTTTCCATAGCAAGCAAATATTCTTCTTTATCTATTTTACTCCAGTCAATCACTTGATTTAACTCTTTTTTTAATATCAAATCTAACCAAATACGAGTACTTCTTCCATTTCCTTCTCTAAATGGATGAGCTACATTCATTTCAACATATTTGTCTACAATTTCATCAAATGTATTTTGAGGCATTTCATCTATCTTACTTAGAGCAGCTGTTAAATATATACAGGGAACAAATCTAAAATTTCCTTTTGCAATATTTTCATTTCTAAGTTTACCTCCAAAATAATAAACATCATCAAACAGAAATTTATGTATTTGCGATAATCCCTTAAATGTTCCTACCTCAATTTCGTTTATTTTATTAGTATCAAATAATTCTAAAGCCTTAATTTTAGTGATACGCTCTTCCTCTTTTGCAAGTTCAACTGAATTAGTAATACTAAGCTTATTTTCTAACATAAAGCACCTCCAATATAGTATATATTATACCACCGTATATAACTATAAAGCCATATTTATTTCTAGTCTTATTGGTACATTTCATTTTTAACTTGTACTTGTATCTTAGTGATAATTACAAAAATTTTATAATAAAGAAAACTCTATCTATTAAGATAAAGTTCTAAAACATTTTGAACCATAATTATTTATAACTCGCACTACTAGTTTATAATTTCACTATCAGACAAGTTTAATTCTTATTTTTGATAACATAATTCATCAATATTTTTCATAGTTAAATTATTTAGTTCAATTTCATAATATTTAGAAAAAACACTTTGTAAGCCTTACTATTAGAAGATTCCTTTATTATTTTGAATTTATTATCTACTATACATCCACTAGAAATCATTATTCCCATAATCGCCTTATCTTTAAGTTGTAATTTTTTTAATTCTTTTCCTCCATACATAATTCTTTCATCAAGGTATTACCTATTTCTTCACTATTTTCAAATAAGAATTTACACAGTCTTGTTCTAAAATAAGCAAAATCTAACAAACTTGTTTTTGAATTATCTGAAATATACTGTTTATATCCAAATGTACTTGCAAGAAGTTGAACTAAATATAAATATGATATAAACTTATAATCATACTTATTTAATTTAACATAACTGGTAAGGGTTCTCACATATTCAACTAAATTACCAATATCAATTTTTCCATCTTTTACTTTTGTATCGATATAGCTATAAGATCTAATTATTTCCCATACAATTGGCATCTTACAAGCTGAAACAAAATCTATTATTGCATTTATTTTACCATCTTTATATATAAATTGTAATACACTATAGTCACCATGAGTATTCATAACAGTCAATTTACTCATATCACTAAAATCAAAGTTATCTCTAACATACTTCAACATAAAGATTTTATCTGTTAAATCCTTATATATTTGTGGATAGTCATCTAGAGATATCTTTTTTAACAATTTTTCTTGTTTATCTATACCATCATTAATTGTTTCTTTTGAATACCAATTTGATACATCATTACTAAGTAATTCAATCTTTAGAGTTTCAAGACTCTTAATAATTTTTCCTAAGTATTCAGCAGATTCCAAAACTTGTTCATAATTTCCAGTGTTAGATTCTACTATATAATCATCAATAAATTTTTGCATGATTATAACTTTGTTTTCATATATAAAGCTATATTCTCCAGTTATAGTTTTTATATATTCTGGAACTGGAATATTATCTTTTTTTAGATGATTTATAATATTTATTTCCTTATCGATTTCTTCTTTTGTATATTTTGTTTGAAATTCTTTTAATATATATTTATTTTCATTTATTGAGTATAAATTAGCACTACCACGATTTAATTTTTCACTTGATGAACATCAATATTATAAACTCTTCTAACGACTTCTATTATTTTTTCACTTGTGAAAACAGTCTCTTCTATCATTTTTGTACTTTCTTTAATTATTTACATATAATTTTTAACATTTCTAAGGACTTTTTTACGCTTATATTACTATAATCAAGAGGTAAATTATATTTTTTTATTGTATTTACTAGTTCATCAATAGTATCACCATTAGTTTCTTTTAATAATAAGTTCTTTTGTTCCATCTCTATATATGTTCCTAATCCTTCAACATCTTGAATATATATTTCATTAACTCCATTAGTTACCAATAAATTATGGTCCTTTAATTCAAATGCTTTTTTATAACCTATAGAACATAAAAAATTATAACCGGATTCTGAATCAGTAATAGAACATTTAATACTACGTTAGCCTATTACAATCCCATTATCATCTAATTCTTTTATTTTGTTAACAAGTAATATCTTTTTTCCTACTGTTTCTCTAACAAGAATATTATCTTTAAATATAACATCTTTATTATCAAGTGATATATCTACATCTTTATTAATCATATAAATATCATTCATTTGAAAATCTTCTTGAACCTTAAATCCGATATCAAACATAATATTTTTTAGTTCTTCAAAAGATACAGTTGATTTTAAACATATTTCCATTTATCTAACACTCCTTGCACATATTATAACTTATAAAATACTTTATATAAAGTAATAAGTAATCTATCAGGTTTTATATTTATACATTTAAAACAAATTAAATCTGTAATTATTTTATAATCAAGCAAAAAAAGATTGAAGTATAGAAATAAGAATACCTATTTCAATCTTTAAAGTATAGAAGTAAAAACTCTTAAATATCATTTTTATTAATTATTATGTGTTTTTTCTCTAATCACTGCTTGAGCTGCGGCAAGACGAGCTGTTGGAATACGGTAAGGGCTGCAAGATACATAAGTTAGTCCTACTCTATGACAAAAATCAATAGAAGCTGGATCTCCACCATGCTCTCCACAAATACCTAAATCTATATCAGGTCTTGTTTTCTTACCAAGTGCTACTCCCATACCTACTAATTTACCAACTCCATCTTGATCTATGGTAGCAAAAGGATCTTGTTCAAATATCTTTTTAGCATAATAATCTTTCAAGAATTTAGAAGCATCATCTCTAGAGAATCCATAAGTAAGCTGTGTTAAATCATTAGTACCAAAAGAGAAAAATTCAGCTTCTTTTGCTATCTCATCAGCAATAACACAAGCTCTTGGAATTTCAATCATAGTACCAACCTTATATTTAAGAGATTTATTACTACTAGCAATAATCTGATCAGCTGTCTCACATACTATTTTCTTAATATAAGAAAGTTCATTAGTTGTACCAACTAGTGGAATCATAATCTCTGGAGTAACATCTATTCCTTCATCCATCACTTCTAGTGCCGCTTCAATAACGGCTCTTGTTTGCATAACAGCTATCTCTGGATAAGTAATAGCAAGACGACAACCTCTATGTCCCATCATTGGATTAAATTCTTTTAGTGATTCTACTCTATTTTTTAACTCTTGAAAACTCATATCTAAAGTAGGAGCTAGTTCAGTTATTTCTTCATCAGTATGTGGTAAAAACTCATGAAGTGGTGGATCTAAATATCTAATTACTACCTCATAACCTTTCATAGTTCTAAATAAGTCTTTAAAGTCTTCTTTTTGATAAGGTAAAATCTTGGTAAGAGCTTCTTCTCTTTTTTCTTTAGTATCTGCTGTAATCATTCTTCTAAAATTAAAGATTCTATCCTTATCAAAGAACATATGCTCTGTCCTACATAGACCAATACCCTCAGCTCCAAAATCTCTTGCTACTTTAGCATCACGATAATTATCAGCATTAGCTCTTACTCTTAGTCTTCTAACACTATCAGCCCATTCCATAAATGTTTCAAAGTTTCCACTGATAGTAGGTTCTACTGTTAGTATTTTCTCACCATAGACATTACCAGTACTTCCATCAAGTGATAAATAATCTCCCTCATGAAAGACTAATCCTTCACTTGTAGTTACTGTTTTATTAACTTCATCTACTACTAAGCTACCACACCCTGATACACAACAAGTTCCCATACCACGAGCAACTACGGCTGCATGAGAAGTCATTCCACCTCTTACGGTTAAGATACCATGAGCAAGATTCATCCCTTCAATATCTTCAGGTGATGTTTCATTTCTTACTAGTAATAAGTCCTTTTCTCCTTTTTCATGAAAAGTCATAACATCTTCAGCTGTAAAACAAATCTTACCTGTCGCTGCTCCAGGTGATGCTGCTAATCCTTTAGCTATCACTTTTGCATTCTTTAATGATTCACTATCAAAAGTTTTATGAAGTAATTGATCAAGACTAGTCGCTTCTACTTTCATTAAAGCTTCTTCTTTACTAATCATTCCTTCATTAACCATATCAACCGCTATCTTTAAAGCCGCTTGAGCAGTTCTTTTTCCATTTCTTGTCTGTAACATATAAAGTTTTCCATCTTCAATAGTAAACTCCATATCTTGCATATCTTTATAATGATTTTCTAGGATAGAGCAAATTCTTTCAAATTCATTATAACACTCTGGCATAACTTCTTTTAAAGTAGAAATAGCTTGTGGTGTCCTAATACCTGCTACGACATCTTCTCCTTGAGCATTCATTAAATATTCACCAAATAAAGCTTTCTCACCAGTAGCTGGATTTCTTGTAAAAGCAACACCAGTCCCAGAATTATCTCCTTTATTACCATAAACCATCTGTTGAACATTAACAGCTGTACCCCAATTAGAAGGAATATTATTAAGTCGACGATAAGTTTTCGCTCTATCTGTATTCCAACTTCTAAAGACCGCTTTTATTGCTTCAAGTAATTGTACTTTAGCATCTTGGGGAAAATCACATCCTGCATACTTTCTATATTCTATCTTATATCTATTAATAACTTCTAATAAATCATCTGCTGTTAAATCAGTATCATTTACAATATTTTTTTCTTCCTTAATCTTATCAAATAACTGTTCAAAAGAACTCTTTGGAAAATTCATTACCACATCAGCAAACATCTGAATAAAACGACGATAACTATCATAGACAAATCTTTTATTATTAGTTATTTCACTAAAGCCTAAAGCGACACTATCAGTCATACCAAGATTTAAAACAGTATCCATCATTCCTGGCATAGATACTCTTGCTCCACTTCGAACAGATACTAACAAAGGATTAGTAGCATCACCAAATTTTTTACCAGTTATCTCTTCAAGATGAGCTAGTTCTTTTAGTATTTCCTCTTCTATTTCTTTATTTATAGTTTCATTCTCTTCATAATACTTAATACAAGCATCAGTTGATACGGTAAAGCCTTGAGGAACTGGTAATCCTAAACTTGTCATCTCAGCAAGATTAGCACCCTTTCCACCTAGAGTATTACGCATATCTTTATTACCTTCACTAAACGCATAAACATATTTCATATATTTCTCATATCCTTTCTACTTAAGTATATCAAAAACAAAAGAAAAAAAGTAGCGAAAACTACTTCATTTCATCGATATATTTTTTTAGTTGTTTAGAATCTTGTCCTAATATTATTTTTAACTGATTATTAATCTCTACTACTCCTTTAGCTCCTAGCTTTTGAATAGCATCTTTATCAGCCTTTGTAACATCTTTCAAAGTAACAACAAATCTAGACATTTTTGTTTCTGTTTGAATGATATTATCTTTTCCTCCTAAGTATTCAACTAGTTTATTAAAATCCAATTCAGCATCTTTCTTATTAGCTTTTAAAACTGCTAGTAAAATTATTAGAAGTACTAATAAAATAATTAAATATTCCATTTTTATCCTCCAACAGTATTAATTATACTTTATTTTGTTTAAACCTTCAAGGTCTATATTTTTTAGTTATCATACATTATTTCGATAAGTGATGAATCTTCACCCAGTTTATCTACAAAATCAGTACCTAATTTAGTTTTTAATTTTTCAAATTGTTTTATAAAATCTTCTGCCGGTAATAGAAACAAATCAAGAGATGATAATAACAAATCTTTAGCATAATAAACATTATTTTCTTGTAAATATCTAAATATTTTAGAAACATTTAAAGTATCCATCTTTGCTATCGTATCATCATCAAAATTCTCTCTTAATACTTTAATATCAAAGCTATCCAATTGCACTTTTCATACCACCTTTCTTTACAGTCTCATCAAAACTAAATTTACTAAAATCATATTTTAACATCTGTTCTTTTATATCTATTCCATATTTTTTCTTTAACAATCCTGGTTGTTTTCCAAATACCATATTTAATTTATCATTCTCTATTAAAGGAATATTATTATCATTTAAATAATTTATTAAAGCGAAATTTTGACTTGGTGAAAATAACAAAAACGATGTATTAAGGTATCCATCAATTTTATAATACTCAGCCATTCTAATTAAAACAGGTAGTTTAGTAATCATTTGTTTAGACTTTGCTACAACCGAAGATGTTAACAATTTTTTATATCTTATATCATTCCAATATGACATTTGTAATAGTTTTTGAATATCTTCTATCTTAGCATGTGCTAGTGTCTGTGACGTAAATAACTCAGGATATTTTTTAAATTCTTGGCTATTTATCATTTCTTGAATTTCTTTTATATTACCATGTGCTAGTGT
>CAKOZV010000005.1 GCA_934131695.1 uncultured Bacilli bacterium | reverse complement strand
TTATTTTGCTAAATTATTTCCCGGGAAATATTTTTTCCACTATTTTTGTTTCACGTGAAACATTAGACTCTTTTTTTATATTTATATTTTTATTCTGACTTATTTATTTCTTTTAATTCATATATTATCTACTTACTTATTTTGCTAAATTATTTCCCGGGAAATAATTTAGTAAAAATAAAAAGAGGAACTATTTCTAAGCTTCCTCTTCTTCTGTTTCTGATTCTATTTCTTTTTCTACAACAGCTATAGTTGCTACTTTTTGATTTTCTTTTAAATTAATTAGTCTATTACCTTGAGTTGCTCTCTTCAATGTTGAAATTTGTGACAATGGCATTCTCATAATTATACCACTATCTGTTATTATCATAATATCCAATTTATCAACATAATTCGGATTAACATACTTTAATGCAACTATATTTCCGTTTTTATCTGTAATGTTCAAAGCTTTAACACCTTTGCTACCTCTGTGAGTCAATCTGTATTCATCTATTAATGTTTTCTTTCCATAACCATTTTCGGTTACAATTAAAATTTCTTCACCTGAATTAATTATTTCAGTACTTACTACTTCACTATCCGCCAAATCTATACCTTTAACACCAGAAGTACCACGACCCATTGATCTAATTTCATTTTCATTAAATCTTACCATTCTACCATTTTTTGCTCCAATTACAACTTCATCTGTACCAGTAGTTTTTCTTACGGCAATTAATTCATCATTTTCTTTTAATATAATTGAAATTTTTCCGCTTTTTCTTATGTTATTAAATTCTTCTATAGGTGTTCTCTTGACTAAACCATTTTTTGTAGCAAATAATAAATATTTAATTTTATCTTCGTTTGAATCAAGTTCAATCATCGAACGTATGTTTTCATTTTTATCTAATGATAGTAAATTGACTATTGGTATTCCTTTTGATTGTCTACTAAATTCTGGAATCTCGTAGCCTTTTAATCTGTATACCTTTCCATTATTTGAAAAGAACAATAAATAATCATGTGTTTTCATTGGAATTACTTGTTCTACGAAGTCTTCCTCATTGGTTGACATACCTTTTATTCCAACTCCACCCCTATTTTGAGCTCTATATGTATCTGATTTCATACGTTTAATGTAACCTTTATTGGTTAAAGTTACTATTATATCTTCTACAGGTATTAAAGATTCATCCTCTATATACTCTATAGCCGTCATATCTATATTAGTACGTCTTTCATCAGCATACTTATCTTTTATCTCTAGTAATTCATCTTTTATAACTTTTAAAATATTTTCATCACTACTTAATATTTCTTTAAGTTTTTCAATAGTCTTTAATAATTCATTTAATTCATTTTCTATTTTTTCTCGTTCTAATCCAGTTAAACGACGTAGTTTCATTTCTAGAATCGAATTTGCTTGAATTTCAGTTAATCCAAATTGATTAATTAATCCAGAACGAGCTTCTTCATCTGTTTTTGAACCACGAATTAGTTTAATTACTGCATCAATATGATCAAGAGCTATTTTCAATCCTTCTAAGATATGTACTCTTTTCTCAGCAACATCTAAATCATACTTTGTTCTACGAATTATTACTTCTTTTTGATAATCAATATACTTAACTATAATATCTTTTAATCCTAAAGTCTTTGGAACACCTTGATCTAGCATCAAAAATATTATTCCATAGGTTGTTTGAAAAGCTGTATGTTTAAATAATTTATTTAGTACAACTTGAGCATTAGCATCTTTCTTTAAAGTAATTGTTATCTTAATACCATTTTTTAAATCAGAATGATAATCAGATATTCCTTCAATTGTCTTATTATGAACAAGCTCTGCAACTTTATTCTTTAATTCTAAGGTATTAACACCATATGGAACCTCTTCAATTATTATATAATGACGGCCATTTTTTTCTTCAATTGTAGCTTTACTTCTTATTGTAATGGAACCACGGCCCGTTTCGTAAGCTTTTCTTATACCACTATTACCTAAGATATTAGCCCCTGTTGGAAAATCTGGTCCTTTAATATATTTCATTAATTCATCTAGTGTAATATCATGGTTATCAATATAAGCAACACAACCATCTATTACTTCTCCTAAGTTATGTGGTGGAATGTTAGTTGCCATACCTACAGCTATACCAGTTGTTCCATTTACTAAAATATTTGGAAACCTTGAAGGTAAAACTTCTGGTTCTTTAGTTGTTTCATCAAAGTTTGGAATAAAATTAACTGTATTTTTATTAATATTTCTCAATAGTTCAAGTGATATTTTAGAAAGTCTAGTTTCTGTGTAACGCATTGCTGCTGCTCCGTAACCTTCAATATTACCAAAATTACCATGTCCATCAATTAGCATATATCTATAAGAGAAATCTTGTGCCATTCTTACCATAGCTTCATAGATAGAACTATCACCATGTGGATGATAATTACCCATAACCTCTCCTACCGTTTTAGCACTCTTTCGATGTGGTTTATCTGGTGTATATCCAGACTCAAACATAGAATATAGAATACGTCGATGAACAGGTTTAAGACCATCTCTTAAATCAGGAAGTGCTCTTGCTACAATTACACTCATTGAATATTCCAAAAAGGAATCTTGAACTTCTTTAACTATATTATTTGTTTCTAATCGATCCATTTTTTACCTCCTATATATCTAAGTTTTCAACATAAGTTGCATTTGTCTCAATAAATTCTCTTCTAGGTCCTACTTCTTCACCCATTAATTTAGAGAAAGTTTCATCGGCAGCTAAGGCATCATCAACAGTTATTTGTCTTAATACTCTCTTATGAATATCCATTGTTGTTTCATTTAATTCCTCAGCATCCATTTCTCCTAAACCTTTCATTCTGGCTATATCATATTTAGTATTTGGAGAAAGTGTTGCTAGGTATTCATCTCTTTCTTGCTCATTTAAAACGTATTTGATAGTTTTTCCGTGTTTTATAACGAATAAAGGTGGTTGCGCGGCATATACATGTCCGGCTTCAACAATTGGCTTAAAAAAGCGGTAAAATAATGTTAAAAGCAATACTCTAATATGACTACCATCTACATCTGCATCTGTCATTATAATAATTTTATTATATCTAAGCTTAGATAAATCAAATTCTTCACCAATACCAGTACCAAAAGCTGTTATAATAGTACGAATTTCTTCATTTGATAAAGCTCTATCTAATCTTGCTTTTTCTACATTAAGTATTTTTCCTCTTAATGGTAAAATTGCTTGTGTCATACTATCTCTACCTTTTATAGCAGAACCACCAGCTGAATCACCCTCTACTAAGAATATCTCACTTTCTGAGGCATCTTTACTCTTACAATCAGATAGTTTTCCATAGAAGTTAGTGACATCTAAATCACCTTTTCTTCTTGTCAATTCTCTTGCTTTTTTTGCTGCAACTCTAGCTCTAGAAGCTGTCATAGCTTTTTCTATGATTATTTTTGCTTCGTCTGGATGTTCCATTAAAAATCTTTCAAGATTTGCTGAAAAAATTCTATTTGCTATACCACGAACTTCACTATTTCCAAGTTTAGTTTTAGTTTGGCCTTCAAACTGAGGATTAGGATGTTTTATAGAAACAATCATTGTTAATCCTTCCTTAACATCGTCACCAGTTAAGGAATCGTCCTTATCTTTCATCATACCAGTACTTTGGGCATACTTATTTAGTATTCTTGTAAGGGCCATTCTAACTCCATCTTCATGAGTACCACCCTCTGGAGTTGTTATATTATTTACAAATGAATAAATACTAGAACTATAAGTTTCATTATATTGCAAAGCAACTTCTAACATGATGTCGCCTTCTTGTCCTGTTACATCAATAATAGTATCGTGTATTGGTTGCTTAGACTTATTTAAAAGTTCAACATATTCACGAATTCCACCTTCGTAACAAAAAGATTCCTTTTTACCTGCTTCTCTATCATCATATAGTGTAATTCTAAGACCACGATTCAAAAAGGCTAGTTCACGTAATCTATTTCGTAATATATCATAATCAAATACAGTAGTTTCTTGAAAAATAGATGCATCTGGTAAAAATGTTACAGTTGTTCCTGTACGATCTTCATCACAATCACCTATAACTTTTAAAGGTTCAACTGGATGTCCACCATTAGTATATTTTTGATAGTAAACATGACCATTTTTATATACTTTTACCTCTAGATATGTAGATAAGGCATTAACTACACTGGCACCAACACCATGAAGACCACCAGATACTTTGTATCCACCACCGCCGAACTTTCCACCAGCATGCAAGACTGTATATACAGTTTCTACTGTACTTTTTCCAGTTTTTGGATGAACATCTACTGGTATACCACGACCATCATCTTTAACAGTAATACTATTATTTTTTTCAATAGTAACCTCAATATGGGTACAATAACCTGCTAAAGCTTCATCTATAGCATTATCAACAATTTCCCATACTAAATGATGTAATCCTCTACTGCTTGTAGTTCCAATATACATACCGGGTCTTTTTCTTACAGCTTCTAATCCTTCCAATACCTGAATGGCTGAGGAATCATATTTTGCTAAATTTTCTTTTTCCATTAATTATTACTCCTTTCAACATTACCATTATTTACTTTAAATATTGTTGCATTCTCCAATGATTTTTTAGAAATATTTTTTAAATCAGTGGTTGTTATAATACTTTGAATATCTTGATTTACATACTTTAATAAACGATTTTTCTTTTTTAAGTCAAGTTCACTAAAGATATCGTCTAATAATAAAACTGGTTTTGTCCCATTTTTTTCCTCGAATATTGGTATGGTTGACAACTTATAAGCTAAAACTGCACTTTTTTGTTGGCCTTGTGAAGAAAATAGCTTCATATCCACATCATTAATTCGAAATTGAAAATCATCACGGTGCGGACCAAACAACGTCATACCAATATGAAGCTCTCTTTGATAATTCTTGTTCAAAGTTTCCTTCATTGTCTTTTTCAAACTGTCATCTTCATAATTACTAAAGGAAATATTTGGCTTGTACAGAATTGATAAGTTTTCTTCACCTGTAATATTCTTAAAAATACTATTAATATTTTTGTTAATTTTTTTTAGATATTCATTTCTAAGCTTATAAATAACAATTGCTTTATCTATTAATTGTTCAGTTAAAATATCAAGATATTTTTTATCAGCAATATTATTAGTAAAAAGAATTTTTAGATATTCATTACGTGTTCTTAATATTTTATTATATTGATTATAGGTATTTAAATATAAAGATGAAAGTTGACTAAGTTCCATATTTAGTAAATTTCTACGAATACTAGGAGAACCTTTTATTAACTCTAAATCATCAGGAGTAAAAAGCACAATATTTAAATTAGATATATAATCAGCTAGGCAGTAAACTCTCTTACTATTAATTTTTACTGCTTTTCCTGTCTCCATAATTTCTATTTCTAAGTTTTTTAATGATTTATTATTTTTAACAGTTCCTTTTATTTTAGATTTCTTCTTATCGATCCTTATTAAATTATTTTCATTAATATTCTTATAAGACTTTGTTAATGCTAAAACAACTATCGACTCTAATATATTTGTTTTTCCCGAAGCATTTTCCCCAATAAATATATTCATAGATGGTCCTAATTCTAAATTAACTTTACCATAATTACGAAAATTAACTAAATTTAACCGTTTAATTACCATTTTCAGTCAAAAAAGCCTTCATATTTTCACCTTCACCCATTTTCAGTATACCCATACACGCAAGAATATTATAACATATTTGGTTTAAATAAAATAGAAAAAAATGCTTTTTTTGACTTATTCCGTAACTAAAATTCCATTATTTTTTACATAATTTAAATTTATACAAAAAAGACTAACATCATTAAATAATGTTAGCAAAAAAATTATTGATTTTTTCTGTTTCTAATAACTGATTCTAGACGACTAGCCCTAAGAATCTGGTTTTCCATTGATTTGTATGAAATTGGAATGTTTATTTTTTTACCATTATCAAATACTACTTCTGTATAGTCTTTCCTTTTTTTAACTGGATTTATAGTTTCTATCCTATTTAAGGCTAGCCAAGAACAATCATTTTCTTCTGGTGATACAGTAGGAAAAAAAATTACATTTCTACTATCATCCACCATTATAGGTAACTTATAGGATGTTTTTAATATTTGTTTAGCCCCTTCTCTTCTTCCGATGTATGAGCTGCCAAAATATTTACAACTATAATCAATTATCTTTAATGGTCTTCCCTCTACGTTATACTTGTAATCGGCCTCTACTACTACAGAAGTCATTTTTGTTTCTGGTATGATTGCCAAAGTGGCATCATTAATTTCATAATCTTTCATTTAAATTTCCCCCCTAAAACATCAAAATGTTTACCATCAGTCTACTATATTATACTGTCGAATTTTATCGTTTTATGTCGATAAAAGTAAAAAAATGAAAAAAACTGGTAAAAATGCCAGTTTTTTAGCAAAATATGCATATTTCTTATTTTAGTATGTTCTAATAGGCAAAACTAATTGAGTTAGAGTATCATCTTCACTACTTTTTAAAACAATTGGTTTTATTTCTCCTACAAATGATAATTCAACAGTATCTGTGGAAAAAGATTTTAAAGCATCCATCATATATCTAGCACTGAAAGAAATTTTTATGTCTAAATCTCTATCTTTCTTAATAGACATTTTTTCTTCTACTCTACCAATTTCTGCACTTGATGATTTCATTATTAACATATCACCATTAGTTTCCATAGTAACTATATTTTTATCTTTATCACTTGTTAAAATACTTACACGATCAACTACATTATAAAAATCATTTATATTGAAATGTAATTTTACTTGATCTTCTTTAGGTAATAAATTAGAAGTATTTGGATAAGTACCATTTATTAGTCTAGATTGGAATAATAAGTTTTGATTTTTAAATAGTATTTTATTATTGAAAATATGTACTTCTATTTTTTCATCACCTTCACCTAGTATTCTTGTAAATTCTACAAGGTTTCTACTAGGTATAACAATATTCATGTTTTCCTCAGAGCTTGTTGATAAAGGTATAACTTTTCTTGCTAATCTGTATGAATCAGTTGCATTACATTCTAGTATATTACCAATAATATTAAAGTTTATACCATTTAATATGGCTTTATTTTCATCTATACTAGTTGCAAAAGCAGTTTGGTTAACTATTTCCTTTAATACTGTTTTAGATAATTCAATATGGTTTTTACTTTCTACTAGTTCAATAGATGGATATTCTTTTTCACTGATACCATTTAAATTAAATTCACTGTTTTCAGTGTATATTAATATTTTTAAATCATCTACTACCTCTATATTTATAAATGGGTCAGGTAATTTTCTTACTATATCTAGTATATATTTACCTTGAATAATAATACTTCCTTCTTCTTTTAAGATTATATTCTCATTGTCACATGGAATTGATGTTTCTATCGTAATATCATTATCACTAGCAGTAAGAGTTAATTTCTTTTTTGTAAGATGAAACTTGATACCTGCTAATACTGGTATTACGTTTTTTGTTGATATTGCTTTTGACACTTTATTAAGTGCTTCTAATAGTACTTCTTTTTTAATTGAAAATTTCATTTTATATTCCTTCTTTCTTTTCTTTTATTTATATATTATTAATATTAATGCTGTGGAAACTGTGGAAAACTTTTTATTTCCTTTATATTATAACATATTAGCAATTTTTATGCCTGTGGAAAACCTGTGGAAAACTTAACTTTTTCCACAGGTGACTATTTTAAGTCATTTGATAACTTTTCCACAATACCTGCTAAGTCTTTATTATTTTTTACTTCTATTTCTATTTTCTCCACAGAATGCATAACAGTAGAATGGTCTTTACCACCAAATTCAGTTCCTATTTTGGGATATGACTCATTTGTTAACTTTCTACACATGTACATAGCTATTTGTCTAGGAAAGGCTATGTTACTACTCCTTTTTTTTGAACGAATGTCTTCTACTGATATTTGAAAAAACTCAGCTACAATCTTTTGAATTCTTGCAATATCGTTTTTTTCACTCATTCCTTTATTAATAAAGTCTTTTAGTGCTTCAATAGCTAAGCTTAGGTTTATTTTTGAGCCTCCCATTATTGTAGAGTAAGCCACTAATCTTGTTATTGAACCTTCTAGTTGTCTTACGTCACTTCCCATATTTGAGGCTATATATTCAATTACTTCCTCTGGTATTTCTGCCTCAAAGTTACCAGCTACTATTTTTTTTCTCAGAATCTCTTTCCTCAGTTCAAAGTCTGGTGGTCCTATGTTTACCGTTAATCCCCAGCAGAATCTTGTTCTAAGACGTTCAGCTAGTAGTTTTAAGTCATTTGGTGATCTGTCTGATGATACAATTATTTGCTTACTATCATTATATAGATTAGTAAAAGTATGGAAGAATTCTTGTTGTGTTTGATTTGCTCCTCCTAAAAATTGTATATCATCGATTATTAGTACATCTATATTTCTATACTTGTTTTTAAAGAACTCTTTGTAATTAAAGTTGGTACCGTCTTGGTCTTTCCTATTTATACTAACAAAATCATCTCTAAATTGATCACTTGTTACGTACAAGACTCGTTTATTGGAATTTTGTGCTATATAGTTACCAATCGCATGCATTAAATGTGTTTTTCCGAGGCCACTATTACCATAAATAAATAGCGGATTATAAATTTTACCAGGATTTTCAGCTACTGACAAGGCCGCAGCTTGTGCAAACTTATTACTGTTACCAACAATAAAGTTATTAAAGGTATAATTTTGATTTAAGTTTGATTTTTGCTTAAATTCAGGTGCCTCAGTACTTTCTTTTTCCTCTTTTTCCTTTATAGATTCTTCTTTTTCTTTAAACTCATCTTCTAGAAAGAATTCTAGTTCAAATGTTGTACCGGTTATTTTATTTAGAGCATTTTTTATTAAATCTTGATAATTATCATGTAAATGTTTCTTATGTATAGACATTGGTACGATGATAATTGCTATATCGTCTTTTAAATCTTTAAGATTAACGTCTTGAAACCACGTAGAAAAGGCAAGTGAAGAAAGTTCTTCTTTAATTTCTTTTAATACGTTATTCCATATGATGTCTACATTCAACTTCATCACTCCCCTGTTCACATAAACCACCATTATGATACTCTAAAATGTGGAAAAAGGAAATAGAAAAAAGCAAAAAAAAATTATCCACAGGTTTTCCACAGAGTTTTCCACAAGTGAAATGTCGATATTTGCTGAATATTATGAGTTTTCCACAGTTTCCACAGATTTGTTTTGCACATGTGAATAATAGTTTTCCACACCCTGTGGAATCTGTGGATAACTACTCCTTTTTGTTTTTTATTAGTATTTAAGTCACTAAAATAAGAAAATATTCACAAGTCACTTAAATTTTCTTGACAAATAAATTGGATTATTATTATAATAATGTAGATTTCATGTCTGGAGGTGGAAGTATGAAGAGAACGTATCAACCAAATAAACGTAGAAGAGCTAAGAAGCATGGATTTTTCGCTCGTAAAGTTTCAGCAGGTAAAATCTTAAATAGCAGAAGAAAAAAAGGTCGTAAAGAATTAGTAAAATAAATTCCACTGTTTTCACAGTGGTTTTTTACTCTTTAAGAAAGGGGCTATAATATGAATAAGGATTATATAATAAAGGAAAGCAAGATATTTGATGAAATAATAAAGAAATGTCCATCTAAGAAGAATAAAAGTTTTATTGTATTTTATCGTACAAAAAAAGAATCTTTTTCTAAGTATGGGATTGCTGCCCCTAAAAAACTTGGAAAAGCTGTTACTCGTAACAAGATGAAGAGAAGAACAAGAGCAATAGTATCAGATTTTCAAAAAAACTATAAAAATGCTTTTGATTGTATTATAATAATTAGGAGAGGTTCTTTAGATAAAAAATATGAGTCATTGAAAGAAGAATTATTCAGTCTATTATTAAACATTAATAGTAAATAGAAATAGAGAAGGGAAATTATATCATATGAAAGAAAAGAAAAATACTAAAACTAGGAAATTATTAATTCTAGTTATATCAATATTTTTATTAACAGGATGTACTACAACTCTTGTTGATAGTAAAAAACAGGCAGTTAAGAATCCAGAAACAGGACAATCTTTAACAAAAAACATTTTGTGTCAACCTGAGAATGACAAAACTGTTAAAATTTATGAGAAAAATAAAGTTAATGTTAAAAAATTACCAAAATGTGATAACTTTAAAGTTACTTCAGGAGGTTATGAAGGATTATGGACATCGATTTTCGTAAAACCATTAGCTTTCATAATATTAAAATTAGGTAAGTTAGTTGGAAGTTTTGCTATCAGTATCATTATTATAACTATAATATTGAGATTTATATTATTTCCATTTACTAGGAAGATGGCTATTCAATCAGAATTAATGAAAAAAGCTAGCCCTGAATTAGAAAGAATTAGAAAAAAATATGAAGGAAAAACTGATGAAGCATCAATGATGAAACAAAATCAAGAGATGTTAATGGTTTATAAAAAATATAACTTTAACCCATTAAGTAGTTGTTTAGTTTCATTTATTCAATTACCATTATTCTTAGCTTTCTTTGAAGCAATCAATAGAGTGCCAGCTATTTTTGAAGATAAATTCATTGGTTTACAATTAGGAACAACTCCAGTAGTTGGATTTGGAACTTCAACATTCTATGTTTACCTTATATTAATAATTTTAATTGGAGCAACCACTATTTATACATTTAAGATGAGTGGAGCAGCTAGTCAAGATCCATCTATGAAAATGATGCCAATAATGATGAGTATTATGATTATCTTTACAGCATTATTTATGCCTTCAGCTTTAGGAATATATTGGGTAACTCAAAATCTATTTATGATTATACAAAATACTCTTACAGTTAAAGGAGCAAAAAAATAGTATGGAAAAGCATAAATTTGTAGGAAAAACTTATGAAGAAGCTGTTAATAAAGCTAAGATTGAATTACAAGAGTTAGAAGAGAACCTAATAATTAAGGTTATAGATGAGAAGAAATCATTACTTTCTAAGAAATGTGAAATAGAAGTAATTGAAAAAAGAGAAATTAAGAATTTCATTAAAGAAAAATTAATTGCTATTTTAAGAGAAATGGGATATCAAGCAGAAGTAGAAATTCAGGTTAAACAAGATATTCCTACATATAGAATTTATTCTAATAATGATTCTCTACTTATAGGAAAGAGTGGAAAAAATCTAGAAGCTCTTCAAATAGTACTTAGACAAATTGTTAATACAGAAACAGGAATTAATTATAGATTTTTTCTAGATGTATCTGATTATAAAGAGAAAAATGAACATCATTTAGAGGCTTTAGCAAAACGTTTAGCTATAGAAGTAGCTACTACTAAAATAGAGGTAAAAATGGATTCTATGAATTCTTATGAGAGAAGAATTGTTCATAATGTATTAACAAATAATAAAAAAGTTTACACAGAGAGTGTAGGAGAAGAACCAAATAGATGTGTAGTTATTAAACCAAGAGAAGATTAGTTCTTCTTTTTCTTTACTTTAAATTTAGTTTTTACTATAATATAGTCAAATTGAGGGAAGTGATATAATGCAACGTAATATTAATAAAACAAGTTTAGACGAACTAAAAGTAAAAAATCAAAGTGATTTAAAATCAATTCATGATAATATTGAATCTTTATTGGCCGAACCTAAGGTAATTGAATATCTAAGATGTTGTAAATTATTGGAAGAAAAACAATCATTTGGTAACTTTTTAAATGATTTGGAATTGGGAGAAGATGGTACTTTATTTAGCAAATATGACGATAATAAACAAAAGGGATTAAACAGTACTCATTATGGATTATCAGTAATTCTTAGAAATGCCTTTAAATTATTAACAGATAATGGTATAAATTCTATCTCTTACGATTCTATTTTAAAGTATATAGCTAATGCTGAAGAAAAGTTACATCAAATGAAATATATGGAAGGTGATAAAAAAGTTACTAATAGATATGGGGTAGCAGTTTATGAGAATCCTAGAAACTATTCTTTAGTAGATTTTGAACAAGTAATTCCAACTTTAACTCAAAGAAAATTAGAAATGAGTTATAATTTATCAGGACTTGTAGTTAATGAATCAGCTAGAAGATTTGAATGTATAGAATGTTCAACTTTTGATGATAGGTCTAATTTATCTTCTAGAGAAAAAGAAGCTTTTTTAGGAGATGATGCCTTATTGTCATTGGGTATAAAAAAGAATATAAAGGAGAAAGTTTATAAAATATGATAAATTATAATGAAGATACGATAGCGGCAATAGCTACAAAGTTAGGAGTAGGGGCAATTTCTATTATTAGAGTAAGTGGAAAAGATGCTATACCTTTAGTAAATAAAATATTTAGCGGTAAAGATTTAGAGAAAGTAGATACACATACAATCAACTATGGCTATATAAAAAAAGAAAATGAAAAGATAGATGAGGTTTTAGTAAGTGTCATGAAAGCTCCTAAAACATTTACTAGGGAAGATGTAGTAGAAATTAATTGTCATGGGGGAATAAATCCTACATTAGCAGTTTTTTCTTTGCTACAAGAAATAGGAGTAAGAGTAGCAGAGAAAGGTGAATTTACTAAAAGAGCTTTTTTAAATGGAAGAATAGATTTAACAGAGGCAGAAGCTATAATGGATTTGATTGAAAGTAAAAGTGATAATCAAAGAAAATTAGCAATGAACTCCTTAGAAGGAAAATTAAAGAACTATATTCATTCATTTAGAGAACCTCTAAAAAAATTGATAGCTAATATAGAGGTAAATATTGATTATCCAGAGTATTATGATATAGAAGAGGTAACTAAGAAAGATATAGAGAATGAGGTAGAAAAATTAATTCCAAAGTTACAAAAAACTATTGAAGAAAGTAAAAGTCATCAAATAGTGAAAAGTGGTATAAAAACGGTTATTGTTGGAAGACCAAATGTAGGGAAAAGTAGTATTTTAAATACTTTAATTAATCAGGAAAAGGCCATAGTAACTGATATAGAAGGAACTACAAGAGATATAGTAGAAGGAACAGTTTTTATAAATGGAGTAGAACTATCATTAATAGATACTGCTGGTATTAGAAATACTGATAATATTGTAGAAAAAATAGGAGTAGAGAAAAGTCTTGAATTATTGGAAGAAGCAGACTTAGTTTTAGCAGTATTTAATATAAATGAAGAATTAAGTAAAGAAGATAAAGAATTACTTGCTAAACTTAATAAAGATAAGACAATAATTGTTTTAAATAAAGATGACTTAGCTAATAAAATAAATAAGTCTAATTTTGACTTTTCTCATGTTGTATCTACTAATACTAATTCTTTAGAGGGAATAGATTCTTTAAAGGATGAAATAGCAAAGATGTTTTCTCTTGATATGTTAGAAGAAACTGATACATTTTTAGCTAACAATAGACAATTAACTTGTGCTAATAAAGCTCTTGAAACTTTGTTAAAAATAAGAGAAAATATAAAAAGTGATTTACCGTTAGAACTTATAGAAATTGATTTACAGGAAGTATTAAATGAACTAGGTACTATCACTGGTGAAGTTTATGATGAAGAATTACTTGATACTTTATTTGAAAATTTTTGTGTAGGGAAGTGATTTAGATGAATTATGAAATAATTGTAGTAGGAGGAGGTCATGCTGGTTGTGAAGCGGCTCTTGCTTGTGCTAGAAAAAATCATAAGACATTATTAATAAGTGGAAATTTAGATAATATTGCTGATATGCCATGTAATCCTTCTATAGGAGGACCTGCTAAAGGTATAGTAGTAAGAGAAATAGATGCTTTAGGTGGAGAGATGGCTAAAAATACTGATAAAAGTTCTCTTCAGATGAAAATATTAAATACTAAAAAGGGAAAAGCTGTTCAGGCCTTGAGAGCACAAGCTGATAAGGTTTTATATAAAAAGCAAATGCAAAAGACTCTAAAGAATCAAGAAAATTTAGATTTAATGGGAGCCTTTGTTGAAAATTTAATAGTTAAAGATGGCAAGATTGGCGGAGTTGTTTTAGCTGATGGAACAGAGATTAATGCTAAAGCAGTAATACTAACTACTGGTACTTATTTAAGAAGTTCTATTTTAATAGGTAGTAAGAAAAAGTCTGAAGGACCTCATGGAGAAAAAGAAAGTAAATTTTTAAGTACTAAATTAAAAGAGTTAGGTTTTACTATAAAGAGATTAAAAACTGGTACTCCGCCAAGAATTGAAAGAAGTAGTATAGACTTTGATAAAGTAGCGCTAGAAGAAGGTAGCAAAGAAAATTTAACTTTTTCTTTTGATAATACTGATGCTTTAGCATATCACTATCAAATACCTTGTCATTTAGTTTATACCAATAGTAAGACTCATGAAATTATAAAAGAACATCTAAAGGAATCTAGTATGTATGGTGGTTATGTTGAAGGCGTAGGTCCAAGATATTGTCCATCAATAGAAGATAAAGTAGTAAGATTTAGTGATAAAGAACGTCATCAATTATTTTTAGAGCCAGAAAGTTTATCATATGATGATATATATTTACAGGGATTTTCTACAAGTATGCCTGAGTATGTTCAAGAAGAAATGGTTCATAGCCTAAAAGGATTAGAAAATGCTAAGATTTTAAGATATGCCTATGCAATAGAGTATGATGCTATTGATTCTAAACAAATTAAACGTAGTCTTGAAACAAAACTAATTGAAGGACTTTATACAGCTGGTCAAATCAATGGAACAAGTGGTTATGAAGAAGCAGCTGGTCAAGGCTTAATTGCAGGGATAAATGCTAGTTTAAAAATTGAAGGAAAAGAACCATTAATTCTTAATAGAAGTGAATCATATATAGGTGTATTAATTGATGATTTAGTAACTAAAGGAGTAAAAGATCCTTATAGACTTTTAACATCAAGGGCAGAGTATAGACTATTATTAAGAAATGATAATGCTGATTTAAGATTAAGAGATTATGGTTATCAAATAGGGTTAATTGGTGAGGATACGTATAAGAAATTTAATGAAAAGAAAAATAATATTGAAAAGTTAATAAGTAACTTAAAGAGCGAGAAAATAACACCTACTAAAGAGACTAATACATTATTAGAGAAGTTAGGAACAGCTCCTTTAAAAGATGGTATAACTCTATATGATTTATTGAAAAGACCAGAATTATCCTTTAATGATATAGAAAATTTTAAAGAATTTCCTTATTCAAAAGCTGAAAAAGAAGAAGTAGAGATACAAATTCAATATGAGGGGTATATTAAAAAGCAAGAAAAAGATACTAAGAAATTGTTAGACTTAGAAAAAATAAAGATACCTGCTAATCTCTCTTATGATGATATAAAAAATATTGCTAGTGAAGCCAGAGAAAAATTAAAAGCAGTAGAACCAGAAACACTTGCTCAGGCAAGTAGAATAAGTGGAGTTAATCCAGCCGATATTGCTATAATAATGGTTTATTTGAAAAAAGGGGAAAGAAAAAATGACTGAAGCTGAATTTGTGGAACAGGTAAAACTATTGGGAATTAATCCAACAGAGGAACAACTATCAAAACTTGAAGAATTATATGAAATAATGATAGAAGAAAATAAAGTAATGAACTTAACAAGGATTGTTTTAAAAGATGATGTTTATTTAAAACATTTCTATGATAGTTTAACTATAACTAAAGCCTGTAATTTAACTGATAATTTAACACTATGTGATGTTGGAACAGGAGCTGGTTTCCCTGGCTTAGTCTTAAAAATATTTTATCCAAATTTAGAGATAACTTTAGTAGATGCTTTACAAAAAAGAGTTAATTATCTTAATAAAGTAATCAAAGTCTTAGATTTAAAGGGTATAGAAGCTATTCATATAAGAGCGGAAGACTTAGCTAGAAAAGGAAATAAATATGATATTGTTACTGCTAGAGCAGTAGCTAATTTGTCTAAGTTATTGTCTTGGACTATGCCACTTGTAAAGAAAGATGGTTACTTTGTTGCAATGAAAGGTAATGTAGATGAAGAATTAGTAATGGCTCAACCAATTATTGAAAGAAAAAAATATAGTTTAGATAAAAAAATAGAGTTTAAGTTACCAAAAGAGGGAAGTACTAGAACTATTTTGAAGATAAAATGTAATTAATCGCTAGATTAATTACTCTTTTAATGTTATAATGATACCATAGGAAGATTAGAAAGAATAAAGTGAGGGATAGTAATGCAGAATAATGAAAATGAAGTTGTATATTTATACTTAGATGATATAATTCCAAATAGATTTCAACCAAGACAAGTATTTGATGAAAAAGCCTTAAAAGAATTGGCTGTTTCTATCAAAGAACATGGGGTAATTCAACCAATAATTGTTCGTAATATAGGAAATAAATATGAAATTATTGCAGGAGAACGTAGATATAAAGCAAGTGCTTTAGCGGGACTTACTAAAATACCAGCTATTGTTCGTAACTTAGATGATAAGGAAAGTAGTAAAGTAGCCCTTCTTGAAAATTTACAAAGAAAAAATTTAAATCCAATAGAAGAAGCTAGAACTTATCAAAAAATCTTAGAGTTAGACCAGATGACTCAAGAAGAATTAGCTAAAACTATGGGTAAGAGTCAGAGTGCTGTTGCTAATAAACTAAGATTATTATCTTTATCTGATGATGTTCAAGATGCTTTACTAAAAGAAAAAATATCAGAACGTCATGCTAGAGCTTTATTAGCAGTAGATGACCAAGAAAAACAAAAACAATTACTTAATAAAATAATAGCTAATAAAATGACAGTTAGGGAATTGGAAGAGGAGATTAATCCTAAACCTAAGGAGAAAATTGCTACAGCAGATATAGAAAAATTATTAAATAGAGAACCAGTATCAGTTAATGAAAATACTACTATTAATGTTCCAAACTTACCAAATCTAAACTTAGAAAATAATAATTCTGTTCCGGTAACACCTACTCCTAACCCTTCTATGAATACTCCAAAACCTAATAATAGTGATATAGATATTGATTATAGTACTCCTCCTAAATTTATAGATTATGGAGATGAGAAGATAGCTGATATACAAGACCCATTACTAAAGAGTACAGCTAGTTCAGAACTTAATTTAGATGAGCTTAGAAATAATGCTCAAGATATTAATGTTAAGGAAGAAAAACCATCTATGGATATGGATAGCTTATTAAAAGTAAATCCAACTAATGATGTTCAACCTGAACAGAGTATGAATAGTAATTTTAAATTCTTTCAACCAGATTCAGATGATTCTAGTGTAAGCGGTGGACAAACTTCTCAGGCTTCTATGCCTTCTAACAATAATCAATCAGCTCTTGATGCTTTATTATCATCAAGTGTTACTCCTACTGATAATACACCAACTACTGATAGTTTATTGAATACAAATAGAGTAGAAAATCAAGTAGAAGAGAAGAATGAAATACCATATCTAGATACATATAATAATCCGTTCGCTCATAATCCAATTTTCTCTGATGATGTGGAGAAAATAATGGGTAAGAAAATTGAAGAAGGACAAGAAATACCAAAACTTGATTTTAATGATTGTTTAAATACAGTGCGTGATGCAATTAAAAGAATAGAGCAATCTGGATTTAAAGTAGAAAGTGAAGAAATGAATTTTGAAAAGAATTATCAAATAGTTATTAAGATAGCCAAAAATGAAGAATAGTTAAAGTAGAGAAATCTACTTTTTTTCCTAAAAATTATTTTCATAATAAGCTATTTTTGATACAATTAAGTAGAGTTATGAAAAGAAGCGAGTGATAAAAATGGGAAAAGTCATATCATTAGTAAATCAAAAAGGAGGAGTAGGAAAGACTACTACTAGTATCAATTTATCTGCTTCTCTTGCTTATCTAGGAAAAAGAGTTTTATTAATTGATTTAGACCCACAGGGAAATACGACAACTGGAGTTGGAATAAATAAGGGAGATATAAACAACAGTATTTATGATGTATTAACAGGAAGATGTACTTGTTTGGAAGCAATGATAAAGACTAAATATAAACAGTTATATGTTTTACCAGCCACTATAAATCTAGCAGGACTTGATATTGAATTATTAGAAAAAAGTCAACAAGAGCCTGGATTTGCTAAAGGTGCTCAACTAAAACAACATTTGGAAGACATAAAAGATAACTTTGATTTTATTATTATAGATTGTCCTCCATCTTTAGGTCTTATTACAACGAATGCTTTAACCGCTAGTGATTCAGTGATTATCCCAGTTCAATGTGAGTTCTTTGCCTTAGAAGGAATTATGCAGTTACTAAATACTATAAGACTTGCACAAAAACAATTAAATCCTAATTTAGATATAGAAGGAGTCTTGCTAACTATGTTAGACTCTAGAACTAATCTAGGATTTGAGGTAGTAGAAGATATAAGAAAATTCTTTAAAGAAAAAGTTTATAATACTATTATTCCTAGATTAATAAGATTAACAGAAGCACCAAGTCATGGGGAACCAATAATAGTATATGACCCTAAGAGTAAGGGAAGCGAAGCTTATTTAAATTTAGCAAAGGAAGTGATTGATCGTAATGGAAACTAAAAGAAGAGCCTTAGGTAAAGGATTAGAAGAGTTATTCAATACAGAGCAAATAGATATAAATAAAGTGGAAGAAAAAATTATAGAGTCTACCCCTAAAAATGAAATTGTTGATTTAGATTTAGACCAATTGCGTAGTAACCCTTATCAACCTAGAAAAACATTTGATGAAGAAGCTTTACAAGAGTTATCTAATTCAATTAAAGAACATGGTGTTTTTCAACCAATTATCGCTAAGAAAAGTATAAAAGGTTATGAAATAGTAGCAGGTGAGAGAAGAGTGCTTGCTAGTAGAATGGCAGGACTTGATAAAATACCGGCTATTGTAAAAGATTTAACTGATGAACAAATGATGGAAATAGCATTACTAGAAAACCTTCAAAGAGAAGATTTGAATGCTATGGAAGAAGCTATGGCTTATAAGAGATTACAACAAGAGTTGAATTTAACTCAAGAAGAACTTGCTAAAAAAGTAGGAAAGAGTCGTAGTCATGTTACTAATATGATGGGATTATTAACTTTACCAGAAGAAGTAAAAGATATGATAATTACAAAAGAAATATCTATGGGACATGCTAGAATACTAAGTAAATTAGATGATAAAGAACAAATAAAGAAACTTGCAAATGATGTAGTAGTTAAAAAGCTTAGTGTTAGACAACTAGAAGATATGACTAATTCACCAGTAGATTTTCATAGAAAAAAAGAAATTAGAAGAAGAGAAGCAAGTGACTCAGAATATAGTTATATAGCAAGTACTTTGTGTGATAAATTAGGAACAAGAGTAAAGATAAAGAAAAACAAAGTAGAAATTAAATTTGAAAATGCAGCAGATTTAACAAGAATACTTGAAATTATGCAATTAGATAAATAGTAATAAAAGGAAGTGATATAGTGAAAGAGTTTTTAGATTCAGAAATTTTCTTATATATTTTAAAACCAATTATTTATATTGCTGTAGCATATATTATTTATAGAATATTGAATTTTATCTTACAACAAGCTTTAATTAAGAATAATGTGTCATCAAAGCATCGTCGAAAACTAGAAACATCAAAGAGCATTATTGTAAATTTTGTTAAGTATTTAATAATTATTATAACAATGTTATCTATTCTTTCATTATATCATGTAGATGTTAGTAAAATATTTGCTGGAATCGGTATTGCTACTGCTGTCCTTTCTTTAGCATTTCAAGATGTAGCAAAAGACTTTTTAGCAGGACTAGCTATTCTTTTAGAAGACCAATTTGAAATAGGAGATAACGTATCTATCAATGGATTTAGAGGAGACGTTATTTCTATGGGACTTAAGACTACTAGAATAAAAGACTATAAAGGAGCTGTTAAGATTATTTCTAATCATACTATAAATGAAGTAATTAATTATAGTTTAAATCCTTCTTTAGCAGTAGTAGATATATCAGTTAGTTATGAAAGTGACTTAAATGAAGTAGAAAAAGTTATAAATGCTACTATGGAAAAAATTAATAAGACCTATGATAATTTAAAAGGTAAGTGCGAGTTATGGGGAGTAGAAAAACTTGATGATTCAGCAGTTATTTATAGAATTGTTTTAAAGACTAGGTCTAATAAAAATTTTGCTGTTGAAAGAAAGATGAAAAAAGACTTTAAACTAGCTTTAGATGAAGCTGGAATCAAAATTCCATATCCACAAGTAGAGGTGCATAATGAATAATAATTATCAAGTAGGAACTCATTTAATTCTAAAAAAAGGACATCCTTGTGGAGCTAATGAGTGGGAAGTAGTACGCCTTGGAGTTGATATTAAACTTAAATGTTGTAATTGTGGTAGAACGGTATTGATTCCAAGAATTGAATTAAATAAAAAGATTAAGAAAGTAAAAGAGGAGTTATATGAAGGACAAGAAAAAACTGAAACTTAAGAAATTTTATTTTCATCCTATTACAGTTTTTATTTTTCTAACTATATTAACAATAATAGCCAGTGCTATTTTATCAGCTTTGCAAATGCAAGGAACTTATAGTAAAGTTAATACCTCTAACTATGAACTGGAAAGTGTTCTAGTTACAGTTAAAAATATGTTAACTTTTGACGGGATGAAATTTATTTTTAGTAATGCGTTACGTAACTTTTTATCATTTGCTCCATTTGGTATGTTAGTGCTTACTTTAATTGGATTGGGTGTATCATCATCGACTGGTTTTCTTGATACAGTTATTTCAAGAAAAATAAAAAAAATGGATAAGAGAATAGTTACCTTTATTATTATTTTTCTAGCAACTATTTCTTCTTTGATAAATGATATTGGTTATGTTTTACTAATACCTTTGTCAGCAATAATATTTCAAGCAAATAATAGAAATCCTTTTGCTGGAATAGTAGCAGCTTTTTGTGGAGTTAGTTTTGGCTCAGCTATAAGTTTATTTGTAGGTTCAATGGAGGTTAATTTAATTCCTTATACAACATCAGCTGCTAGATTAATAGATAGAAGTACTCATGTTAGTTTAACATCTAACTTAATTATAATAATTGCTTTTTCAGTTTTACTTTCAATTATTGGAACTGTAATTGTAGAAAGTATAATAGTTAAGAGATTAGGTAAATATAAAGATAATCAAGAAAATGTTAAAACAGAAGAGTTAACAGTAGTAGATGAAGAAGAAATAGAACAAGAAAGAATTGCTAAAGAAAAGAAAGAAAAAGCAGGACTTAAATATGCTTTGATTACAGCAATAGTAGTTATAGTAGCCTTTATCTATATGATAATTCCTAATTTACCATCTAGTGGTATGTTGCTAGATATGAGTGAAGATACTTATCTAGGTCAGTTATTCGGTACTAATTCATATTTTCAAGATGGCTTCACATATATGATAAGTTTATTATTTATTCTTACAAGTATCGCTTATGGAATAGGTGCTAAATCAATAAAAAATGATAAAGATTTAATATATGGTTGTGAAAAGATGTTTACATCAAGTGCAGAGATGGTTATGTTACTATTTGTAGCAAGTCAGTTTATTTCTATTTTTAGAGAGACTAACATTGGAACAATAATAGCTACTTGGGGTGCTAATATCTTAGGAAGTGTTTCTTTTAGTGCCTTACCACTTATAATTATTTCCTTAGTGTTAATAGCTATAGCTAATATATTTGTTACAACACCATCTAGTAAATGGCAAATCTTTGCCCCTGTTATGGTACCAGCTATGATGCAAGCTAATATTTCACCACAATTTGCTCAGTTTATTCTAAGAGCAGGTGATTCAATGACTGCAGGTATTACCCCATTATTGGCTGCTTTTGCCATATATATAGGATATTTAAATATATATAATAAAGATAAGTCAAAACCAATAACTATTCATCAAGCAATAGCTTATGTTATGCCATACTTTACAATAATTTCAATTTCTTGGATTTTATTAACAATAGGTTGGTATTTAATAGGCTTACCAATAGGTCCGGGAGTTTATCCGACATTATAGTTTTGACAATTTGTCTTAATTAGATTAAAATAAGAAAGAAAATTATATTATTTTCTTTTTATTTTGGAAGGAGTTTTGTTTATGAGTTTAAAAGCAGGTATTATAGGATTACCAAATGTAGGGAAGAGTACATTATTTAATGCTATTACTAATCAACATATTTTAGCAGAGAATTATCCATTTGCAACAATTGACCCTAATGTAGGAGTAGTTAATGTTAAAGATGTTCGTCTTGATAGACTAACAGAAATGTATGAACCTAAGAAGACTATTCCTACTAGTTATGAATTTACAGATATTGCAGGCCTTGTTAGAGGAGCTAGTAAAGGAGAAGGATTAGGAAATAAGTTTCTATCACATATAAGAGAAACTGATGCTATAGTAGAAGTAGTTAGATGTTTTGATAATGGAAAAATAATTCACGTAGATGGTAGTGTTGACCCAATAAGAGATTTAGAAACTATTAATCTAGAGCTTATCATCAGTGATTTAGAAATGGTTACTAATCGTTTAGGAAAAATTAGTAAAAGAGCTTTAATGAGTAAGGATAAACAGGAAAAGTTAGAATATGAATTATTAGAGAAGATAAAGACTACACTTGAAGAAAATCAACCAGTAAGACATATAGACTTTAAAGAGGAAGAATTAAAAATACTAAAATCTTATAATTTCTTAACAATAAAACCAATTATATATGTAGCTAATATAGATGAAAGTATGATAGGTTTAGAGGATAATTCTTATGTAAAAGAAGTTAAAGAGTATGCTAAGAAAGAAAATGCTTCCGTAGTAGTTTTATGTGCAAAGATTGAAGAAGAACTAAGTGAATTAAGTGATACAGATAAAAAAGATATGTTAGAAGCTTTAGGAATGAAAAATAGTGGATTAGAGCAACTTATTTCTGCAACCTATGATTTATTAGGTTTAGCTACTTATTTTACAGTAGGTAAAGATGAGGTAAGGGCTTGGACTTTTAAAAAAGGTATGAATGCTAAGAAATGTGCAGGTATTATTCATACAGACTTTGAAAAAGGATTTATTAAAGCTGAAGTTATTAGTTATGATGATTTAATGGAATATGGTAGTGAGTTAAAAACTAGAGAAGCAGGAAAAGCTAGAATAGAAGGAAAAGATTATATCATGCAAGATGGTGATATTTGTCACTTTAGATTTAATGTGTGAGGTGCTAATTGAAATCACAAATTAAAATATTTGAAGCTAATAAAAAAGATGGAGTAATGAGTCGAAATAAAATATTTTATAATGATGAATTAACTCAAGATGAAATAAATGAAATATTTAAACAAACTAGAATAAAATTAGGAAAAAAATATGGATTTAATGGTTTAAAAATGATTCAAGCAGTTCAAAAGACAGAGTTGAACAAAGTAGAGTATCCAGATGGTAAATATATAAATATTACAGAAAAAGAATTAACAAAGGATGACTATTGGTATTTAAATTTAGAAGCAGATATTTTGATGATTAGTAATAAATATAAAGGAATAGTTGTAGGTAATATGTGTGCTGATTGTCCAATAGTAATAGCAGAAGATAGGAAAAAGGGAGTAACTGCTTTAGCACATTGTGGTGCAGCATATATTAATAGAAAATTACCAAGCCAAATAATAGAATCGTTACAAAAAGAATATAAGAGTAACATAGATGACATATATGTTTATATTTCTAGTGGAGCAAAAAAGGAAAAATTTATATATGATACTTATCCACATTGGGCTACTAATAAAGAAGTGTGGAAAGATTGTATAGAAGAAACAAATAGTAAATATAGGGTAGATATGTATAAAGCAATATTAAAGCAACTGGAAGATAAACAAATAAAAAACATAAAAATTAATAAGAATGACACAATAACAAATATAGACTATGCTTCACATTACTCTAGAATAAGAGGTAATGAAAAAAAGAGTGGTCAAAACTTTGTTGGATTTTATTATGTATAACTGATGGATTAATAAAAAAGAACAAATATTTAGTTGCAAAAGTAATTGGCATTTGTTATAATACAAACGAGTATTTAAAATACTCCTTACCTATTATTTAGGTCTTATGTCCAGAAGGAGGTGGAAATAATGAACAAGTATGAAATTATGTTTATTGTAAAACCAGATTTAGAGGAAACTGCTATTAAAAGTGAAGCTGAAAATCTAAAGAAAGTTTTAACAAACTTAGAAGCTAAAATCGTTGAAGAAAAAGCTATGGGACAAAGAGAATTAGCATATGAAATAAAGAAATATAAAAATGGATATTATTTCTTATTCGTAGTAGAAGGTTCTCATGAAGCTATTAAAGAATTTGATCGTTTAGCTGGAATCAATGAAAACATTTTACGTCATTTAATTATTCGTAAAGAAGACTAGAAAAAGAGGTAACTATGAATAAAGTAATATTAATAGGTCGATTAACAAGAGACCCTGAGTTACGTTATACTGGTAGTAATACACCAGTTGCAACTTTCAGTCTTGCTGTAAATCGTTCATTTACTAATCAAAATGGCGAAAGAGAAGCAGACTTTATTAACTGTGTAGTTTGGAGAAAACTAGCAGAAACAGTTAAAAATTATTTATCTCAAGGTAGTCAAGTGGCAGTAGAAGGTAGAATTCAAACTAGAAGCTATGATGATCAAAATGGTCAAAGAAGATATGTTACTGAAGTTGTTGTTGAAAATATAGACTTTGTTGGTACAAGAAGAGATAATTCTCAATCAACTCAACAACCAAGCTTTAATAGTCAACCAGCTCCTGCTAGTTTCAATAATCAACCATCTACACCTGATGCTACTACTCCTTATGATTTTAGTGCTGCAGCAGCTCCTACAGGTACAAATGTATCTAGTGATCCTTATGCTGAATTTGGCTCTAATATCGAGATAAATGATGACGAATTACCATTTTAAAAAGGAGGTTAAGTTATGGCAGAATTTTATCGTAAGAAGAAAAAAGTATGCTTAATGTGTCAAGGAAAAACTTTTGATTATAAAGATGTTGATATTTTAAGAAAATACATTAACGAAAGAGGAAAAATATTACCTCGTCGTGTTACTGGTGCTTGTGCAAAACATCAACGTGTTATAGCTAATGAAATTAAAAGAGCACGTGCAATTGCATTATTACCATTTACAAAATAATATTTTAAAGTTGGGACTTTTGGTTTCAACTTTTTATGTTGAAAAAGATATTAATCTTATGAAGATGGTTTGCTTTTTAATGTTAAAAATGGTATATTATAACTGTAATTTATTAAGAAGAATTAACATCTTCTTTTTTTAAAATTGAATAGAGGTGGTTGTTTTGAAAATTGGTGAAAAGAAAAAAGAATTAAAAAAATTAATTCGTGGTGCTAAGACTATATTTATAATGGCTCATAAGAATTTAGATTTAGATGCTTTAGGTAGTTCTATAGGATTATATTCAATTTTAGAGAAGCAAAGAAAGAATTGCTATTTAGTAATAAATGATAAAGAACATGAGTTAGGTGTTGAAAAAGTATTAAGGGAATTAGATGGTTGTCTACAAATAGTTACCGGAAAAGAAGTAGAAGATAACTTATACTTACGTAATAAACGAAATCTTTTATTTATACTAGACACTAATAAGAAAGAATTAGTTCAAGATAATGATATCATATCCCTATTTGATGAAGATAAAGTAGTGATTCTAGATCATCATGAGTTAGGTGAAACATCAATCTCTTGTCCTAATAGAATAATAGATAATACTGCTTCTAGTACTTGTGAGATGATAACAAACTTGATGGAAGCTTATAATTCACCAATAGATCCATACTATGCAACTTTAATATTAGCAGGGATAGTTTTAGATACTAATAACTTTACCCTTAAAACTAATAGTGAAACATATTATAGTGCCTACTATTTATCTTGTATGGGAGCTAGTACTACTAAAGTTCAATATCTATTAAAACAAGACTTAAAAGATTATATGGAACGTCAAAAATTAATTACTAATGTAGAGATAATTAATGATAAAATAGCAATTGCAAAGGGAAGTAGTTATTCTATTTATAGAAGAGAAGACTTAGCTAAGATAGCTGATACCTTACTTTTCTTTAACGATATAGAATTATCCTTTGTGATTGCTAAGACAGCTAATAATGTTACCTCTATCAGTGGACGTAGTATTGGTAAAAAAAGTATTGCTAATATATTGTCTAGAATTGGTGGAGGAGGAGATAAAATGGGAGGAGCTGCTCAGTTTGAAAATGTTCCAATCAGTAAAGTCTCTGAAAAATTAAATCAAGCTATTAAGGAGGAAGAATAATGAGAGTAATTTTTCGTCAAGATGTAAAAGGGGTAGGAAAGAAAGATGAAATTAAAGAAGTAAAAGATGGTTATGCTATTAACTTTTTAATTAAGAAAAATCTTGCTGTAGTAGCTAATCAAGAAAACTTAGACAACTTAAAGAAAGAACAAGCACTAAGAAAAGAAAATCATGATAAAGCTACAAAAGAAGCAATGGAAGAAAAAACTAAATTAGAAAAATTAGTTTTAACTTTTAAAGTAAAAACTGGTGAAGGTGACCGTGTCTTTGGAAGTGTTAGTCAAAAACAAATAAAAGAAGAATTAAAAAATAATGGCTACAATATAGATAAAAATCAAATTAAATTACAAGATTCTCTATCATCTTTGGGATTTCATAAGATAGAAATAGAATTATATAAAGAAGTTAGTGCTATAGTAAAAGTTCATTTAGTAAAGTAGAAGTAAAGGAGGAAGTTTATGGCCTTAAGAGAATTACCACATAATAAAGAAGCTGAAATGAGTGTATTGGGTTCTTGTTTTTTATCAACAGATGCCGCTACACTTGCTATTGAAAATTTATCAGAAGCTAGTTTTTTTGATACTAGAAATGCCAAAATCTTTAAGGCCTTTCAAAACTTACATGAAGAAAAAACACCTTTAGATTTAACAACAGTTACAACAGAGCTTACTAGAATGAATGCTTTAACAGATGCAGGAGGAGTTTCTTATTTAACAGAAATAATTGAGTTTGTGCCTACTGCCAGTAATATAGATTATTATATTAAAGAAGTAGATAAAACGGCTCTTTTAAGAGGATTAATAGAAACAGCTACTAATATAGTAACATTAGGTTATAATCAAGAAGAAAATGTTAATGATGTTTTAGACCAAGCAGAAAAACAAATACTAAATATTGCTAAAAATAGAAAAAGTGGAGAGTTTCAAAGTATTCAAGATGTGTTGATAAAAACTCAAGAAGACTTAGAAAAGCTAGCTGAATCCAAAGGAGAAGTAACAGGTATTGCTACTGGTTGGTATGACTTTGATAAGTTAACAGCAGGTCTTCATGAAAATGAAATGATTATAATAGCTGCTCGTCCTGGTATGGGTAAAACAGCCTTTGCCCTTAATCTTGCTACTTATGTAACTACACACTCTGATAATACTGTAGCAGTATTCAACTTAGAAATGGGAGCTAGTCAGTTAGCTAATCGTATAATATCATCCCTTGGTCAAATAGAAGGTTATAAGATGCGAACAGGTAAACTATTAAATCAGGATTGGAAAAGATTTAATGAAGCGACTACTCAATTATCTAAAGCTAAACTTTATATAGATGATACACCAGGAATAACTATTGGTGAAATAAGAGCTAAATGTAGAAGATTAGCAAGTTCTACTGATGGACTTAACCTAGTGATAATCGACTACTTACAGTTAATTTCTGGGGGAAAGAACTATGGTAGCAATAGACAACAAGAAGTAGCTGATATTTCTCGTAGTTTAAAAACTCTTGCTATGGAGTTACATATACCAATAATAGCTCTTGCTCAGTTATCTCGTAGTGTTGAAGGAAGAGAAGATAAAAGGCCAATGCTTTCAGATTTACGTGAGTCTGGTTCTATTGAGCAGGATGCCGACTTAGTAGGATTCCTATATAGAGACGATTACTATAATAAAGAAGCTAAGAAAGATGCAACAAGTATTAGTGAATTTATTATTGCTAAGCATAGAAATGGTCCTCAAGCTACTATCCAGTTGTTATTTAAAAAAGATACATCAACCTTTCTTAATATGACTAAAGGACCAGAAGAGGAGGAATAAAATGGGGAAAAAGATATTAGTTATAAGTTTTGCACTAGTTATAAGTTTTTTATTAGTTTTCTTTTGTCCTACATCTAAAGCTAAAGAACCACAAGAAGTATATAGAGTTTATCTAAAAGGAAAGTCACTAGGATTAATAGAAGATAAAGAAGATTTAGAGCAATATATAGATAAAGAACAAGAAAAGATTAAAAAGAAATATAAAGTAGATAAAGTTTATGCTCCAGAAGATTTAAAAATAGAAAAGGAAATAACTTATCAAGAAAGGATTTCTACTACTAAACAAATATATGATAAATTAGCAGACTTAGAATCTTTTACTATTAATGGTTATGCTATTAAGATTAAAGGGATAGATACAGTTAATGAACAAGGAGAAAAAGTAAAAGGAGTAGACCAGACGATTTATGTTTTAGATAAATATGTTTTTACAAAGGCTATGGATAAAACTATTAGATCATTTGTTAATAATGATGATTATGAAAAATATCTAAACAATAAACAAAAAGAAATTAAAGATACAGGTACTATAATAGAAAATGTTTATATAGATAATAAAATATCAGTTAAGAATACTAAAGTACCTGTTGATAAGACAATTTATGAAAACGTTGATGATTTAAGTAAGTATTTATTATTTGGTACTTTAGATGAATATCAAAAGTATACTGTTCAAGATGGAGATACTATTACTGATATAGCTTTTAATAATAAACTATCTGATAAGGAATTTTTAATTGCAAACCCATCATTTAAAGATGAAAACAGTCTATTGTTTACTGGACAACAAGTAACTATTAATATTATTAAGCCACAATTTAGATTAGTAGAAGTTGATCATACAGTTTTTGATCAAGAGATAAAATACGATACAGAAGTTAAGTATGATGAAAATAAGATGGCTGGAACGGAAGAAGTTACTCAAAAAGGAGAAAATGGTCTTCAAAGAGTTACTAGTAAGATCCAAAAAGTTAATGGGCAAATAGAAAGCTCTGTAATTAATGAAAGTGCTACTGAAAGACTAAAAGAACCAGTTAAAGAAATAATAGTTAAAGGTAAAAAACAAAATTCTTATTCATCTGGCATAGATATAACAGGTACAACTAAAGTAGAGGGTTATTGGAAGTGGCCTACAGCAACACCATATACTATTAATAGTCCTTATGGTTATCGTTGGGGAGTATTACATGATGGAGTAGATATAGGTGGTGGATATGGTTCACCTATTTATGCAGCTAATAATGGAGTAGTAGTACAATCTAGTTCTAAATATGATAATGGTCAATTTGTAGTAATTAATCATAATAATGGTTACTATACAATGTATGCCCATTTATCAGCACGATATGTAAAAGTAGGAGAAAATGTTTCTATTGGTCAACAAATTGGAGCAATGGGAAAAAGTGGTTTTGCAACAGGAACACATTTACACTTTGGACTTTTCAGGGGATTTCCTTACCGAAGAGGATCAACATCATTACAACCACTTAGTTTATTCTAATGAAAATAATAACACTAGCGAGTGGTTCCAAAGGAAATACTTCTTATATAGAAGTAGGAAATACTCGCTTTCTTATTGATATAGGAATTACTTATAGACATTTATTAGAAAGATTAGAAGAGATTGGTAAAAGTATTGATGATATAGATGCTTTACTTATTACTCATACTCATTCTGACCATATCAAAGGATTAAAAGTCTTTGTAAAACATAATAATATACCAGTTTATATAAGAGAAGAAATGTATAAAGAATTAAAAGAAATATTACCTAAAGAAAAGATAGAATTATATAGTGATAAAATGCATCTTAAGGATGCAACTATAGATTTAGTACATACATCACATGATGCTCCTGGTTCAGTTGGTTTCCTAATAAGTAATACTTCTAGTAGTCTAGTTTATATTACTGATACTGGTTATATTAATGAAAAGTATTATGATTTATTATCTAATAGAGAAATCTATTATATAGAAAGTAATCATGATGAGCAGATGCTTTTGACAGGACCTTATCCACATTATTTAAAACAAAGAATATTAAGTGATAAAGGACATCTATCTAATGGAGCGACGGCTAGTTATTTAGAAAAGTTTATTGGTTCTAATACTAAGTATATTATTTTAGCTCATATAAGTGAGACAAATAATACTAAAGAGTTGGCATTAGAGACTACTAAAGAAGCATTAGCAAATACAACTTATAGTCCTAAAATAGTAGTGGCATCACAAGAAGAGTTAGGAGAGGTAGTGGAAGTTTAATGATAAAGTTAGTTGTTGTTGGTAAAGTAAAAGAAAAATACTTTACTGATGCTATTAAAGAATATGCAAAAAGATTAAGTAAATATACGAAACTAAATATTATAGAAGTAGCAGATTGTGGAATTGAGGAAATAGAGAAATCATTAAAGATAGAAAAAGAAGCGATAATGAAACATCTTACTCTTAAAGACTATATTATTTTACTAGATGTTAAGGGAAAAGAAATGACATCAATAGAGATGGCTAACTTATTAGCAGAAAGAGAAATGAATAATAGTAATATAACATTTATTATTGGTGGTAGTAATGGATTCCATGAGGATATTTATTCACTAGCTAAAGAAAGATGGTCTTTTTCTAAGTTAACATTTCCTCATCAATTATTTAGAGTAATGTTCTTAGAACAACTATATCGAACATATAAAATAAGAAATAATGAAAAGTATCATAAGTAGAGGTGTAATAATGATAGGTAATGATTGGGATGAACATTTAAAGAAAGAGTATGGTAAACCATATTTTCAAGAATTATTAAAATTTGTGGATGATGAATATCATCAAAAAGAAATATATCCAAAGAAAAATGAAATATTTAATGCTTTTAGAAATACAGCTTATAAAGATACAAAAGTAGTAATATTAGGACAAGATCCTTATCATGGAGTTAATCAGGCTCAAGGACTTTCTTTCTCAGTAAGAGATGGGTTAAGGAAACCACCAAGTTTAGTTAATATCTTTAAAGAATTAGAAAGTGACTTAGGAATACCTTTTCCAGAAAAAAATAGTTTACTACCTTGGACTAAGGAGGGAGTGTTGTTATTAAATAGTGTTTTAACTGTTGAGAAAGATAGGGCAGCATCTCATAGTCGTCATGGCTGGGAAGAGTTTACAGATAAAGTTATTGAAGAGGTAAATAAAAAAGAAGAACCAGTTGTCTTCATTTTTTGGGGTAATTATGCTAGAGCAAAAAAAGTATTAATAACTAATCCTAAACATTTAGTTCTAGAATCTGCTCATCCATCACCATTTTCGGCATATAATGGTTTCTTTGGTAGCAGACCATTTTCTAAGACTAATGAATTTTTAGTAGCTAATGGAATAAAACCAATAGATTGGAACATAGAAAAAGACCTTTAGGTCTACTTAGAGAGAATAGCAAAAGATTCTCTTTTTTCTATCTTATAAATATCTAACTCTTTAAAATGAGAGAATAAACTTACAATATTACTAGGAAATTTATGAATATAGTTATTAATTTCTACAGCATTATCATTATAATATTTTAGACTCCCTTTTAAGTCACATTCATTATCATCAAATCGCTCGATTAAATTGCTAATCTTCTTATTAGCCTCATATTCTTCAGCATCAGCTTCTTTTAATAGCTTGTTACCAAGTGAACTTAACTCAACATAACATTGATGTTTACTTATCTCTTTTTTCTTAAATTCTTCTAATTCTTTTTCCATATCTTTATCAATAATCTTAGCAATCTTTAAAAGTATTTCTATTTTCTTTTCAAGGATTAATTCAATATTGTTATTAGCTTCTTCTATCTTTAGAAAGTAAAAATTAAATTTATTTTTATAATATAAGAAATTTATCACTAATAATAAAATAACTAAAAGTACTAATCCTATTATTAAATATATCATCTTATCACATCCTAAATGGATTATATCAAAGAAAAAAGAAGATTACAATTGTCTTCCTTAAGTTTCTTTATTATCTGTTAATAATTCGTCAAAGACAGGGTCTGTCATTGTAGGTTCAGTTCCTTTAATATAATACATCATCTTAGTCTTTGTATCATTTTCTGTAGCTGGTTTTCCAGTGATAGGATTAACTAAGAGACCTACAACATTATCTTTAGGTTTGTACCAGTTATCTTCTTTTCCTTGCATGTAGTCTTCAATTGATTTAATCCAGATATTCTGAGCATACTTATATTCTTTAGGTTCTAAATCTCTATTATCATCATAACCACACCATACTAGAGCGACTACGTCCTTGTTATAACCGATATACCAGTTATCAGTATTAGTAGTACCACTTTTTAAAGCATAAGTATGAGTCATTTTTGATGCTAGATTAATAGCTGTAGGATAATTATAATCGATAAAAGCAGAATCATAAGTAGCAGTTAGTAAGTTGCTTAGAATAAAAGTTAGACTAGAGTTTAAAACTAATTCCTTTTTATTATCAGCTTCATATAAAATATTACCTTCTTGGTCTACAACTTTTTCAATGAAATGAGGCTTTATCTTATAACCTTCATTAGCAAAAGTAGCATACCCACCAGCCATTTCTAGCATTGATATTTCACTAGTACCAAGAGCAAGAGATGGGACTTTATCAAGTTTAGAAGTAATTCCTACTCTTTTAGCCATGTTAATTAATGTATCTTCACCTAAGAATAAGTGTGTTTTAACAGCATATATATTTTCTGAATAAGAAATAGCAGTAGCCATAGATATAGGCTTATTTCCATACTTTTCATTATAGTTTTTAGGAGAGTAAGTATCTTTATTGGAAAAAGTAAAAGTTGTTTGTTCGCTAGTAAAAGTAGTAGACGCAGTAAAACCATTTTCTAAAGCTGCATAGTAGAGGAAAGGTTTCATAGTAGAACCTACTTGTCTTTTAGCAGATATAGCTCTATTATATTCAGATTTATTATAGTCTTTTCCTCCGACTAGTGCTTTTACACCACCTGTATTAGGGTCCATTAAGACAGCGGCGGTTTCTAATTCGTTATCTTTTAATACCTCTTTTACGTTAGTTTCTAACTCTTTTTGACTCTTAAGATTAAGACTAGTATAGATTTTTAATCCCCCAGTTTCTAAAAAAGTACTAGGAATTTCTTTAAGAGACTTTAACTCATTCATAACTGCATCTTGATAATACATTACAGTAGATAATTCCTCTTTTTCTTTTTCTCCAACGAAAGTTAATTTTTCTTTAACAGCTTCATTATATTCATCAGTGGTTATCTTCTTTTCCTTTAATAAATTTTTTAAGATTAATTCTTGTCTAGCTTTAGCCTTTTTATAATTAACTAATGGTGAATAATTACTAGGAGACTTAGGAATACCTGTTAAAATAGCTGCTTCTGCAAGGTCTAAGTCTTTAGCTTTCTTTCCAAAATAAAACTGACTAGCATTTTCTATTCCATACATACCATGACCATAATTAATTGTATTTAAATAGCCTTCTAATATATCCTTCTTTTTATAATGTGATTCTATCTCAATAGTGTACCACATCTCATCCCATTTTCTTTTCCAGGTTTTAGAAAAGTCTAGGAATAAATTTTTAGCATATTGTTGGGTTATTGTACTAGCACCTTGACTTCTATTTCTAGATAAAATATTAACATACATAGCTTTCATAATTCTTAAATAATCAAAACCTTTATGACGATAGAAATTTTTATCCTCAGTAGCAATTGTTGTTTTAATTACTTTATCAGAAATGTTATCAAGACTTACCCATTTACTATCGCCACTACCTTGAAAGAAAAGTTCATTATTTTCATCAAAAAGCATAAACTTATTAGCACTTTTGATTTGTAGTTTCGGTGATAAATAAGCATATGAGTAAGCACAAACATTAAAAATAATAAATAATAAAATAAGAAGTATACTAAATTTAGTAAGTTTTTTTATAAATTTCATTTAAATCACCTACATTTAGCTTGTCCAATCTCTTTAAAAATAACAATAATCTTGTAAGAAATTTAATTCGTTGCTATAATATTACCTGAATGAAAGGGAAACAATATGGAAGAAGTTAAAGTAATTGCTAAGTTAAGAACTAATGATGATGTTTTAACCTTTGAAGGAAAAGCAGATTTTGATAAGAAAAAACAAGTAATTCAATATCAGGATGAACATGCATTATTAACAATATATTTAAAAGATAAAATATTGTTAAGAGAGACAGAAGACGCCATTCTTAGTTATAAATTTTTAGAGAATGTAGATAATTCCTTTGAGATATATCTTAAAGATACAAAGCAGTGTGGAACAGTAGGAATGAAGACTAAACAAATAAAAGAAGGAGTTAATTCCTTTTTAGTAATATATAGAATTGATGGAAATGATTTTGATCATGAATATAGTATAGAGTGGGAGGTTTAATATGAGTTTATTAAAAACAATAGAAGAAGATTTAACAAAGAAGATGAATGAAGCATCTATTCCGATAGAAAAAGTAACTTTATTAGAAAGTAAACGTAAAGATTTGGGAGATTATCAGTTAAATGATGCAATGAGTCTTGCTAAAGTATTACATAAGAATCCAATGCTTATTGCTGAAGATATGAAGAAAGTTTTAGAAGAAAGTAATTATTTTTCTAAAGTAGAAATAGCAGCAGTTGGATTTCTTAATGTTACCTTAAAAGATGAGTTGTTAGTAGAATTTGTAAACGATTATTATAATAGTGACTCTAAAGATGTTGATAAGTTAGTTAATAAAAAAATATTTTTAGATTATGGTGGAGCTAATATTGCTAAGACGCTTCATGTTGGTCATTTAAGAAGTGCTAATATTGGGGAAGCTTTAAAAAGATTAACTAAGAGACTTGGTCAAGAGGTTATCTGTGATGTTCATTTTGGGGATATTGGTAGACAGTCTGGAATGGTTATTTATGAGTTGAGAAATAGATATCCTAATCTTAATTATTTTACAGAAGAAGAAAGTGATAGTTGGGATGAGTTACCAATAACAGCTAAAGATTTAGAAGAAATATATCCAGTAGCTAGTACTAAAGCTAAAGAAGATGAAAACATCATGGAAGAGGTAAGACTTATTACTAAAGAGTTAGAAGAAGGTAAACCTAGTTATGTAGCATTATGGGATAAGATTAAAAAATTATCAATAGAAGATATTAAAGGAGTTTATAAAAAGTTTAATACTGACTTTGACTTGTGGGAAGGTGAAAGTGACTGTTATTCTTATATGATGCCTATGCTAGAAGAGTTAAGAAAAGATGGTTACTTAAAGAAAAGTGAAGGAGCAGAAATAATTGAAATAAAAGAAGATACTGATAAAGCTCCTATGCCTGACCTTGTAGTAGTAAAGAGTAATGGAGCAACTTTATATGCTACTCGTGAGTTAGCAACTATGGTATCAAGAGTTAAACGTTTTAATCCTGATGAAATGTGGTATTTAACTGATTTAAGACAAGGACTTTATTTTGAACAAGTATTTAGAGCAGCTCATAAGACTAAAATAGTAAGTGATGATACTAAGTTAGAATTCTTTGGATTTGGAACAATGAATGGTCCAGATGGTAAACCATTTAAGACAAGAGATGGCGGAGCTTTATCCTTAAAAAGCCTTTTAAAAGAAGTAAAAGAAGAAGTAGCAAATCATTCTCATAACTTAGAAACTGAAGAAAATAAAGATGAAATAATTGAACAAATAGCAGTAGCAGCTATTAAATATGCTGATTTATTATCAAATAGAACAACTGATTATATCTTTGATCCTAAAAAATTTGTTGATGTTGAAGGAAAAACTGGTCCATATCTTTTATATACTACTATAAGAATGAAATCACTATTAAAGAAAGCAAAAGAAAATAATTTAGATTATAGTAAATATACAAAAATTAGTGAAGAAGTAGAAAAAGAATTAATAACATTATTACTAGCTAAGAATAAAGTATTACATAAAGCATATGATACAAAAGAATTAAATGTAATATCAGATTATTTATATCAACTTACTAGTACCTATAGTAAATTCTATGAAAAATGTCATGTTTTAACTGAAAAAGATAAAAATATTCAAGAAAATTGGTTACTTTTAACAAAAAATGTATATGATACAAATGTAGAGTTATTGACTATTTTAGGAATTGAAATACCTGAAAAAATGTAAAGTATATAAAAAAGTATTGCAATTGCTAATAAAAAATGATATAAGTTTATATGATTTGAATATTAAGAAGAAATTCATTTTGAATAGACTTTAATACGGGAGGAAAAGAAATGAAGTTGTCAGAAATGAAAAAAGAAGAATTAGAATTATTGTCAAATAAAGACATCACATTTTATCTTTTAGAGGAGCAAGGAAAGCAAAATACTGCTGAGCTTTTTAAAAGCATTGTAACTTTGTTAGAACTTCCAAGTAGTACTTTTGAAGAGAAAATAGGAGATTATTATACATCGCTTACTACTGATAAACGTTTTATCATGTTAGAAGATGGTTGTTGGGATTTAAGAAGTCGTCATACATCTGATAAAATTGCTAAAATTGAAGATGAAGAAGATGATGATGAAGAATCAGAGGAAATAAAGGATGACATGATTACTGATGATATGGAAGAAGATAACTATGATTCAGGAGATGCAGATGACGATGATGATTATGTTGATCCTAATGAAGATTTAAAAGACTTGGTTGTCGTTGATGAAGAAGAACTAGAGAATGAATAGTTCTTTTTCTTTAAATAATTTGCAAGAGATGTTGTAGCTATGGTATAATTAGCTCGACACTTAGAAAAAGAAAGGACTTGGTTTGGATGATAGAAAGATTAGAAGCTACTCTTACTAAATATAATCAATTACAGACAGAGTTAATGAGTGAAGATGTTTTAAAAAATATTAATAAAACAAGAGAAATATCTAAAGAAATAGCAGACTTAGAAGAAGTAGTAACAGAATATAAGAAATATAAAAAAGTATTAGAATCTATTATAGATACTAAAGAAATGTTAAATGATGATGAACTAAAAGAAATAGCTAAAGATGAATTAAAAGAACTAGAAGAAGAAAAAGAAAGTATTGAAAAAAATCTAGAAATATTATTAATACCGAAAGATCCTAATGACTCTAAAAATGTTATTATGGAAATAAGAGGAGCAGCTGGTGGAGATGAGGCTAATATCTTTGCTGGTGATTTGTTTAGAATGTACTCAAGATATGCTGAAAAAATAGGACTTAAGATAGAAATAATTAATGCTGTTGAAGGAACTGCTGGTGGATTTAGTCAAATAGAATTTATGATTAAAGGACAAGGTGCTTACTCTAAACTTAAGTATGAAAGTGGGTCACATAGAGTACAAAGAGTACCAGTTACAGAAAGTAATGGAAGAATTCAAACTTCTACAGCCACTGTTTTAGTAATGCCAGAAGCAGAAGATGTTAATATTACTATTGATCCAAAAGATTTAAGAATTGATATCTTTAGATCATCAGGTTGTGGTGGTCAAGGAGTAAATACCACAGATAGTGCTGTTAGAATTACCCATTTACCTACTAATACAGTAGTAACTTGTCAAAATGAGAGAAGTCAAATTCAAAATAAGGAACAAGCTATGAAAGTATTAAAAGCAAGACTTTATGATTTAGAACAACAGAAACATGACCAAGAACTTGGTAGTGAAAGAAGAAGTAAGATTGGAACAGGAGATAGAGCTGAGAAGATAAGAACTTATAACTATCCACAAAATAGAGTAACAGACCATCGTATTGGTTTTACTACTAATAGTTTAGATAGAGTAATGAATGGACAACTAGATGAGATAATAGATGCTTTGACGATGGAAGATCAAAGAAGAAAATTAGCTGGTGAAGAAGCATAATGACAGTTGAAGAATTAATTGTATATGGTAAGGGTAAGACAAGTAGTGATCATGCTAAGATGCTACTTTCTTCGTATTTAGATGTTAATCCTTTAGAACTGTTAACCATTCTAGATAAAGAGGTAGATAGTGATATAGAAAAATTATATAAATCATCATTAGAAGCTTTAAAAGAAAATAAGCCTATTCAATATGTTATTGGTAATGTTAATTTCTATGGGCTTAAGTTTATTGTTAATAAAAATGTATTGATACCACGATTTGAGACAGAAGAGCTGGTAGAACAGGTAGTAGAATATGCTAGAGGTTTAAATAAAGATAAAATTAAAATATTAGATTTAGGTTGTGGTAGTGGAGCAATTGGTCTTACTCTTAAAAGTATCTTAAAAGATAGTGAACTAACACTAGTAGATATATCAAAAGAGGCTTTAGAGGTAGCTAGATTAAATGCTAATAATCTTAATCTTGATGTTACATTTATCGAAAGTGATTGGTTTTCTAATGTAAAATTAGAGAAATATGATATTATTGTTTCTAATCCACCATATATAAGAACTGATGAGGAAATAGAAGAAATAGTAAGGGATAATGAACCATCTTTAGCACTTTATGGAGGAATAGATGGTCTTGATTGTTATAGAAAAATATTAGCCAATATTAAACCATATTTAAATGATAAATTTCTAATAGCTTTTGAAATAGGAGAAAGTCAAAAAGAAGAAATTTATGATATTGTAAATAAATATCTATATGATGTAGAAATTACTTGTAAAAAAGATTTGTATGGTCGAAATAGAATGATATTTGTTAGAAATAAAAATGATTAAAAATGATAAAAAGTCACCATTAATATATTAGAAAAAGGGTGATTTTTTTAATGAAGAAATTTCTAATAATAATAAGTTTAATCATTATCTCTTTAGCTAGTTATACTAAAGGAGAGGAAATTGTTATACCTGATGAAGCTATTAGGTTTAGAGTAGTTGCTAAGTCTAATAGTAAAGAAGATCAAAAGATAAAGATGAAGGTTAAAGATAATTTACAAGTAGAGATAAGTGAATTATTAAAAAATAGTAAGTCTATTGATGAATCTAGGAAATTGTTAAAAGCTAATCAAAATAATTTTTCAACTAATGTTAGAAACACTTTATTAACAAATAAGAGTAATGATATTTATAACATTAATTATGGATTAAACTATTTTCCTAAGAAAGAATATAAAGGTATAACCTATAAAGAGGGATATTATGAATCTTTAGTGGTTACCATAGGAGATGGAAAAGGTGATAACTGGTGGTGTGTTTTATTTCCCCCATTTTGTCTTATAGAAAATGATAAAAAAACAGATGTAGAATATCGTCTATATATTAAAGATATGCTAGAAAAATACTTCTAACAGATAGATTATTTACATAAATTCTTAGTAGGTGGTGCTATGAATTTAGGACAATTAATAATAATCTCTATTAGTCTAAGTATGGATGCTTTTTCTCTAGCTATAATTTATGGAACATTAGGTCTTGATAAAAAAATGACTAATTTATTAAGTTTAATGGTAGGATCATTTCATTTTTTTATGCCTATACTTGGTAATCTAATTGGATTATTTCTTTTAGAATCATTCTTACCTAATCCTGATTTGTTAGTGGGTATAATTTTTACTATATTAGCTAGTGAGATGCTCTTGAGCTTAAAAGATTTAGATGCAAGAAAAATTAAAATAACTAGTTTTTATCAAGCCTTATTATTTGCGTTTAGTGTAAGTATAGATAGTTTTTCAGTAGGTATAGGATTAGGTGTACATGAAGAAAATACGGTTTTATGTGGATTATTATTTTCTATATTTAGTTCTTTATTTACAAAAATAGGATTAGATTGTGGTAAGAGATTAACTATTAGATTTGGTAAGATTGCTAATATCTTTGGAAGTATAATTTTATTAATACTTGGAATAAAATATTTGCTTATTTCATTTTAGAAGTATATTTATAAAAATAATGTTAATAGTAATAAGGGAGGTAAAAATGAAAAATAAAAACAATAATAGTAAGCAGAAGGAAAAAAATCAAAATAGAAATTGTCCATCTGCAAAAGAAGTAAATGAAAAAGAAATGTTTAGTAGACAAGAAGATTGTCCTAAAGATGAATTAGAAAATCAAGAAAACGAAAGATTTTAACGAAATTTTAAAATTTTTCGTTTCTTTTTTTGACAAATTACTAGTTTTTCTTTATTATATTAGTAGAGATACAGTTTTTAGAGTGATTTATTTATTTTTAAGTCTAGTTGGAAACAAATTTTAAAATACTAATATAATATAGCGAAAGAGAGTAAGATATATGAAGTTATTAGAAATTAAGGGTGGAAATAAGTTAACTGGTACCATTAGAGTTAGTGGTGCTAAGAATAGTGCTGTAGCTTTAATACCTGCAGCCATATTATCAGATGAAGAAGTAACTATCTGTAATGTACCAGATATTACTGATACAGAAGCATTATGTGAAATATTATCTTTTTTAGGAGCAAAGGTTAAAAGAGCTAGTGAAACTATCGTAATAGATTCAAAAGAGTTAGAAAATAAAGAAATACCTGCTTCTTTAGCAAAGAAACTTAGAGCTTCATATTATTTTATGGGAGCGTTACTAGGTAAATATAAGAAAGTTACTATGTCATTACCAGGTGGGTGTTCTATAGGAGCAAGACCAATTAATTTACATTTAAAAGGTTTTGAAGCTTTAGGAGCTAAAGTAACTAATAAAGATAACTGCTATATAGTAGAAGCAGATGAGTTAATAGGTAATAATATTTATCTAGATTTTGCTAGTGTAGGAGCTACTATTAATATAATGTTGGCAGCTGTAAAAGCTAAAGGAAAAACAATTATTGATAATGCCGCTAAAGAACCAGAAATAGTAAATGTTGCTACCTTATTAAATAATATGGGTGCTAAGATAAGAGGAGCAGGTACTTCAAGTATTGAAATAGAAGGTGTTTCTTATCTTGGTAAATGTTTTCATGAGGTGATTCCTGATAGAATAGAAGCTGGAACTTATGTTATTCTAGGGGCAGCTGTAGGAGAAAACTTGAAAGTTGATAATATTATTCCTGAACATATTGAATCTTTAACTAGTAAACTAGAGGAGATGGGCGTTTTTCTTGATATTGGAGCAGATTATATAATTGTTAGTAAACAAGATAATTATAAAGCAATTCATGTTAAGACACAGACATATCCTGGATTTCCAACTGATTTGCAACAACCACTTACACCATTACTTACTGCTTGTAAAGGACAAAGTAAAATAGAAGAAACTATTTATGAAAATAGATTTATGCACATACCATATTTAAATTCAATGGGAGCAGATATACGGGTAAAAAATCAAACATCTACTGTTATTGGTCCTACAAAACTAGTAGGTTGTGACGTGGTAGCAACTGATTTAAGAGCAGGTGCATCCTTAGTAATAGCTGGTTTAATGGCTGATGGTACAACTAAGATAACTAATGTAGAACATATCTTAAGAGGATATGAAAACATTGTAGAAAAATTAACCAATGTTGGTGCTAAAGTAGAAATTAGAGAAATATAATATTATGACTCTAATTTTTTTTAGGTGATAAAATGAAACATAAAAAACTTATTATCTTTTGTTTTCTACTTTTAATAATTTACTTAATTTATATGACATTTCATAATGATAAAATTAATTATTTAGCTATTGGAGACTCTCTATCTTTAGGAGTAAATGCTTATAATGAAGAAAGTTATGGCTATAGTGACTATTTAGCTAGTTATCTTAAAGAAAACAATAAACTTAACAATTACAGTAAAGACTTTGCATTTGCGGGTTTTAGAATTGCCGATTTACAACACCAACTAGACATGAATCAAATACTAACAAGACAAAATAAGACTTTATCTTTTAAAAAATGTTTAAGAGAAGCAGATTTAGTAACTATATCAATTGGTGGTAATGACTTGTTGACTGAGATAAATATGTCAACAAGTGATATATCTATAATTGATGAGAAAAAATTGTTAGATATATTTTCTAAAAAAATGAAAGAATTAGATAATTTACTTAAGAGTATTAGAAAATATAATAATAGAAAAATAATTTTGCTTGGTTACTATAATCCTTATGAGTATACAGATATAGTACCAGATAGAGTATTTGCCTATTTTGATGAAGAAATGAAGAAAGTGACTACTAAATATGATATAGAATTTGTATCAATTTATCGAGTTTTTAAAAATAATAATGATTATTTACCAAATCCAACTAATATTCATCCTTCAAATGAAGGGTATAAAGCTATATATCTAGAGATAATGAAGCAACTTAAAAAGTAAAAAAGTCTTGCCTTTCGTAAAAAAGTTTGATATATTATTAGCGGTTAGTCATTACTATGATATGAATTTATCATGGCGGAAGGAGAGATATACATGAAAAAGGGAATTCATCCAGAATATAAAACTTGTAAAGTTACTTGTGCATGTGGAGAAACATTTGAAGTTAAATCAAATAAAGATGAATTAACAGTTGAAGTTTGTTCAAAATGTCATCCATTCTATACAGGTAAGCAATCTCGTGCTTCACGTACAGGTCGTGTTGACAAGTTTAATAAAAAATATGGTTATACCCAAGATGCAGAAGCTTAATTGCTTCTTTTTTCTTGCACTCTAAATAAAAAAATGATATTCTCAATATGGTGAGTAGTATGGACAATATGTTTGATTTTGACTTGTGGGAAGAGTGCTTAATAGAAGAGAATAAATCAAAAGATGAAGTTAAAAAAGGTTTAGAATTATTTAATATGAGTCAAACTTATTTTCCAAATGATGTAGTATATTTTTATAATGAATCTAGAGAAATGAAAGCTAGTAGTCCAATTACTTGTGATATAAGTGGTTCTATTATAAGAAAGGGTACATTATATTGTTATTATAATCCACTAATTCAAAATAAAAGGACTGGTATTCGTTATAAATTAACAAGACCTATAAAAATAGAAACCAGTTATGAAGAATATTTGCCAAGAGATATGTTTTCGTTTGAAGAACTAGATGAAATCTTAAGTAGAGACAATTTAGGGTGTATTTATCATGGAATAGATGTATCCCATTTGGCAGTAGTAATGGGTGGAAGACTTGGTTTAAAAAATGCTAAAACTAAAAATTATCCACAAGGTTGTGGAAAAATTTTAATAAAAAAATAAATAATTAGTTGTGGATAAAATTTTTTGTAGAATAATACACAATGCCTGTGGAAAAAATAATAAATGTTCAAAAATTATTCATAGATATTGTGGAAAAAGAGTAAAAAAATATATTTTATTAACAATTGATTGTGGAAAGAAGGAAATAAATATGAAATTAGGAATTACATCAGATCATAGGGGATTTAAATTAAAAACAAACTTGTTTAAAAAACTAGAAGAGGAATATCAGATAATTGACTTTGGTACCTTTAGTGAAGAAAGTGTTGATTATCCTGATTATGCTTTTAAATTAAGTGAAGAAGTAGCTAATAAAAATTTAGATTATGGAATAGCTATTTGTGGAAGTGGAATTGGCATAAGTATTGCTTGTAATAAAGTTAAAGGAATAAGAGCCGCAAGAGTAGTATCATTAGAAGATGTTTTAGAAACTAGAACTGATAATGATGCTAATATAATATGTCTTAGTGAAAAATTATCAACAGATGAAGCCTACAGTCTAGTTAAAAAATTTATTGAAATACCATTTTCAACTGAAGAGAGACATCATAGAAGAATTGAAAAAATAGCTAAATATGAGGATAGTCATGAGTGCTAAATATTTTATTTATATTTTAGTTGGAATCTTAGTTATTTGGTCTTTTGATTCTTTAAATATAAATTCTTTATTTAAAAAAAATAGAGTACTACAAGCTAGAGTTTTATACTTTATGTTAGCACTTTCAATGACATATTTAGTAACTAACTTTATTTGGGACTTTTTCACAGTATCAAAAATTTTTTAAAAAATTGTATAATTTTCGCCTTTTAGGTAAAACTTTAAATGAGGTGAAAATATGAAAAGATTAAAATTAAGAAAAGGTGCAATAGTAGGAATTTATACTGCTATCTTTGTCTTTATTGGAGTAGGAGCTTATCTAGTTAGTCAAAATATGAAAAAAGATTTAAAACCTACTGAACAAGTTGAACATGTTAATAGTTCTATTCTAGATAAAGATGAAGATGTAGAAGTTATAAATGAAACTACTAAAATGATAAAACCTTTTAAAGATCAGTCTGTAACAACTACTAAATATTTCTATAACTACCAAGCTGATAATGCAACACAGGAGAAATCAATTTTGTATCATGAAGATACATATATTCAAAATTCAGGAATGGATTTTACTAAGAATGAAACTTTTGAAGTAGTAGCAGTTTTAGATGGAACAGTTATTAATATAAAAGATGATGAGTTACTAGGTAAAATCGTAGAAGTACAACATGAAAATAATCTTGTAAGTAGTTATCAAAGTTTGGGAGAAGTATCTGTTAAGAAAAATGATACAGTAAAACAAGGACAAGTGATTGGTAAAAGTGGAACTAACAGTATTGATAAGGAATTAGGTAATCATTTGCATTTTGAACTTTATTTAAATAGTCAAGTAGTTAATCCCGAAGATTATTTTGATAAAGAAATAAAAGCAGAAACTACTACTAATGATAGTAATAAAAGTGAAACAGATGAATCTAAGAATAATACTACTGAAACAAAGAAGCCAGAATAATGTTAACTAGAGATGATTAAAAAACAATCATCTTTTTGTATGAAAAATAAAGTAATAAATGCAATTATAATGTATATATTTAAAATAGTAGGAAAAACTAATTTTGATGGGAAATTAATTTACAAGTAAAAGAAATTTTGTTAAAATATTAACAGTAAAAGGACGTGATAGGATGTTAGCAAAGGATATTGGAATAGATTTAGGAACAGCCAATGTATTAATATATATAAAAGGTGAAGGAATTGTTTTAAATGAACCTAGTGTGGTAGCTATTGATACAGATAATAAGAAAGTTGTAGCAGTAGGACGTGAAGCTAGTGAAATGTTAGGAAGAACTCCTGGAAAGGTTAAAGCTATTAAACCAATGAAAGATGGAGTTATTGCTGATTTTGAGATAACAGAGATTATGCTTGATTATTTTATTAGAAAGATTCATGCTCGCAATTTCTTTTCAAGACCTAGAATCTTAATATGTTGTCCATCTAATATTACTCCAGTTGAGAAAAATGCTATTAAAGAAGCAGCTGAAAGAACCGGAGCAAGAAGAGTGTTTTTAGAAGAAGAGCCTAAAGTAGCTGCTATTGGAGCAGGAATGGATATTTCTAAACCTAGTGGTAATATGGTAATAGATATTGGTGGTGGTACTACTGATATAGCTGTTCTTTCTTTAAAGGATATAGTTACTAGTGCTTCAATTAGAGTTGCTGGTAATGTATTTGATCAAGATATTATAAAGTTTATTAAAGAAAAATATAAATTATTAATAGGTGATAAAACAGCAGAAGAGATTAAAATAGAGTTTGCTAACGTTTATAATCCTGATAAGAAGAAAAAGATGGAAGTAAGAGGAAGAGACTTAATTACAGGATTACCTAGTACAATAGAAATCTATGAGAATGAAACAGAAGAAGCTTTATCTGAATCACTTCAAAAGATAATTAAAGCGGCTACTAATGTTTTAGAACAGACTCCTCCAGAATTATCAGCTGATATAGTAGAAAAAGGAGTAGTTTTAACAGGTGGTGGAAGTATGTTAACTGGTTTAGTTCCATTATTAAAAGATAAATTAAAGATACCTGTTTTTATTGCTGATACACCATTAACTTGTGTAGCAGAAGGAACAGGAGTATTACTTGATGATGTAAGGAGTCTAGAAGAGAACTAGACTTTTTTCTTTTCTTAAAATAATTGTACAATAGAATATAAACTGATATAATTGAATAAGAAAAGAGGAAGTAAAATGAATCAAGAAATATTAAGTGCTTTAAAGATAGTAGCAGTAACCTTTCTTTGTTCAGCACTGATAATGCCAGAAATGAAAAAAATTGCTTTTCATATAGGTGCTTTAGATGTTCCAAGAAGTGATGAGGGCAATAGACATATTCATAAAAGAGTGATGCCTAAACTCGGAGGAGTAGGAATATTTTTAGCTTTCTTAGTTGGTTATATGCTGTTTGGAATAGAAAGTATTCAAATGAATTCAATTCTGATAGGTAGTTTTATAATTATTTTAACTGGTATCATTGATGATATTAAGTCTATTAGAGCGAGTAGAAAACTATTAGGACAATTAATTGCTGCTTGTATTATAGTCTTTTATGGAGGAATACTTTTAAATAACATTACAGCTTTTGGTTATACAATTGACTTTGGTATTTGGTCTTATCCACTGACTATTTTCTTTATAGTAGCTTGTACTAATATTATTAATTTAATAGATGGCTTGGATGGTTTATGTGGTGGTATATGTAGTATTTTCTTTTTAACCATTGGTATAATTGGTTTTTTTCAAGGCAGAAGTGGTAGTCTTGTTATGATTTTAACATTCATTATGTTAGGTGCTACTTTAGGATTCTTACTTCATAATTTTTATCCAGCTAAAATATTTTGTGGCGACTGTGCCATGTTCTTAGGATTTATAATAGCAGTAATAACACTTTTAGAATTTAAGGGACCAGCTTTAACTAGTTTATTTGTTCCTATAATGATTTTAGGTATACCTATTCTTGATACATTATTTGCTATTATTAGAAGACTACTTAAACATCAACCTCCATTTGCTCCTGATAAGGATCATATTCATCATCAGTTATTAGGAATGAATTTTTCTCACAGAACAACAGTATTAATTATCTATGGAATTGATTTCTTATTTGCAACAGCTTCAATTTTCTATATACTTAAAGATCCTGTTTTAGGTAAAGTATTTTATATCTTAATATTTATAGTAGTAGTATGGTTTGTTTTAAGGACTAGTATTATCTCTCCTAAAAACAAGGAAGTGACTGATAGTATTATTGATAAAGTGGAGGGTACTATTAAGAAAGAAAAGAGAAAAAAACAAAAAAAGGTTAAATAACCAGTGGTTAAACAGCTACTGGTTTTTTACTGCAAAAATATCCACTTTTATGGAAAAATATGGTAAAATTAAGGAGTCGGAGGTATACCAGATGATAAATTTTATTATATGTGATGATGAGGAAATATTTAGAAATTCTATTAAGGAGAAAATAGATTATTGTATGATGAAAAGTACAGTTGAATATAAAACTCATTTTTTTAGTTATTATGATGAGAAATTTTTCAATTTTGCTAAGAATCCTAATGGTTTTAATGTTTACTTTTTAGATATTCAAATGCCAGAAATAGATGGAATTGATGTGGCTAGATATATAAGGTACAAACTAGGTGATTGGAGTTCACTAATCATTTTTGTAACTAATTTTAGTAAGTATAGAAATAAGATTTTAACTAGCCGTTTGGATGTCTTAGACTATGTTAAAAAGTCTAAAAAAGGTTATGAGCAATTGGAAGAAGTTATTGCTATAGTACTTTCTAAATATAGGAGTACAGATTCTTGTTTAACCTTTGAAAAGGACTATTCTGTTTTCAAAATTAAGTATAGAGATATTGTCTTTATAGAACGAGAGTTAAATAGTAAGTGTTGTATTTTATATACCACTAGTGGTGAATATAGAATAACCAAATCTCTAGCAGAAATTGAAGAATTACTAGATAATCGCTTTCTGAGAACACATCGTAGTGCAATTATTAATGTAGATAAAATAATTGAATACAATGTTAAAACAAACACAGTGATTTTTTCTACGGGTGAATCAACTGATTTGGTAGCAAGAAGTAAAAGAAAGGAGTTGAAGAAACGTGTCCTTGGTTATAGTGAAATGCATAAATAATTTAATAATGAATATTTTTCTTATTTTAAATATAAAGTCTATTATAAATTCTAGAGTAAAATTTTATTCCTTTTATACTTTATTATGGTTATTTATTAGTATTTCTCCTTGCTTATTTCTTTATAAGGTAGGTTATAGTTTTTTCTTTAATATTTTATCGTTTATAGTTACTGCTATTTCATTAAAAAAAATATTTTCCTTTTCTGTTGCGGAAGGAATGGTATTTACTTTATATTTTATGCTGATATCTATTATACCTGATTTAGTGGCCTGTTCAGTAGCAATAAACTATGCTAGATATAGTGCAATAAATCCATTTTACACAATTTTTACTAATTTATTTATTTCAATATCTACTTATTTCTTATTTAAAATAAAATATATTAGGAAATTTACTAAGATAAGCCAAAAACATATAAAAGAAATTAGATATAAAAATACTATTATTTATATTTTACTTGCTACTATAGCCATAGGTTTATCATATTACGTTATTATTGGAATATATATACCCTCTAAATTTTATTTTACTACAAATGTAATTATTTTGATATTTGTGAGTCTAGTATTTATTTATATAAGAAGAATTATAAAATATGAACAACTTAAAACAAAGAATACCATATTATATGATTGTATGAGTAATATAGAAAATTATCAAGAAGAACAAGATTTAAAAATTCATGAGTATAAAAATCAATTATCTAAGATTACATCAATAACCTCTGATAAGGAAATACTATCCAAAATTGAAGAAATACTTGATGTTGATTTGACTATTGATACTTATTTATTAGGAAAAATTAAGAATATACCGAAAGGTGAATTAAAGAGTTTAATTTATTATAAGTTTTTAGTAGCTAGCAGAGAAAATCTGAAGTTGTTTATAAATGTAAGTAGTGAAATAAATACTAAGAATTATAAATTTAGTAAAAGTCAATATAGAATTTTGAGTAATTTAATAGGAATTTTCTTTGATAATGCTATAGAAGCTTCTAAGGAGTCAAAAGAAAGAGAACTGTATTTTGAAATATATGATTCAAATATTGGTTTAACATTTTTAATATCAAATACTTATAAAGAAAAAATTGATTTATCAAAAATAGGAACTAAGGGATATACTACTAAGGGAGGCTCACATGGTAAAGGATTATATTTAGCTAAAAAATTACTGAATAAAAAAAATGGTATTTCAACAAGAACAGTGATTAATGGCAATCAATTTATTCAAAAAATAATAATAGAAAAGGAATGAACTTTTAGTCCATTCCTTTTAATGCTTTTGGTTCATCTAATGCCCACCAAATACATCCAACACTAGCAGATGCAGTAGCAAGCATTCCTAAAGCTACTAGTAATTTTGCAACTCTTTTTTTCATACTTAACTCCTATTCTATTTTAAATGTTAAATAAATAACATTTAAACCATTAAATAATTCCTATATGGCATACCATATATCCTATAAGTAATAGGTAAAATTAGAATTGTTTCTATTATCATTCCTGATAATAAATATATAGAAATATCATTATTATTAAATATTATTATTATTACTGAATAGATAATGGCTATTATACATGTTGCTATTTTTCTCAATATCCTTTTTCTTTTATTGGTTAAAGGTCTTTTTACTGTGTCAGCTGGAGCATATAGTATAAAACAAATAAATGTGATTATACATATTGCTATTTTAACTGGTAAAGTAATAGTAATCTTTGACATTAGTAATGGAATACCTACCAATATAAGTATTGATGAGAATAAGCAAGTTGAAGATTTATTTGCATGTATACCAAAGGCTGGATATCTAATTATATTAAAGAATATTAGTGTTAAAATAAATTCTTTGAATATTCCTAGTAAGAATGCTAGTGGAAAAATTATCAGAAATTTTCCAAAGGTTAGATATATACCTTCTAGTCCATATCTTAGTTCTTCTTCTTGTATTTCTATATTGTTACTTTTAACAAAAGAAATACAATTATTTAAAAATCTTTCTTTCATTTTATACCTCTCTTGTTGCTTTAATAATACTATAAAAAAGTAACCATAGCTTAAATTGGCTCCTTTGCAAGATTACACTATATTAATAGAATATTACTTGTCATAATAAATGATAAATTATACCGTTTAGAGTATTTTAAAAACCATTTACGGTAAAAATCTAAAAAATAGAAAAAACTATGATAAGATGCAATTACATCGTTTTAAGAAGTTCAAAAACCGGGACGTACTTAGTTGGTGTAATAATTTATGGAGGTGAGCCAAATGATAGGCAAAGTAAAATGGTTTAATAATGATAAAGGATATGGATTCATTGAATACAAAGAAAATGAAGATATCTTTGTCCATTATTCAACTATTAACATCATCGGTTATAAGACTTTATCGGAGGGTCAATATGTAGAGTTTACTTTACTAGAAACAAGTAAAGGATATCAAGCCGTTGATGTAACGCCTATAAAAGAACCAGCTACTGTAAGATAGCTAGTTCTTTTCATTATTTCCCATAAATTTTACATAATTTTTGACAAGAAATTATCTTCTTTTTTTTTAAGTATTATGCTATACTACAGGTATAAGGAGAGTGATAATATGGAAATAATTATCCGTGGTGACAAAATTGAAGTTACTAAAGCAATGAAAGACTATATTAAGGAGAAACTAAAAAGACTAGATAAATATCTAGAAAATAGTGATGCTGTTAGAGCAAGTGTAGTAGTAAGAGTATCTTCACATCGTCAGACAGTGGAGATAACTATTCCACTTCACAATTTTATTATTCGTTCTGAAGAAACACAAGAAGATTTTTATGCAGCTGTAGATAAAGCAATAGATGTAATGGAACGTCAAATTAGAAAGAATAAAACAAGATTAAAGTCTAGGGAAGATAAGACAAGAATAGATTTTAAGATGATTGATTTAACTGATATTGAATATGAAGAAAAAGAAGATAAAATAATTAAAAGAAAACAAATAGAAGTAAAACCTATGGATGAAGAAGAAGCAATTTTACAAATGGAGCTTTTAGGACATCAGTTTTATCTATTTAAAAATATTGATACATCAAAAGAAGCAGTTGTTTATAAAAGAAAAAACGGAGGTTATGGTTTAATTGAATCTTTATAGATAAAAGCAGTTAATTATTAACTGCTTTTTCTAAGCCTTGAAAAATATGACCTTTTATGATAATTTAGATAAAAGAAAAGAGGAGAAAGTATGAAATTATACAATACTAGAACAAGACAAATTGAAGAATTAAAACCTAAGAATGGTAATATTATAAAGATGTATACTTGTGGACCGACAGTTTATCATTTTGCTCATATTGGTAACTTAAGAACTTATATATCAGAAGATATTTTAGAGAAAGGATTAAAGTATCTAGGATATGATGTTCAAAGAGTGATGAATATTACAGATGTTGGTCATTTAGTAGGTGATGGCGATACTGGTGAAGATAAAATGCTTGTAGCTGCTAAAAGAGAGCATAAAACTTCAATGGAAATAGCTAAGTATTATACAGATTGTTTCTTTTCAGATTGTAAAAAATTAGGTATTAGAAAACCAGATGTAGTAACTCCTGCTACTGATCATATACCTATGTATATAAAGATGATAGAAAAATTATTAAAAGATGGTTATGCTTATATTGCTAATGGTAATGTTTATTATGATACTTCAAAGTTTTCTAAATATTATGAATTATCAGGTAGAAATAAAGATGATTTATTAGTAGCAGTTAGAAATGATATAGAAGAAGATAATTCTAAACGTAATCCTTTTGACTTTGGACTATGGTTTACCAATTCTAAGTTTAATAATCAAGAGCTTAAATGGGATTCACCTTGGGGTGTAGGATATCCTGGTTGGCATATAGAGTGTTCTGGTATTTCAATTGAGAAACTAGGAGATTATTTAGATATTCATTGTGGAGCAGAAGATGCTGTTTTTCCTCATCATACTAATGAAATTGCTCAGAGTGAAGCTTACCTTGGTCATAATTGGTGTGACTTTTGGGTACATATGGGATTTTTGAATGATAAAGGCGGAAAGATGAGTAAATCAAGAGGGGAATTTCTTACAGTATCCTTATTAGAAGAGAAAGGCTATAATCCGTTAAGTTATCGTTATTTATGTTTAAATTCTTATTATCATAATCAGTTGACTTTTAGTTATGAAATACTAGATGGAGCAGAAAATGCATATCTAAAGTTAAAGAGAAAAATAGCTAGTATTAAAGATGAAGGCGAATTAAATAATGATAAAATAACTAGTTATATTAGTAAATTTAAAGAGGCAATTAGTAATGATTTAAATTCTTCTAATATGATAACTTTATTGTATGACGTTTTAAAAGATGAAGATTTATCAGGTAAGAGCAAATTATATTTGGTAGAAGATTTTGATAAAGTGTTATCATTGGACTTAATGAGTAGTGAAGAAGAAAATAGTCAAGATGATTCTTGGATAATTGCTAAAATAGAAGAAAGAAGAAAAGCTAAGGAAGAAAAAGACTATAAAAAGGCTGATGCAATACGTGATGAGTTGTTAGAACAAGGAATAATTTTAAAAGACGGTCGTGATGGTACAACTTTTGAAAGAAAGTAGGTTTTGAATGGAAGTATATCAAATAATTAGTTTAGTAGTTTTAATTGTTATAATTATTTATTCAGCAGTATTATCAGTAATATACTATGTAAGAAGTTATAAGAGTAAAAAGATAGATGCTAGTAATAAGAGTGGTAAAGAAATAGTTGCATCTATCTTAGCTAAGTATAATTTAAAAGATATAAAGATAGAAAAAATAGATGGCAGTGATAGATATTTCTATACTGAAGATACTGTTTACTTATCTAAAGATATCTATGAAGGTAAAAGTATTTATGATGTAGCAGTTAGTGGTTATCTTGTCTCATCTTTTATTAAGAATAATGAGTCTAAATATTTAATTAGAGTTTTATCGAATTTATATTCATTTTTAGATTTTACTATATTATTTAGTTATGCTATTGTCATTCTAGGACTAAGTTTTGAAATAAGTAATCTTGTTTGGATAGGTGTTTATCTTCTTATTTTTGCTTTCATAAGTAACTTATGCTTATATATTAAAGAAAGAAAATTAATAAATGATACTGTTAATATATTAAGACATGAAGAGATTATTACTACTACTTTAAAAGAAAAAACTACTAAGATGTTATTTTCTATAGTAAGTTTATCAGTAGCTTCCCTAGTTTTTAAAGTGACTTCTTTCTTTCAAAAAGCAATATATATAATAATAAATGATGAGGAGTAGAATTATGAATTTAAAAGAAATTAATCCTTTAGTTTTAGCTTATCTAGGTGATAGTGTTTATGAAACTTATATAAGACTTTTTCTAGTTAAGAAAAAGATACCTAATATTGGTAGTCTACAAAAAGAATCTCTTTCTTATGTAACTGCTAAAAGTCAAGCGTCTATACTTACTAAGTTGATTGATGATAACTTTTTTAATGAAGAAGAACTTACTATAATACGAAGAGCTAGAAATACAAAGGGACACAAACCACCTAAAGGTTGTGACTTAGCAACTTATCATTTTGCTACGGCTTTTGAAGCTGTAATTGGTTATTTATATTTAAAAGGCGATAATGAAAAAATTAAGAATCTAATGGAAAAGATAGAAATGGAGTAGTTATGATAGTATATGGTTATAATGTGGCAGAAGCTATATTAAAAAAAGAAAAAAACTGCAAAAAAATCCGAAAAATCGTAATTCAGGATAGTATGATGGGCAAATTTGCTAAATTGCTGCCTGAAAACGTTAAATCTAGGATCTTTTATGCCTCAAAAAGCGAAATTGACTTTTTGTCAAAAGGATTACATCAAGGTATAATGATAGACATGGACTACTCATACTGTTCATTGAATGAACTTTTGAAGAAGAATCCAGAAAATATTATTATTCTTGATCATTTAGAAGATCCACATAATCTAGGAGCGATTATTAGAACAGCAGCTGCTTCTTCCTTTGATGGTGTTATTATTCCTAAGGATAGAGAGGTTGGTGTTACTAGTACAGTAGTAAAAGCTAGTGTAGGTACTATTTTTGATATGGATGTTGTCCAAGTTACAAATATTAAAAATACAATCGAAGAATTAAAAAAAGAAGGCTTTTGGATAGTAGGTACTAGTATGAATGGGAGTGACTATCGTCAGATAGATTATAGTGGAAAAATAGCTCTTGTTATTGGTAATGAAGGGAAAGGAATGAGCAAGTTAGTAACAGATTCATGTGATTTTCTAGCTAGTATTCCTATTGCTTCAAATGTAGAAAGCTTAAATGCTTCTGTGGCAGCAGGTATTATGATGTATGAGGTAGTTCGAAATAGAAAGTAGGTACTATGAAATACTATAATGATTACGAACTTCTTTATCTTATTAATGAAAATGATGAAATAGCTAAAGATATATTAAAGAGAAAATATGCTCCTTTAATTTATGAAAAGTCTAAGGAATATTATCAAAGAAATCATTATGATATTCCTTCTTTTTCGTTTGATGAATTAATAAATTTAGGAAATAGTGTGTTGTTAAGAGCCACTAAAACTTATAATGAAAAAGAAAATGCTTTGTTTTATACTTATTTTATTACTTGTCTAACAAGAGAGTTTTCTCTTTATAAAAGAGGATTACTTGCTAAGAAAAATCAAATACTTTATAGTTTTCCACATGATGTTAATTCTTATGAGATTAATGACTATGTTAAAGAAGAAGTTAAGTGGGATAATGACCCAAGTAAAGTTTGTGAAGAGAATGAACTGTTTGATTTTATTAAACAATATATGTATAAGCTTGAAGGATATGATAGAAAAGTATTTGAGTTAAGATATAATGGATTTAAGTATAGAGAAATTGCAGAACTTTTAGAGTTATCTACTACTACAGTAGGTAAAATAGTAGAAAAACTCAAAAAAAGTTTACAACAAGAATTGAAAAAAGAATGGTAATAGAGTAAAATTAAGATAGGGTGAGTGTATATGATGAGAGTATTGTTAAAAGATTATATGAATTCCTATCATGATGTTAAAGATTATCAGCAGACATTTTATACGATGGATCAAACTCTTAAATATATACATGAAAATAATTATCAGGTATACTCATTTAATCCTGAAGCGATTACTCTCTTTAAAGATGATAATAATAAAACGGCCTCAGTAGTTTATCAGAATGTAACTAGTCTAGGTGATAAACCTTTAGATGAAGTTCATCAGAATATGTTTAATTTAGCACTATTAGAGGTGGCTATTTATACATCTACCTATCCTTATTTGAAACAGGACTTTTTAAGAGAAAATTTTAAAGAGATATCTATGTTGTTACCTAATGAAGATATTGCTTATTATAGAAGAAACTTATTAGAGAAAAACTATTTCTACTATAGTGATTATTGTAATGCTAGAAATAAAAATGAAATAGAAAAAATAAATAAGAGTCTAGAGTCTGATGGTGGAAAAGGTAGAAAGATGGTTAAGTCTACTCCTTATGGTGCTATGTATCAGGATTTAGGAGAAGATAATAATAAAGCTGCCTTTGTAACTAGATTTATTCTTCCGTTTATTATTATTTCTCTTAGCTTATTAATACCGCTATTATCAATTGTATTAGCAAATAAATAAAGTTCTCATGAGGGAACTTTTTTCAGGTATATATAGTATTATATTTCAATAGAATAATTATTTTGCAATAAAAAACCTTACCATTGGTAAGGAATTTTAACTTTATTATTTATTAACAGCTTCTTTTAAAGCAGTTCCAGCTTTAAATCCAACACTCTTGCTAGCTGCGATTTGGATTGTAGCACCTGTTTGAGGGTTACGTCCTTCGCGAGCTGCACGTTCAGAGATTTTGAATACACCAAAACCAGCTACAGATACTTTATTTCCGTTTACAAGTTCATCTTTGAATAAATCAAATGTTGCAGTGAAAACCTTTTCAACATCAGATTTACTTAAACCTGTAGTACTAGCGATAGCTTCTATCATTTCAGACTTTTTCATTGTTTCACCTCCTGTACTGTCTAATTCATTATAGCATATATTTTTTAGAAAAGTATACGATTAATGGGCAAAATTTACATTTTTCTTTATTATTTCAACGAAAGTAAGTTATATATAGAAAATATGTTTGATTATATTGATTAAATATGTTATAGTATGGATGTATTAATTCCTATTATTAGTGAAATTATGGGAGTTTTTAACAAATTAATAAAATTCTTTTATTTTTCAAAAAAAGTGTTATACTAACAACGAAATGAGGTGTTACTATGGATAAAATAGTAGTGAAAGGTGCAAGAGAGAATAATTTAAAAAATGTAAATATTGAACTTCCTAAGAATAAATTGATTGTTATGACTGGACTTTCAGGTAGTGGGAAAAGTTCATTAGCATTTGATACAATTTATGCGGAAGGACAAAGGAGATATGTAGAGAGCTTGTCAGCTTATGCTAGACAATTTTTAGGTGGCAGTGAAAAACCAGATGTTGATTCTATTGAAGGATTATCACCTGCTATTAGTATTGATCAGAAAACAACTAATAAGAATCCACGTAGTACTGTTGGTACAGTAACAGAAATATATGATTATTTAAGATTGTTGTTTGCTAGAGTAGGTACACCATATTGTCCGACACATAATATTCCAATAAAAAGCCAAAGTGTAGAAGAAATTGCTAATAAAGTATTAGAATATCCAGTTGGTACAAAAATAGTTTTATTAGCACCAGCTGTTTATGGAGAAAAGGGTACACATAAAGAGTTACTTGCAGACTTAATGAGTGAAGGTTATATTAGAGTTCGTATTAATGGTGAGATGTATGATTTGTCTGATAAAATAGAACTAGATAAAAATAAGAAAGATAATATTGAAGTAGTTGTAGATAGATTAGTCTTAAAGGAAGATATAAGAAGTCGTTTAAGTGAAGGATTGGAAAATGCTTTAAAACTAGGACATGGTAAAGTAGTTGTACAATTTAACTTATCAAAAGAATTAGTCTTCTCTGAAGATTTTGCTTGTCCTTATTGTGATTTTTCGTTACCAGAACTAGAACCTAGAATCTTTAGTTTCAATGCTCCTTATGGTGCTTGTGAAGAGTGTAAAGGACTAGGAGTAAAATTACAAATGGACCCTGATTTAGTAATACCAAATAAAGATTTAAGTCTAGAAGAGGGGGCTATTGTAACATTAGGTGATGACACTGATGGAATTTATTATAAGAAGTTAGAGTGCCTTTGTAAGCATTATAAGATAAGTACTAAAAAGGCTTTTAAGAAATTAACTGATAGAGAAAAAGAGTTAATTTTATATGGCAGTGATGAACCTATTTTATTTGATTATAGGTCAAAGAGTGGTAATCATTTTCATCAAGTAGATTATTATGAAGGTATAATCAATAACTTAGAGAGAAGATATATGGAAACATCTAGTACTTGGATTAGAGAATGGTTAGAAAAATTTATGATAGAGCATACTTGTGAAGCTTGTAAAGGTTCTAGACTAAAAGATAATGTTTTATCAGTATTAATTGGTGGAAAGAATATTTATGAATTAACTTGTATGAGTATAAAAGATTTAATACCTTTCTTTACAGAACTTAAACTTAGTGAAGAACAATTAAAAATTGCTGATTTGTTATTAAAAGAAATATTATCTAGATTAACCTTCCTAAAAAATGTAGGTCTTGAGTATTTAACATTAGCAAGAAGTGCTGCTACCTTGTCTGGTGGAGAAGCTCAAAGAATTAGACTAGCTACTCAGATAGGTTCTAGATTAACTGGAGTATTATATGTACTAGATGAACCAAGTATCGGTTTACATCAAAGAGATAATGACCGTTTAATTAAATCTTTACTTGATATGCGTGACTTAGGTAACACCTTAATCGTAGTAGAACATGATACTGATACTATGCTTGCTGCTGATTATTTGGTTGATGTTGGACCAAAAGCTGGTGATGAAGGTGGAAGAATAGTAGCAGCTGGTACACCACAAGAAGTTATGCAAAATGATAAAAGTATAACTGGTAGATATTTAAGTGGAAAAGAATGTATTGAAATACCAAAAACAAGAAGAAAAGGTACTGGTAAATATATTACTATTAAAGGAGCAAGAGAAAATAACTTAAAGAATATTACTGCTAAGATACCACTTGGTACCTTTACTTGTATAACAGGAGTAAGTGGTAGTGGAAAGAGTACTTTAATTAATGAAATACTAGTTAAGAGTGCAATGAATTATGTTTATCATAGTAAGAATAAACCAGGACAACATGATAAAATACTAGGACTTGAAAATATAGATAAGATAGTAGATATATCACAAACACCAATTGGGCGTACACCTAGAAGTAACCCGGCTACTTATACAGGAGTATTTGATGATATTAGAGATTTATTTACTACTACTAAAGAAGCTAAGATGCTTGGTTATGAAAAAAATAGATTTTCCTTTAATGTAAAGGGAGGAAGATGTGAAGCTTGTCGTGGTGATGGTGTAAAGAAAATTGAAATGCACTTTTTACCAGATGTTTACGTTCCTTGTGAAGTTTGTCATGGAACTCGTTATAATCAAGAGACTTTAAAAATAAAATATAAAGAGAAGAATATCGCTGATGTTTTAGATATGCGAGTACATGAAGCGTTAAAATTCTTTGAAAATCACAGTAAAATCAAGAATAAACTTCAAGTCTTGGAAGACGTTGGATTAGGTTATGTAAAATTAGGACAAAGTGCTCCTACATTATCAGGTGGAGAAGCAGAAAGAGTAAAACTAGCTAAAGAATTACAGAAAAAAGCGACTGGAAAAACACTATTTGTTTTAGATGAACCAACTACTGGTCTTCATACTGATGATATAAAGAGGTTGCTTGCAATTTTACAAAAAATAGTAGATAATAATGATACAGTAATAGTAATAGAACACAACTTAGATGTTATAAAATGTGCTGATTATATTATTGATTTAGGAAAAGAAGGTGGAGACTTAGGTGGTGAAATAATTGCTACTGGAACACCTGAAGATATTAGTAAAGAAAAGAATTCTTACACTGGACAATTCCTAAAAAAGATTTTATAGGAGGATAAAGATGAAAATTGTTATCTTATCAAAAGGAAAAGAAAGACTAAATAGATTTATAGAGTGGTTATTATATTTTATATCTTACTCTTTAGTCTTTATTATAGTAGGTAGTTTTTTTAAATCATTTTATATAGATAGTGCTCATCCATTACTATATAGTATACTAGCTACTTTTATTCTCTATATCTTGAATAAAACTGTTAAACCGATACTAGTTAGTTTAACTATACCTATAACAGGTGTTACCTTAGGATTATTTTATCCATTTATTAACCTATTTGTCTTAAAATTAGTTGATTGGATACTTGGTAGCCACTTTGATTTAAAAGACTTTTGGGTAGCTTTAGTTATTTCCATTCTTATCTCCGTAATGAATTTTGTGATGGAAGATATAGTTATAAAACCATTAATTAGGAGATTCAAACATGAATAGGGTAGCATTAGACTTAGGTTTTATTAAGATTTATTACTATACAATTTTCATCTTGTTAGCTATTGTTTCTGCTACATATTTAATAGTTAAAGAAGCTAAAAAACAAAATATAGATAAAGAGTTTTTAATAAATACTATTTACTATGTAATAATATTTGGTATATTGGGAGCAAGACTATACTATGTAATATTTGAATGGGATTATTATGTTAAAAATCCTTTAGAAATATTTGCTATTTGGCATGGTGGACTTGCCATTCATGGTGGAATAATAGCAGGACTAATCTTTATTCTATATTATTGTCATAAAAATAAAGTTTCTAATCTAAAATTTTTAGATATGGTAGTAGTAGGACTAATTCTAGCGCAAGCAATTGGTAGATGGGGTAATTTCTTTAATCAGGAAGCTTACGGTGCTATAACTACTAAACAAGAACTTATTAATATGCATATACCACAATTTATCATAAAAGGAATGTATATAGATGGGAACTATTATCAACCTACTTTTCTATATGAGTCTATCTTAGACTTGTTAGGATTTGTAATATTATTTTTAACACGTCTTTATCCATATCTTAAAGTTGGTTTTTTAACTGGATTATATTTGATTTGGTATGGAGCAACTAGGTTTTTTGTTGAAGGAATGAGGTCAGATAGTTTGATGCTAGGTCCTTTAAAAATGGCTCAAGTAGTTTCCATTATAATGATAATTTGTGGTATATATTTCTGTTTTATAAGAAATATAAAATCTAAGAGATTTGAAAATTTATATCAAGAGGGAGGAATTAGACATGAAGTATGAAGTTGGTATAATAGGATGCGGAGTAGCAGGAATGACTGCTGCTATATATTTGAAAAGAAGTGGCATATCCTGTGCTATATTTGAGTCATCAATGCCAGGTGGACAAATAGTAGCAAACGATAAGATAGAAAATTATCCTGGATTTTCTAAGATATCTGGTAGTGATTTAGCTATCTCTATTTTAAATCAGGTTAAGGAGTTAGAAATACCTGTTATTTTTGAAAAAGTTGAAAAAATAGATAATAAAGGAGTAGAAAAAGAGATAGTTACAGATAAAAATACTTATTCTACTTTAAGAATTATAATAGCAACAGGAAGAAAATCTAAGAAACTTAATGTATTATTTGAAGATAAGTATCTCAATCATGGACTTAGCTTTTGTGCTGTTTGTGATGGTAGTTTATATAAAGATAAGGACGTAGTGGTAGTAGGTGGCGGAGATAGTGCCTTAGAGTCTGCTATTTATCTTAGTACTATAGTAAAAAGTGTAACTATTCTTCATAGACGAGATAAGCTTAGAGCTAAAAAGAGTCTTGTAAATAAAGCTGAAAAATTAGAGAATGTTTCTTTTAGACTTGGTGAAGTATTGTCTTTTATTGGAGAAGATAATTTAGAAGGAGTTAAATTAAAGAGTGAAGAAGTAATTGATTGTGAAGCTGTGTTCATTTGTATTGGTCAAACTCCTAATACTGAGTTTTTAAAGAATTTAAATATTTTATCAAAAGATTCTTATATAGAGGTAGATGATAATTTTGAAACTAAGCAGAAGGGTATTTATGCAGTAGGAGATTGTGTTTTCAAACCACATTATCAAATTGTTATTGCTATGAGTGAAGCGGCAAGATGTGCCTTAAGAGTAAGGGAGGATATTCATGAATAAAAAAGTTGTAGTGCTTGGTGGTGGAAAAGGAATATCCTATCTTTTAGCAGGTTTAAAAGATTTCCCTCTTGATATTACGGCCGTTATTTCTGTGGCAGATAATGGTCAAAGTACTGGAAAACTCCGTGAAGAGTTTCATATACCAGCCGTTGGTGATATTAGAAAAGTGATTACTAGTTTGTCAGAGAGTGATGAAAATATTAAAGAAATGATGGCTTATCGTTTTCATACAACAAGTGATTTAGATGGTCATGCCCTTGGTAATTTAATACTAACTTCATTATTAGATATTACTGGTAGTTTAAAAGCTTCTATTGAAGAGTTATCTATTTTATTAGATGTTAAAAGTAAGATTCTTCCTTTAACCGAGGATGAGAATGTAACTTTAATGGGAGAGGCGATAGATGGAGAACTTATTGAGGGAGAAGAAATGATTACTAAGTCTCCTAAGAAGATAAAAAAAATATTTTATAAAGAAGAGCCTCATGTTTTAAATGAAGTAATAGAAGCTATTAATGAAGCAGACCTTATTCTTTTAAGTATGGGTAGTTTATATACTTCATTATTTCCTAACTTATTGGCAAAAAAAGTCAAAAAAGCTCTTGATAAGACAAAAGCACCTATTATGTATGTTTGCAATATAGTAACGCAACCAGGTGAGACTGATAATTTTACTGTTAGTGACCATGTTAATTTAATAAATCAATACTTAGGTATGCATAAGTTAGATGCTGTTATTGCCTCTAATTCACCTATATCTCAAGAAATGGCAGAAAAGTATGCAAGTGAAGAAAGAAAAGACCCAGTTAAAATTGATTATGCTGTTTTAAAATCGTTAGACGTAGAATTTATTGAAGCAGATTTATTAACTATAGCTGATAATACGTTGAAACATCATAGTCAAAAATTAAGTTCGCTAATATTTTCTTATTTAATGAGGTGATGGTATGTCTTTTACGACTAAGATAAAAGAAGAGATAGTATCTAATGACTTATCAGAAACAGAAAAGTATTCTATATTAGCAGGTTTTGTTAGAAATAATGCTACCTGGTATGAAGATAAACTACAACTTATTAATGAAAATGGTGATATAATTAACTATTTTAAAAAAGTATTAGATATGTTTAAAGGAATTAAATATGAAGAATATACTAAGGATAGTAACAATTTTACTAAAAATGATTTACATGTTTTAGAAATAGTAGAAGGTAGTTCTTTTCTACTTAATTTAGTAGCTTACCAAAAGGAAGTACCACCTGATTATTTCTTTGATGGAAAACTAGAAACTAAAGCTTATTTAAAAGGAGTGTTTTTAAATGGTGGTAGTGTTAATGATCCAAAAACTTCAAGATATCATATGGAAATATTAATTGACTATCCAGAAGAAGCTGTTTTTGTGCAAAAAGTATTAAATTCTTATAACTTAAATATTAAGATGCTTAATAGAGACCGTAGTTATATGCTTTATCTAAAAGAAGCAGAAAAAATAAGTGATTTTCTAAAAATTGTCGATGCAACAAATGCCGTTTTATATTATGAAAATGTTAGAATTTATCGTGATAAAAAGAATCAAACTAATAGACTTAATAATTGTGAACAAGCTAATACTGATAGAATAATTGCTAGTGCTTTAGAACAACTTAAACAGATAGAAATACTTAAAACAAATAATGCCTTAGACTTATTAGATGATAAAACAAAAGAAGCTCTTTATTATCGAGAGAAATATAAAGAAGCTTCCTTAAAAGAATTAAGTGAAATTATAAAAAAAGAAACTGGTCGCTCTATTTCTAAATCTGGATTAAATCATCGCTTTAGAAAAATTAAAGAACTAGCTTCTAAATTTATGGAGCAGTAGTTAATATTTTATCAACAAGACCATAATCTTTAGCATCATTAGCTGTTAAATAGTTGTCTCTATCAGTATCATTTTCTATTTGCTTAATAGATTTTCCTGTGTTTTTAGCAAGAATTTCATTAAGCTTTTTCTTTGTCTTTAAAATATGTTCGGCAGCAATTTTTATTTCTGTAGCCTGTCCACTAGCTCCCCCAAGGGGTTGATGTATCATAACCTCACTATTAGGTAAAGCGTATCTTTTGCCAGCTTTTCCACTAGATAATAAGAAAGCGGCCATACTTGCTGCCATTCCAAGACAAATAGTAGAAACATCACTTTTAATAAAATTCATTGTATCATAAATAGCAAAGCCAGAAGTAACATTACCACCAGGAGAATTAATATAAATAGAAATATCTTCGTGACTTAGTGAATCAAGATATAAAAGTTCTGCTACTACAGTATTTGCTAGTATATCATCTATTTCACCAGATAAAAGAATTATTCTATTTTTTAATAGTCTTGAAAATATATCGTAGCTTCTTTCTCCCCCAATTTCTTTATCAACTATCATAGGAATTAAGCTCATTTTATCACCTTTATCTTTCTAAAATTACTATATCCGTAAAGATAGTTAAATATACTTAAAATAGTTCATCATATTTTGCACAATTTACATCTTAGAATATAAATGTTATAATATGATTGTATAAAATAAAGTGTGTTGTAATTATAATCACTACTATAAGAGGAGCATATATGAAATTTGTTTATCATGGTACAAACTTAAAAAATCTAGATGTTATAAAACCAAATGTTAGTACACATATGAAAAAGTGGGTGTATGCCACCCCTTCAAAAGCAATTGCCACTATATTTTTATCACCACTACATAGTGATTTATATTATTCATTATCAGGAGATGGAGTTAATCATCCGGTAGAATTGGTTGAGAGAAAAAAAGGTATGTTTAAAAAAATATTTAATTGTTCAGGCTATATATATAAACTAGACTCTTCAAACTTTAAATCAGGGTTAACTGGTTGGACCGCAGAGGTTGTTAGTGAAAAAGAAGAGAAGGTTATTTCTTGTGAATATATAGATAATGTTTATGATGAGCTTGTGAACTTAAATGAAAAAGGGTTAATAAAACTTTACTTATATCCATCTAGACCAAATGGTGTTCCTCTTGATAATAGTGATTTGATACCTAAAATTATTAGATGGCAAAAAAATGGATTTGATATAGATAGGTTTTATTATTTATATCCTGAATTAAGAGAAAAACTTTCTAGTGAAATGAATGATATATCTTGTTAGAGAATCATATATAATTATTGAATAATAAAGAATAAGAGGGTGAACTTATGATAGAAGAAATAAAAGTAAAAGTTAATGGTAAAGAAGAGAAGGTTCCTATTGGAACAACACTACTTCAACTTAGTAAAAATTATAGTAATAAATATCGTTTTCCTATTATCATTGCTAGAGTTAATAATACTTATAGGGAACTTAGTTATAGCATTCATGATGCTTGTGAGATAGAATTTTTTGATTTAAATTCAAGAGTGGGTAATAGAACACATATTGCAGGACTTACTTTTCTTCTATTGGTAGCAGTTAAAGAGCTTTATGGAGAAAAAGCAGATATAATTGTTCAACACTCACTAGATAAAGGAATTTATATAGAAACAACTTTTCCAGTTAGTGATACTTTAGTTAAGTCTATAGCTAAAAAGATGTTATATTTAGTAGAACAAAATCTTGATATAACTAAAGTTAGTGTTGAAAGAATAAGTGCAATTAAGTATTTTGAAGCGATTAAAGATAAGGCTAAAGCTAATATAATGAAGTATAATACTAATACCTATATTACTTTATATAGATTAGGTAGTTATTATAATTATTTCTATCATTATATGCCAACCTCAACAGGACTTTTAAGAGATTTTAAATTAACTTATTTAAATGATAATGGTTTTATTTTACAGTTTCCAACAGTTTATTCTAAAAATACTATAACAGAATATAAACATCATCCTAATATGTTTAAAGTATTTAAAGAGTGTCATGATTGGGCTAAACTTATGCATGTTTCTAATCTTTCTGAATTAAATAGTATTGTCTCAAAAGGACAAGTAGAAGACTTAATAAGAATAGATGAAACCTTACAGAGTAATAGATTATTAGAAGTGGCAAAAACTATAGTAGCAAATAAAAAAGATAAAAAGATTGTTCTTTTAGCAGGTCCATCATCAAGTGGAAAAACAACAACTACTAGAAAATTATGTATGTTCTTAAGAAGCTTTGGTTTAAACCCTAAGATGATAAGTATGGATGATTATTTTGTAGAACGAGATGAGACACCTCTTAATGAAAAAGGTGAAAAAGATTATGAATGTTTTGAAGCAGTTGATCATAAATTACTTACTGAACAAGTGTCTTCCTTATTGCAAGGTGAGACAGTAAAAACACCTATTTATAGTTTTATTGAAGGTAGTAAAGAGTTTGTCAGAGAAATGAAACTTGAGAAAAATGATATTCTATTGATAGAAGGTATTCATGCACTTAATCCTAAAGTTTTAGATAAAATACCATCTAAGAATAAATATAAAATATATTTATCAGCTTTAACAGAACTTAATATAGATTCTCATAATCGTTTTTCGACAACAGATAATCGCCTTTTAAGAAGAATTATTAGAGATAGTAGAACTAGAGGATATGATGTTGTTGACACGATAGCTATTTGGCCTAATGTTAGAGGCGGTGAAGAAAAATATATCTTTCCCTATCAAGATGAAGCAGATTCTACTATCAATACAGCTTTAATCTATGAACTTGGTGTATTAAAGACTTATGTAGAACCATTACTTTATTCTGTGGATGAAGATTCCATTTACTATGATGAAGCGAAAAGACTATTAAATCTCTTTAGATTGATATTACCAATACCAAGTGAAGCGATACCAGATGATTCTATTTTAAGAGAATTTATTGGTGGTAGTTGCTTTCATGACTAAAATAAAAATCAAGGAATAGTGGTTCAATGTCAAGTAGTGTTGGTGAAACCAAAAACTAATGATAAATGGATTGATGAAGAGGACTAGAAATAGTCT
>CAKOZV010000004.1 GCA_934131695.1 uncultured Bacilli bacterium | reverse complement strand
ATAGTACTGATAATAAATTTTGTGAAAGTTGTGGAGCACCTTTGGATGAAGAGATAGAAGATACTACTGAAGAAGAGATAGTTCAAGAGGATGAAGAAAGTGATACAACTAAAGGAAATGAAGAACAAGAAGTATTAGATACATCTACCGATATAATATATTGTCAAAGTTGCGGTAGCAAGAATAGTACTGATAATAAATTTTGTGAAAGTTGTGGAGCACCTTTGGATGAAGAGATAGAAGATACTACTGAAGAAGAGCTAGTTCAAGAAGATATAGAAACTGAAGAGAGTGAAGTAACTAAAGAAGATAAAGACCAAGAAGAAATATTAGATAATAAGTCATTAATCCAAGAAAATGTTAGTAAGGATGTAAAAGATAAAGCCTCATTAGTTAAAGAACAAAAGCGTGATAAAAAGCAAAAGAATTCTAAGAAGATTAAAATATCTAAAAAACAAATGAAAATTATTCTATTGATTATTGTAATCTTGGTTTTCTCTATCTTTACGATTTGTTTTACTATGTATCAATCTAAACATAGCTGGTCTAAATGGGTTAGTAAATTACCAACTGATGTGACTGATAGTAAGTATGTTATTGAGAAAAAGAAACAGTACTCAATTAAGACTAAGAAGACTACTACTTCTTCTAAAGAAACATTAAAAGGATGGACATTAGATAAAAGTAATTTACCAAATGCTGAAGAGCTAGAAAAAGAAATTAGTACAATAGAAGAAATTAAAAAATTTGAGAGTAATAAAGACGTAACTATTAATAATAAAGAGATTATTGAAGAACAATATGAAGCAGTACTTTGTGGATATTATAATCCCAATGAAACTAGTAATAGATTTTATACTCCTAATGATAGTAAACCATATTGTAATAAAGATGATAGTTATACATTAACTGAAAATATTGCTAACCAACCAAAAGACACATATAAAATTGGTGATGACTATAAAGATAAATATTACACTAATACAGATGGAAATAAGATATACTATAAAATTGTTTCTTTTACCCCAGTAAAAGTTAAATATAAATATAGCAATAAAACTACTGATAATTTGTATCACTTTTATAAATGGACTGCATGGAGTGAATATTCTGATAAAGAACAAAAAGCTAGTTCTACTGTAAAAGTAAGAGAGAGAATAGTCTATCGTTATAAGGTGAGGTAATATGAAGAAAAAAAAGCTAATAATTGTTGGAATAATAATACTATTACTGTTGAGTCTTTTAATATTTATAAGTTTTAATAAGTCAAACAAAAAAAGTAGTAATGCAGAAGTTTCAGAAAAGGCAGAAAATGTAATTAAAATTCCTAATATGGTTGGTGAGGAAATTGGAACAGCTCAGGAAATTTTAGAAAAACTAGGATTAGATGTTACAGTTAAAGAAAAGGTATCTACTGATGAGACTAGTATTGGAAAGGTTTATAAACAAAGTGTTGTGGGTCCAATTAAAAAGAAACAAACAATAACTCTTTATAGTTATGTTTCTGATGAAGAGGTTAAGGTACCATCAGTTATAGGAATGAATAAAGATGAAGCTAAAGACGTCTTAACTAAATTAGGTTTTAGTGTAGCTTTAGAAGAAGAATTATCAAAAGATAAAGAAGATAATATAGTAATTAAACAAGAAGTTAATAATAACAGTAAAGTTGTTAAAGGAAGTTTAATAAAACTGGTATATGCTAAGAAAGAAACCGAAGAAGATAAAGATACAGATAAAAACAATCAAACAACATCTAAAACAGAAGATAGTAATGTTGCTAATAATGATGCAGTAAATAATAATAGTAACAATAACAACACTAATAATAAAAACAATAACAATAATGGTAATAATAATAACGGTGGAAATAATCCTAGTACCTCTACCCCAGTAACTCCAAAAATAAGACTAACAGGTGGTTCAGATCATTATAGAAAAGGTTATGTGGCAGCATGTTTCTCTTATAGCATTACAAATGGGACAGGAAAAGAAAAAGTAGTATGGAAAAGTAGTAATAATTCTGTTGCTTCTGTTGATAGTAGAGGTTGTATAAGTCCAAATGCTGTATATGGACGAGCATCAATATCAGTAACCATTGAAGGAACTAATATTAGTGATTCAACATCTATAGCTGTTCTTGGTTTAAAAGGTGATTTAGATGGCGATGGTATAATAGATGCTAATGATGCTGCTGTTGCAAAGGACTACTATGGTACTCGTGATGAGATAATACTATCAGTTGGAGATATTAATAAAGATGGAGTAATTAATAACTATGATTCTAGAGCTATTTTGAATTATTTTAAAAATGGCGATAGATGGTAAAAAAGTGAGGAGTGATGAAAATGTTTTGTGGACAATGTGGAACAAAAAATGAAAAGGGTGCTGCATTTTGTGAAAATTGTGGTGCTAAATTAAAGGAAGTATCTAAGGAAGAATCAAAAGAAAAAGAATCTACAGTTAAAAAAGTAGAAAAAAAGAAAAAGGACTTAACAAAAAAACAAAAAATATTAATAGCAGTAATTGCTATAGTTTTAGTAGTATCATTTGGTTATTATAAATCATTAGAGAAGAAGGCAAGTCCTGAAACAATAGTTAGAAATTATCTAACTGCAATTAACAATCAAGATTATGAAACAATATACAATATGTTAGATGTTTCATCATCATCAGAATTTATTAGTAAAAAATCTTATAAAGAAGCTTTAGCTAAAATGATTCAATCTAAAGGAGAACTTGGTACTATAAATGTTGGAACAGTCTCTTATGAAGATGGTGGTTTAAAAGCAGTGGTGCCATTTACCTCTTCTAAATACAAGTCAAATTCTATATTAACAAGTGATAATTCTCTAAAAATAAATCTTATTAAAACATCAAATAAGAAATATATTTTCTTTAATGATTGGAAAATAGATGATTCAACATTAATAACTCTTGATACAGTAAAGAATTATTACATAAAAGCTCCAAAAGATACTAAAGTAACATTTGGTGGAGTAGTAGTTAATGATAAATATATTGATAGTTCTAAAAATGGTAGTAAAGAAAAATCAGTAGTTTATTATAAATTACCAGAAGTATTAAAAGCTGAGACAAGTGTAGTTGCAAAATTAAAAGATGGAACAGAAGTAACTGGAAAAGTAACACCTTCATCTTATAATACGATGTATACAGTTTTCATTACTAAGTCTAATTTATCTAATACTGTTCAATCAAAATTATTAGAGGTAGCAAAAAATGATTTTAATACTGTAGTAAAAGGTTTACTTGACGAGAAATCATTCTCTGATATTAAAGAAAACTTCTCTAGTAAAGAATCTTTAGATAATCTTGAAAGCAATTATAATTATGGATTAAGAAATAGAAAAAATAGTAATTATGCTATAAGTAATTATGAATTAACCGATGCTGAAATATCATCTGTATCAATTGGAACTAATTGTCTTTATGAGGTAAAAGTAAGTATTGATTATAAGTATGATAGTAAATATAAAAATGATGAAGAAGCTTCAACTAACAATCAGGATAGAAGTGCTTATTTTACATTCTATTATTCATACGAAGACAATTACAAATTAGTAGATATGTCAAGTGTGCCAAGTTTTTATTAGAAAGGGAGTAGATTATGGCAAAGTTTTGTACAAAGTGCGGTAAACCTCTACAAGATGGCAAACCTTGTAGTTGTACTGTAAAGAAAGAAAAAGAAATAACAGTTAAAATGCAAGTGGACGAAGATGAAGAAGAGATTGATGAATCAAAGGTTGGTAGTATGTTAGATGATTTTATGGCTATTATTAAAGGTATGTTTAAAAAACCAGTTAATACTATAGAAAAATATTTAAATGTTAAGAACTATAATTTAGCATTAGTATCAATTGTAATAAACTTAGTATTATTTGGTTTGTTAGGTCATGTTTTCATTGATAATTGCTTAAAAAATGTAGGATTTAGTCTTAACAATGTAGAAGGATTAATTAGTGGAATTGATGAAAATATTACAAGCATGAATAATCTAAATATAGGTTTGAAATGTGGAATAGGTATGGGAGTTGTTTCACTATGTATGATAGGTATTTTATATTTGATGCATAATGAAGTATATAAGAAAAAAATTAATGTTAAGAAAATTATGGTATTAGTAGGAATAACAGAAGCATTCTTATCAGTAGGTTACTTATTATCAATGATTGTATCATTTATTAGTTTATTCTTAGCATTGGTGGTATTTATAGCATTTACAATTATATTCTTTGTATATTTATATCAAGGGTATTTGCTTCTTGCTAAAACTAAAAAGTCACAATCTATATACTCATATATTGCTGGAATGATAATACCAGTAGTAGCATTTTCTATTGTAACTGGTATTGCTAGTGTGTCTTATATGTTATCTGCCGCTGGAAAAAGTACTATTAATAATAGTGCAAAAATTAATTCTAGTAGTAGAGGTTATTATTAGGAAGGAGTAAATTATGGCAAAATTTTGTACAAAATGTGGTAAACCACTAAAAGATGGAAAACCTTGTAGTTGTTCTATTAAAGAAGAAAAAGTAATAGAAGAAAAAAATGAAAATACTAATGAGTTAATTGATAGTGTATCTAATATATATAAAAACACTTTAAAAAAACCTTCTGAAACAATGGAAAAGTATAGTGAAAAAAACACTAAATTAAGTCTTATTTTGATATTAATAAATGCTATTGTATTTGGATTATCTGGTTATTTCTTAATAGCTAATACTTATAATGGAATTGTAAAAGATTTAGCTACTAAATTTCAAAATATGGTATCAATTTTAAATATCAATGTTTCATCAATGACATCAAGCTTACAGTTACCATTCTTTAAAGTATTTATATTATTTGTAATTGTAATTATTTTAAATTATATTTTCTTAGCTTTAATGTCAAAATTATTTGTAGGTAAGATATTTAAAGGAAAAGGAACTTTTGGTGATTATTTGAACGTAATTGCTCTTGCCACTCCTTTATCTACATTTGTAATGTTAATTTCTATTGTGATTAGTTTTATATTTTATAAATTGGCTCTTATTTTATCAATTGTTTCAACTTTGGTATTTATTGTAATGTTAGTAACTGGTTATGTTGATATAATTAAAGCTAAAGAAGAAAGATTAGGATATTCTGTATGTTTGAGTATAATTACAACTTTTATTTTAGATATACTTGCTATCATTATTATTGGAGTAATAGTAGGTATGAGTGTATATAGCAATCAAACTATATCAAATACCAGTCATAGTACTTATAGTACTGGTATATAAGAATAAATCAAACGAAAAGACTGTATGAAAAGTTATCATACAGTCTTTTTTAATCTTAATTAATTACTTGTTATAGAATTCAACGATTAATGATTCATTGATATCTGCATTTAATTCACTACGTTCAGGATATCTAACGTAAGTTCCTTCTAATTTATTTTCATCAAAAGTAATATACTCTACACGTTTAGTTATCTTAGAGATAGCGTCAAGAGCAGCTTTATGATCTTTAGAATTTTCCTTTAAAGCAATCTTGCTTCCTGGTTTAACTCTATATGAAGGAATATCAACCTTCTTACCATCAACAGTAATATGTCCGTGGTTTACAAGTTGTCTAGCTCCACGACGAGTAGTAGCAAATCCCATACGATAAACTAAGTTATCAAGACGAGATTCAAGTAAGATTAAGAAATTAGTACCATGAACTCCAGCCATTTTACTAGCTTCATCAAATGTCTTACGGAATTGTCTTTCGTTAACACCATACATGAAACGTAATTTTTGCTTTTCTTTTAATTGATTAGAGTAATCACTAGGTTTACCTTTTCTATCTTTACCATGTTGACCAGGTCCATAAGGACGTTTAGCTAATTCTTTACCAGTTTCAGTTAAAGAAAAACCAACACGACGAGATTGTTTATAACTAGGTCCAGTATATCTTGCCATAAAAATCCTCCTTTCCTTAATAAATTGCATCTTCTTGAAAAATTATTTCCAACACTTTCTATGGGAGTTTTGTTTTGTTCTTTCGCTTCACAGCAACGAAGGTACTTGAAACTTTCAAAAAACACATATAAAAAGGCGAAATATTGCTGTTCAAGTAAAATTGCAGATTTATTGTAATATAAATTTGTAGATTTGTCAAATATTTTGTAGCTTGTTAATTTAAATTTGAAGTGCAACACTTTAAATTTAAATTAACAATATAATAACATATTGATTTTTTTTATAAAGAGGTATATTATAAATAGCAAGTTTGGTGTAGAAAAAATTACAAAGCGAATAACTTTAAGAATTTATGGAGAAGGGAGGTTAATAATGGAAAAGATATTAAGTGAAAAAGATGCCTACTTTAAGGGGATAGAATTTTGAAATAATAATGATTACAGAAATGCTCGTTATTATTTTGAGATGGCTTACAAGTATAATGGAGAACTAAATGATTTATCTCTCTCAAAATTAATCCAAATAGATCTAAGAGAAGGAAAATATGCAAAAGTAAGAAATCTTTTGAGAAATAATCAAAGTAGTATTATAGAGTTTAAACAAGTATATGGATTATTAGAAAATATAGAAAATAATTTTGAAAAAAGTAAAAATTATTATGGTCAATGTATGATTGATCCAGAGATGCAAAATAAATCGTTACTTGCAATAGCAAAGTTATATATCCAAACAGGAGATAATGAAGTTGCAAGAAAAATGTTAGAAACTTTACAATTAAACAGAAATTTTTATATTCAATCTACAATTGGATTGGTATGTTTAAATATTTTAGAAGAAAATTACAGAGATGCTTATAAGTATTTGAAATCAATAAATTCTGATCGTCTAACTCCTAAATTGCTACAACATTATCAAATATTAGAAATGTATTACTTCGAAATTTAGGGAGATTAAAAAAATCGGACAATAATTTTGATCCAGTAAAGGATTATATGATATATCGCTTGTTTGATGATAGTGAGGACTTACTTTTAAAACATATAAGTAAGCACATGAATCAAAGAGATAAAGATACAAATGGATGCTTTTTTAAATATACTGATTTAAAAAAATTGTTGATAGATGCAAGAGAAAAAATTGAAAATATGAATTCAAATCACTTTGAAGTTTCAGATATGTATAGATTTAGATTAGATGCACCAATTGGTTTTAAAGGTGAAGAAAAAACTCGTGATTTATGTGTTGTTACTATGATTGGAACAAAAGATATTTTAACAATGTATCCAGTTTTGTTATCTGATGAGTTTGATAAGGAAGGTATGTCTGAAAGCAAGGAGCTTTTACTTAAAAGAAAGCAAGGAGGAATTAGAAAATGATAAATGAAGAGAATTTAAATAAGATGTATAATGGTTTAATAGATGAAAAAGAATTAACAACAAAAGAATTGAATAGTTATGGTTTTAATTCAAAAGATTTAACTGATTTAATTAATGATAGGGTTCTTGAAAGAGTTAAGAGAGGGTACTATTCGCTTTTATCTATAGATGATTTATTCTATTATGGGAAACAGCTTATTGCTTCAAAAGATTATGATAAAGCAACTGCATGTTTTAAAAAATGTTATGAGTTGAATCCAAATCATTTAGAAACTTGTTTTCAGTTGTTTTTAAGAGCTGTTCAGTCAAAGAACTATGAAGAGGCATTTACTTACTTTGAACATTTTTATGATAGTGATGACGAATATTACAATAATGATAGTAAGTTCTATTTATATTTGCTTAGTATGATAACAGAAATTCCTGAACAACATAGAGAATATGCTAAATACTTAAAATTAGAAGATATTAGAATTGACTTTAATGACAAAAGGTTTAGTGATCCTTATTCTCAAAATAAAGTAAGAATATCTGCATTAAATCAAAAATTCACATTGGCATCTAAACAACTTAATGAATTAATTAAGCAACACGGAAGTTTAAGTGTTCAAGATATTATTACAAGAACATTATTATCTCAAGCTATAGAAGTGCAAAATGGATTAAAAAAGAATATTACTAATTTAGCTGTAGAAAAAAAATATAAAGAAATTATATCTCATTTAAAAAAAGTACAAGAACAACATCATTTAAGTGCAGCAGATGAATGTATATTATTTCTAGCAAGGGAAGTTTCTAAATTAGCAGAAACAGGAATTATTCCAGAAAAAGAAGTTATTTCTACAAATAAATTATTTGAAGCTGTCAATGGCAAAAACTTTGAACTTGCTTTATCTTTGAGCAAAGATTATATTGAAAGAAACAATATAGATCCAAGTGATAATGCTATGTTTATGTTACTTAAAGATATAACAGAATTAATAAAAACAAAAACTAATAGAGCAGAAGAAAAAAAAGTAGTAACATCGCCAGTAAAAAAAGCTGAACCTGTTACTAATATTAATATTGCAACTTCTCAAATAAATGCTTCCCCTATGACAAGTAATATAACTTTTGCTACAGTAATTGGTTATTTAATGCAACAAGATTTTGACAATTCATTTAGAGCATTAAGAGGTTATTTAAATGGCATTAATAGGAGCGAGTATGAATTTTTAATTATTGATTTAATTAAGATAAGTTTAATAGAAAAAGATGTGGCTTTTTCAAAACCAATGATAGCACTAATCTATGCAAGCAGAGAGAATTTTACATTTAATATTTCAGAATACATTCAAAACTTTTATGAAACACTAGCTCAAAATAGATTTACTGAAGCAAGAATATATTTAGATATTATTTCAAAGTCAAACAAACTAGGACAAAGCTGTGTGCTTACAGATGGGTTAGAACAAGTATTAAATACTACAGAAAAAATGTTGAATTATAAAAGAAATAATGAAATTTTAGATAGAGTGGATGCTTCTATAAAAAATGTAGAACATGAGCCAGTGAATTTTGTGCCAGTTCAACAACAAGTAATTGAACCGTCTGTCCAATATCCAATTTCAAATACACCTATTTATATTGACGAAGAAATTGTTGATACACCTAGTGAAGAAATAATAGAAACAAGTGAAGTTATAGAAACTACAAAGAAAACAGAAATTTCAAAACCAAAAATTGTAGATTATGACGACTCGAAATTTATCAATGGGAAATTATATGAATTACACGAAAAAGGTATTGTATTATTAAAACCAATGGATAGTAATAGAAGAAAAGGAATACATAATATAGTAAAAGATATTCCAGATGTAGTTTCATTTAGTATTGGATCAGATTCTAATAGACAAATTGTTTTAAGATTTAAACCACCTGTTAATGAATATCTTGATTTTTCAGCAACTGCAAAAGAAGGTAATAACGCTTATAATAATGGTCAATATGATTATTGCATAGAATCATATAGAAAATTACTAGAATTTGGAGAACCTAAAGCATGGGTATATGTTAAATTAGGTTTAGCATATATGAAAAAATTTGATAAAGAGACAGCAATAAATTACTTAACAATTGCTACTGCACTTTCAAAAGAAGAGCAAACTGATTTTGATTTTACTGAATTGATTGCATCTTTAAAAGGCTTGATAGATCCAGAAGACAAAAAACCAAGGATTAAAATGACAACAGATGATTTTGAAAATGATACTGAAAATTATTATGGAATAGAAAATATAAACGAACTTGCAGAATTAATAAGTTCTGGTATAAATATTGATGATGCTTGTGCTACTTTATGTCTAAACGATGAACAAAAGGCAATCGCAACTTTAGTTTTGGCAAGAGAAAGCTACGCACAAGAAAATTATGTAATGGGTGATAAATATTTAAAGAAGGTAGAAAAATCAAAAAATAAAACTAAATTTGTAACATCATTATTTGAAGAGGTACGAAAGAATAAAAGATTTTATAGAAACAGGGTTGATGAAAATCACAAACCATTAGTTTTAACTAAAAAAAAGAATAGTAATTAAAAGGTCAAAGAAAATTCTTTGATTTTTTAATTACTAAAAGAAAACAAAAAATTTCAGAGTGTAATACTCTGAAATTTCCTGCTTGATATGGCTTGTTTTCTAATATAAAAATAATAAATTGTCAAATCTGACCATATATGTTAATTTAAATTTGAAGTGCAGTACTTCAATATTGAAAAAGAAATATGAATAATCTATAATATCTTTTCGTCAAAAAAAAGAAAGGAAAATCCATATGTCTGAGAATAATAATATTACAAATACAAAAGAAGAACAATATCATCACTTAAAAAAGGAGGACAGAATTAAAATTGAATCTTTAATTAATTAAAAAGATGAAAATGGTAAAAGATTATTTAATAATACTTATATTGCTAATTATTTAGGAGTTCATAAGTCTACTATTTCAAGAGAGATAAAAAACGTGGGAAAGAAAAAATGTATATTAGAACTGGTAAAACTAAAACAATGCCATACACTGCCGAATATGCTCAAGAAAATGCAGACTTCAAGCGTGGTTTATCTAAAGTTGAATACAAATTAAGAAAAAATAAAAAATTGCTAAATTTATTGAAGATAAAATTAAAATAGATAAATGGGCTTCTGATGTAATTGTGTAGGCTATATGAAAACTCACACCTATTTTGAACTTGATGGGTTTGAAGCTATTACTACTCCAACAATTTATGCTGCAATAAGATATCATATTATAGATGTTAGGTTGGAAGATACTAGAAGAATGAAATATAAACAAGAATATAAATATCATAAAGTGATTCTTCTGAATCTAAAGTTGAATATAGTATTAATAATAGACCAGAAGAAATAGATAAACGTCTTTATTTTGGACACTTTTAGTTAGACACTGTAATTGTCACTAAAAAAGGAAAACATGAATGTTTAATGACACTAACTGAGCGAAAAACAAGGTTTGAAATAATATTTAAACTTAAAGGAAAAACTTCTGAAGAAGTTGTTAACAAATTTAATAAAATGAAACAATTTGTGAAAAACAACTATAATAAAATATTTAAATCAATTTTGAATAAAATTTATAAATTACGAGAAAAGATAAATTATTTATAATTATTTATTCCGATTTTCTTTTGACAAGCAGGTATATTTTCATTAATTTATAGTCGTTTAAGTTATTGTTAATTTAAAAAATTGAAATAACAATAATTAAACTCCATTAAGGTAAAAAAATATATCTTTACTTGTCAAAAGTTTTCTCGGTATAAAATATCATATAAATTTACATAGTTTTATTCATAAAAGTTGCACTTGACTTTTAAATTAATAAATATTTTGTAGCTAAAAAACTAGGATTATGGTATTATTAAATAGTAGGTGGTGAGCTATATGAAAGGAACATTACTATATGTTTTGACCGGAATTTTAATTGTAATCATTCTTATTATTGTGCTTATCGTTGTTTTAAAGAAAAAAAGGAAAAACTATTATTTAAAATTATGTAAAAATTTAGATACAGAAAAAAACTTAATTGGAAGTACCCCTGTGCTTCTTGAACTTTCTAAACTAGAACCGATTATAAAGAATGAAAAGATGGAAGAAAAATATCAGAAATGGCAAGATGAATTTGCTTATATTAAAGATGAAGAACTTCCTAAAATCGATGATTTGTTAATTGAACTTGATACATTGATTGATAAAAAGGAATATAATCTTGCTAAGAGTAAAATAAGTAAATGTGAGATAGGATTATATAAAGCGAAAGAACGAGCTAATTATTTACTTGATCAGATTAAAGAAATTACTCTTAGTGAAGAAAAATATCGAAATATAATTACTAAATTAAAAACTAAATATAGAGAATTAAATAAAGAATATCAAGAACATAAAAACCTTTATGAAGAGATGGCTGAAGCGATAGAATTACAGTTAGAGAATATTGAAAAAAGATTCTTAGAGTTTGAAACAGCTATGGATCAGAATCAGTATACCGATGTAGTTCATATCGTAAAAGCTCTTGATACTATGATTGAGCATATGGAAATAGTTATTTCTGAGGTGCCTGATTTACTATTGATGTCTAAACAAATGGTTCCTAAGAGAATAAAAGAAATAGAAGATACTAAAGAAAAGATGGAAAGTGATGGCTATCCATTAGACTTTTTAAGTATTGATGATAATATGGCGGAAGCTAAAAAGAATGTAAGTGTTATTCTAGATAGGATTAAAGTCTTGAACTTAGAAGACTGTATGTTTGAGCTTAAGACAATATTGGACTATTTAGATAGTATTTTTGTGGCCTTTGAAAAAGAGAGATTATCACGAAAAGTATATGAAGAAGCAAGTAAAGATTTTGAAAAAAAACTAAATAAAACGGTTAAACTAGTAACTGATATATATGAACAATTAGATGATATTGAGAATATGTATGATTTAAATAAAGAAGATGTAAAAATAATAGATGAGGTTAATAAAGATTTAACAGTTATTAAAGATGATCATCATAAGATGCTAGAAAAAGTTAAGAATAAAGCGACACCTTATTCTAGTGTTAATGATGAAGTGGAGAAATTATCTAATAGATTAAAACAAGTAGAATCAACTCTAGATATTGCTTTAAAATCACTTGGTAATATGTATGAAGATGAACAAAGAGCAAGAGAACAACTAGAAGAGATTGAAAGACTGTTAAAAGAATGTAAAGAAAAAATGCGAGAGTATAAATTACCAGTTATTGAAGATAGATACTTTGTTGAACTTAGTGAAGCTAATGAAGCTATCTTAGAGGTAATAAAAGAACTATCTAAAAAACCAATTGCTATTAAAACATTAAATACTAGAGTAGATACAGCTAGAGATTTAGTTTTAAAACTTTATAATACAACTGTTTCAATGATTAAAACTGCTAAGATGAGTGAAATGGCTATTGTTTATGGCAATAAATATATTCCTCTTCATGAAGATATAGAAGAAGGAATTAATAGAGCAAGAAATCTTTTCTTTAAAGGCGACTATACATCATCACTAAAAGTTAGTGTTGATACCATAAAATTAGTAGATGATAATTTTGAAAGAAAGTTGTTGGCGTATGAAAAAGAATAAGAAAAAGAAGAAAAAAAATAATAAAGGTTTTGGAGCATATGAGTTTTTAACGGTAGCAGTTGTTTGTTTAGTATTAACAGCTATTTTGTTAGTAGCAATACTTAAACTAAGTAATAAAGAAAAATATCAAGTATTTAACTTTAATGCTAGAGTTATGGCTATGAATGCTATTAATTATAATTTTAAGGATGAAGGTACAATATATCTATATGAGATGTTAAACTTAGATTTGATATCACCAATTAAAAATCCTTTCAATGGCAAAAGTTGTGATCTTTATGAATCAAAAGTGGAATTTCTAAAAGATGGAAAGAGAGTAACACTTAAATGTGGAGAATATCTAATAGATAGAGAATTAATAGGAAACAAAAGTTATACTCTTTATAGAGTAACAGACTGGAATGATGATAAAGAGTATGAAGCTAATGATAGTAAAACAATTTATAATCTTTCTAAGAAGGGAAAATTAGTTCTTAATAACTATTATGAGAAAGATTTGTTAGTTACTATGCTAAATGAAAAGGTAGATAAAAAGTATGATAGTATTAAACAGATAGAAAAAGATTATAAATTAGTTAGTAAAAAAGTATATAGAAGAAAAACCAAAATAAGAGAAGTTGCTAATTAATATTAAATAAAAAGAAGGTGTTTGTATGAAAGATAGTAAAGAAAAAGATTGGTTTGATAGTCCAAGACTAGTTACGTATGTTATTATTGGATTATTAGTGGTGTTAATAATTTTATCACAGTCATTTGCGATTAATAGTCAGTTGGGTACTACTGATATTATTAGATCTATTTTAAATCATAATAGTATTTATGTTTTAACATTAATCTATTTTGCTCTACTTCACTTTAAAGTGGGAAAGAAATATTTTGATCATTTAAATGTAATTATGCTTATATTCTTTGGCTTAATTACCTTAGCAAGTATGTTTACTGTGTTTCAGTCATTTGGATTAGATTCTCTTTTGCAGTTAGGAATTAATATACTATTTACAGTTTATTTTCTATATGCTTTTATTTCAAATACGGTAATTGGTAAGGAACTTCATTTAAGTACTAGTGTAATAGTAGAGTTAAAAAATGAACAGTATTTCTATTTGATTACTACTTTGTTAGTTATTCATTTAGTAGTAGCTCTTATTAATTCAACATCATTTGAAAGTATAGTTATTTCTCTATTGGAAGTTTTATTCTATTTTCTATTTGCTAGATATATATCCTTATATAAAGAATATGATGATATGAAAGTATCTTCTTCTAAAAAGAAAAAAATAAAAAAAGAAGAGGAGAGTGATAAATAATGAAAGATTTATTTGATGAGATAGAAATGGAAAAGAAACCACTTCCTAAGTTAAAAAAGATTAGTAAAGAGGTAACTAAGACTAGAGAACATAACTTCTATCAAAAATTAGCTTACTTATTATTTGCTTTCTTTTTTATAATTGGTATTATTCTAGGAAATATTTTTCCAGCTTGTACGGAAACGTCTACATTATTTAAAACTTGTACTAATACAGAATATAATCTTGCATTAACTTTAATATTTTGGTTAGTTAGTTTTGTATTTTGTTCCTTAATATATGGTTTTGGTGAAATTATAAAACTTTTAACAATTATTAGTGAGAAGAAGTAGGTGATATTATGGTAAGAAATCTAGAGGTAAATGAATCTAAAATTATTGATTTAAATCAACGAAAAAAACAGATGTTAAGAATGGCTAAAATTGAAAGACAAAGACAAGCTAGAGCTAAACAGAGATTTAAAACTAGAGTAGGTATTGCTGTTTTTGCTGTAGCTATAACTGGTGCTTCTATCGCTTATAATAGTCATACTAGAATTGATGATCCTGTAATTCCAAAAGAGACAGAAACGGCAGATGATACTATTTATGCAGATATTACAGACTTAAATGATTTAAATATTGTCTTAGTAAATGATGGAGTACAAGATAATTTTATAAATTCTCTTTCAACTAAATTAGCAAGTGAAGGTGTTTCTGTAGAAACTGTTGCCGATTCTTATAGCATTGAAAATATGAATGGTAGTGAGACTTATATAAGTTTACTTGATTATAATAATGATGGTAAGACAAAAATTATTGGTCAGTATAATGATCGTGATAATCAAACAGATCCATTAGCAGTAAGTCTTAATAGTTCTTTAAGAAGCAATGGTTTAACTGATATGGATATTCAGTGTGGTATAAAAGGATATGACGATAGTGGACATCCAACTTTAAAAGAATCTCCTGTTGAAAACTCTTTAGGTGAAAAAGGAGCTAGTCGTTTTGTAACAATAGCAGTAGATGGAAATACTGATGTCAATAAGTTTACTGATTCTCTTACTGAGGGATTACTTAGATTCCAAGAATATGTTAAAGTATCAAATGATTTTGATTTAATAACAAGAGTTGGTGGTGGAGAAACTTTAGATATTATTGCTAATAATCATAATACTTCAGCAGAATATTTACAACTAATAAATAATAAAGACGATAATAGAATCCTTATGGATGAGACTTTAAAAGTATCTGGGTATTCTGATATATTAACTAATAGAAATATTGAAATAAATAAAAATATTCAAGAGAAAGCATATTAAAAAAGTTACTTATTTGGTAAGTAGCTTTTTTCTTTCATTAAATCCCATATAATATATTTGTTGTTTAGAATTAATATAATAGCAATTATTTTGTAATAAGTGTTTTACTATATTATTGTCTTTTTCATTAATTGCTAGGATATTAGAAGATGTTAATATTTTTTCATAATCTTTTAAATGTTCTTCTTGTTCCATAGTATTACCTATTAGTTTATGATTTAGAATATAAAGTGCTTGTTTCATATATCCTTTATTTCTTTCATCTTTTGTTATACCAAAATGTATATATAAGTCGTCACTAGTGATATCTTTTGATTCTAAAAATATGAATCCAATTGGTTTATGTGATTTATTACCATTAACTTCTCTATACTTTTGAATAAGAAAGACAAAGGGACATCTTGGTGGTAATTCACTATATTCTTGTAATGTTCCATCTTCAAATAAGTTTATTAAGTCCCATATGTCATCTTTATTTTTATAATCTAATAATTCTAAATTTAACCATTCATACATACTACTACCCCTTACTACTACTCAAATGATGGAGTCATATTAACAGGTTCTATTTGAATGAAAGTATTTCCATCATTTAATCTAACTTCGCTACCATCCATATAATTATAGATGGTTTTACCACTTCTTGAATTTTTCTTAGCAGTTATTGGTATGGCATATCCATTTGTTATATAATATGCTTCTTTAGTACCTGTTGTATCCAAGTCTTGCCTACCATAATTATCTAAAGTTTTATTTCTAACCTTGATAATAATAATATTTTTATAATGATATTGTTCTTTACTATCTCTATCTATATGAGCATTATGATTCATATATCTTAGATAAACTTTTCTTTCACTATCATAGGCATAACTTCTTGTTTGACTATTAGAATAGGGAATAGTTACTTTGTTAGCTTGTACTAAACCAGTATCACAATCAGTATCAGTACAAGTCTTATTCTTTATTTTCGTTAAATCTACATTGTCACTAGTTATTGGTAGAGCTTCCCACTCATCAGTAGTTGTTTGGTAACCAAGATTTTCCGCACTCTTATATAAAGTTTCTATGTTAGTAAAAACATTATGGGGAGCAGCAATCTTTCTATCACGCCAGTAAGCACTATCTACATATAATCCATTAATATTATTTACTCTTAAAGACTTGATATCATTTTCAGCAAAAGTACTCCAACCAAAGTGGGCATAAAGTGAGTCATATTCTAAAGCATAATCTAAAAAGTAATGTCTAGAACTTCTAACTGGTCCTATTAATGCTGTATTGGTATCTTTAAATATAGCCATCATTCTAGTAAGGCCACCTTCTACTATTGCTTCATAAGTTACAAAAGCATCTTGTAATCCTACTTGAGAAGAGTAACCAACATTATTGTCTATCATAACAGCAATTGGTCTTTTATTACTATCTTCATCATATATAGTTAATTTTTTCTTTTCTGTTTTAGTTGTATTAATATCAGTAAATGGAATTTTTATCTCAATTTTATTAGTTGATGCTAGATATACTAATATAATAATTATTATAATGAAGAGTGTAATAAAGGTAATAATCTTTTTTCTTTTCTTCTTCTTTTTCATAAATCCTCCATCTTTATCTAAAGTTTATCATAAAGTATTAAATAAGAAAATAAATTTCTAAAAAATCTTGTAATCTTATGATACAATAAATAGGGAAAGGATGGTTTGATGAGTAGAAAGAATAAGAAACTAGTAACATCGCTGTTAAGTTTAATTGTCTTAATAGCAGTAGTTAGTTATCAATATATATTACCATCTTATGCTTATAAAGATAATAGTAATAATACAAGTGATGTTATTAGTATACCAAGTTATGATAATGAACCTTATAAAGAGGTAAATAATAATAAACCAACATTTACAGATAGTGAAAAAGAGTTAACAGAAAAAGAAGAATATAGTGATTTAGATTCCTTAGGTAGAGTAGGAGTAGCTTTTGCTCTTGTTAGTAAAAGTACAATGCCAACTACTAAAAGAGGTAGTATAGGGATGATTAAACCAGCTGGATGGCATACAGTTAAGTATGATTTTGTTGATGGAAAATATTTATATAATAGATGTCATTTAATTGCCCATCAATTAACTGGACAAAATGCTAATCCCAAAAATTTAATGACTTGTACTAGAAGTATGAATGTAGATGGAATGTTACCTTTTGAGAATAAAGTAGCTAATTATATAAAAGAGACTAATAATCATGTTTTATATAGAGTAACCCCTGTTTTTGATGGTGATAATTTAGTAGCAAATGGAGCATATATGGAAGCATATTCAATTGAGGATAAGGGAAAGTTATCATTTAATGTTTATGTATATAATGTTCAAAAAGGTGTTACTATAGATTATAAAACAGGAGAAAGTAAATTAGAGGAGGAGTAAGATATGGATTTTATAGAAAAGATAATTTATAGAGTAAAGAAAAATGAGAAGAAAAAAATAGTTTTACCAGAAACAGATGATATTAGAACTTTAGAAGCTGCAGCTATCACTGTTAGGGAAAATATTGCGGATATTTATTTGATTGGTAAGGAAGAAGATATTTTATCTTTAGCAAGAAAGAACAATATTTCTCTTGATGGATGTAAGATAATAGAACCAGTTAAGTTTACTGACTTTGATTTGTGTGTTAATACTTATTATGAGTTAAGAAAGAAAAAGGGAATGACTCTTGATAAAGCTAGTGAAATACTTGCTAACGACTATCCTTATTTTGGAGCTATGCTTGTTAAACTTAATTATGCTGATGGAATGGTTAGTGGAGCAGTTCACTCTAGTTCTGATACTTTACGTGTAGCTTTACAAATTATTAAGACAGCACCTAATGTTAAGACAGCCTCATCTTTCTTTTTGATGGATACTCCACAAAAGCAGTATGGTTCTAATGGGGTATTTATTTATTCAGATTGTGGATTAAATCAAAATCCTACTAGTGAACAATTAGTAGATATTGCTAAAAGTAGTGCTGAAAGTTTTGAATTATTAGTAGAAGATACTCCGAAAGTAGCTTTTCTATCACATTCTACTTATGGATCTTCAAAATGTCCTGATAGTGAAAAAGTAGTAAAAGCGGTAGACCTTGCTAGGGAAAGTTTAAAAGATATCACTTTAGATGGTGAATTACAGTTTGATGCTGCTATTGTTAAAGAAATAGGAGAGAGAAAAGCACCTGGTTCAAAAGTAGCAGGTAGTGCCAATGTTTTAGTATTTCCTGATTTAGATGCTGGTAATATCGCCTATAAAATAACTGAAAGATTAGGACTTGCTAAAGCTTATGGGCCAGTTACTCAAGGACTTGCTAAGCCAATAAATGATTTATCTAGAGGATGTAATGCTAGTGATATAGTTGGGGTAATTGCTATTACTGCTTTACAGTCTTCTGCTATAAAATAATTAATTAGAAACATCTAGTAGTTTATAATATTAGATGTTTTTTTGTATTATGATGGCTATTTAGGTATTTAATTTACACATAATAACATAATTTTATAAAAAACATAATTGGTTAAATGTTATAATATAGATAAATAATTATATCGTAAGGTGGTAGAATATGAATAGTGAGCAAAAGAAACAGTTAATAGAACAGTATATTAATGAACTTGTATTAAGTATTAATTCTAAATATGTAGGTTTAATAACTGATGAAAAGAAGAAAAAGGCAATAGAAATGTTTAAAAATTCAAATGGTGACTTGAAGTCAGAAATAATTCCTAAAGTTAATGAAATTGCCAATCAAACGATAGAAGATTTTGTTAAGTTTCAAAACCATTTAGCAAAATTTACAGAAAATAATCAGCTTGGGAAATCTAGAGAATTAGCTTCTTTGCAATTAAATACTAGTAAAAACGGTATATATTTAAGCCAACAACAAATTGATTTATTAATGATTACTGAACTAAAATCTAAAGAAGAGCTAAAAAATTATGTAGAAAATATTTGTGGACAGTTTCCAAATATGACGGTAGAAGATGTTATACCTAATTATAAGTTGATTCAAACAATCGATGAATTAGAAGATGCTAAAAAAAATTTATATCAAAAGTATCAAGATAGTTTAATTAGTTATTTAGACAATGCTAAAATGAGTAGCATTGAGCAACAAGCAAAAGTAAAATTAGAAAAATTAGGTATTTCTACTCAAGAGCAAGATGACTGTTTATCTTTTATTTCCCAAGGAAAGATAGATGATGCTTATAAATATTTACAACAAAGACATGGTGTAGATTTTATAACCCAATTTAATCGTTATATGAAAGATGATTTTGAAAATGTTAAATCAGTTTCTTATGAAGAAATGAAAAGTTTATCTAACCTAATTTCAAATGACCCATCAATAGACACTATTATAATAGCTACTGGTAAGTTTGATAATACTATTTATCAGTCATCTAATGGAAAAGTATTTGATCCATACTTAACAGAAAAAGCCTTTTATTATTGTATGAGTCATAATAAACATATGAGGTATCATGCTTTATTTGATCAGTCTCATGTTGATAATTTATTAAGACAAGGTAAAAGCATAAAGGATCATGATCAAATCCTTGCAGAAATGAAAGCTTTTGTTAAAAAATCTATAGACTTTATAGAAGAGAACAATAAACAATTAGCTGATGGCTCTAAGGTAATAAATACTGTCGAAATATTTAATGAACTTGTGGAAAAAAATAAAACTTTTAAAGATTCTTCTTATGATATGGTGTGGGAAAAGAATTTTGGAATAACTATTAATGAAATTGTATCTTGTTTTGATGATATAAAAAAACCAGTAGGTGTAGAATTTATGTATAATGAAACAACACTAACAGAAAGTCCACAAAAAAGAGATAAGGTAGAAGAAGTTTTATTTGAAATAGATAAGTTAAGTCCTGATTTAATAGATTCTTTTGGAGATCAAATGCATTTATCAGATGAAGATGTAATGACAGAAAAGGGTAAACAGAATCTTACAGAGACAGCTAAGATGATAAAAAGAATTCAAGATGGTAAACTTGTAGTGGACGGAGAAATAAAGATTGTTAAACCTAAAAAAACAGAGTGCACAGAACATGATTTTCATTTTGAAAAAGAATTTCTTAGTAATTATGAAACAGCTAAAAATAATGGAGTAACTGATTCGTTGTGGTCTATTAAGAGAAACATGCAAGATTATATTGGAAATTGTTATTTAGATAATGGAGTTAAATTTCAAAGAAGTACTTATTGGACTTTATTTGGTAAAAATGATCATAATCTAGTTAGAAATAATATTAAAATTGCTAAAGAAAATTCTAAAGGAGCCAATAAACCATTACTTTCATCAATGCAAGCTGGGATAATTAGGGATGGTACTAGTTTTGATGATGTTAAATCATTAGATACAAATAAAAGTATGCCTTCATGTATAGAAAATGAGCAAGACTATAATAAAACACAACAATTAAAAGGTAAAACTTATGTTAAAACGAATACTGCTAGTGATAATGGTTTTACTAATTATTTAGCATTAATACTATTTATTGGGATTACTATAGGAATGGCTTTTGCATATTTGCTAATTAGATAATAACTGTGAATATAACTTATTTTACGAAATAAATAAAAAAGCTTGACCGGGATTAACACCCGACATTTATAATTGTAATGTAGTTAAAGAAAGGATGATTATATGGAATATGTAAAACTTAATAATGGCGTAGAAATGCCTATACTAGGATTTGGAGTTTATCAAATACCTAAAGAAGAAACAAAGAAATGTGTACTTGATGCAATTAAAGTAGGATTTAGGGCAATTGATACAGCTCAGAGTTATTTTAATGAAAGTGAAGTGGGAGATGCTATTGTAGAATGTGGTATCCCAAGAGAAGAATTATTTATTACAACTAAGGTTTGGATTGATAATTATGGATATGAAAACTGTAAAGAGTCCGTAATGGAATCTTTAAGAAAGTTAAAAACAGATTATATTGATTTGGTACTACTTCATCAACCATTTAGCGATTATTATGGAGCTTATAGAGCTTTAGAAGAGCTATATGAAGAAGGTAAAATTAGAGCGATTGGAGTATCTAATTTTTATCCTGATAGACTAACTGATATTTGTTTATTTGGTAGAGGCATTGTACCAGTAATTAATCAGGTTGAGGTAAACCCATTAAATGCTCAAGTAGAAGCACAAGAAAATATGGAAAAATACGGAGTAAAAATGGAAGCATGGGCACCCCCTTTGGAGAGGGAAGAAATGGTTTATTTACTAATGAGGTATTAGTTAGTATTAGTAAAAAATATAATAAGTCTTCCGCTCAAGTAATGCTTAGATGGCTAATCCAAAGAGGAGTTATTATCGCTTGTAAATCAACTCATATAGAAAGAATGAAAGAAAACTTTAATGTATTTGATTTTGAACTATCAGAAGATGATATGCAAGAGATTAGTAAATTAGATACAAGTAATAGTTTGTTCTTTAATCATCAAGATCCTAAGATGGTTGAATGGTTTGATAATATTGTAAAATCAAGAAGAGAAAATGAAGACTGTCGTAATGACAAGAAAAACTGGTAAGGAGATTTATAATGAAAAAAAGTATAACTATAATCTTAGTAATATTATTAATTGTTATAATTGGAGCCAGTTCTTACTATGTCTTAAATGGAAATAATAAGACTAATCAAAATAGTGGTACATCTACTTCTGGTAATGATACCACCTCTTCTAATAAAAAAATTCTAGTAGTATATTATTCTGCTCAGAGTCATACTGAATCAGTTGCTAAAAATATTGCTAGTAATTTAAGTGCTGATATTTTTGAAATAGTACCAAAAGATATATATACATCTGATGATTTAGATTGGACAAATGCTAAATCAAGAGTGTCAAGAGAACATGATGACGAATCTTTAAGAAATGTTGAACTTGAAAGTACTGAAGTAGCTAATTGGGATAGTTATGATACTGTTTTAATTGGTTATCCTATATGGTGGGGAATAGCTGCTTGGCCAGTAAATACATTTGTTAAAGCTAATAACTTTGCTGGAAAGACAGTTATACCATTTTGTACATCAGCATCGTCTGATATCGGTAATAGTGGAAAACTATTAGAGAAAGAGACAGGTAGTGGTAATTGGCTTGAAGGTCAGAGATTCTCATCAAATCCAACGGATAAAGATATTAAAACATTTATAGGTATAAATTATTAATTGCTAATATAAATATATTTTTGTTATTTATAGTGAGCATCAGTGTCAATTGTTAAAAATATGTTGCAAAATTTTTAAGAATAAGGATTATTTTTCACTACTAATAAGTTTAGTTTTTGTAGTAAATTATGGTATGATTAATGAGAAGGACTAGCAAACAATTAAAGAAAAGAGGATAATATATGCAGTTAGAAGATACCATTAAACAATTAATGATTGGTAAAAATTATGATGAAAAACTAATTGAGAATACTATAGAATTGTTACCGGAAATGATAAGTATTTTTGGCAAAGAAAAAACAGTCAAGTTTTTTGAAGAATATAATTTTGTACCAAGAAATAGAATAGGAAAGAACAGTGGTGCAACATATAAAGAAGAAAAGAAAATTGAATTTGATTGGTCTTGTAAAAGTAAACATGAAGCATTAAACTTGTTAATACATGAAGCTGGTCATGCAATTGGTTCATTAGAAACAGAAAAAAATCATTTTTTAATGGAAGGGTATAAATATCGTGAGTCTTTCTTAAATAAAATAGAAGAGGCTGTAGTTAGTAAAAGACAAGATGAATTAGAATATGGTGATACGAATTATACATATGTGACTATAAATAATAGAGAAAACGGGGAAGAGTTTCATCTTAATGATTTTAAAACTCAACCTTCAGGTAAATATACGATAAATAAAGTCTTTTATCAAAACTTAATGATGATATTAGGTAAAAATAGATATTTAATTGATACATTAATGTATGTAGATAATATTGATAGCAAAAATGATATTTTAAATAGAATAATAGAGATAACAGAAAATACCTTAAATGAAAAAGAATTAACTGCTCTTAAAGATTGTATTAACGTATTTACATTAAATTATTCATATCATGAAGATAAAACAACTGTTGAAGACTATTTAAAAAATAAGAAAAACTTTGATGAACAACTTAGTGAGGAAGAATATAAAAATCTTTTAGTTGAAAATTTTCCTAAAAATACAAAGTATGCAATAGAAAGGCATTTACTATCAAAAAATATATATGAATCAGTAGACGAATTGTGTGGAATTACCCTAGATGTTATTATAAGAAATTTTTCTGATAATGAACACAATGATTTTGATAACATAAAGGATACTTGTGAATACTTTTCTAAAATCTATAATACAAGTGAACAAAATTCTGAAAAGACGGAGCATCTTAAAGAATTATTTATAGAAAATATAGTAAAAATCAATCCAACTATATACTATGATTTTATTGGAAGTGAATATACTACTAATGACTTTATTGATGTATTTAGTAAAATTATAGCATCTAATGATTTTAAACAAGAGTATTTAGATAAAATGATTTATGATAAAGAAAAAGAAAGAATTTCTATTGATGAATTAAGCAATTTTGCTATTAACAAAGAACCAATATATTCTGATGATGTAATTGTATTTGGTGGTCAAGTGTTTGGAAATGTTAAACCAATAGGTTATGAATTAAAATTATCATCAGTTAATAAGTCTGATTTGCAAGAGAAAAAATACTAATATTGATAATTAATTATTATTTTGAAACAAATATATGTTTTATAATATAAATATATATAAGGAGTTAACAAAATGAAAATTTTATCTGAAAAACTAATAGATGCTGGTTGTGGAAAAAAATATGATGAAGGATATAGAATTGTATATTTTGAAAAAGATGATAAGTATTCACTTGGTGCTTATTGTAAAACAATAGAAGGATTTATGATTGGCTTTGCTGATTGTAATCCAATTATTGATGAAGATGATATCCCTTCTTTTACTTCTGTAGATGATATTTTGAATAGGTCTTTAAATTTATATGATGATGTCATTCGAGTATCAATTTACAAGACAGATGGGACGTTAGTTGCTACAAAAGAAAGAAAAAATTTAATAAAGCTAAGTAGAGTTACTTATTTAACTATTTTGTTATTATTGTGATTAAAATTACCTAGTAGACATAAAATTTACTAGGTGTTTTTATATGGTTATTAGAAAATATAAGAGTTTAATGTTAATACTTTTTTTTACTTTATTAATATCACTTCAATTAGTGGATGCTAAAATGAATAATATATTACCACTGGAAGGAAAAATAATTACAATTGATCCCGGGCATGGTGGTCGAGATAGTGGGACTATATCTGGTAAACTTATGGAAAAAGATTTAAATCTAGAGATATCTTATCAATTAAAAAAAGTCTTAGAAGAAAATGGGGCAACTGTCTATATGACTAGGATGGTTGATGAAGATTTATCTAGTAAGTGGGATGCTAGAAAGAAAAGAGGAGACTTATATAGAAGAATATTATTTATTCAAAATAAAAAGAGTGATTTATATCTTTCTATTCACATAAATGCAGGGAATGGTAGAGGACAAGAGGTTTTATATCATTCTATAAATAAGAATAATCTTTTATTAGCAGAAAGTATTCATAATGAATTTAAAAAAGAGTTTAAGACTAAGAGGATTATTAAGAAGACTAATCTTTATTTATATTCTAATACTAGAGTACCTGGTGTTTTAATAGAGTGTGGTTTCTTGTCTAATCCAAATGATAGATATTTATTGCAAAGAGAAGATTATCAAAAAAGATTAGCTTTAAGTATAACTAGAGGTGTTTATGAGTACTTTCAAAAAGAATTATAAAAATAATTCAAAATAAGTATTGACGAACATATGTTTTTATAATATTATATATTTAAAATTTTTTGGAGGTGGAACATGAATCAAATAAATGAGTACAATGAAACAATTTTTGAGAGGATTAAACATACTAATGAATATGATAAGGAATATTGGTATGCTAGAGAATTACAAGTAGCATTAGAATACAAAAGATGGGATAAGTTTTGTAATGTAATTGAAAATGCAAAAATTGCTTGTGAAAAGAGTAATTATGGAGTAACAGACCATTTTGCCCAAGTGGGAAAAATGGTTAAAATAGGCTCTAGGACTTCAAGGAATATCATGGATTATAAGTTGTCTAGATATGCTTGTTATTTAATTGTTCAGAATGCTGATTCTAGAAAGCAGGTAGTTGCTTTAGGACAAACATATTTTGCAGTGCAAACTAGAAAACAAGAGTTAACAGAAAAAGAATATGATAATTTAACTGAAGATGAGAAAAGATTTTATAACTTAGAGCGTAAAACCCACTACCTTTAGGTGGTGGGATGTAAGCAACCACGAAATATATATTTTACTGATAATATTGTTTCTTGGTAAAATAATCAGTATAACAGATACATAGGGAATTTCTCTAAATCTGACGAAAGGAGGGACAACGCATGTATCTTACTGTAAAACAGCAGATAAAACATCTGTCTAAGGAAGATTACAAATCAATTAAGGAACTTTGCCATATAGCTAAAAATCTTACTAACGAAGCCATATATAATGTTCGGCAGTATTACTTTACAGGGGATAAATTCTTGAAGTATGAGAAGAACTATAAGCTTCTTAAAAGCAGTCCTAACTACAAAGAATTAAACTCAAATATGGCACAACAAATACTTAAAGAGGTTGATGGTAGTTTTAAATCATTCTTTGGTTTGATAAAGCTTGCAAAACAAGGTAAATATTCCTTTAAGGATTGTAAGTTGCCACGTTATCTTCCAAAAGACGGATATACAACACTTGTCATAGGTTTTGTGAGACTTAATGGAAATAAGTTAATACTTCCATTTTCAAACAACTTTAAAAAAACGCATAAGGTTGTGGAGATTACCATTCCACCTGTATTACTTGATAAGAAAGTAAAAGAGATTCGCATTTTACCAAAGACAAATGCAAGGTACTTTGAGATTCAGTATATATATGAAACTGAATGTATTCAAAGAAATCTAAACACACAAAATGCACTTGCATTAGACCTTGGTGTAAATAATCTTGTAACGGCGGTATCAAGTACAGGTAAGTCATTCATTGTTGATGGAAGAAGGCTTAAATCCATAAATCAGTGGTTTAACAAAGAAAATGCTCGTTTGCAATCCATTAAGGATAAGCAGCACTTTGGTAAAAAGCCTACTAACAGGCAAAAAGCTATCGCCAGGGACTGCAACAATAAGGTTAATGATTATATGAACAAAGTAGCTCGTATGATTATAGATTACTGTATTAACAATGATATAGGCACTCTTATAGCAGGCTACAATGTGACTTTCCAAAGAAACAGTCATATCGGTAAGCAAAATAACCAAAACTTTGTAAATATACCATACGGTCGCCTTAGAGATAAGCTGGCATATATGTGTGAACTTAATGGTATCACTTATGTAGAACAGGAAGAATCCTACACTTCAAAAGCAAGCTTTTGGGATAAAGATAACATTCCTGTCTATAATAACGATAATCCTAAAGAATATGAATTTAGTGGTAATCGAGTACATCGTGGTCTATACAAAACGGCAAATGGTAAAACATTTAATGCAGATATAAATGGTGCGTTGAATATTATGCGTAAAAGTAGCGTTGTGGATATGAATATCCTATACGGTAGGGGCGAAGTGGACACGCCCATAAGAATAAGGATTGCCTAATTGCTTAGGTGGAAACTTAAATATCAAACTTCTTAAATAGGAACGTTAGCTCCTTAGAAGCCCATTACCTTTAGGTGATGGGTAGTTCACCAAAGAAGTTTGACTAGAAGAGGTAACTAGTCTTTAAATCAAACTGCTAAAAACTGTAGTGTTAAAAACTTTGATAAATTTCATAATGCTGGATATAGGGGATTGTATAATGGTGAAACTGCTGATGATATTGCTAAAAGAAAAAAATTAAGATATAGAGAAGATATTTTGGATAATATGGGTAGTGAAGAGTTAATAGCTAATCTTTTTAGAATTAGTCAGACTGAGGCAAAACTAAAAAAAGATAATATATCTAGTGAGCAAGCAGCTAATGAAACACATTATAATATTGGAAAAAATATTAGAGAGGTTATTGCTAAAAATGGTGGAACTATGCCAGAAAAATTGCCAACTCCTAAGAGGTCATTAAAAGATTTAGAAAGAAATAAGAAGCAACTAAAATAAAAAAGAATCTATATTTTAGACTCTTCCTTAGTATATAATACTACATTCTGAAAATAGTATCCTAATATTTGTTTATAGTTACAATCAAGTTTAGCTAGAGCGTTTGCACCAACGATACTTAATCCATAACCGTTACCAATCCCTCTAGTAATAAAAGTAAATCCTTGTTTTAAGACAAGAATAGTAATATCAGCAGAAGGTAAATCTAGGCTAGTCATTAAATCAAGTGAATTGAAAATCTTATCATTTACTTGTAATTTTAAAATTCTATTACTAGGACTTAACTGTTTAATTTCAATATTAATATTATTATCTTTGATATTTAATCTTTTTCTTATTTCTTCTACTGAAAAGTATTTTTGATTCATATAATTAGGATATGCTAAATCCCAAAGACTTTCTGTTTGTTTTAAATAAGGGATATTACTATTAGTCTCTGTGTAACCATTACTTACTAAGTGAATGTAAGCTTCTATTGGTTCTTTGTTATACACTAGATATTCTCCGTCAGTAGATTTTATTACCTTTTTAAATAAAGTCTCATACATCTTGTAAGTATTTGGATAAAGTAATTTGTAATAGTTTAAATTAACATAAGAAAAGTGATGATTATCTTTAGATATCTTTTCTTTATTTCTATACCTTTTAATCAGCTCACTACGATAAAGAATAATTATAGCTTTTAAAGCTTCTTCTTCTAAGAAAATAGTAATGTTACTAAACAAGATGCTTAAAAGTAGTTTATCTAAAGATATTTTATCATCAGTATCAAGAGTCAGAATAATATCTTTGTCAGACATAATTTTATCATTATCATTTAATAATACTACTTTAGTAGGAATACCATCTACAAAGATAACTACTTTATTGCCATTAAATTGAATTCTTTGATTAATTAACCAGTTCTTATCTAAATTGTCTAGATTATAATCATCTAAATCTTTAGCAAATTCATAATTCATAGATAAGTATAAATATAAAACATCTTCATTCTTTTCCTTTACTACCTTGTATTTTTCTAGCATTATATCACCTAGTAGATAGTATTTCTAAAAATTATCTATTTATACTCTAAAATTCAAAATATTTTAATTCATAATCTTTGTCACAATCTTTACCAGTTTTATAAGATAGATTTTTAAATACCTTGTTTAAGTCTACTTTCTTAGTATCTTTTATATAGTAGTTAACTTTCTTTATAATACTTAAAGCTTCTTCTAGTGCTTTATCATACAATTCATCAAAACTATCTTCATGTTTTTCTCTTTTTAGACAAGGATGATTCCATTTAGTATGATCATTATTTAAATAATTTCTTTTATCTGTTAGAGATACATGATAAGAGATAGTTGAGAATGGAAACATTGTCTTAGGTGTTATCTTTTCACAAACTGTGTAGACACATTTTTTAATACCTGTTTTATCATATCTAAAATACTTAAGAGCAAAATGCATATCCTTTAAAGCTTGCTTGTAGAATTTACTCATTTCAGTTATACCAAATGTTTCTTTGAATGCATAGTCAATTACTTCCTCAAGTTCTTTAGAAAAAGGTGTAAAATCAAAACAAAAATCATATAAGGGAAAAGAGTAGACCTTACCTTTTTCCCGTTTACTTATTAGATAATTATCAATAAATACTTCCATATTGTGATGTAATCCCTTATACTTATAAGTTTCTTTATTACCTTTTATAAATTCACCAGTCTTATAAAAAACATAAGGATGAATAGTACTATCTAAGACATAGTGGGAGATGAAACCATAAAGATAGGCCATCACATCAGGAACTTGATAGTAATCATTATATCTTATATAGTTAACTAAATTTATAAAAAACTCTCTAGTTTTATTAGTATGAAAATAAAGAGCAAAGTCTTGTTGTTTTTTGCCATTCTTTAAAGAAATTTTATGATAAAAAAAGAAAGGGTCCATTCCTTGAGCAAACATTCTAATACTTTTTTTCTCATCCATTAATAATTCTTTTAGGCCAATAGGTAAATTGTTGTAAACGTCCATACCAAAATAAGCATGAGTAACTGTTGCCGGCATCTTTTACCACATCCTTTACAAAAGTATATCATATATTTTCATCAAAAATTCATATTTTTTTAAGTAGTTATGTGGTATAATTACCCTAGGTAGGTGGAAAGATGATAGAAAAACAGTTTAAAAACCTAGAAGAACAAATTGAAATAATGAAATATAAAGGACTTACTATCGATGATCCAGACTTTGCTAAGTGGGTATTACTTAGAGAAAATTATTTCTTCTTAAATGGTTATCGTTATCCTTTGATGAAAAGTATGAAAGATAAAAGATTTTTAGAAGGGGCTACCTTTGAGGAATTATATAGTATCTTTTTGTTTGATCGTGGAATTAGAAATGTTTTCTTTAAGAATTTACTTATCATTGAAAATAATCTAAAATCAATTTTTTCCTATCAGTTATCTAAACGATATGGTTATAGAGAAAAAGATTATTTGAAAGCTAAGAATTTTACTCAAGATAAAACTAAATCAAGACAGGTTAATGATTTAATTCATAAGATGAAAAGGCAGATAAGAGTTAATGGTAGAGAGCATACTGCTACTAGTCATTATATGATGAATTATGGTTATGTACCTTTGTGGATATTAGTAAAAGTTTTATCCTTTGGTATAGTTGGAGAATTATTTTCTATTTTAAAGTATGAAGATCAAAAGAAGATTTGTGATATCTATCATTTAAATGTTTCTACGATGCTAACTTATCTACCAATATTATCTAACTATCGTAATTTATGTGCTCATGAAGATATCCTATATGAGAATAGAACACAAAAAGTCATACCTAATACCATTTATCATAAACTTTTAAATATAGAAGAAGATGATGAAGGTTATGTTCAAGGTAAAAATGATGTCTTTGCATTAGTAATTATCATGAAAGATATGCTAAGTGAAGAAGAATTTAAAAATATGATGTTAGAATTAGAAAGAGAGATAAATAATTTATCTTATAACCTACATACAATTAAAGTAGAGGATGTTTTAAAACGAATGGGCTTTCCTACTAACTTTGAACAAATTGAAAAAATTGAAAGGAGTTATGAATTAGATGAAAATTGATAAACTTAAAGATAGTATTTTAATAATTGTAGCTTTTATTTTAGGAGGAGTTTTAACTTATGTAGTAGTAAATGGTAACTTAACTACTTCATCTAAAGGAACTACTAGTAGTGGAGGTGCTACTTGTAGTAGTAAAAACTGTACTAAAGTATTAGTAGATGGTTCAGGAATTAGTCAATCAGTATCTAAAGTATATGATGGTGTTGTTATTGTTAGAAATTATCAAAATAATGAATTAGCTGGATTTGGTACTGGATTTGTCTATAAAGAAGATGATAAATATGATTATCTTATAACTAATCATCATGTAATTGATGGTAATAATAAAGTAACAGTAGTAATTAGTAAAGAAGAAGAGTTAGATGCTGAAGTATTAGGTAGTGATAGCTATGTTGATATTGCTGTAATTAGAATTAAAAAGAATAAAGATTTAACAGTATTATCTATTGGTACTAGTGAAAATAGTAAACTAGGAGATTTAGTATTTACTATTGGTACACCTGTTAGTAATGAATATCAAGGAAGTGTTTCTACTGGTCATTTAGCTGGAAAAGATAGAATGGTAACTGTTAGTACAAGTAGTAATGGTTATGGAACTAGTTCAGGGGACTGGGTTATGAAAGTTTTACAAACAGATGCTTCAATTAATCCAGGTAATAGTGGTGGACCACTTATGAATTCTAATGGAGAAGTAATTGGTGTTATTTCTATGAAATTAGTTAAAGAAGAAATAGAAGGTATGGGATTTGCTATTCCAATTGAATATGCTATGTCTAAGATTGAAACTCTAGAAAAAGGAGAAGAAATTAAATGGCCTCAATTAGGAGTACAAATGGTAAACGTATCTGATGTTAAACAATCTCGTTTTGGTAGCAATTATAATATTCCAAATGATGTTAAAACTGGAGTAGTAGTAGCAGGAATAGTAAGTGGTACTGGTGCTTCTAAATCAGACTTAAAAGAAGGAGATATTATTACTAAACTTAATGGAGAAGAAGTAGAAAATGCGGCATATCTTCGTTACGAATTATATAAATATGCTCCAGGAGATACAATTACACTTACTTACTTACGTGATGGTAAAGAACATGAAACTAAAGCTGTATTATCAAAAAGTGAATAAGGGGAGAATTTATTATGAGAAGAGTTATACCACTTGAAAAAAAAGTAGAAAGTAAAAAAGGTATAGATTTGCTAAATCAAACGTGTGACTATATTAATGAACATTTAAGCGAATTTGAAGAAGATGATTATAATGATCTTACTGAATTATGTCTTTATTTATTAACTGGTTTTAAAAAAGAAGAAATAAATCAGAGCTTTTTTGCAACTATTTTAACTTATATAAAAGAAAATATTGGTAAGATAAAAATTGACTTTTCTAATGCTGATACTATACACCAGATAATGGTTGGTAGTATTAAAATGGGAAGTTTAACCTTTAAAAACTTCTCTTCAAAAGAAAAGCAGGATAGGGTAGAAAAGAAACTTAGTTGTTGTGGCTTTTATCCTACAATGGAACGAAAAGAAAAAATGTTTTTGACTATTGATGACAAACTTATTATGGGTAATCAGGCAACTATTACTAAAAATGATTATGATAATCTTTATATAGGAGAATATTACTTTAATAGAAGTGGTATATCTCCTAATAAAGCAAGTATTACTCATTTAAAATCATTAGATGATAAAACGATAGATGAAATAATATGTGAGTATGATGACAGAGGCGAGACAAAACGATATGAAGGCTTTTTATCATTAGGAAGACTTAAGAATAATGAATATTTTGTTGAGTCTTTGATGGAGAAGAAAGAATTTTTTGCAAATAAATATGGAATAGGTCCATCTAATACAACTTCACTTAGAGTAAAGTAAAAGAACTATTTGATTGATAGCTCTTTTCTTTTTACATTAAAACATCCTATATTGTTATCTTTTAGAAATTGATACTTATTTAATAATTGTTTTTCATCTTTTACTACTATTCCTAAGGAAGAACCTCCTAATAGGTATTTTTGCAGACTTGCTTGTTTCAAATCACTTATAGGAAGAGTAATACCTTCTAAATATTTATCTTTGTTAGTAACATCTTTTATTTTACCAAATATAGCAGCATCTTGCTTTTTAAACTCTGTTTCTATGTTTGTATCATTATAAGTGGTTAAAACAAAGTTCAGATTATTCTGTTCACTATAATTATCTATCTTTTTTTGCATGAATTTTAAGATATCTTTAGCTAGATTAAAAGTTATTTCTTCATCCTTATTTCCAGTTAAAGTGTAAATTGCTTCTGATATACCAACTATATGAAAGGCTAGGGTACCATGCTTTAGTAGTTTTCTTAATCTATCCTTATCCTTTAACTTTTCTCCATCATGCCAAGTACCTAACTGATATAAAGTTGGAAAGTGAAGAATAGTTTTATCTACTTGTAGTTCAAATCTTTCTAAAAGGGCATCTTTCGCTTGTTTTAGTACTTTTTCTAGTTCTTGGTAGAATAATCTATAATCAGTCTCTTTGGTCTTTGTATTCTTACTTTTAAGGGCTATTCTAACTAGATTAATAGATATACAAGATATATTACCTTTACCACCAATAATCTTTTTATCAATAGTAGTATTATCTTCTATAACCCTTAGAGAATTGTAACCATAGTTAACATTTTCTTTAATAGCTTTATTAAAAGAAGCGTCTTTATTAATAAAATATAAATTAGAGTAGTTAAGCATAGTAGTGGCAATCTCTTCAGTCATTTCTCCTTGATAGTAATATTCTATATATTTATTATTTACTAGTGATTTTATTATTAAATCCTTAATAGAATTATTAGTTCCAAAGTTTATTGCTAGTGGAAAAGATATTGTCCTAAAGAAAATCTTTAAAGAAGAAGTAAAATTTTTCTCACACTTTAGTTTAGCTTTCTTAATAATAGTAGAAAACGCTAAATATAAAGGTGTATCATTATCTATAGCAAAGTAGGCGGGGGTTATATCAAATGATGTTATGTTATCAATACCTGTTATAGTTAGATAATTAGCTAAATAATTAGCATCTAAATATATATCTATATATTCCTTTAAGATTGATTTAAATTCTTTAAGTATGACATTTTCTAAGACTAAGTCAAAATTAATTAACGAGATACTTTGATATACTTCTTTACTAAGACTATCTAGATATAATTTGATTCTATTTAGATAGGTATTAATTTTGTCTATAGAATTTAACTCTTTGGCAAAATCAGTATCAAGGGTAGCAAGCTCAATAAGGTCTACATCACAGGTTGCTATCATACCAAATGGTATAGTTTCTATTGAATGAAGATTAAATATTCCAGCATCTTGGCATCTTACTGTTTTAGTATCTAGTAAATAAGCTTTAGCAAACTCTGATGAGATAGTTTCTCCAAACTGTAATAGAAATGAATTAGGACGTTCCTTTAAGTTATCATCAATATTATCTAGACCAAGTCTTTCAATAGCTTTTAAAAACTTATGTTGTTGTTTCATAACAAAAGCAGATCTTGAAGCATTTCTATGTTCTCTATAGGTAGAAAAGGCAAGATAAACATCTTCAAAGTTATTCTCTTTTAACACCTCTTCAATTAAATCTTGAATATTTTCAATATTTATTGTTTTTCTATCTTTATATTCTTTCTCTATCTTTTTAAGTACCTTAGAATATACTTTATTAACATCTTCATCTTTATAAGGTATATCTAGTGAATGGAAGGCTTTTTGAATAGCAAGAGCTATTTTTTCACCTTGAAAACTAGTTCTTTGACCACTTCTTTTGACAACTGTTAAAGTGTCAAATGTTGACATATTTATCATATATAATTTACACTCCCTTTTTTCTATATTAATTATACTTGTAAATGCTTATAAAATCAATGATTTAAAAAAATACTCAAAAAAAACATCTTAAAAAAATAAAATTCATTTTCTTTAAAATCCTTATAAATAAAGGATGAAAGCAAAAATATGTTTAAAAGACATAAAATGTTTTTTTAACTAAATAATATGTAAATCGAACAAAAATAAAAATATAAAAATAATAAAAACTATTGCATTTAACTAAAAAAGATGCGTATAATCGAGTTGTCGAATGAATAAATAAGAAAACAAAGAGGTGTAAAAAAATGGCGAAAGTAAAAGAGGTAAAAAGAGAGAGAAAGGAAAAAAAGAATAGATATAAAAATCCACCTATTAATATTATAAAAAAGAATGGCACTAAACAACCGTTTGATGGTGAAAAAATAAGAAGTGCAATTGAAAAAAGTGCTGAGAGAGTAATGGTTGATTTAACTGATGAAGCAAAAGATGAAGTTGTTAATATTGTAATTGATTTATTAAAAAATCAAACTAGTGATGCTGAAGTCAGTCAAATTCATAACTGTGTAGAAGCTGCTTTGGAACAGGTTAATCCATTAGTAGCTAAAAGTTATAGAGAATATCGTAACTATAAGAATGATTTTGTACATATCTTAGATAAAGTTTATAAAAAAGCTCAAGCAATTAATTATATTGGAGATAAAGAAAACTCTAATACTGATAGTGCTTTAGTATCTACCCAAAGAAGTTTAGTATATGGTAACTTAAATAAAGAATTATATAAGAAATTCTTCTTAACAAAAGCTGAGATAGAAGCTTGTGAAGATGGCTATATTTATGTTCATGATATGAGTGCTAGACGTGATACTATGAACTGTTGTTTATGTGATGTTGGAGCTGTCATGAAAGATGGTTTTGAAATGGGTAATTTATGGTACAATGAACCAAAGAGCCTTGATACTGCTTATGATGTTATGGGAGATGTAATTATCAATACAGCAGCTATGCAATATGGTGGCTTTACAGTACCAGAAGTTGATACTATTCTAACTCCATATGCTAAGAAAAGTTATAATAAGTATTATGATGAATATATGGAAATAACTAATAATGAAGATCCAGAAAAAGCTGAAGAATATGCTTGGAAAAAGACAAGACGTGAATGTGAACAAGGTTATCAAGGAATTGAATATAAATTAAATAGTGTTGGTTCTTCTCGTGGGGATTATCCGTTTGTAACTTTTACTTTTGGACATGAAGAAGATAGATTTGGACAAATGATTAGTGAAGTTATTTTAAAAACTCATCAAAAAGGACAAGGAAAGCCAGGATATAGAAAGCCAACTTTATTCCCAAAATTAGTATTCTTATATGATAAAAATCTTCATGGTGAAGGTGGTAAGATGCATTATCTATTTGAAGATGCTCTAGACTGTAGTAGTAAGACAATGTATCCTGATTACTTATCATTAACAGGTGAAGGGTATGTTCCTTCAATGTTTAAGAAATATGGAAAGATTATTAGTCCGATGGGATGCCGTGCTTTCTTATCTCCTTGGTTTGAAAGAGGTGGAATGGAACCAGCTGATGAAGATGATCAACCTGTATTCATTGGAAGATTTAATATTGGAGCAATTTCTTTAAATTTACCAATGATTTTAGCTAAGTCTAGAGAAGAACAAAAAGATTTCTATGAAGTACTTGATTATTATCTAGAAATGATTCGTAAGATTCATATTCGTACTTATAACTATCTAGCTAAGAAGAAAGCATCTACTAATCCACTTGCTTACTGTGAAGGAGGATTCTATGGAGGTAGATTAAAACCAAATGAGCCTATTGAACCAATTTTAAAATCATCTACTGCTTCTTTTGGAGTAACAGCTTTAAATGAATTACAAGAGTTATATAATGGTAAAAGTCTAGTAGAAGATGGTGAATTTGCTCTTGAAGTTATGAGATATATTAATGATAAGACGCAAGAGTTTAAAAAAGAAGATGGAATTTTATATGCTATTTATGGAACTCCAGCTGAAAGTTTATGTGGTACACAAGTTGAACAGTTTAGAAAGAAATATGGTATTATTAAAGGAGTATCTGATAGAGAATATGTTTCTAATAGTTTCCACTGTGGTGTGTGGGAAGATATTACTGGTATACAAAAACAAGATTTAGAAGGAAGATTTTGGGAGTTATTTAAAGGTGGACGTATTCAGTATGTTCGTTATAATTTAAACTATAATAGAAAAGCGATGGAAACTTATGTTGAAAGAGCTATGGATAAAGGTTTCTATGAAGGAGTTAACTTATCACTTTCTTACTGTAATGTTTGTGGTCATGAGGAATTAGATATGGATACCTGTCCAAAATGTGGAAGTGATGACCTTACAAAGATTGATCGTATGAATGGATATTTATCTTATTCAAGAGTACATGGTGATACGAGACTTAATCATGCTAAGATGGTAGAAATTTCAGAAAGGAAGAGTATGTAGATGAAATATCATAATGTAACAAAAGCTGATATGTTAAATGGTGAAGGATTACGTGTTGTATTATGGGTAAGTGGTTGTTCTCATAAATGTCCAGGCTGCCAAAATACTATTACGTGGAATCCTGATGATGGTGTTAATTTTGATGATGATACAATAAAAGAGATTTATCATGAGCTTGACCAAGATTGGTGTAGTGGACTAACTTTATCAGGAGGAGATCCACTCTTTCTTGGTAATAGAAAAACAATTAGAGATTTAGTCATGAATGTTAAACAGTTATACAAAGATAAGACCATTTGGTGCTATACTGGATATACTTGGGAAGAATTAATCGCTCAAAGAGAAGTTGATAAAAATCTAGATGATATTTTAAATTCTATTGATGTCTTATTAGAAGGTAAATTTGTTATGAAACTTCATGATGATAGATTACATTATGTAGGTAGTAGTAACCAACGTATAATTGATGTTAAGAAAAGTGTAGAAGAAGGAAGAGTCGTTTTATATATAGATAATAGCAATATAGGTGATAGTGATAAAGCAACTGTAGTACAGTGCGCAGTAAATAGTTAGGAGAAGTTATGAAAACAAGAGGATTTGAAGTAGTTAAAGGATATGAAGATAAGGATATACATTTACCAGTAAGAGGGACTAAACATGCTGCTGGTTATGATATAGAAGCAGCAGAGGATATAGTTATTCCTGTTTATGAAAAGGGAATTAAACCAACTTTAGTTCCTACTGGTTTAAAAGCTTATTGTATGGATGATGAATGTATTTTCTTACTTAATAGAAGTAGTGGTCCAAAGAAAGGATTTGTTCTTGCTAACAGTGTTGGTTTAGTAGATTCTGATTATTATGGTAATGAAAATAATGATGGACATATTTACTTTGCTTTCTTTAACTGTGGTAAGGAAGAATTACATGTTAAGAAAGGTGATATAATTGGTCAAGCAGTATTTGAAAAATATTTAACTGTTGATAATGATATAGCTGGAGGAGTTAGAAATGGGGGATTTGGTTCTACTGATAAATAGACCAATCCTTTTTTATGCTAAAGTAAAACATTAGCCTTTTGTCTTAGACTAATGTTTTTTTGGTTTTCTATTCAATTGTTTCTATTTCCCCAGGGTCAGTAGGTTCTGTTGGACTTGTACTTCCGGTTATAGTAACTGTTATATTACCAGTTTCTTTAGTTTCACCATCATAACTAAATTTATATTTTAAAGTATAAGTGCCTGGTGTTGATAGAGTAGTGGTTGATAGTGATACACCACCTGGTCCTGTTATAGATGATAATTTCCAGTTACTAGTTTTATTAGTTACATCATTACCATTTTCTGTTACAGTAACATAATTACTAATATCAGATATATTATATGAGTTACCACTTATTGTTCTGTAAGTTACCTTTAAAGTAGTACTTACTTTCTTTAATTCATAAGTAGCAGCATTACTTTTAATTCCATCATAACTTTTATAAGTAGCGATTACTTTATAAGTACCATATGGATTACTTGGATTAGTTACAGTAAATGATGTATTACTAGTAAATCCTAATAATGTGTTATTGAAATATACATTATAACCAAATGTTCCATAAGAGTTATTACTTGGTGGAGTAACTGCATCCCAAGAAAGACTAACTGAATTATTACTACTGTTATAAGTAGCTTTAAGATTAGTTGGAGCACTTAAATTACTATCTTCTGTTTGTGTATTAGTAGGCTCACTACCTTTTTTGAAGTATTCATAAGTAACTGCTCCAGAGTAGCCTGCACCGGCAATTTTAGCTGGATTGCTTCCTACAACTACCCCTAATTTAACTACACTATTAGGCATTTTAAATTCTTCTTTATTCTTTTCGAATACTGAGTTAGCGATAGCGGTAAATAGTTTATCTCTTTGAATTGTACATCTTAAGTTATGACAATATAATCCTTGACTAACTAAATCTCTAGTTGTGTCTTTATAACCGTACCACATACCAATAACTGTCTTAGTAGTATAACCAACTACCCATGAATCACGAATAGCATCATCACTCATACCAAGTGTTTGTCTTGTTTTTTGATCAAAGTTTGTAGTACCAGTTTTCATAGCAACTTTATCCATATTACCAGTACCAATTAGAGTAACATCATCTAAGATGCTAGTAATCATATAAGCAGTAGCATCACTCATTGCTTGTTTTTTAGTACCTTCGTGTTTTTTCTCTTCACCTGTATCTCTAAAGACTACTTTACTAACTGAATAAGGTTCATTATAGTATCCTCCATTTGAGAAAGCAGCATAAGCAGCAGCCATTTGTAAAGAATTAACACCAGTGAAGGCTCCTAAAGAATGAGCTTCATGAATTTTACCATTTTCTATTTCTGGTTCAATTCCAAGATTTTGGACAAATTCAATAATCTTTTTATTATCTACTTGCTGGAAGGCTTTTAAAGCAGGAATATTTCTAGATAAAGACAAGGCTTTTCTCATAGTTATAGCTCCCATAAAGGTTCCATCCCAGTTATTAATTGATTTACCATTAGTATAAGAATAAGGTTCATCAACAAACATTTTATAGCTACCATTATCATTGTAACCATAGGTTGAAGCATTGTTGTATTCAATTAGTGGTCCGTAATCAAATAGTGGTTTTGCAGTAGAACCAGGTTGTCTTTTAATTTCGTCACTAGTAGCAAGATTTAGCTCTTTAGCACCTTTTTTATTACGACCAGCTCCAATAGCAAGTATTTTACCAGTAGCACTATCTAGAACACTTACACCACTTTGAATAGTATCATTTGCCCATTCGTATGTTTCTCCATTCATTACTTTGTCAACACCGTCTTGTTTTGATCTATCTAAGTTAGTGTATACTTTCATAGAGACTGTATATGGATCTGCTTTATATTTGGCAATACATTCATCTACTACAGTATCGATATATCCTTGATACTTAGATAAACCATTTTGTGCAGATACATTGTAATCTACTAAAGATTCGATTGGAATATCACTAGCCATCTTTCGTTCATCGCTTGTTATATAACCATGTCTTTCCATTAGATATAAAACAGTGTTACGTCTTCTAGTAACTGATTTAATATTATCAGTATTAGTTGGTTTATATAGGTTAGGAGCTTTAAACATTCCTGCTAGAACAGAAGCTTCTGCTAAGTTCAAATCACCAATATCTTTGTTGAAATAAGCAAGAGCTGCTTGTTTAACTCCATAGATATTACCACCTAAGTTATGGTTATTTACATAAAACTCAATTATTTGTTCCTTAGTATAGTTCTTTTCAAGTTTAAATACTGCTAAATAAATATCAGTAAACTTTCTAATGATTCCTTTAATACCATGGTCATCAGCTGATGTAAATGAGTTTTTGATAACCTGCATGGATAGAGTAGAAGCACCACCAGCATCACTATGTCCAACTGCTTGTCCTAATGAGGCTTTTAAAAATCTTGGAGCATCAAATCCATTATGTTGGAAGAATCTTGAGTCTTCAGTAGCAACAATAGCATCTACTAATACTTCAGGTAATTCATCATAGGTTACTTTTTCTCTCATTTCTGTTCCAAGTCGTTCAAATTCATTACCATCAATATCGTAAAGAATACTTGGTTCCTTTTCATTTAATTGATTAACATCAAACTTAGGAGCCTTAATAACTACATAAGCTAAGAATAAAATTCCAAGAAGCATTACTAATATACCTAAAGATAATATAACGATTATTATAATATTGAGTATCTTTTTCTGCTTTGGTTTATTTTTAACTTTATCTAGTAGTCTAGCAAGACCAACTATTATTAAAATACCTACTCCTAAGAAAACAGTTAATAACCAGCCTATAATAAAATAACTAATAATCATTAAGACTAAGAAGCATCCTAATAATATTAAGGTTAAATTACTATTAGACTTTTGTGTTGTCTTTTTTTTCATTTTTTACCTCCAAAATATTATCTATAATACTTAGATAATCTATTCTAGGCCGAAGGCCTTCTTTTAAAAGATATCCTTGCTTTACAAAATAATCATGTGGTATAGATTTTCTTTCTTCTTTATTTATATAATTCTGTAAATCAGCATTCATTAGTATATAAGTTTCCGAAAGAGTTGTAAAGCGGACAATTAGAAAACCAATTCCCCCAGCATTTGAAATATTTTCTAAATGTTTAAGTTGGTGAAGATGAATATTAGCAAGAGGAAATGATGTTTTATTCTTTGTTTCCTTTGCTTCAAAGTCAATGTAATAGCCTTTATAAATACCATTATAGTCAGTAGTAGAAGGTTCCATATAAAAAGCTTCTTTAATAATAGCACTTTTTCCTTTAAATTCTACTTTACTAACTTTTATTGGAGTAGGTTTTTTATAGATATAAGCTATATTCTTTTCCTTATAATAGTGGTTTGATTGATTTAGGTCATCTTCTAAATTCATTCCACGATTTTTATAATTAATAAGATGGTTATTTGTCTTTTTTATTCCACCGGGATAATTCATTTCATTCACCTAGTATATATTATATATCATTTCAGATGCTTTTTCTATCTTTTAAATATAAAAAAATAGGATTTACCTATTTTTTTTCTTAATTTGATATATTTTTACTTCGTTATTTTTTCTAGCTGTGGTGCTGCAGTGGTCAATCATTTCTTTAACTAATGGTATGTTAGTAGAAATAATTCCTGTCAATGTTGCATAGTTAGTTTCTAAATTCAACATAGTATTAAAACAAGCTGCTTTTTCTTCATTGGTTTTGATATTATTTTCTCTTTTTCCTCTATAGAAATATTTTTTATCTTCAAGTTTTGAATATTCAATGGATACTTCTTTATTACCAAACCAGCAGATAACTTCACCACCATTTTCAATTGTTCTAATACGATACTTACAATTTCCTTTTTTATCTTTTACCATTCGCATAGAAAAGTTTATATCTTGTTTTTCTATATCACCGGTTTGAATGTGATCAACTACATAATCATATTCATTTTGTCTTAGACTAATGGCAGTATCTTTTCCTTTAATACGAACTCTATTCTTATCATCTTGTAAAAGAACAACTTGCTCCTTTTTTCTACCATTTCGCATAGTAATACAGCCGTCTTCAACAGCTAGTGTTTTTCCTAGCATAGAAAACAATTTTTTATTTTCTTCTTTCTTGAAAAAATTATCTAAACGAATCATTATGTTTTTCGTTTCCATATACATAAACCTCCCAAAGTAATATCAATTATAAATATATTTTTTTTCTTTGTCAAATAAAGTAATGCTTTGTCGAATTAGTTGTCTAATAATTAAAAAATATGTAGAATAAAATTGAGGTGAGAGAGATGAAAAGTCAAGATGTAATTGTATGTTTAAATTCTATGATTGAAAATATTTCTATTGCTAAAAAAATTGATGTATTAATAAGGTTGAAACAATTGACAAATAAGTAGTTTTACTGCTAGAATATAGTATGTAAAGGGATTGGTGATAAATATGTATCAAAACAAAATTACACTTACACCACAAGAAATCTTAGAGAAAGATTTTAAGATTGATACTCGTGGATACAGATTAAAAGAGGTTGATGAATTCTTAGATATGATAATTTCTGATTATGAACAGTTTTATAAAATAATCGAAAGTATGGAAAAGGAAAAAACTGAATTATTAAAAGAAATTATGTCTTTAAAACAAGAATTAAGAAATGTTTCAATGGATGCTGAAATAGCAAAAAATTCTAAATCAGATACAATGGAAATCACTAATTTGGATATTTTAAGAAGACTTAGCAATTTAGAAAAAGCAGTATTTGGTAAAGACAGCGAATAATACTTGGGCAAGTGCTAGGGTAACCTAGAGGAAAGTCCATGCTCGCACTATCTGTGACGATAGTAGTGTTCGTGCTTAGGAAAAAAATAACCTAAGGTAGATTTATTCTAACGGCAAAACTTTATCTAAAGGATTATCCCATGATGAAGTGATAACGTGCCACAGAAACGATACTTTTGGAAACGAAAGGGTGAAACGAGGTAAACCCCACGAGCGAGAAACCCAAATTTTGGTAGGGGAGTCTCCATGAAAGAAAGATAATGGATTGGAGGACTAGTAATAGTAGATAGATACTTGCCACCTAGTAATAGGTACAAAACATGGCTTATAAAGTATTATTATTTTGTTGGAACTGAGGTTGATTATGAAAGAATTAGGAGAATACTTAAAGGAGACTAGAATAAAACATGGTGTTAGTCTAGAAGAAGCAGCCAGTGATTTAAATGTTTCTACTGATTTGCTTGAAAATTTAGAAAGTGCTAATACTAAAGCCTTTAAAGATGTCTATGATATAAAAAAAATAATAAAAGAATATGCTAAGTACTTAGGACTTGATGAAGTAAAGGTCCAAGATGAGTTTAATGATTTTTTATTTGAACATACTTCTAAGATTTCTTTAGATGATATAATGGAAGCTAAAAAGAAAAAAGAAGAAGATGATGCAAAGAAAGAGAAGAAAATATCATCTCCTTATACAAAAATATATAAACGAAAGAAAAAGAAATTACCTATAATAATAGGAATTATTATTTTTGTCTTTTTTGTTGTGATTGCGATTTTATTAATTAAAGATAAAACTAAGAAACCTGTTATTAATAGTGAATTGAAAGGAAGTAGAAAATATGAATACACCAACAAAGTTAACTGTAGCTAGAATATTTATGACTATGGTTATGATTTTTATGCTACTATTTCCATTCTATGATGTTGGTATTAATATGCCTAGCTTTTTAGTAGGTGGTGTTTATGTCAAGTTAGAATACTTAATTGCTGGAGTAATATTTGTAATAGCAAGTGTTACTGATTTTCTAGATGGTTATTTAGCTAGAAAGAATAATGAAGTGACTGATCTTGGAAAGATGTTAGATGCTATTGCTGATAAAGTTTTGGTAAATAGTGCTTTAATTATTCTTGCTAGTAAAGGTTTTATTTTAACTCTTATTCCCGTTATTATTATCTTTAGAGATACTGTTGTTGATGCTATGAAAATGGAAGCAGCTAGAAAAGGAAAAGTAGTAGCAGCTATTTCTAGTGGAAAGATTAAAACTGCTAGTATGATGGTAGGAGTTACATTGACTTTCTTTTATAACTTACCATTTGAAATGATTAATATAAGAGTTAGTGATTTCTTCTTATATTTTGCTACTATTATGTCAGTTGTTTCTATGTGTGAGTATTATAAACTTAATAAAAATTTAATTTTACCAGCAAAGGAAAAAGCCTAATTTCGGGCTTTTTTTGTTTGAATTTATTAAATTCAGTAATTCTTTTTAGGAAAAATAATAAATTCGGGTGAAAGTTAGTCTGAAAATGGTAAATTATAACAAACGATTGTTCGAAAATTTATCTTGACATTTAAAATTTCTACTTATAAAATGGGTATATAGATGTTTGCACGAGGAGGAAAATTTATGAGCAAAACAATAAAAAAAGATAATAAAGATTTAGACCAAATTTTAGCTGATATTGAAAAACAGTTTGGAAAAGGTTCTATTATGTGTCTTGGAGAGGACTCTCATATGAAAATTGATGTGGTATCTAGTGGATGTTTATCACTTGATATAGCATTAGGAGTAGGTGGATATCCTAAAGGAAGAATAATTGAAATATATGGACCAGAGTCTAGTGGAAAGACAACATTTGCTTTGCAAGCTATTGCTGAAGTACAAAAAACTGGGGGGAGAGCAGCTTTTATTGATGCAGAACATGCTCTAGATCCTGATTATGCTAGAAGACTTGGTGTTAATACTAACGAGTTATTATTATCACAACCAGATACCGGTGAACAAGCTTTAGAAATATGTGAAGCCTTAGTTAGAAGTGAAGCTATTAGTATTATTGTAATAGATTCAGTAGCAGCTTTAGTACCACAAGCAGAAATCGATGGAGAAATGGGAGACTCACATGTTGGTTTACAAGCAAGACTAATGAGTCAGGCCTTAAGAAAATTATCAGGTACTATTAATAAGACTAATACTATAGCTATCTTTATTAATCAGTTAAGAGAAAAAGTAGGAGTTATGTTTGGTAATCCTGAAACTACTCCAGGTGGTCGTGCCTTAAAATTTTACTCTAGTATAAGACTAGATATTAGACGTAATGAACAAATTAAAATAGGCGATAAGATAGTTGGTAATAGAACTACTGTTAAGGTGGTTAAAAATAAAGTAGCTCCACCATTTAAATCTGCTACTGTAGAAATAATGTATGGTGAAGGAGTGTCTAAAGAAGGAGAATTAGTAGACCTTGGGGTAGAAGCTGGTATTATAGATAAAGCAGGAGCTTGGTTTTCTTATCAAGGAGAGAAGCTAGGTCAGGGTAAAGAAAATGTTAAATTACTTCTTAGAGATAATAAAGAATTAAAAGAAGAAATAGAAACTAAAGTAAGAGACTTTTATGGAATAAACCTAAATAAAGATAAAGAAAAAAAGGAAAAGAAATAGTATTTACTCATTATAAATACATTTTCTTTTCTTGACATTCATTTTATTGCAACGTACAATAGAATTAGATTATAAGAAAAAATTATAAATCTTAGTGGAGGTAAAAATGAATCAACTTATACTCTCCACTTTACTATTGTTAGTTGGACTAGTAATTGGTTTTGGGTTAACCATGTTAATTAATACATTAAGAGGAAATAATGCATCAAAGAAAATAGAAGAGATGTTAGATGAAGCTAATAAAAAAGCTGATCAGTTAAAACGTGATTCTATAATGGAAGCAAAAGAGAAAAATTATCAATTAAAACAAGAAGTTGATAAAGAAATAAAAGAGAAAAAACAAGAATTAAAAGAGAACGAATTGCGTTTAGAAAAACGTGAAAGTAGCATGGACAAAAGAGATGAGATTTGTCAAAAAAGAGAAGCTACTTTAGATGAGAGAGAAGAAAAACTAACCCAAAGACAAAAAGAAATTCAACAGGAACAAGCTGAAGTGGAGAACTTAAAAAAAGAACAATTAGACTTATTAGAGAAAATATCTGGATTTAGTAAGGAAAAAGCTAAAGAAGTAGTAATGCAAAAAGTGAAAGAATCTATGGCAAGAGAAGTTACTGTCTATATAAATGAAAAGGAAATGGAAGCTAAAATTACGGCTGAGAAGAAAGCAAAAGAATTAATAGTTACTTCTATGCAAAGATATGCTGCTGATATTGCAAGTGACCAAACAGTTACAGTTGTATCATTACCTAATGAAGATATGAAAGGAAGACTAATTGGTCGAGAAGGTAGAAATATCAGAACAATTGAAGCAGTAACAGGAGTGGATTTAATTATCGATGATACTCCAGAAGCAGTAGTATTATCAAGCTTTGATCCATTACGTAGAGAAATAGCTAGAGTTATGTTAGAAACTTTAATAAAAGATGGAAGAGTTCATCCTACTAGAATAGAAGAAGTATATGACAAAGTAGCTAAAGAAATGAAAGAACAAATAATGGACTATGGAAATGGGGCTTTGTTTGAACTTGGCATAACTAAAATGAATCCTGAATTAATTGAATTAGTAGGAAAACTTCATTTTAGAACTAGTTATGGACAAAATGCTTTAAGTCATTCCTTAGAGGTAGCTGAACTTTCAGGTCTTATGGCAGCTGAGATTGGTGAAGATGTTAATCTTGCTAAAAGAGCAGGACTTTTACATGATATAGGAAAAGCAGTTGACCACGAAATTGAAGGAAGTCATGTAAGTATTGGTGTTGATCTTGCTAAGAAATATGGTGAAGGAGATGTAGTTATTAATGCTATTGCTTCTCATCATGGAGATACTGATTCAACTAGTGTTATAGCTAATTTAGTAGCGATAGCCGATGCTTTATCAGCCTCTCGTCCAGGAGCTAGAAATGACTCATTAGAAAACTATATAAGAAGATTAACAGAACTAGAAGCAGTAGCTTCAGATATAGAAGGTGTTTCTAAATCTTATGCTATGCAAGCAGGACGTGAATTAAGAGTAATAGTTGAGCCTGAAAAAGTTGATGACTTACAAGCTCATCGTATTGCTAGAGAAATAAAAGAAAAGATTGAAACAACTCTAAAATATCCAGGTACTATTAAAATAGCAGTTGTTCGTGAGACAAGAGCTTTAGAAGAAGCAAAATAAAAGTCAAGGAATTAAATTTTTTCCTTGACTTCTTTTTTTACATCTAAAATTATAGGTAGTAGAAGTGGTCTTCTTCCAGTAAGTTCATATACATAGCTAGATAAATCTTGGCTAATAGTTGTTTTTAAATCACTGAAGCTTACATGAGAATCATTTAATTTCTTGGTGATTAAATTGCCAGCCATATTTTCAATCTTTCTTAGAAGTTCTTCATTTTCATTAACAAGAACAAATCCTCTTGTCGTAATATTTGGTTTAATTAATAGTTTTTTAGCCTGAAAATCAATATTGACAATTACTACTAAAATACCATCATTAGCCATTATCTTACGATCATGAATAACAGCACTTCCAACTTCTCCAACCCTTGCTCCATCTACATAAATAGGAGTATTAGGATAACTTTCTCCTTTGGTAATCTTATGTTTATTTAGAATAAGACTATCTCCATTTTTTAAGATAAAAGTATTTTCTTTTGGAATACCACAGTCTACTCCAAGTTCAGCATGTCTTTTAAGCATACGGTAATCACCATGGAATGGCATTAAATACTTAGGGTTTAATAATCTAATCATTAGTTTTAATTCCTCTTGATTAGCATGACCTGATGTATGAAGACTATTGATAGTCATATTTGTAAATACTTTAACACCTTTTAGATATAATTTGTTAATAGTTTTAGAAATACTTAAAGCATTTCCCGGGATTGCACTACTTGAGAAGATAACAATATCATCTGGTCTTAATTTAATTTGTTTATGAGTTCCATCTGCAATTCTTGATAGAGCAGCTAGTGGTTCTCCTTGAGATCCGGTACAAAGAATGGTTACTTCTCCTGGTTTTAAATTATTAGCTTCATCTGCACGAATTAGTAATTCTTTGTGATCAATATATCCACCTTTTATAGAAATATCAATATTATTTTCCATAGATCTTCCAAATACACAAATTTTTCGATTATGTTTATAACAAGATTCAAAGATATGTTTTAACCTATATATATTAGAAGCGAAAGTAGCAATAATTATTCTATTATACTTATACTTATCAAATATATCAGTTAAAGTGTCATCAACTCTTGATTCACTAATACTCATTCCTTCATTTAAAGCATTAGTAGAATCACTTATCAATAAATCAACCCCTTGATGACCAATAGTAGCCATCTTATAAAGATCAGCCATAGGACCGATAGGTGTAAGATCAAATTTAAAATCGCCGGTTGTTACGATGGTTCCATTAGGAGTTTTTACCACTATACCATGGGAATTTGGAATAGAGTGGGTTGTTCTAATAAAACCTATTTCAAAGTATTTAAATTTAACGATTGTTTGATCATTATAAACATAAAGATTATCATAACGTATGTTACGATCTTTTAATTTCATATCTATTAATTCTTTTGCTTGATTTGGTGCATAAATAGCAGGTATATTTACCATTTGTAATAAGAATGGTATAGCTCCAATATGATCTTCATGACCATGAGTTATAAATAAAGCTTTAATTTTATCTTCGTTTTGTTTCAAAAAAGAATAGTCTGGTAATACATAATCTATTCCTAATAAATCTCCTGCAAAAGAAACACCAGCATCTAAAATAATAATTTCATCTTTATGCATAACGCAGTACATATTGCGTCCAACTTCACCTAAGCCACCTAGAACAATAACCTTTGTTTCATCTGACTTATTCATTTTTTCTCCTTTCTTTTGAAGTTAATAATAAGAAAGAACTAACCGACATAAATTATACTATATAAATTGACGTTTGTCTAGCTTGACTTTTTAGATAAAATATGATATAATTTGCCAACAAATATGAGAGTATGGTGTTTGTAAACAGAACTAAAACTCTTGCTATTTTAGGCAATTGGTGGTATAATATAGGCACCAATTGAGATTAGGGGGGAAAAAGATGAAAACAAATAATCTAAAAAAGGTTGGAATGTTATCATTAGTATTGATGATAATTAGTTCATTATTTTCAGGAATTGTATTAAATGTAGAAGCAGCTTCAGTTCCAAAGTCTTTTACAGCGACTTCTGAAAAATATCTTGATGGTTATATTGCTGGCTACCGTTTTGGAAAGAAGAAAAATAGTGCAGGAGGATATGTTTATTGTAACAATATTCATAAAGGAACTCCACATGGTGAAAAGATGACTCTTGTAGGACAAGCTCCTGCAGGTATTGCTTATATTTTAGCAAACGGTTATCCAAGTAAGAGTATCACTGGTAATAGTGATTATGATTATTATATTACTCAAGCCGCTGTTTGGTGGTATCTAGATGATACAACAGGTTCTAGTAACCTATCAAAAAGTTTTGAAACAACTGGTAGTGATCCACATGGTTTAAGAAAATATGTTAAATCATTAGTTACAGCAGCTAAAAAAGTGAAAAGTTATTCTACAGCTAGTCTTACAGTTAACAGTGCTAGTAGTACTATGACTCTATCTAGTGATAAAAAATATTATGTTTCAAATAGTATTGGTGTTACAGCTAAGTCTGTAAGTGGTAAATATAGTGTATCTTTATCAGGGGCACCTAGTGGAACAAGAATTGTTAATGCTTCAACTTTGAGTGATGCTAGTTCCTTTGCTACAAATGAAAAATTTAAAGTAATGGTACCAGTAGCTAGTGCGCAAAATTTAAAAACAACTATTACTGTAAATATTAAAGCTACAGGAAGTGTTGATAAAGCTTATGAATATAAGTCATCTGATAGTTCAGTACAAAATGTTTATGGAAAGGCTTTATATCCAACAACTAGTAACTTATCAGCTAAAACTACACTTAATTTAGCAACAAGTAAAGTATCAATCAAAAAAATTGATTCAAAAACTAAACAGGGTTTAGCTGGAGCTACATTCGTTTTATATGATAACTCAGGTAAACAAATTACAACTTGGACATCAACAACTGGCGCTCATATAATTCAAAACTTACCAAATGGTACTTATACATTAAAAGAAACAAAAGCACCAGCTGGTTATAAAATAAGTAAAGAAACAATAAAATTTACAATTACTGATACAAAACGTAATATTACTTTAAATGTTGAAAATACACTTTATAGTAAAGTATCAATCATTAAAATTGATTCAAAAACGAAAGTGGCTTTAGCAGGGGCAGAATTTGTTCTATATGATAATTCAGGAAAGAAAATAACATCTTGGACATCAACTGGTAAAGCTCATGTAATTCAAAATTTACCAAATGGTACTTATACATTAAAAGAAACAAAAGCACCAGCTGGATACAAGATAAGTAAAGAATCAACAACCTTTACAATTAGTGATACTAATCGTGATGTAACTGTTAAAGTGGAGAATACAGCTTTAACTAAATTAGTAAACATTGTTAAGATTGATAAATCAACAGGTCAACCACTTGCAGGTGCTCACTTAGTAGTAAAAAATGAAAAAGGTGAAACAATAGCTGACTTTGTTAGTACTGAAGAACCTTATGTAATTAAAGATTTAGCTGATGGTAAGTACAGTGTGTATGAGGTAGAAGCGCCAGCTGGTTACAAAAAATCAGAAGCAACTTACTATTTCACAATAAGTGATGGTAATACTGTTGCTAGTGTTACTGTAGAAAATGAAAAAGAAAATCAACCAGAAGAGGTGGTAGAAGTTCCTAATACAGGAAGTAATGATACAGTAATTCCTATTGTTCTTGGTTCAACAGCTCTATTATCCGGTGTTGGTTTTGTATACTATAATGAAAAGAAAAGAAAACAAAAATAATATACTATCTTCTAATATAGTCGCTTTAATTAGTGCAATAATAATAGTTTTTGGTTTATTTTTAATATTTTATAATTTCATTAATAAAAAACGTTTAGTTGCTTATGATTATATCAATGAACAGCTAAATACTAATGTAGAAGTTAAAAATATTACATCAACAGATGAACCAGAAGAAAAAGAAGAAGAAGATAGTACTGATAATGATTTAGAACATTATATAGGGTATTTGGAAATACCAAAAATAGGATTTAATAGGGGCTTTTATAATATTGCATCTCCAGAAAATACAGTGGAGAAAAATATTCAAGTTATTAATGGAAGCAAAATGCCGAATAAGAAAAATGGTAACTTAATTATCGCTGGTCACTCTGGGACTGGTTGGAAAGCTTTCTTTAATGATTTATATCAATTAAATGTCGGAGATCAAGCAATTGTTACTTATAAAGATCATAAGTATACATATCAAATTGAAGACATTTCTAAACAAGCAAAAACAGGTACTCTTACTATTAAGAGAAATAAAAATAAGACAACATTGACACTAATAACATGTACAAATAACGATAATACTACTCAGACCATTTATGTGGCTAGTCTAGTTAATGTATCATAAAAATAAAAGGGGGTGTTGGTGATGAGTCCAGTATCGTTAGATGAAAAGTTAAAAATTATTTGGAGTGTGATATCCTCATCACCTCTTTACTTAATATTCTTTGTTGCTATTGCTGTATTAGTTTTTCTATTCAGTACTACTAATAATATAAATAAGAAACAAAGTAGAAAAACATATTTTCTAATTTATTCAGCTTTCTTTATCTATCTTGCTATTCAATATGGTGGAAGTTTTTCTACCTTAGTAGATTATGCAGTTAATCAAGTATTCATTGGTTATTACTTTCCTAATATAGTAATATATATATGTATGCTTCTAATAGCAACAATCATTACTTTAGTAAGTATCTTTCATAAAAATATATCTAGAATAATTAAAGTATTAAACTCGATTATTTATGGATTATTAGTTTATTTCTTAGTATTAATGTTAAGTATTGTTAATACTTTAAAAGTAGATGTATTTGATTTAAAAGAGTTATATAGTAGTGACAAAGTTCGTAGTTTATTAGAATTTAGTATGTTCCTATTTGTAACTTGGGTACTAGTCTTGGTAGTTTACCATTTTATTCGTAAATATCAAGAAAAGAAAAGAGAAGATACTAAAGAAGAGTTTGTTAACTATAATGTTATTCATAACTTTGATGAGGAAAAAGTATTGTCACCTCGTAAACAATATACTTACTTTGAACAACCAAAGGTAGAGAAACAAGAAGTAAAAGAAGAAAAGAAGGAAGAACCATTTACTATTGAAGAATATAAATTAATGTTAAAGGTTCTTAAAGAAGAAAAATTAAAAGAACAACAACAAATGAATTCATTAACAGAGTTAAATCATTTGTACCAAAGTATTGGAGAATAGAAAAAAATCTATTCTTTTTTTTGCCTTTGCTAGCATTAACAATTAATTTAAGATATAATTAATATGGAGAGTGAGGGAAGAGAAGATGGATTTAGAAAACTTAAATAAAGAGCAGAAGAAAGCAGTATTATATAACGAAGGACCTCTTCTTATTCTAGCAGGTGCAGGTAGTGGTAAGACTAAAGTTTTAACTACTAAGATAGCATATTTAATCAAGGAAAAAGGTATATCACCTTATGAGATACTTGCTATAACATTTACTAATAAAGCAGCTAAAGAGATGAAGGAAAGAGTAGAAAATTTAATTGGTGAAGAAGCTCGTTTTATTCAAATATCTACCTTCCATTCTTTTGGACTAAGACTATTAAGAGAAAATTGTAAAGACTTAGGGTATGAACCTAATTTTGTTATAATGGATAGCGATGATTCATTAGTAATAGTTAAAAAAATAATGAAAGACTTGAACTATGATATAAAACAGTTTAGTCCGAAAGCTGTTAAGAATAAAATAAGTAGTTGTAAAAATGAACTTATGACACCTAATGATTATGAGAAGTATGTAGCAGGTGATTTTGATCAAATAATATTAGATGTTTATAGAAAGTATGAAGAAAAATTAAAGAGTAGTAATGCTGTTGATTTTGATGATTTGTTACTACTACCTATAAAATTATTTAGAAAACATAAAGATATTTTAGAGATGTATCAAAATAGATATAAGTATATTCTAATAGATGAGTACCAAGATACTAATGAAGCTCAATATATATTATCTAAAATGATAAGTGCTAAATATAAAAATATTTGTGTAGTAGGAGATGCTGATCAAGCCATATATGGTTTTAGAGGGGCTAATTATAAAAATATATTAAATTTTGAAAAGGATTATCCTAATGCCTTAAGTATTAAACTAGAGCAAAATTATAGATCAACTAAAAATATCTTGGATGCAGCTAACTGTGTTATTAGAAATAATCAGAGTAGGAAAGAAAAGAATCTTTGGTCAACTAAGGGTGATGGTGAAAAGATTACTTATTATAGAGCCTATGATCAACTAGATGAAGCTCATCAAGTAGCTAGTTTCATAAAAAAGATACAAAATAGTGGTAAAAGTCTAAGTCAAGTAGCTATACTTTATAGAACTAATGCTCAGTCTCGTGTAATGGAAGAAGAATTACTAAAAGATAGTATTCCTTATCACATAGTAGGAGGTTTAAGTTTCTATTCAAGAAAAGAAATTAAAGACCTATTAGCATACTTAAAACTAATCTATAATGAAAAAGATGATGTTAGTTTACTAAGAGTTATTAATACACCTAAAAGGGGAATAGGACTTAAGACTATTCAAGCTTTACAGACAAAGGCTGACATAAATAACTCTAGTTTATTTGAAGCAATTGATGGTGGTAAAGAACAACCATTTAAAGATTTAATCTTATCACTAAAGAAAGTATCAGAAACGGTAAGTCTTACAGAGTTAATTGATAAAGTGTTGGATGCTAGTGGAATTAGAAGAGAACTAGAAGCGGAAAAAAGTATAGAAGCAGAAGTTAGACTTGAAAACTTAAAGGAATTTAAATCTATCACTAAGGCTTTTGAAGAAAGACTAGGTCTAGTATCATTAGAAGACTTTCTATATGAAGTTAGTTTAGTAAATGATAAAGATGAATATAGTGAAGCTAATGATAAAGTAAGCTTGATGACTGTTCATTCTGTTAAAGGACTTGAGTTTGATATAGTATTTGTTATTGGACTTGAAGAAGGTATTTTTCCACATATGAATAGTCTATATAGTAGTTATGATGTGGAAGAAGAGCGAAGACTTTGCTATGTAGCTATAACAAGAGCGAGAGAAAAACTATATCTGTTTAATGCCAGACGAAGAGTACTTTTTGGTAATGAACAAATTAATCCACCAAGTAGGTTCTTAGGAGAAATAGATAAAGACTTATTAGAAACTAATACGGTGGCAAGGAAAGAATCAGAAAAGAAGATAGATGTAAATAGTGTCTTAAGAGATGAAGAAGTTGATTATCAAGTAGGAGACTATGTTGTACATGATCACTTTGGTAGAGGCAAGGTAGTAGATGTTACTAACTCTTTAGTTACAGTTGCTTTTCCACTACCATTTGGTGTTAAAAAATTATTAAAAAATCATAAAAGTTTAGCAAAAATTTAGGAGGGTTTAAGAAATGGAAAATAAAATAAGACAAGGATATCAATTAGAGGTAAGTAAAAATTTAGTGCATTGCTTAGAAGGAAGATTAGTTAGTAACTGTGGAAATAGTGAAATTGAATTAAGTAAAAATGATTTATTTGCATTTAATAGATTTTTAGTAGTTAAGGGTAATATATTAAATGATAAAAAATTAATAGTAAGTTATTCATTAGATGATGATTTGTTTACAGCTAAGATAAGAAAAACTGGTAAGAAGAAAACTGAATGTACAACTGCTTTAGTACAAGGTGATTCATTAGTTAATACACTTACTAATTTAAATGACTATTTAGCTTGGTATGGAAAAGACGTAGAGCGTTCTATTGATATAATAAATGCTAATTTAAATAAAGAATATAGTTTGGTATTATTAAAAGGTGCTTGTAGCTTTCTAAAGGCTGATGATAATTATCAAAAGTTATCAATTAATAAGGTAAGTGAAAGAACGGCAAGTATATTTTCAATGTTTCCTAATATTATGAAAAAAGTATCTGATAATGATTCAATGATGCTAGCTGTAGTTAAAGAAAATGAGAAATATATTGTTAAGAGTAGAGACTTTTTAACTGGTAAAGAAGAAAAAAGTAAAGAGTTTGATGATTTATTAGAAGGTTTAGTTACCATTGATAAAAAAATAGAAAGAGAAAAGAAGGGTAGAAAGATTTTATGCAAAAAACATTGTTAGTAATGGCTGCTGGAATGGGTAGTCGATTTGGAGGACTTAAACAAATAGAACCAATGGGTCCTAATGGAGAGTTTTTAATAGACTATTCAGTTTATGATGCAAAGTTAGCAGGATTTACTAAAATTGTCTTTATTATTAAAGAAGAAAATTATGACATATTTAAAGAAACAATTGGGAAAAGAGTAGAACCATATATTGAAACAGAATATGTTTTTCAAGATGACTCTAACTTAAGAGAAAATTATTCTGGTTTAAAAACAAGAGTAAAACCATTAGGAACAGGGCATGCTATATTATGTGCAAAAGATAAAGTAAAAACACCTTTTGCTATTATTAATGCAGATGATTTTTATGGAAGAGATGCCTATATGGTAGCTAGTAAATACTTAGATAAAATTGATGATAAACATTATGCTGTAGTAGGTTATAAAGTTAGTAAAACACTTAGTCCTAATGGAGCGGCTAAAAGAGGAATTTGTAGAGAAGAAAATGGAAAATTAAAAGATTTAATCGAGAGTAGTGTTGAAAGAATTGATAATAGAATAATTGCAAGACCATTAGATGGAGACACTGAGTTTACAGTGGAAGATGATTCACTAGTCTCAATGAATTTACTATTATTTACACCAAAGATATTTGCATACTTAGAAGAAAAATTAACGAAATTTCTAGAAGCTAATAAGAATGATTTATCTAAATGTGAATTTCTAATACCAGATGTAGTTAAAGATGCTATAAAAGAAGGTAGAGTAGAAGTTGATTTATTAAGTACAAATGCTATTTGGCATGGAGTTACTTATAAAGAAGATAAAGAAGAGGTAGTTAAGGCAATAGATGAATTAATAAAAGAAAATATTTATCCAAATAAACTATGGTAGAGGTGAAAAACTATGATACAAGAATCAATAGAGAGAATGAATGAATTAATAGATATCTTAAATGATGCTAATTATAACTATTATGTAAAAGATAATCCAACTATTACAGATCAGGAATTTGATAAGTATCTAAGAGAATTAGAGACTATTGAGAAAAATCATCCAGACTGGAAAAGAAATGATTCTCCTACTTTACATGTTGGGGGAGAAGTTATTGAATCATTTAAGAAAGTTGAACATACTATTCCTATGCTTTCTTTAGGAGATGTTTTTAGTGAAGAAGAGATACTTGCTTTTCTAAAGAGAATAGAAGCTAATGGATTTCATCCAGAGTATGTTTGTGAATTAAAGATAGATGGTTTATCAGTTTCTCTTCATTATGAAGATGGTATTCTTGTATTAGCATCTACTAGAGGTAATGGAGTAGTAGGAGAAGATATTACGCATAATGTTAAAACCATTAAAAGTATTCCTCTTAAATTAAAAGAACCAGTGACTATTGAAGTACGTGGGGAAATATTTATGGGAAAAGAAACTTTAAAAAGATTAAATGAAGAAAGAAAAGAAAAGAATCTTCCTTTATTACAGAATACTAGAAATGCAGCTGCTGGTTCTATTAGACAATTAGATTCTAAGGTAGCTGCTAAGCGTAACTTGGATGCTTTTTTGTATCATTTACCAAATCCTTTAGACTATGGAATTAAGACTCATCATGAGGCCTTAGAATATTTTAATAAGCTAGGATTTAAGACTAATCCTAATAATAAAGTAGTAAAAAATATAGCTGAAGTAATGGCTTATATTCATGAAAAAGCAGCTATTAGAGATAGTCTTCCTTATGATATTGATGGAATTGTTATAAAAGTTGATTCTATTGAAACTCAACAAAAACTAGGTTATACTGCTAAGACTCCTAGGTGGGCTATTGCTTATAAATTTCCTGCTACCGAGGTATTAACTAAGTTAAAGGATATTATCTTTACAGTAGGAAGAACTGGGCAAATAACTCCTAATGCAATTTTAGAACCAGTTATTGTAATGGGTAGTACTATCTCAAGAGCTACTCTTCATAATGATATGTATGTTAAAGAAAAAGACTTAAAAATAGGAGATATAGTATCTATTAGAAAAGCAGGAGATGTAATTCCAGAAGTAGTAGAAGCTAAAAAAGAAAGAAGAACAGGATCTGAAAAAGACTTTGTAATGATTAGTGAGTGTCCTATCTGTGGTACTAAGTTAGTAAAAAAGGATGAACAAGTAGATTACTATTGTCCTAATAAGTTATGTCCAGCAAGACATGTTGAAAGTTTTATTCATTTTGTCTCAAAAGGTGCAATGAACATTCAGGGACTAGGAGATCAAATAATGGAAGACCTTTATAACTTTCACTTTATAAGAGATATTAGTGATATATATTTATTAAATAATCATAAAGAGGATTTAGTAAACTTAGAAGGATATGGAGAAAAGTCTATTAGTAAATTACTTGAGGCAATAGAAGAAAGTAAGAAAAACTCTTTAGAAAGATTATTGTTTGGTTTAGGTATTCCTCATGTTGGTAAAGAAAAAGCTAAGATATTAGCTGAAAAGTTTGAAACTATGGATGAGTTATCTAAAGCAACTCTAGACGAATTAACAGATATTGATGATATTGGTTCCATTATTGCTAGTTGTGTGGTAGAATATTTTAGCGACTCTACTAATTTAGAATTAATTAATAAGTTAAAAGAGTTAGGACTTAATATGAAATATCTTGGTAAGAAGAAAGTCTTAGATGAAAACTTTGCTGGTAAAAGATTTGTTTTAACAGGAACCTTAAAAGAATTAACTAGAGATGTAGCAAAAGACAATATTGTTACTAGAGGTGGAAAGTGTATTGAAAGTGTCTCATCTAAAACTGATGTAGTAATAGTAGGAGAAAATCCGGGTAGTAAATATGATAAAGCAAAATTACTTGGTATTCCTATTTGGAGTGAACAAGAGTTCTTAGATAAGTTAAGAAAGGAAAATATGTAGTATGGGATTAAAACTAGAAAATGATAATCATAGTGGTTTTGATGATAGTAATTATGTAACTATTGATGAAGAAAAGAAGTTAAAGAAAAAGTTTACTATTATCATGATAGTAGCTTTAGTATTAGGAACTCTTATATTTATAGATATTTTAATAGCAAATTATACTAGTGTAGGACCATTTCTTGCAGTTAAAGTAAAAACTCATAATGATGGTGGAACTAAAGAATATTATGGTTTAGGGTATAAAGTTATTAAATATCGTGTTAAAGATGGAAGAAATACTACAGTAGTAGGTAGCTGGACACTTAAGTATGATCCAACAACTAAGGCTACTACCGTAGAAGAGTTAGGTATTTCTTTTAGAAATAATCCAAAAGAAGCATTGAAAAACTCTTATAAACAGTTTTTTATAGTTACTGGTAAGATAGATTCTATTGATAAGACTAATAAGAAAATAGTCCTTATCTATGAAGATAAAGATGGTGGTAATTATACTACAAAGGCAGAGTTTTACTTGAAAAACATATCTAAGTTAAAGAACTATAGTAAAGGTGATACTATAACTATAAGTGGAACTTTTACTAAGTATACTCCTAAGAAAAATAATATAGTAAGAACTATAACTTTTAATAACTGTTTTATTAATTAATGTAGTTAGATGATATAAAAATTATGGAGAAAAAGGCTTGATATATACTAAATATAATGGTATATTAATTAAGAAAAACAAGTGCGAAAGACGGAAATAAGGGAAATTAGTAGAGACTTCTTGGTTGGTGAAAAAGAAGATGGAACTTATTTTAGATCACTTTCAAGTTGTGCTTTATGGATAAGATAAAGACGGGGACTAGACGTTAACTAGAATAAGATAGATTAATCTATGAAGAAAGGTGGTACCACGTAAATATTCGTCCTTTCAGCATAGATTTTTTTGTTATAAGGAGGAAATACTATGGAATTTAAAGAATTAAAAAAAGGCGATGTACATAATATTGAATTAGAAATTGCTAAAGAATGGGAAAATGAAGATATCTTAAAGAAATGTATTGATAATAGAAAAGACTGTGAGAACTTTGTTTTCTATGATGGACCTGCTACTGCTAATGGAATGCCAGGACTTCATCATATGATGGCTAAATTCTTAAAAGATACATTTTGTAAATATAAAACTATGCAAGGATATCGTGTCTTAAGAAAAGTAGGTTGGGATACTCATGGTCTTCCTGTAGAATTACAAGTTGAAAAGGAATTAGGTTTTAACTCTAAAAAAGATATTGAAGAATATGGTATAGAAGAGTTTAATAAAAAATGTAAGGAAAGTGTTTGGAAGAATGAAAAAGCTTTCTCTGATCTTACTAAAGAAATGGGACAGTTTATTGACTTAGAGCATCCTTATGTTACTTATGATAATAATTATATTGAAACAGAGTGGTGGATACTAAAGAAATTCTTTGATGAAGGATTATTCTATGAAGGACATAAAATATTACCATTTTGTACTAGATGTGGGACAGGACTAGCTTCTCATGAAGTTGCTCAAGGATATAAAGAAGTTACAGCTAATACAGTTATTGTTCCAATGAAAAAGAAGGATGAAAATGTTTACTTTCTAGTTTGGACTACTACTCCTTGGACTTTAATTAGTAATGTGGCTTTATGTGTTAATCCTAAAGAATTATATATTTTAGCTGAAAGTCGTGGTACTAAGTTTATTGTAGCTAAAGCTTTAGCTAACAAAGTATTAGGAGATGACTATACAGTCTTAGAAGAGTATAGTGGTAAGAACTTAGAATATATGGAATATGAACAGTTAATACCAAGTCTTAAAGTAGATAAGAAAGCTTTCTTTGTAACTGTAGATGACTATGTAACAATGGATGCTGGAACTGGTATTGTTCATATTGCACCTGCTTTTGGACAAGATGATTATAATGTTGGTAAGAAATATAATTTACCAGTATTAAATCCAGTAGGTGAAGATGGATGTTATACGGCTGGACTTTGGAAAGGTAGAAATGTTTTTGATGTAGATATAGATGTTATTAAATACTTAAAAGAAAATGATAAACTATTTAAGAAAGAAAAAATAAAACATGACTATCCACATTGTTGGCGTTGTGGAACACCACTTCTATACTATGCTAAACCATCATATTATTTGGAAGTTACTAAATTAAAAGATCAAGTAGTTAAAAATAATAATGGTGTTAATTGGTATCCTAAATTTGTAGGAGAAAAAAGATTTGGTAACTGGTTATTAAATATGAATGATTGGGCAATTTCAAGAAATCGTTATTGGGGGACACCATTACCACTTTGGAGATGTTCTTGTGGTCATATGGAGATGATTGGTTCTCGTAAAGAATTAGTAGAAAAATCTATTGAAGAAATAGATGAATCTATTGATTTACATAGACCATATGTTGATAATGTTCATATTACTTGTCCAGATTGTGGTAAGGAAATGTCAAGAGTTAAAGAGGTAATTGATTGCTGGTTTGATTCTGGTTCTATGCCTTTTGCTCAATATCATTATCCATTTGAAAATAAAGAATTATTTGAAGAACAGTTCCCAGCTAACTTTATCTGTGAAGGAATTGATCAAACAAGAGGATGGTTCTATACCTTATTATTAATATCAACTTTTGTAACTGGTAAGGCACCATATAAAAATGTTTTAGTAAATGACTTGTTATTAGATAAATTTGGTAAAAAGATGAGTAAGAGTAAAGGAAATATTGTAGAACCATTTACTACTATGAAAAAGTATGGAGCAGATACAATTCGTTTCTATTTACCTTATGTATCACCAGTTTGGTCACCTATAAAGTTTGATGATGATGGATTAAAAGAAGTATATTCTAAATATTTATCAACATTTAAAAATGCTTACTCATTCTTTGAGATGTATGCCAATGCTGATAAAATTGATCCTAGAGAATATAATATTCCCGTAGCTAAACGTGATTTAACTGATAGATGGTTATTATCTAGACTTAATCATATGGTTAAAGATGTAACTGAAGGTTATGAAAAGTATGATCTTAATATTGTTGTTCATAAGATAGTAGACTTTATTAATGATGACTTTTCTAACTGGTATATTAGAAGTAATAGAAGAAGATTCTGGGCTAGTGAATTAACTGAAGATAAAAAAGCAGTATACTTAACAACTTATGAAACACTACTAACTTTAGCTAAAGTAACGGCACCTGTTACACCATATATTTCAGAAGAGATTTATCAAAATTTAACAGGCAAGACATCTGTTCATTTAGAAGACTTTCCTAAAGTTGATGAAGAGTTATTATCAAAAGACTTAGAACAGAGAATGGAACTTGTAAGAGATATTTGTAGTCTAGGAAGAAATGCTAGAGAAGATGCTGCTATCAAGGTAAGACAACCTCTTAACTTTATGATTTTACCACTTGTTGATGAAGCAGTTATTGAAGACTTTGAAAGTATTATTAAAGAAGAACTTAATATTAAAGAAATCGTATATAAAGATGATATGACTGAGTATATGGATTATATTGTTAAGCCAAACTTTAAAGTAGTAGGTAAGGTATTTGGACCTAAGATGAAAGATTTTCAAGAAGCTGTTAGTAAGCTAGATATTAATGATGTTAATAAGATAAAGGCTGGATACTTTAAGATGAACTTCTTAGGAGAAGAAATTGATGTTACAGAAGATATGATATTAACAACTCTTAAGAATAAGAAAGGTTATTGTGCTGCAAGTAATGGCAAGACAAGTATTGTTCTTGATACATCATTAACAGAAGACTTAATATTAGAAGGACTTGCTAGAGAAGTAGTAAGAAAAGTACAAAACTTAAGAAAAGAAGCAGACTTTGTAATAACTGATCATATTAACCTATATTATCATGGAGATGAAATGTTTGATAAGATGTTAGCATTATATGATGAATATATTAAAAATGAAACATTAGCAGATTCTCTAGTTGAAGATCAAAATATTGAAAAAAATACAGAATTAAATGATGTAATTGTAGGATTAAGAGTAGAAAGAATATAATCTTTCTACTTTTGGTAAGGGGGTAAAATTAATGTTTGATAAAGAATATGAGTTATTTTGTGAAAAAGCTGATAAAAATCTAATTAAAACAATTTATAAAATGTTTAGTATATACAATTTAATTAAAGATAAAAAATTAACTTATTATTCTCATTCTATGTCTAAAAATATGCAAACTACAGATAAGTATTCAATTGCTATATTTTTAGCAAGTTTAACTGTTAATGATGATATAACCTGTTTTTTTAAAGATAAAGATATTACTATAAAATTAGTAACTGATTACTTAAAAATATCATTGGAAGAATTGGAAGATGTTGATAAAGAAGAATTTAGAACATTATTTTCAGATAGTTATAAATTTTTAAAATGTTTGAGTGAACCAGTTCCTTTAGCAGATGCTACACCTAATCTCTTAATGTCCAACTGCTTGTATGATTATTATATAAATAGTGATGTTATTAATTCTTTGTTTAAAGAAAATGGTCGTTCTATTGAGAAAATAAGAGATGATTTTGCTATTTATATTGGTGCTCCTTCTATGACTGATATGATTGGTACTAACTGTAGTTTTTTACCTAATAAAAATAATTTTGACAAATTATTAGAATTTGGTACATATCTTTCTCCTTGTACAAGTGATATTATTTCAAGGGATAAAGAAGTGAGAAAATTAGAGGCAAGTTTAATTTCACCCGGTAATGCCATTTTGATTGGTGAAGCAGGAGTGGGAAAAACTGCAATTGTAGAAAAATTAGCTTATCTAATTAAGAATAATAAGGTACCAGCAGTATTAAAAAATAAAAAAATCTTTAGTTTAGATTTAACTAAGGTAGTTGCTAGTACACGATATAGAGGAGAATTAGAAGAAAAAATGGAAAAATTAGTTTCCGTTTTAGAAGATAATGATGATTTAATAGTTTTTGTAGATGAAATTCATATGCTTATGGGAGCGGGAAGTTGTAATAATGATAATATTGATGTAGCTAACTTTTTAAAACCGTATTTAAGTAATGGCAAAATTAAAATGATTGGTGCTACTACTAAGGAAGAGTATGATAGAACTATTTTAAATGATAAGGCGTTTAGGAGAAGATTTAACGTTGTTACAGTTTCTGAACCAGATAAAGAAACTTTGAGTGAAATTTTAATTTCAAAGAAAGATAATTATGAAAAATATCTAAAAATAAAATTGAAGAACTCTGATGAAATGATTGGGATACTTACTGATTTAACCAGTAAGGAACATAGAAATTATCAAGACAGTATTTCTAATCCTGCTCTTGCTGTTAATATTTTAGGTAGGGCTTTTGCATATGCTGTAATAGATGAAAAAAAAATAATAACACCTTTTGATTTTAGGGAAGCAATTCTTGAAGAAGAAACACTATATCAGGGAGTTAGAGAAAACTATGCAAAAAAACTTGAAAATATAAAAGAAAAAGTAAAAACAAAAGTAATTAAATTTCCTAAAAAGTAAATGTTTATTTCTTTTTAGGTTTCGACTATACTAGTAGTAGGTGATAAAATGAAAAAATTAAATGAACTTTTTAAAGATATAGATTCAAATTGTGAAGTAAGAGGTATAAAAATAAACTCTAAGGATGTCAAAAAAGGAGATATTTTTGTCTGTACAATGGGGGTTACGGCTGATAGACACGACTTCATAGACGAGGCTATTAAAAATGGTGCTTGTGCTGTTGTAGTATCTAAAGACGTAGGTGATAAATCTGTTCCTTTAATTAGGGTAGCTGATACTAATAGTTATTTGAGAGAACTATGCTCTAAGTATTATGATTATCCATATAATAAATTGAAAATGATAGGTGTTACTGGTACTAATGGTAAAACAACTGTAGCTGAAATTATTTATCAGTTACTAGGAGATGATTGTGCATATCTTGGTACTAATGGACGTAAGTGGAAAAACAAGTCTTTATCAATGCGTAATACTACTCCAGATGTTGATAGACTTTACATGTATTTAGATGAATTTGTAAATGATAAGTGTAAAGCGGTTGTGATGGAAACGTCAAGTGAGGCGTTTTTTAGACATAGACTTGATGATATAAAATATCATATTGCAATTCTTACTAATATTACGGAAGACCATTTAAATATTCATAAAACATTAGATAATTATATAGAATGTAAGTGTCAATTATTTAGACAAGTTGCTGATGATGGCTATTCAATTCTTAATAGTATGGATGTAAACTATGAAAGAATTTTACATAATAGTAAAGGTACCATTCTAACTTATGGAATGAAAGAAAGTGATACGCTTTTTATAAAGAATTATGAAGAACAAGGTAATAAAATGAGAATCACTTTTAGATATAATAATCAAGACTACATTGTTTTAAGTCCTTTACTTGGTGAGTTTAATGTATTTAATCTTGCTCCTGCTATTTTAACTTGCCTTGTTGAAGGAATTTCTATTGATGAAGTTTTAAAGAGAATAGAAACTTTAAAACAGATAGAAGGAAGGTTAGAAACATTACCATTTACTGACAAATATATGATTATGTTAGATTATGCTCATACGACAGATGCTTTAGATAAGATACTTACATATTTAAATAGAATTAAGAAAAATAGAATAATTACTGTTACTGGTTCTGCTGGTGGAAGAGAAAGAAAGAAAAGACCTAGTATGGGTAATGTTGTTTTAGAAAAATCTGATTATGTTATTTTTACAATGGATGATCCAAGAGAAGAGGATGTTAATCAGATAATTGATGATTTAGTATCGGATTCAAAATTAACTAATTATGACAGAGTTATTGATAGAAAAGATGCTATATATAAAGCTTTATCGATGGCAGAAAAAGATGATATAGTATTTATTACTGGTAAAGGTAGAGATGATTATATGGCTATTGGTAAAGAATATCTTCCATATTCTGACTATGATGTTATAAAGAGTTATTTTGGTGATTAGGGGTGATGGTAATAATTACTATTGCCAATTATTTATCTAACTAGTAAAATATTAATAGGTGATTGAATGAAAAAATTATGTATTTTTATAGATACTTGTCTAGTTATGGCTACTATTTTAACAGTGACAACAGTAGTACCAGATAGTAAATCAATATCTGTTAAGAGACTAGATACTTTTGTTAATAGTAGTATAATAACTAAGGAAATAAAAGAAGATACTCCTACTGTAGAAGATAAAGAAGAAGATAATAGTAAAGAAGAAGTAGAAAAAGTTCAAGAAGAGAAAAAGGTAGTAGTTAATACTCCAAAGGAGGAAGAATCTATACCAGCTAGTAGTGATAATACTACTAACACTTCTACTAATAAGTATTATCAAGGTGAAGTCTTTACTGGAAAAATGAGTGGTTATGGCTCTGATATTGGTACACATACCTCATCAGGTTATAGAATAGATGAAAATAATATCACTTATATGGATAGTCAGTATAATGAAGTACGTATTCTAGCAGGAGATAGAAAATATCCTTTTGGGACAATTGTAAGAGTATCAAATAGTAGAGAAGGTACTTTTATTGGAATAGTACTTGATAGAGGACCTGATATTGGAAGAGATGAAGGTAAAAAGTTTGCTTTTGATCTTTTATATGCAACTAGTAGTGAGGCTAGAAGTAAAGGTACTAGTTTAAATGCTCAATTTGAGATATTAAGACTTGGTTATTAAAAAGATAAAAAAATTTAGGGGATGCTAATTTTGTAAATTCAGGGTAAAAACTATCCTGAATTTTATTATTTCAGGTATTCAAAATGTAAAATCACCGAAAATGTGAGCTGGAAATTTGAAAATTGGCTGTTTGCAATTAAAAAATGTATCTGCTATAGTAATCCTACTCTTAAAAAAGAAAGGAAAAATAAAAAATGAACGATAACAAATTTATTAGTATTCTAGCAGATACAACTATGAAATATTTAATGAAAAAGAAAGAAACTAGAGATATCTATTTAGAACTGTTTAGTGATATAATTGATATTGATTTAACTAACTATATTCTAGTAGACAATGAGTTAAACTCTGGTAATAATATTAAAGATTTAAGACTAGATTTACTACTTGAAAATGGTGACATATTAGTTAATATTGAAATTAATAATCAAATAGGAGAGTATTACTCAATTAAAAATCTAACTTATGCTTTTAGATTAGCTGGTAGTAGACATGAAAAAGGAAATAACTATTATGCTAAACAGGTGATTCAAATAAATCTAAATAGAGAAAAATTTACTAAAGGTAATGGTGTATTGCTATATGAACTTAGAAATAAGAATTATGATTTAGTAAAGAAAGGGGTAAAAATCTATGATGTCTATCTAGAAAATTATAAGGACATTTGTTATAATGGTGACAATAAGAACGAGATGTTATTATCAATGTTAACTGCTAAAGATAATAATAGTCTTGAAAGAATAGTAAATAGTAATAAGGAAGGAATTGTTATTATGGATGAGTTAGATAGACTAAGAAAAGATGATAAATTTAATGCTTATTATGATGCAGAAAAAGTAAATGAAATGACAAGAGAGACTGCCTACTTAGAAGGTATTGATAAGGGTAAACTTGCTGGTGAGAGAGAAAAACAAATAGAAATAGCTAAAAAGTTAAAAGCTTTATCTATGGATGATAATGATATTTCTAATGTAACTGGATTGTCTTTAGAAGAATTAGATAAAATAGTTAAAAAAAATTAAGTGATGACAATTTTATAAATTTAGAGTATATGGTGACAATAAGAATGAAATGTTATTATCGATGTTAACTGCTAAAGATAATAATAGTCTTAAAAGAATAGTAAATAGTAATAAGGAAGGAATTGTTATTATGGATGAGTTAGATAGACTAAGAAAAGATGATAAATTTAATGCTTATTATGATGCAGAGAAAGTAAATGAAATGACAAGAGAGACTGCTTACTTAGAAGGTATTGATAAGGGTAAAATTGCTGGTGAGAGAGAAAAACAAATAGAAATAGCTAGAAGCTTATTAAGTACAAATCTATCAAAAGAAGAAATAAGTAAACATACTGGTTTATCGTTAAAAGAGATAAATTTATTATAAGCTTTTCTTTTGAAATTCCTTGAAAAGTAAGTATTTTAGATATTATAATTAACTAGTAAGGAAGGGAATACAAGATGAATGAAATGATTATTAAAGAAATGAGTAAAGACTTAAACATTAGTGAAAAACAAGTACAAACAGTTTTAACTTTACTAGGTGAAGGAAATACTATTCCTTTTATTGCAAGATATCGAAAAGAAGCAACCGGTGCTTTAGATGAAGAAGTAATTAGAAAAATAGAAGAAGTATATGTTTATCAAGAGAATCTATTAAAGAGAAAAGAAGATGTTATTAGATTAATAGATGAGAAAAAGATGTTAACAGAAGAGTTAAAGAATGAAATTTTAGCTTGTCAGAAATTAGTAGAAGTAGAAGATTTATATCGACCATATAAAGAAAAGAAAAAGACTAAGGCAACAGAAGCTATTGCTCTTGGACTTGAACCACTTGCTAAGATGATTATGGCTTTTAAAGAGACTGGTAGTCTTGATAGTTTAGCTAGTAAGTTTGTTAATGATAAGGTAAAAAATACAGATGAAGCCTTAACAGGAGCTAGTTATATAATTGCTGAATGGATAAGTGATAATGCTTATTATCGTAAGTGGATTAGAAGTTTTCTATATAAAAATGCTTCACTTACTAGTAAGAAAAAGAAAAATAGTATAGATGAAAATGCAACTTATACTATCTATTATGATTTCTCTGAACCATTAAAAGGGTTAAAACCACATCGAATTTTAGCAATTAATAGAGGAGAAAAAGAAGGCGTTTTAACTGTTAAGCTTGATTATGATGAAGAAAAAATTATAGAATTTTTAGAGAAGAAAATAATTAAGAGGGAATCCTTTGTTAATCCTTTAGTAAAATCTGCTATTAAAGATAGTCTAAAAAGATTAATTCTTCCTAGTGTAGAAAGAGAGATAAGAGCAGATTTAAAAGAAAAAGGTGAAGATAGAGCCATTGAAAACTTTTCATCTAATGTAGAACATCTTTTGCTTACGCCACCATTAAAAGATAAAGTAGTTTTAGGTTATGATCCAGCTTTTAGAACAGGATGTAAATTAGCCGTACTTGATAAGACAGGAAAGCCACTTGAAATAGCAGTTATTTATCCGACTGAACCACATAATGATATAGAAGGTAGTAAAAAGAAGATACTAGAACTAATTGATAAATATGATATTGATATAATTGCTATTGGTAATGGAACAGCATCCAGAGAAAGTGAAGCTTTTATCGCAGATACTATTAAAGATGCCAAAAGAAAAGTAGAGTATGTAATAGTAAGTGAAGCAGGAGCATCAGTTTATTCAGCTAGTCCTCTAGCCATTAGTGAATTTCCATCTTTAACGGTAGAAAAAAGAAGTGCTATTTCTATTGGTAGAAGAATTCAAGATGCTTTAGCAGAACTTGTTAAGATTGATCCTAAAAGTATTGGGGTAGGATTATATCAACATGATGTACCCGAGAAAAAACTTGATGAATCATTAGGATTTGTTGTATTAAAAACTGTTAATGGAGTAGGAGTTAATATTAATACAGCAAGTAGTAGTTTACTTTCTTACGTATCAGGACTAAATAAAAAGGTTATTAAAGAATTACTTGATACAAGAGATAAAAAAGGAAAGTTTAAATCTCGGGAGGAGCTATTAAAGGTTAAAGGGATGACTCCAAAGGTATATGAACAGTCTATTGGATTTTTAAGAATAGTAGATGGTGATAATCCTCTTGATAAAACAAGTGTCCATCCAGAAAGTTATAAAAAAGTGGAAAAATTACTCAATCATTTGAATCTTTCTTTAAATGATTTAGGTAGTGAAAAATTAATTAATTCTCTAGATAAAATAAATGAGGATGAGATAATAAAAAAACTTGATATTGATAAATACACTCTTGATGATATAATTTCTAGTTTAAAACAACCAGAAAGAGACTTAAGAGATAAGTATCCACAACCTGTTTTAAGAAGTGATATTTTGCATATTGAAGATTTAAAAAAAGGTGACAAGCTACAAGGAACGGTGCGTAATGTTGTCGATTTTGGACTGTTTATTGATATTGGTTTAAAGAATGATGGCCTTGCTCATATTTCTAAACTTTGTAATGAATACTTACGTCATCCATCAGAAAAGTTCTCTGTTGGTGATATAGTTGATTGCTATGTTGACAGTATTGATGTTGAACACAAAAAAGTAGGACTAAGCTTAATAGAAGTTTAGTCCCTTTTTTTATATATTTTTTGTTCTAGAAAGTCTAAAGATTCTTTATCTAAAATGCATTTATCAAAGTCATCAATAATCATATTATAGTTTTCTACTATTCCTTCTCTAGATTTAAGATTTAACTGACTTTTAGTATCTAGCTGATTATTATGGAAAAAGTGGTAACCAGTTATAGTTATATTCTTAATATAAGATGATTTATTACTAGGTACAATTCTAATTCCATATTCTGTATAAGAATAATTATTATCCTTTTCTTTGTTATAAAAATTATAACAATTTGTAATAGCAGAATTATTTTGCTCAATATAGCTAAGTAATTGTTGATAGTTATTGTTAATTATGTCATCATCTAAAATATTAGGATAATTTTCTCTTAATAATTCAAACTGCTTTCTTAAACCATTAAATTCTTCTAGATAGTTATCTAAATCACTACTAATTAAAATAGGAGTTTCTAGATTGAAATCTAACATTTGATTTTCATAAGTTGTAAAGTTTGTGATTCGTTTTTTCATTAGATACTCTTTTTTATTCTAGAACTCTTAACTTTGACTTTGTTAATATGACAGTTCATATTTCGACTAACTAGGGTCATATCTTGATTGATAATAACCCCTTCTTTGGTTTTAAGTTTCAATTGTGATTTGTAAATTATTCTATTAGCAGTATTAAAACCATATTTAGTTATTACTATTTTATTTATTGAAGGATCTTCTTCTGGAGTTATTCTTATACCATAGTAAAGTTGCTTAGCTATAGGTGAATCACTTTTTACAGTATCAGAATAGTTATAACAATTTTCTCTAGAAATTAGATTTTTTTCAGCATATTTGTTTAGTTTTTCTGCATTTTCTTTGATAACTTCATCACTTAAATCTCTTGGATAAGTCATAAATAAACATAGTAGTGCATTTTTTAAATCAATAAGTTCTTTTTTACATAGTTCTAGTTCTTTCTTGCTTATTTCTTTTTGAGATGGTGCCATTTTAGTTATACTAAATACTCTTTCTTTTTTAGAAAAATTTGTAAGTTGTTTTCTCATAGGTTTCCTTTCTTTTTATCTTTTTATATATTGTCTACTTGAGAGCCAATCTAAAGCATTTTTATCGTAAGAATAGTTACTAGTAGAATCAGTTAAAATCATATTTTTATCAACTATCATTCCACTTTTAGTTTTAATATTTAATTGATTTTTACTTAATAATTTTCTATTTGCCATAAATGAATATTCTGTTATGGTAATAGTTTTAAGTGGTTCATCATGATAAATACTTGGAACAATTCTTATTCCGTAATTTGCATATTTTTTACGACCTATTTCAGAAGCAGGAAATATTGTTTTGTTTTGATAAGAATACAAGTCTTGTAATGCTACTCTATGTTTCTTGGCATAACTTTTTAATCTTTCAAAATCATTTAAAACAGTTTCGTCTTCTAAAACTTGTGGATAAATACTAACAAGTAGATTAAACTGTGTCATTAATTCTTGTAATTCTTTTAATTTAAACATCGTTCCAAAAGTTCCAATAGTACAATTTTTTGGAACATTATCGTTCCAATCAATCATTCGACTTTCATTGTTTGCAAAATTTGTAATTCTTTTAATCATAAATTTATCCCCCTTTGTTTGTGCGATGACTATAATACCATATAATGGTTAAAAAAGCAAAAGAAAATAGCTCAATTTGACAAAACTATACATATTTGCTACAACAAGGAGATTTAAGAGATAAGTATCCACAACCAGTCTTAAGAAAAGATATTTTACATAGTGAAGACTTGAAAAAAGGTGAGAAGCTACAAGAAACGGTACGTAATGTTGTCGATTTTGGTTTGTTTATTGATATTGGTTTAGAGAATGATGGACAAGTTCATATCTCTAAACTTTGTAATGAGTATTTATGTCATCAATCAGAAAGATTTTCAGTATGCGATATAGTTGATTGTTGTGTTGATATTATTGATTTAGAACATAAAAAATTAGGGCTCAGCTTGATAGAAGTTTAGTCCTTTCTTCTTTTTTTACATATAATAAAGTATTAGATGGTTTTATTAGTTTTAACGTATGCTTTCTTTTCAATATAGTCTAGTGCATCTTTTTCAAAAATAAATTCATTAGTATCAGCAATTGTCATGTTATAGTTTGCTACTATTCCGTTTTTTGACTTAAGAATTAACTGATGTTTTGCTATTAAATCTCTGCTAGCTAAAAAATGATATCCTGTTATATCAATGTATTTAATATTAATAGTTCTATAATCGGGGATGATTTTTACTCCATAGTCACTCCATTTAATTCCTTCTTTTCTATGATTAGGATTATATTCTTTATTTCTATAGCTATAACAATTCTCTAATGATACTCTGTTTTTAGCTGCATATTTTTGTAATTTTTGATAAGTGGCTAGAACGTCATCATCATTTAGGGCATTTGGATAGTTTTCAATTAATGCTGCAAATTGTTTTTTCAAATTGTATATATCTTCAAAATAATTACATCTACATAAATTATGCTTAATGACTTTATCCATAGTAATTATGGTTGGTGGTTCCATAGTAGAATACATAAATTTTTGATTTTCTTTAGTAGAAAAGTTGGTTATTATTTTCTTCATTTGTTCTTTCTCCTTATGACCGTATATTTTATCATATTTGTTCTTAAAAATCAAAGAAATATGTTGAAATAATGTGCCGATTTGACAAAACTATACATATTTGCTACAATATAGATGTTCTTATTTGAAGGAGGAACTATGAAAAAAGCGAATAGGCTTAGCTTATCACTTGGATTCTTAGGAGTTTCAATGATAGGAGCCGCCATATTTTTACAGTATAGGTCTTTTCAAATAGAAAAGGAAAATAGTGTAATTTATGAAAAAGTTACTATGAAGGATTTATCTTCTGGTACAGTAGAAAAAGTAAGTCAAAAAGAAAATGAAAATAATAATAATATAGTAGAAGAGAAAGTTGAAAATCCTTTAACGGATGAGAATACTCCTACTGAAGAGGTAGAAGTTCAAGATGAAGTTAAAGAGATAACTACTTATGAAGATGTCTCAACTACACCAGTTGATCCAATTGTTTATGATGGAATGACTTTAAATCAATTAGCAGAAAAACTAAATAGAAGTTTAAAATCAACTATAGCTGGAAAAGGTTACTTAATTGCTAGTTATTCTTTACAATTAGGTGTTGATCCTTATTTAGCTACTGCTATTATTTTACATGAAACTGGTTGTAATAGTGGAATGTGTAGTAATTTAGTTCGTAGTTGTAACAATGTTGGTGGACAAAAAGGTGGACCATCTTGTGGAGGAGGAAGCTATAAAGCATATCCTACTTTAGATGAAGGTATTATGGGTTATATTGATAATCTATATAAAAACTATGTATCTAAAGGTTTAACTACAGCAAATGCTATGGGACCTAAATATGCAGCTAGTACTACTTGGGCTAGCCAAGTAAATAATTATATCGCGTTAGTAAAAAGTAAATAAGAATATAAGTAACAGGTAAGTTAACTCTTATCTGTTTTTTTGTCTAATTTTAGATAGTTATTACTAAGATACTACTCCTTAACTTAACATACCATTTATTAGGAGGGTATCTATGGAAAAAATTAGAATTGATGGATTAAGTAAGGAAGAAGTAACTAGGTCAAGAGAAAAATATGGTAATAATGCTTTAGAAACTATTCATAGAGATACCTTTTTTAAACAATTACTTAGGAGTTTAGGTGACCCTATAATTCGTATTTTATTAATTGCTCTTGGAATAAAGACTATATTTTTAATTAAAGACTTTGACTGGTATGAAACAGTTGGTATAGCAATAGCTATCTTTCTAGCATCATTTATTTCTACTTTATCAGAATATGGTAGTGAAAAAGCTTTTGATAAGTTACAACAAGAAGCTTCTAAGACTAAAGCTAAAGTAAAGAGATTCGAAGGTATTGTTACTATTCCTATTGAAGAGATAGTAGTAGGAGATATTATTCTTTTAGAATATGGTGAAAAAATACCAGCTGATGGAGTTTTACTAGAAGGTAATTTAACAATTGATGAATCATCAATTACAGGAGAAAGTAAAGAAATATATAAGTATCCTTTTAAAAAAGGACTTAATCCTAAAGAGACAAATGAGCTATTTAGAGGTAGTGTTATTTATCAAGGTACTGGTAAGATGTTAGTAACTAAAGTAGGGGTTAACACTTTCTATGGAAAAATAGCGAAAGAGTTACAAGATGTTCAGCCGGAAAGTCCTCTTAAATCTAGATTAAGACATTTAGCAACTATAATTAGTAGAATTGGTTATTGTTCAGCTTTCTTTGTTGCTTTGTCATATCTATTCTTTTCTTTAGTTATCAATAATCAGTTTGATATAAATAAAATAATTGTCTATTGTAGTGATTTTTCTTTATTGTTTGCTCATCTTTTGTATGCTTTAACACTAGCAGTAACAATGATAGTAGTATCAGTTCCAGAAGGTCTACCAATGATGATAACTTTAGTTTTATCTAGTAATATGAAAAGGATGCTTAAAGACAATATCTTAGTTAGAAAGCTAGTAGGAATAGAAACATCTGGTAGTTTAAATATTTTATTTACCGATAAGACAGGTACTCTTACCAAGGGTGAACTTGAAGTAGTGGGGATGATTCTAGGAAATGGTAGGGTAGTTAATAGTAATAAGGAGTTAATTAGTCATAAGAAATACTTAAGATTATTAGATGAATCTTTAATTCAAAATAATAGTTGTAGTTATGATAAGGTGACAGGAAAGTTTATCGGTGGTAATGCTACTGATCAGGCTTGTGTTAATTTTATTTATAATAAAAAGCCAGTTATATTACCAAAACTTAAAGAGAAACCATTTAATAGTAAAGATAAATATTCTAAAGTAGTAGTTAATGATAATGGAAATATCACCTATATTAAAGGAAGTCCTGAGTTGTTATTAAAAAAATGTAGTAAGTATTTATCACTTGATGGTAGAGAGACTAGGTTTATATCTTCCACTCTTTTAAAAAAATTAGATGAGTATACAAAGTGCGGTATTAGAGTAATTTTAACTGGTTATAGTAGGAATGATAGTGATGAAATTGTTCTTTTGTCTTTACTACTTATTAAGGATGAATTAAGAAAAGAAAGTAAAGGAGCAGTTAGTATTGTCCAAAATGCTGGTGTTCAAGTAGTAATGATTACTGGAGATAATAAAGAAACAGCTACTTCTATAGCAAGAGAGGTTGGTATCATAAAAAACAGTACTGATTTAGTATTAACTAGTACTGATCTTGCTAATATGTCTGATAGTGAACTAAAGAAAAACTTAAGAAATTTAAGGGTAGTAGCAAGAGCCCTTCCTCAGGATAAGAGTAGATTAGTAAGAATATCTGAGGAGGAAGAGTTAGTAGTTGGTATGACAGGTGATGGAGTTAATGATGCTCCTGCTTTAAAGAAAGCTGATGTAGGTTTTGCTATGAATAGTGGTACGGAAGTAGCCAAAGAAGCGAGTGATATTATCTTACTTGATAATAATTTTTATTCAATTACTAAAGCTATTTTGTATGGAAGAACTATTTTTAAGAGTATTAGAAAGTTTATTATATTTCAGTTAACTGTTAACTTTTGTGCTGTATTCTTATCAATTATTGGACCTTTTATAGGTGTAGCTACGCCAGTAACAGTTATTCAAATGCTATGGATTAATATGGTTATGGATACTTTAGCGGGAATTGCCTTTTCCTATGAAGCACCCCTTCTTGAATATATGGAAGAAAAACCCAAAGACAGGTATGAACCTATTTTAAATAATTACATGATACATGAAATAGTATTTATCGGTGTTTATTCTTCACTGCTTTGTATTTTCTTTTTAAAAAGTACTTATATTCATTCATTCTTTAGAACTGATATAAATGATAAGTATTTTTTAACAGCTTTCTTTGGACTATTTATTTTTATAAGTATTTTTAATAGTTTTAATGCAAGAACGTCAAGACTTAATATTTTTGCTAATCTATTCAAGAATAGAATGTTTATGGTAGTTATATTATTTATTGTAATAGTTCAATTTATTCTTATTTATTATGGTGGTGAGTTATTTAGAACAGTAGGACTTAGTTTTAAAGAGATAGAAATTATGCTTTTCTGTGCTTTTTCAGTTATTCCTGTAGAGTTATTTAGAAAGATATACTTAAAGAAAAAAAATAAACTCGGTCATGTTTAAAATTCATACTTTTCTTGTAGTATATTTTAGCCATGTTCTATTGTTATCTAATAATTTATCTGTTACTATTAACTCGGATACATTTGAATATCAGATGCTTTCCCTTCTATTATAATTAGAAGGGTGGTGATATTTATGACAAAAAGAGAAAGCTTTGTTGTAATATTACTATTATTTATAATAATATTCACTTTATTATATAGAGAACAAAACTGAAAACAAGTTTTTAGCAGCCTTACCTCACGGTAAGGCTTTTCTGCTTCACCGAACTAAATTAGTT
>CAKOZV010000003.1 GCA_934131695.1 uncultured Bacilli bacterium | reverse complement strand
TATTCTTTAGGGAAAAAGTAAAATAATTATCTTGTTTCATACCTTCACTATCATACATTGGTGTTCCATCTTCCACTATTATGGCATCCCCTGATGTTTCATCTAAGATTAATGACAAACTTCCCACTTTTAAGACACTAGTTTTATTTGCAAAGAAACTGGTCTTTAGAAAAGCATAACTCATTCCTACCATTAAAATAAGTAAACAGCCTAAACCAATTGATAAAATAACTGTTTGCTTCTTATACTTATCATTTTTCATACTTCATCTATCCTTTACTCTTATCTATACTTAGTCTATCAAATTATATCTATATTTTCAATAAATTGTTTCTAGAAAAAAAGACTTAAATCATTCAGTCAAACCATGAATTTTCTTTAAGTCTTCATCACTAACTTTATCTAAAGCCCATTTATTATCCTTTTTAGTAAGTGTAAATACAATGGTATATTTAGTTTTACTAGTAGTAGCTTTTAACTGTTTAATCTTATACTCTTCTATTTTCTCTTTTCTACTCTTATCTTTCTCTTCCTTAAAATCATCTGGATACTTCTTTATATCTTCATCTACTTTTTCTAAAGTATTATAGTAATCAAATACTTCTATTTCCACTTCAACTGATGCTTTATCACCATCTATATTTTCATCTTTTATACTATATGCTAGATTCTGATATTGTTTCTTTAAAAGATTTTTATATTCCATCTTATAGCTATCACTAGCATCAAGTTTTTCAATAGAATCATCTAACTCTTTAATAATAGATGTATCCATTGTCTGATATTTACCTAAAAACTCTTCTACTTTCCTACTAGGGGTATTCATAACATCAGTACAGCCAGTTAATAAAAAAATACTAAGTAATATTATTAATTTTTTCATCTATAGTCCTCCTATAGATAGATTGTACTAATATTTAGAAATTATACATTTTTATTAATTAAGAAGAAACTTTTTAACTCTTTAATATAATTACTATTACCTTTATAAATATTATCTTTTAAAGTATTAAATTTATCTTCAATACTAGTTAAATTATTATCAAAGTATTCTTCATAAAGATAATTTATCTCTTCTTTATTATCTTTTATTCTCTCTAACTCTCTTAATAAAAACTTTTGATTATCCTTTTCAAACCTAGTTAATTGATCTTTATTATTATTTATCTTTGTTTTTTTGTATCCTATAGGCATCTCTACTAACTCCTCAGTCATTTCAAGTACCTCTTCTTCCTCATCTAGCAATAAACTACTTTTATATAAAGTATTACCTTTATTATCTAACTCTACAGCAAAACACTTTCTACCATCTGATAATAAAACAAGATATGGTATTTGTTTAGCCTCACCATTAAAGTAGCAAATCGCTTTATTTCTAATTTTAGGTAATATTGTTATATCTAGTTGTAACTTATTAGTAAATAAATCTTCTATTAAGGTCTTAGATACTTTAAATAATGGTACTTTTTTGATATGTTCAATCCCATCATCTTCTCTCCACTCATAAAACTCTAATGCATCATCTATTTGTCTTAAGTTTAGTAAAATATCATAAATATATATCATCTTTTCTCTCTCCTTCCATAGATAGAAATAACAAGTAGAATTATTCCTAGTAATAGACTATAAGTCTTATAATGTGTAAACATAAAGTTTAAATACTCACTAAATGAATAACCAAAAGTAAATAGATTGGTATAACAGATAAAGTAGAAAAAACCTAGTGTCGTAAACATAAATCCTAATAGATATATTATTATTCTAGTCAAATTATTCACCTAATATACTTTATTCCAATCTATTTTTAGTATACAAATTATTAAGTTTTTTATACAAAGAAAAAAGTCCATAATTAGACTTCTTCCTTACTTTCTTTTAAAGCTTTTATATCTACTTGATTGATAGATGTAAATTTTTTTGATATTTTATCAGCAGTAATAGATACGTTTTCAACATCTTTATTAACTGTTTGAATACTTTTAGATAACTTATCCCAACGTTCCTTATATCTAGCAAACTCTAAGCCTAATTTATTTAACTCTTCATGAATAATAGAGGTGTATTTGTCTTTTTCCATATTCTTAATAATCATTTGAATAACAGTTAGGGTAGATATTAAGGTTGTGGGACTAGTGATAAATACTCTTCTTCTATAAGCATAATCTATTAAGTCTTGATGATAAGCATTAATCTCGGCAAATATCGCTTCTGCTGGTAAAAACATAATAGCTTGATCACTAGTAACACCTTTAATTATATATTTATCTGCTATTGCATCTATATGTTTTTTTACATCTAATTTAAATTGTCTTTCTGCTATCATTCTTTCTTCTTTTGATAGCCTTCTATCAACCATCTTTTGGTAATGTTCTAGAGGAAATTTAGAATCAATACCAATCGTTCCTAAAGGTGATGGTGCAAATAAAATACAATCGACAATAGTACCATTTGGTAGTGGATACTGTAAACGATAGATATTATCATTCTTCTCACCAAAGATATTACTCATTAAATGTTTTAGATGAACCTCGCCATATATTCCTCTTGTTTTCTTATCAGTTAAAATACTTTGAAGAGAAATTATATCACTTGATAAAACATCTATCTTCCTTTGAGCTTCATCTATCTTACTAAGTCTTTCTATAACATTAGTAAAAGTCTTATTAGTCTTTTCAAAGTTTTGATCAAGTCTTAAATTAACTTGTTCATTAACTGCTAATAATCTTTTTTCTACTTGTTCATTTAAGTGTTCAAAGTCATTATGAAGACTCTTATTCAAATCATCTTTAAAGCTTTGTAACTCCTTCATGGTATTAATCTCTAATGTTTGTAATCTAGTAGTTATTTCTCTTTCATTAATATTTTTCATCAAACTTATTACTAGTAATATTAAGTTTACAATAAGTAAGCCAATAATTATATAATCCATTTTTCTTCACCCTAAATAGATTATATATTACAAACATACTTTTGGTCAATTATTATTTTTGATTTCCAAGTACCCTTCTTTTATACTATAGGTATTAAATCCTAAAGCATTTAAATAGTTAGAGAGTTTCTTACTTTCTATCCCACTTTCACAAAATAAATAATACTCTTCATTTCTTTTTAGATAGTTATTAGGATAACTTTTTAATGACTGATATGGTATATTAACAGCAAAAGGAAGGGATCCTCTTACATATAAATAGTTAGCTCTTATATCGATTAGATTAAGTCCATCTAGACTAGCAAGATTTTTAATTGATATTTCATTCATACGTATCACCTAATATATGATATGTAACTTTTTCATTATGAAAAAGGCAATTAGTCTAAAAAAAACAAGTTTTAATGAACTTGTTCTCCTGTTATTCTTAGTTTTCCCTTCCAAACTTGACCACCAATATCGGCATCAATATCAGAAGTAACCCATAATTTTAAGTTATAACTTATAGTAGAGTCTTTAGCAAGAGTTCCTGTATCTAATACCCTTTCTCCATTATCTCCTAAAGTTAGTAAAGAGTTAGCATCTCCTACCACACTATCTTTAGTTAAACTATATTTAACAAATTTATCATCTAATTTTGTATCACCTGTATCAATATCGGCATTATCTAAATATATACTATAATTGGCATCAGTTACCCCTGTGTTCTTTAATGTAAATGTATAACCAGATAGTTTTAATCCTTCTTCATCAAGCATTGGATAAGTGTTGTTAAGTGCTATGGCATTCCCTTCTGTTAACGTCAATTCTAGTTTACCTAAAGTGATTTTATTTTCCTTATTTCCAGGTCCTTGAAATAAAAAACTAGAAAATGTTAATGCTATTATAACAATAATTAATGCTAATAATATGACTACTAATACTTTGCTATTATTTTTTAAATTCTCCATATATATTAACCACCTTACATTGTAAGTATAACATAGCTCTTTAGAAAATAGCAATAATTACTAAGGCATTTTTTTCTTTTGCAAATTAACAACTTCCTTGTCATTAACTCTATAGGAAATAACATTTACATCATAATTGTCAAATACAGAATAACCGATCGTATAAAGTACCTCTTCTTTAACTTTACCACTAGAATCAAATAAAGCATCATTAAAGTTTAGAATCATTACTTGATCATTTATACTCTTGTCAAGCAGTGTTAAGTCTTCTCTTACTATACTCATTAAATTAGGTTCATAAATATAACCTGTTGTTAATTCTTCTATAATTATATCTACTTTATCTCTTGAATCATTTGTATATGATGTAACTGGTACATAGTAAGAGTTATCATTAACTTCTTCTAAATAATATACTACTGTTTTATTTATATTATTTGTTTTGGTAAATTGATAACTTTTATTTATTCCAAAGTCTCTTTTTAAAGGATAATTGATTTTCTCTTTACAGTTAGGATACTCATCTAAAGTCTTATCTTCTACTTTAATTATAACTTCATCAATATCATCTAACTCTGTTAAACTATAAACAATAGACTCTATCATTTTCTTTTCTAGTTTACTACTAACTTTTAAAATATCTTTAGAAAAGTTAAGAGTCACTTGTTTATCACTAATAGTTATATTTTTAAGTTTAGTATTAACTGGTATTACTGGTTTTAGTGAATCAGTATATTTTAGTGAGTTAGATTCAGTTAGATAAGTGATAATTGTTTTTATATTATCTTTTAAGTTATTACTATCTAAAAGTACTTTCATCTTTACTAAGTAATTATTTTTATCAAGAAGATAGATAGAATGATTTCCAAGTGAGGTTACATATTCTATTTCTAAGGATACGTCCTTACTATTTAGTTTATCTTCAATAGGAATAGTATAAATAGTCATAATAATAAAAAGACTCATAGTAGTAATAAAGGCTTTTCTTATTGCTTTTTTCCGTAACATAATAATTCACCTAATATATATTATGAAAAAAGTACTTTATCTAGTACTTTACAAATGTATTTCTTTTAATTTTAATAGTTCTACTACGGCACTACTTCTTCCTTTTACTCCTAGTTTTTGCATTACATTAGATATATGATTTCTAACTGTCTTCTCACTTATTTTTAGGATAGTAGCAATCTCTTTTGTAGTCTTACCAGTAATTAATAGTTCAAAAACAGTCTTTTCTCTAGCAGTTAGTATCTTTTGATGCATTTAAATGTCTCCCCTTTCCCATAAGTCATTACACTATTTCATAGTATCATATGAAAAAAAGGATTTTTGTTGTGGGTAAAATCCTAGACTATTTTTCAAATTTAACAGTTATATTTTTCTTTTGTTTAAATTCTTCTTGTACTAGACGCATAATATTATTAGCAAGAGTGGTATCATGTTTTTTAGAAACAGCAACTACTTTTATTTCACTGTTATCTATTTTTATAAAACAAGATAGATTATATTTTTCTTTTACCTTCTTTTCTAGTTTTTCTTCTTGTCCTTCTACTTCATTTAAGTATTTTAACTGCTCATAGGCATTATTCTTTTCTTCAGTAGTAGCATCTTCTTTAGTCATTGTCTTTTTTAAATCACTTTTTTCTTCTTCTCTTTCTTCTTCTTTACTAACTCTAAGTGCCGTTAAATTATCACTTTCTTTTACTGTAGTAGTATCTTTCTTGACTGTTTCTTTTTTATTTGTAGCATTCTTAGCAACCAAGAGATCATTTGGCATTGTAATATAGTAAACACTAAGCACTAGTATTAAACTAAAGAGTGTTAAAAACCATAAATTCTGTTTCTTTATCATTAAATATCCTCCCTTAATTTACTACATTCTATGTAAATAATAATCTTAGTAGAACAAAAAAAGTGATTAACTCACTTTAACTCTTTAAAAGCATTATAGACTGCTATTTTACCATATTGATAACTAATAGATCCCTGCTGATAAGCAATATATGGAAATCTCACTGGTCCATCACATGATAGTTCGATAGATGATCCATTAGTAAAACTTCCACTTGCCATAATAACTTCATCATCATAACCAGGCATAGGAGCTGGATAACAAGTAGAAAAAGAATCTACTGGAGAATACTTTTGAATTCCTTGACAATATTTAATTAAATCGTCTTTATTTTCAAAGATGATACTTTGAACAATATCCGTTCTTAAAGAATTATACCTAGGTTCTACTTTATACCCCATCTTTTCAGCAAGGTAAGCCGTTAAAACAGCTGTTTTTAAGGAAGCAGCCACTACAGAAGGGGCTAAAAACAATCCTTGATAAAGACTTCTATTAATACCAAGTGATGGACCTACTTCTCTTCCTTCTCCTGGTAAAGTAAGACGTTCTGCTACTAGCTCGATTAAGTTATGACGTCCTGCTACATAAGCCCCATTTGGAGCAATGGCACCCCCTAAGTTTTTGATTAGAGAACCAACCATAACATCAGCTCCTACTCCACATGGAGTTTTATCTTCTACTAATTCACAGTAACAATTATCTACCATAATAATTATATCTTTATTAATATCTTTTATAAATTTAATTACTTTACTAATCTTTTCTATATTTAAACTAGCTCTAGTAGAATATCCTTTAGATCTTTGTATTTCAATAACTTTTATCCTTTCACTAGTAATAACTTCTTTTATCTTTTCATAATCAAAATCATTATCTATTAAATCAATTTGTTTATAATTAATATTAAAACTCTTTAAACTAGACTTATTCTCTCTAATACCAATTACTTCATCTAAAGTATCATATGGTTTAGAAGAGATACTTAGTAAAGTGTCACCTGGTCTTAAAAGAGCAAACAGGGTAACTGTTAGAGCATGACTTCCTGAGATAAATTGACTTCTAACAAGAGCATCTTCACTGCCAAGTACCCTACTAAATACTCTTTCTAATTTATCTCTTCCTTCATCGTTATAACCATAACCAGTAGTAGAATTAAAATCAGTCTCACTTACTTTTTCTTCTCTAAAAGCGTTTAGTATTCTAAGACTATTTACTTCTTCCTGTTTCTCTATCTTTTTAAACTCATCTTTTAGCTTTTCTTCTATTAATTCTAAATTCATATTAATCACTCACTTCAATCAAAAAATCATCATCTGTAAAATAGTTTTCCTCATTATATATACTATAAATATTAAAAGCTTTATAAACATAAAGTTTATTATCTTTTATATAGTAATGGATATCATCTAAATAGTCTTTATCTCCTCTAAAATATAGAAAACAGTCATAATCACATTCACCACTATAATACCCCTGACTTAAGGCATCATTATAAAAATAAGTAAATTTATCTTCTATTTTATTAGATACATCTTCTTTCGTCAAATTAAATTTATTAAGTAAATCCTCATCTGATAAAACTGATAAATCAGAAAGATTAATATTATACGTTCTAAAGTCAGGAAAATACACCTTATCAAAATAAGCTACTTTTACAACAAGAGATAATATTTTATCACTAACATCATAGGTATAAGAGATAATACTTGTTGGTTCAGCGTAATACTTATCTACAAACTTTTCTATATCTTTATTAAGTTTTGTTATATTTTTACCCTTTATATTAATATAGGGTACTTCGCTTTTCTTTCCATCTACCGTTCTTTCTTTAACAGTATAAATTAGTGTCTTACCTTTATCGCTTTTAATTTTCTTTACAGGATCACTTTTAAAGGTATTTGTATACAAAGAAATAATTATAGCAAAAATTATTAATCCACCAATAATTAATAACATTCTTTTTAATTCAATTTTTTCTTCTTCACTAAATTCAATTTGTCCAAACATCTTTTTATTCCTTTCTTACTAATAAGCTGGTGTTCCATAACCATAAACAAAACCGGTAGCTCTAGGTCTTGTTCGTTCAGCTACTGTATCACTAGTATTACCTTCTATCGTATAAACATTATTAGCATCGGCGCTTACTACAATTCCTGTATGTGAGCCTCCACCTGGTCCAAAGAAAACTATGTCACCTGGTTGGGGAGTATAACCAGATCCTTCTACATGAAATTGATTTTTACTTTTGAACCAAGAAACTCCATTACTACAAAGAGAATATTTTGGTATTGTTTCTGATTCAATAAAACCAGCTTCATTGGCACACCATGACACGAACATAGCACACCACGGGTCAGAACCATTAAATCCCATATACGTTTCATATTTCATGTAACTACCATCAGCTTCATTGTTTCCAATTTCATTTCTAGCAACGCTTATTAGTCTTTGAGCGCCTTCCCCAGTTACTCCACTGCTACCTTGATAGTTTTTAAGGCCTGACAAATCACCAAACATTCCACTTATACCAGTTCCTTTTTCCGTTCCAGCCCCTTCTTTATAAATAGCAGTACCAATTGCTTTAGCCGATGTTTCTGCATTTGTAAAACAACTTAAAACACTAAAATTAGATTTTGTTGTGTCTGATAAAGTATTGAAATGAATTACGATATCTAAGAAACTAGGAACAATAAAAATAATTATAGCAGCCATTATCTTTTTAGCAATTCTTGCTACTCCACCACTTTTTTTATCATCAGGATTAATCATTAATTTGCCCATATCAATACTTGCAAAAACAATTAAAATTATTGGTGTTATTACGCAAACCATTTTAAATATTTTATAAAAAAGATTTAAACTACTAGCTATAGCATAGTCGGAGCAAGCAGAATTAAGATCAACTAAAAATTTTATCATTTTATCCCTCCATCCACTCTAATAATTGCATTATTTATATAACTTGCCTTAGGGCTTGCTAGAAAAGATACTACAAAAGCTATTTCCTGTGGTGCTGCAAATCTATTTAAAAGTATTTTGTCTTTTTCTTTTTGTTCAAAATCATTATCAAGGTTTTCACTCATTTTAGTATTAATCCAACCAGGGCAAACACAATTTACTCTAACAGAGGGGGCAAAGTACTTAGCTAGGTTATTGGTTAGAGAAATAAGACCTGTTTTAGCTGCATCATAGTCAATACTTTCTGGATAATTCTCTCCTAAAGCATTATTTGATGAGATATTTATTATTGTCCCATTAGCCTCTATTAGCAAGGAAGATAACTTCTTAGCCAATAAAAATGGAGCTACTAGATTAACATCTAAAACTTCTAAAAAGTCTGCTTTTTCTTTTAATGATAAATCTGTATCTTTTGAAATAGCAGCATTGTTTACTAGCACATCTAAAGAAAAATAGTTCTCCTTTATACCTTTTACCATCTTATCTATTTCATCTTCATTAGTTAAATCAGCTTTATACATTCTAACATTTCTTTTATATTTATTTCTAATATCTGCAGCCAAGTTAAGTACCCCTACTTCGTCATTATGATAGTGAAGAATAATATCAAATCCACTATCTGCTAAAGAAATGGCTATTGCCTTTCCAAGTCCACCGGTACTACCTGTTATTAATGCTACCATTTTATCACCTACTTTATCGTATATAAAAAGTTTTCATTTTTATAAAACTCTTCCTCACCAATGTTTGAAAAAATCATAAATCCATGAAAGAATTTTAACGTATTATTTTCCACATATAAATAATTATCATCATCATAAGAATTAACTTTTCTTCGTTCTAAAAAACATTCATAGTCACATTCATTTTTATCCAAGTAATGTTTGTCAAGTTCTCCTCGATAATACTCCTTAAATTTATTTTCTAAAGTTGTGGAAACATCATCATCTGTTTTATTAAATGTAGCAAGTAACTCTTCATCATCAACCAATCTATTGCTACTTAAAGAAAAATTATATGTTTTAAATACTGGATAGGTATAGTTAGTCTCTTCATCTACTAGCAATGTTATAGTTACTAGTGAAAAATAATTACTATTAATACTATACTGATAATTAAAAGATGATTTTCCATTAGATACTACCTCATCATAATCTTCTTTTATCTCTTCATTTACTTCTTTAGTATCAATTCCATCTATAGTAACAGTTGGTAAATAAGAGAATATTTTAGTACCTGGTATTGTATAACTTGCCGATTGTTTAATAAAATTTGAAGTTTTAACATTATCCTTTTTTAATGTTTTTATCAAAGATATTATAAAAGTAAGAATCAAAACAACAATTATGCCAATGATTATATATCTTCTTATTTTTAATTTTTTTTCTTCAAGTTCCATATATTCTCCTATCTTGATATTTTACTACCATAATTCTTCTTAAATACTGAGGCTAGTTCGTGTGCTATTTTTTCTTTATTAGACTCATACTTTGCCATAGCCGAATTGTTATCATAAAACTCAACTTCTACATAAGTCATTGGAATACCTAAATTTTGAAAGTATCTTTGATTTTGTAGTCCCATATCTTCATCTTCTCTTGCTTTGCCAGTATACTTTACAATAGCACTTTTTAGTTCTTGATCTATTTTTGATATACCAGCTGAGCCTCTCATAAGTTCTGTTCCTTGTCCACCACCGGCATTAAAGTGAATTTCAATTACATGAGTAAACTTTTTAAATTTAGCCTCATTATCTTTAAAAGCTTGAGTATTATTACGTAATTCAACATACATTGATTTATTCATTTTACTATCTGTACCACCCAACATCTCATTAGCAATAGATGCTTTCAAATTCATATCATCAAGTTCTTTTTTTAGAAGTTTTGCAAGTGTTCTAGTTTCCGTTGGTTCCACATAAGTCCAATTTTCCTCACGACACTCATTATTCCCTCCTTGACTACAATATGGTGAATAAGAGTGACCAGCTATAATTAGTATTCCTCCATCACCTAGGCTTTCACTAGTGGATGTATCATCATTTTTAGTATAATTTTTTAGACCAGACAAATCACCATACATTCCACTTAGGCCTTTGCCTGATTCAGTTCCGAGTCCAGACTGATAATCTCCTGTTCCAATCTTTTTATTGCTTTCTGTAGCAACCTTATAACAAGTTGATAAGTTAAAAATTTCACTTTGATTAAATGGAACATAATAAAGTAAGTTCATAACTATATCTAAAAATGAGGGGATAAGAAAGATAATGACAGCGGCAATGACTTTTTTATAAATTTTTTTCATTCCGTTTTTTTGATCAGGGTTAACTGTCATTGATAAAAAAGAAACAGCTAAAGAAAGAATTAAAAGAATTGGTACTATTATACAAATCCAAGTCATTCCAGTATGGATAATGGTGATTCCTCTAGCTAGAACAGCATCTGAACAAGTATTACTTATAGTTGTTAAAAAATGCATAATAATCACCTTTCTTTTTTCTTACTTACAGCGATTCCATCTCCTACGTCATGAATAACTGTTTCATAATTTTCATTATTTTTTAAAAAGGTAATATAATCTTTAATCTTTCTTACTATTCCTCTTACATTACGACTTTCTATTTCCTTTTCATTTTTATTAACTAAGCCATGGAAATACATATTATCGGTTATAATATAGCCATCTTTAGTTAAGTTTCTTTCGAATAACTCAAAGAACTTTTGACTTTGAGCCTTTGCGGCATCTATAAAGATAAGGTCAAATGTATCATCCAGTCTAACATTTAAAGCATCTTGATAGATTAAAGTTATCCTGTCTTCTAGATTACATCTTTTAATATTTTTTAAAGCTTCCATATAACGTTCACTATCCCGCTCTATACTAGTTACTTTCAAGTTTTTATTACATAAGGCCATCATGATAGCCGAATAGCCAATAGCAGTACCTATTTCTAAGACTTTAACTCTTTGATTTTTAATTATGAAATTAGTTAAAAAATCAATTCCCGCATCTTCCATAATTGGTACTTTATTCTCTTTAGCATATTTTTTAATTTCTTTAATTATCTGATAGGTTTCATCTACCATATCCAATCACCTTTTTCTTTTAGTTCTTTTACTTTAGCACTATGTTCACTACTAGTCTTAGTATAATAAACATTTCCATTTTTATCTGCTACAAAATAGTAATAATCTGAGCTTGTTGGATTAATACTTGCTAGAATACTTTCTTTAGATGGATTACAAATAGGACCTACTGGAAGTTTACCAGCCATGGCACTACTTCTCGTGTTATAAGGATTATAAGTATTAAACATCTCACTAGTTAAATCTTTATCCATCGCTTGATTAAAAGCATAATAAGTAGTAACATCACTTCCAAGGTTCATTCCCTTACTAAGTCTATTTTGAAATACTCCTACTATTAATTTTCTATCAGTATCTTTTACTCCTTCAAGTTCTGCCATCGAAGCAAGTGTTAACACTTCATGAATATTCATTTTGCTTAACGCATCTTTATAAGAAGAAAGATTTTTCTCTTCCTGATCAAGTAAAGTCTTAATAACTTCTTCTACCGTTACATCTTTATCTTTAAAGTTATAAGTATCAGGGGCTAAATAGCCTTCTAATCCATAATAAATATTACTATCTAAAATAGCATCAGTTAAAAACCAATAAGAATTAATTAAACTAGTTAAATAAGTAGTATCTTTCATCTTAGTGAGAAATTCCTCTTCACTAATATTAGTAGATTCACTTATTACTTTAGCATAATCTTTAATAGTTTTACCCTCTTTAAAAGTAATAGAAATATCGGTATTAGAAGCTCCTTTTTCAAGTAGTGACACAATCTTATCTAAATTCATATTTTTACTTAGATAATAAGTTGAAGCCTTGATACTCTCTCTTCTATTAAGTTTCATATACACTTTAAAAAAGAATTCGTCTCTTATTAGATACTTCTTCTTTAATAAACTAGCTATTTGACTAGTACTCATTCCTGGTTTAACAACTACTTCTACTTTAGCATCGCTACTCTTATCAGTAGGACTTACTTGATACTGATAAAAACCAAATGTTCCAAGGAGCAATACTCCTATTATCAAAAATATTATTGCAATTTTACGCATCTACTCACACAGTCTTTCTTTTTATTCTTTTTGTTTATTATTCTTCATTATTTTCTTTTTCTTTTACTGTTTCTTGAATAGTGTTAAGAATAGTTTCAATTATCTTCCATTCTTTATCAGTCTCAATTGGATCAAGTCTAGCGCTAGTTCCTTCTCCTTTTTGATAAGTACTAGCATACACTTGAACATTTCCATCTTCATCTAAAGTATTATCAGTATATACTATATAACTTTTATTAGTTTCTTCACTATCAAAAGTGAATAACACATCATATACTACTTCCCTTCCTTCTTCATCGATTAATGTAAATTGATTTTTATTTTCCATTTTTACTATTTCCTTTCATATCTAAATAAGTTTGTAATATAATTGTAGCTGCTACTGAGTCTATCACTTTTTTTCTTTTCTTTCTACTAGTATCACCTAGTAATAATACTTTTTCAGCTTCTGTTGTTGATAATCTTTCATCCATAAGAAAAACAGGTAAGTTAAACTTCTTTTCTAGTTCTTCTTTTAATATTAAGGTTTCTTCTACTCGCTTACCGCAAGTATTATTCATATTCTTAGGATATCCTAAAACAAAGGCTTCTATTTTTTCATCTTTTACTATTTTCTCTAGTTCTTTAAAGATTTCACTAGTCTCACTATAGCGAATAACACCATAGTTACTAGCTAAAAATCCAGTTCGATCAGAAACTGCTAAACCTACTGTTTTAGTACCATAATCAAGTCCTAAATATCGCAAAGTTAACCTCTTAAGAAACTATTTAGTAAAACCTCAACAACCTTACTACGATCAAGTGATTGCATCTTTCTTCTTGCATCTTGATAGCTAGAAATATAACCTAAATCACCACTAATCAAGTATCCTACTATTTGATCAGTCGGATTATAACCTCTCTCTTTTAAGGATAGATATACTTCTTTAAGTACCTTTTGTACTTCCCTACTATCTTTTGATTCAATTTGAAATAACATAGTTTTGTCTTTCATACATTTCACCTCACTACAATTACTTAAATTTATTCTACCATTTTTTTAAGTCTTAGTAAAGCTTTCATATTTTATTTATTTACACATAATCTTTATTAGGTGATATAAATGAGCTATTTTAAATCTCTTTTAAAAATGCTACTAATTAACTTTCTAGTTATTATTATAGGTTCTATCATTATTACTCTTCTTTATTATTTTAATATCACATCTAGTAGTATCTATAATATCTTTAAACTAGTACTCCCAATCCTCTCTTTATTTTTTACTACCAAATCTTTTGCTAAAACCGCTAGAGAAAAAGGTTATTTAGAAGGAGCTAAGATTGGAGCTTTAACCGTTATTATATTTATTATTATAACAAGTCTTACTAAACAAGGTTTTAATTTAAAAATGACTATTTATTTCCTACTACTCTTAATAACGTCAGCTTTTGGGGGAATGGTTGGAATTAATCAAAAAGAAAAGTAAGGACATCTCTAGATTTATATCTGGGGTTGTTCTTTTATTTAATACAACGAAAAAGACATCACACAACTGTGTAATGCCTAATTTACTAAATGGTCTGATTTATTATTCGCACCAACCACAAGCGAAATCATTTACTAAGTCACTCCCTAAAAAAGTGACATTAATATTATATGAAGATTTCTTCATTTAATACAACAATAATATAACATTATCTAAATAACTTGTAAAGTTAGCACTATTTAATCTCTGTAATTTCTACTTCGTAATTTCCATTAGGACTTTCAACGGTAATAATGTCTCCTATTTTATGGTTCATTAAAGCTTTAGCAATTGGACTTTCATTAGAAATTCTTCCTTCAAATGGATCTGCTTCTTGACTACCTACTATTTTATATTCATCAGTATCATCTGGATCATCTACATACTTGATACCTACAGTACTACCAAGTCCTACTTTATCTTTTGGTACGTCTTTAATTATTTCTACATTTTCAAGCATCTTTTCAATAGTCTTAATTCTTCCTTCGATTTGTGCTTGTTCATTCTTAGCAGCATCATAGTCAGCATTTTCAGACAAATCTCCTAAACTACGAGCTTCTTTTATAGATAAGATATTAGCTGGTCTTTTTACATTAATTAAATCATCAAGTTCAGCTTGTAAATCTTTTAATCCTTCTTCTGTTAAATATATTATTTTTTTATTTCCCATAATTTTCACCTCGTTACAAATTTTAATGATAAGCACCCTTGCTTATCAATATGACTAAGATTTTAGCACAAAACAGAAAAAATATCAAGTATTTTCAACTAATTTGCTTAACAAAATAGTCATCAGTCATACCGGCTATATAGTCAATTACTTTTTGTTTATTACTAGTATTATTTAAGTAATTAGGACTTTCATGAGTTAAGAAATCTTTATAAATTAAACTATCAACATTGTTATTTTCAATATCCAATAAATACTTATTATAAATTTTTCTCATACCCTTACTATATCTATCATATTCATCTTTAGTTAAAGAATACTTATAAATATGATTATAGTTGAAATCTTTTAACATAAACAAAGCTTTATAAACATCTTCACTCATCTTAATATATGGTTTATCTAAACTATTATTAATTATATCTAATATTATAGTATTCATAATTTCTCTATTAGTACTACCAAGTATCTCAGTTATTTCTCTAGGAATATCTTCTCTTTTAATCTTTCCTAGGATAATAGCATCTTCTATGTCTCTTCCAATATAACCAACAACGTCACTTATTCTAACAACACACCCTTCTAAAGTCATAGGATGATACTTCAAACTTTTCTTAACATCAACAAAAGCCTCATTAAATTCTTTAAGAAATTCTTCTTTAGTTTTCTTAACTGGTTCATAAACTTCACTTACTAATTCTCCATTATGACACATAATACCATCTAACACCTGAATAGTTAAATTAGTATTAGTTAGATTCATATAATAATGAACTCCCTGAACATTATGTGCAAAAGAAGTATTTAATTCACTCTTACAAATTTCATCTAGCATTTTCTCCCCACTATGTCCTAAAGGAGTATGACCTATATCATGAGATAGAGCTATAGCTTCTATCAAGTCTTCATTAAGATTAAGTGCTCTACCTATCGTTCTTGCTGTTTTACTAACTAATTGAACATGAACCATTCTTCTACTGACATGATCATTTTCACATCCTGAGAAAACTTGAGTCTTATCCATATATCTACTATAAGATAAGGCATGAATTATTCTATCTATATCGTGAAAGTATGGTGGTCTAATATCTTCTTTCTCTTCCTTTAATCTAATAGCATCACTACTCTTAGTAGCGTGCTTACTTAAATATTTTTCTTTATTTAAAAAATTATCTTTTATCTTCTTCTCATTCATACTAACCCTTCTTAATTAATCTAATCATAGAATATTCACATAACTTTTCAGGAAATGGTATTTTTAACAATTCATCTGGATGTCTTGCTATTTGAATAAAGTTATTATTTTCATCTAATAATTCTTCTAAGACGAACTTGTAGTTTCTTCCATCTGGAGAAAATATTTCAATCATATCCCCTATTTTAAAATAGTTTCTCTCTCTTAGAACTAAAGCTTTATTAGCACTATCATAACCAGTTATAACAGCAATATACTCTTGATTAGATGCTTCTTGTCTACCTGTATAATATTGATCAGTATTATCTGCTTTTCTTAAGAAATACTGACTAGTACTTTCCCTATTTGCAACTGATGATAATATTTTCATGTACTTGCTAGCAAACTCTTTAGTTAAGGTATTATTATAATAAGCATCAATTAAAGCTCTATAACTACCTACTACACTAGCTAGATAATAAATTGATCGCATTCTGCCTTCTATCTTTAGAGAAGTTACACCAATCTCTATCAAGTCTTTTAAATACTCTGACATATTTAAGTCTTTAGTAGCCATCGTAAAGACTTTATTATCTAAAGTATCAAAAGCAAAGCGACAAACTTGAGCACATCCTCCCCTATTAGCATCCCTATTAGTTATATAGTTAGATAAAGCACATCTACCACTAAAACAAGTACACATTGCTCCATGTAAGAATACTTCAACTTCTAATCCTGTCTTATCAATTATAGCTTTTATTTCCTCTTTATTTAATTCTCTAGCCAGTACCACTCTGGTAGCTCCTAATCTTTTATAAAACAATGCTTCCTTACTATTAGTAATAGATGCTTGGGTAGAGACATGAGCTTCTAATCCTTTACTAGCTAAATATTCTATTAAATATGGATCACTTACAATAAAAGCATCTACTCCACACCATACTAATTCATCAATATAACTATCTAAATCTTCTCTATCACTATCATGAAAAAAGATATTTAAAGTTACATAAACTTTCTTCTTAAGCTTATGAGCAAAAGTACACCCTTCTTTTAATTCTTCTTTAGTAAAGTTAGTAGCATTTGCTCTAAGTCCTAGTTTCCTTCCACCTAAATAAACAGCATCTGCTCCATATAATAAGGTTACTTTTAATCTTTCCAAATCACCGGCTGGTGCCAACAGTTCAATTCTTTCCATCTTTCTTCACCTGATATATTGTCTTTCTATTTAAAAATCCTCTATTACGTCCTACTAAATCATCTATTTCTTTGATGTTATTAGTTTTAATATCTTCTAAAAGTTTAATAACTATATCATTATCTAAATCATCTTGATAAACTATTCCATAATCTATACCCATCTCTTTAAATTTTTCTAAATATTTACAACCATTAAATCTTTTTAAAGAGATAAAACTAGTGCCAAATTCATCTTCTATTAATTTATAGTGTTGTCTAGACTTTGGTTCAATTACTTCTAGTCTTTCTAAATTACCACTATTAGTATTTAGACTTCTTCTACTAGTAGCTACAACTGGATAACCGATTACTAACTGCATTATCTCTAGCTTAGTATTTTCTCTTATCTTTTTTATCTCATCAATAGTTATTTCATTAGATAATACTACTCCCTTAACTCCATATTCATGATAAAAGTTTATAGTATCAGAATTAGTCATCATATAGTTTTTATTTATATATAAATTAATATTATAATTATTTTCTATCTTTAATTCTAATAAAGCATCATCATAATAGAGAACTCCATCTACATTCATTTTATCTATCTTAGATAATATCTTATCTAAATTATCTAAATCACTTTCAAAGAACATTCTATTAATTACTATAAAACATTTCTTATTAACATTTTTTAACTCTTCTATCTCCTCAAGAGTAAATTTAGTCTCATAATCCAGGGAATAATCTTTTAAAGGAAATATATAGCCATCTGCCATACTGTTTTTGTAAAAATCTTTATCTTTATTACTTGCTAACACTAATGTCCTCATGATACCACCTCTTCTTTTATAGAATAACAAAAAAAAGAAGAAAAAGAAAGAACAATATATTATGCTTTAGTAATAATTAAAATCAACTTATTACCATATTTTCTTTTTTTAAGGACAGTATAAAAACTACTAACATCAACTTTAGATTCATCATCACTTTCTAAAATAATTAATCCATCATTTTTTAATAAATCATATTTTCCTATTAATATAAGTGCTTCTTTAATAAAATTCGTTTTATATGGTGGATCTATAAAAATTAAATCATACTTTTCTAAAGTTTCCTTTAGGAAAGATTTAAAGTCTTTTAAATACACCTTACAATTTTCTATACCTAATTTAGTTAAGTTATCATTAATAGTTTTTATAGCTATTTTATTTTTATCTATAAAAGTGCAACAACTAGCTCCTTCACTCATGGCTTCTAACCCCAAATTGCCACTACCTGCAAACAAGTCAAGGCAATTACTATTTTCTATATAGTCTTGAATCATAGCAAACAAAGATTCTTTTACTCGATCCATCGTAGGACGAGTACCAGCTATATCATAGCCTATAATACTTCTTCCTTTATATTTTCCACTAATTATCTTCATCTTTTATTTCTCCCAAATGTTTATTACATGAAAGTATTAAAAAGTTAAGTCTATTTTCTAACTTTTTATATTTCTTATATTTTAAATTATTATATATTTCTTTTCGTAGATTATCATTATAAGTCTCATGATACATTGCTATCTTACTAGCTAAATCATTATCACTATATATATTATCTAGACTATTTTTTATCTCTTTTTTTATTACAGAATTATTAATCATATAAACAAGTTCTTGATAAGTATTTAGCAAATTTACCCCTCCTTTATTAAATATACAAGATATTATAACACATTTTCAATTATTTAATTGAAATTTTTTAAGTATATCATTATAATAAACAATACAAACGGAGGTATCTTATGAAATCATTAAAATATTTTGAACAGTTAGAAAGTCTTATTTACAAATGTACTGAGGAAAGCGATGAGGAGATGTTAAAATTTCTCAAGTCAGAAGAAGAAAATATCTTTAACAGTTTAACACAAGAACAAGCAAATATACTATTACATAGCATTTTTGACGTACATCCATCCTTATTGACAAACCCGTTTCCAACTGATACATTAATTTTTCATCAGCTTGATGACAAACTACCACTTAAAAGACTAATCAACAAATTGGTTGATAGTACCTTTTCTGATTCTGAAATTCCAATATTTTTAAGTACAGAAGTTGATAGTTATTTGTGTAAAGAAATGATTACCAATCCAACATTTTTTACTTTTTGTTCTTCTTTTAGGACTGACTATATAGAAAGAATTATTGGAAGAGTATTTGAAAGTAAAGATATTGAAGAAAAAGCTAAAACTAAAATAATTAAAGATTTACTTTTTACTTACTATACCCTTGAAGAAGATAAAAAAAATATTCATGACATTAAAAGTGCTGATATATTAGCAAGACGTTTTGATATGGTAGATGATTTTTTTGGTAGTGTCATACAAGCAAGCATGTATCATGGTTTTTTACTTGATAGTATGATTACAAACATTATAAATGGTAACATTATAGACAGTAAGGAAAAGGTTCTATTTGAAAACACCTATGCAAATATACAAGTAGAAAGTTTATTGACTTCTTTATCAACAACGGGGTTAGTAGAACTTGGTGATGAACTTAAATTTGAATTATCTAGTTTCAATATTGACTTTGAAAGCAGTACTTACTATAAAGAAACACAAAAGATCTTTCAAAAAACATTAGTTAATAATGTCAATAAATGATTGGGCAAAAGATAAAGTATCTTTAATCTTGTCTATTCTATCCTTAGTTGTTAATTTATAAGCTGTTTTCATCTCTTCTTCCATTTGATTTATAAAAGAGGGATTTCTATTCAAGTATTTGTACCAGTAAGAGTTTTCTTGTAAATATTTATAAAGATAAGGATTACTTTTTATTCTTAATTTAGTTTCTATCTGCATTAGTCTTCATAGTACTTGTTAATAGGTCGCTCTTGATAAGTATTTACAACTGGTTCATCTTTACTAGTTAAATTGCTTAATAAGCTAACCGCTTTTTCTAACCCATTAACCCCTCTTTGTAAAGTTTCTAAATCCATATTTTTAAAAATATTAACTATATCTTGAAAGTTTCCTGTCTTGTTAGTAGTCTCTAATTGATTAGTAGAATTAAACTGATTCCAAACAGTAGAGTCTTCTCCATATATGTCATATAATTCATATAAACTTTGCCAGGTACTTTTACCTTTTAAAACACTATTAGCCAGTTCTGGTCTATCTTTAATAAAACTTTTAAAACTTTCTTTTGACATATTCTTCACCTAATAAATAGTATGTTAGAAAACTAGGTTATATAACAGAAAAAGTGCCATTGGACACTTTTTTTAATTGTTATCATTTAGAAAATCATCTATAGTCATAAGTCTAGCATCTAACTTTTCTAAATCTGGCTTTTCTTTTTCTTCTACTTCTAGTATTTCTATTTCTTCTTCTTGATTATTTGTATCATTTAGTTCTACAACCTTGAAAGCAGTATCTACTCCACCTTTTCTTAAAGTAGAACCAGTAGAATACCTATCAGCGATAGTAAGGTCACTTCCCTTATAGTAAGTAATCTCACCATTCTTTAAACCAATTTCTTCTTTTGGACTTAGGAAGAAAGCAGCTACTACATGATAAGGGTTTGTCTTAACATCTCTTATCGTAAGTAGGCCTCTTCTTGATCTAGTCGTTTTATCAAAGTCTTTTAGATGCATTCTCTTACCTGTTCCCTTATCGGTTACAATTGCTAAATATTTATTGTCTGATTCATTAAAGTTTAAGATAGAGATAACACTATCGTCTTTTAAAGTTATAGCCTTTACACCACCAGCTTTAATTCCTACTACTGGTATTTCTTCTTTACTAAACCATAGACCATAACCCTTACTAGTCTCAATAAAGATTTCATCTTTAGTATCATAAAAAGCTGCTATTAATCTATCGTTATCTTTAAGTTTCATACAGCTAGTGGCTTTAGAATATCTTGTGAGTTTAAAGTCTTTTAGACTACTACTTTTTATCATACCTTGACTAGTCGCTAGAATAATATTTTTCTTATCATTAAAGTCACTTGCTGGTATAGCTGTTACTATTTCTTCATCTTCTTGAAGTGGTACTAGGTTACTAACATGTTTCCCAAGTTCACGCCATTTTAAGTCATTAATCGTATGAACAGGGATGTATAGATAATTACCAAATGAAGTGAATACTAATAAAGTATCAGTAGTCTTCATCTTAAACTCACCTAGTAAGTAATCATTTTCCTTAAGTAATGGTTCTTTAATATCACTAGCACTATAACTGCGAATAGATGTTCTTTTAATATAACCTTCTCTACTAATAGTAACAATGGTATCTTCCTTAGGAATAAGAGCGGTAGTATCTAGTTTAATTTCGGTAACTTCATCTCTAACTTCAGTGATACGTTCTTTATTATATTCACTCTTTACCTTCTTTAACTCTTCTTTCATTACTTTCTTAAGCATTTTTTCATTCTCTAAAATAGCAGTAAGAGAGGCGATTATCTTTTCTAGAACGGCACATCTTTCTTCTAATTCTACTACATCAGTATTAGTTAAGCGATATAGTTGCAAAGTTACAATAGCTTCTGCTTGTTCATAACTAAAAGCATATTCTTTTACTAGATTTTCTTTTGCATCACTTTTATTTTTACTAGCTCTAATAGTTTTAATAACTTCATCTAGAATAGATAAACATTTCTTTAAACCATCTAAGATATGAAGTTCTTTCCTAGCATGAGCTAGGTCAAACTCACTTCTTCTTCTAACGACTTCTTGTTGATGATCAATAAAGGCTTTTAGAGCATTCTTAAGTCCTAATAGTTTAGGTCTTTTCTTAACAATTGCTACCATATTGAAGTTATAACTTATCTGCATATCAGTATTCTTTAGTAAGAAATTAACTAAGAATTCTTTATTAACACCTTTCTTTAAGTCAATAACAATTCTAATATCTTGAGCAGACTCATCTCTTACTTCAACTATTCCATCTATCTTTTTATCTAGTCTTATATCATCTATCTTTTTAACTAGTAAAGCTTTATTAACTTCATAAGGAATTTCTGTGATTACTAATGATGTTTTTCCATTTTTCTCTTCAAACTCATACTTACTCTTGATAATAATTTTACCTTTACCAGTTTGATAAGCATCAAGTAATCCTTTCTTTCCTTCGATGATAGCACCAGTTGGGAAGTCAGGTCCTTTAACAAAGTTCATTAACTCTTCAAGTGTTGCTTCACTATTATCTATTAAGTAAATAGCAGCATCTATTACTTCTCCTAGGTTATGAGGTGGTATATTAGTAGCATATCCAGCAGAAATACCTTGTGTTCCATAAACAAGAAGAGCGGGAAATCTAGCTGGTAAAACGGTAGGTTCTTTTAAACTGTCATCAAAGTTAGGAGCAAACTCTACGGTATCTCTATTAATATCTTTTAACATTTCATTACTAATCTTAGAAAGTCTTGCTTCTGTATAACGATAAGCAGCTGGACTATCACCATCGATAGAACCATTATTACCATGCATATCAATATAAGGATATCTACTCTTCCACTCTTGACTCATTCTAACCATGGCTTCATAAATAGAACTATCACCATGTGGATGGTAATTACCAATAACGTCTCCTACTGTTTTAGCACTTTTTCTATAAGGCCTATCATAAGTATTTCTTTCTTTATACATAGAATAAAGTATACGTCTTTGAACTGGTTTTAATCCATCTCTAGCATCAGGAATAGCACGTTCTTGAATAATATATTTTGAGTAGCTTCCAAATCTTTCCCCCATAATATCTTCAAGTGTATATTCTCTTATCTTTTCAATAATTTCTTTTGTTTTCTCCATTTATATCACCTACATCTTCTTATCTTGTTTCTTATCTAAAATACCTGCTGTATCATAACCCCATACTTCTTTTAAATTTGGTAAAGCTTTATCTATCTTTGGTAAAGATAAATCATTAGTTACTACTTCTAATCTTTCTAAGCCTTTAATTGATGTTAAATTAGGACATCTTACATCTCCTACTACATACTTAGGAAGAGAAACATTAAGTTCTTCTTTGGTTTCACTAATATCACCATAATAACAAATAGTCCTATCTTTAATTGATTCTTCCGTGATAGCTATCTCCTCTTCTTGACAGTCAAAGTAATAAGCTAAATCTTTCTGCATATTTCTCTTATCTTTTAACTGTTCAATTCGCCAATCTTTAGCATAGCCAAAGAAACCTATCTTTTCTTTTATCTCATAAAGAAACTCTATATCACTTTTACTATAGTTTTCTTTCTCCGTCAAGTAGTTAGTCGTCTAGCATTAGTTAAAATTTTATTTACCTTTTCGTTATAATTATAACTAAGTAATTTACGTTCTAATATATCTTCCATAAATGGTTCAATATTTTGACTATGTCCTATTCCTCTTACTTCTTTAATGTTTTTATCATTACTAACAATTGCTAACCTTGGAATAGTCGGTTTTAACTCTTCATCATAAGAATAATAAATATCAATAACCCCATTTTCTAATACTTCTTTAGCATCTTTTCTATTTTCGATACACCATAAAGTAGCTTTTCCGATGATATCACTTCTTAATCTTATTCTATCACTCACCCCTTCATAGTGAATCCACTCTCCCCTAGTATCACTATTTCTTTTAAAAATTTGTTCTCTTTTCACTGAAAAGTAGTAAGCATAAAGTTTAGCAAAACTTTCACTTGTAATAGTATCATTTATAAGTTCTTGATCATTAGTCTTAATAAGTGTTTTAACTTTATCAATAATATCTAAAGTTATTACGGGATCAAACATCGGGAAAGGGCTAGTTGTATGTTTTGTTCTTCTTGAGAAAGCTTTTCTATCATCATTATAGTTACCCATCGAAGTAATTCCTTTAAATATCCATAGTTTTACCCACATTTCTTCATTTTCTAAACTACCAAGAAAATCTATCCAGGTATCAAGTGAATCTTTACTAGCTGTTATCGTGTTATATATTACTTTATCACGAGAGGTAGTAGGAGAAGTCTTTTTAGCTATATATTCTTCTTTAATATCTTCTTCTTTGATGACATACTTACTATGACATAAACTTTTAAATAAGTTCCAGTCATGTTCTTTCTGATGAGCTTTAGTAACTACTCTATCAAGACGAGCTAAATACTTACTTATCTTAGTAGTTGGACTATCACTTTTATCTGCTGTATGCATAACTATATCTGATATATGTAAATCTTTATATAGTTCACTTAAAAATTCTTCGCCACTATCATACATTATTAATCACCTAAATCTTATAATCATCTTCTAAGGAGAACTCAACGTTTTCTTCAATCCACTCTTTACGAGGTGGTACATCGTCTCCCATTAATATTGATACACGTTTTTCTGCTAATTGAGCATCTTCTATTTTTACTCTAATTAAAGTTCTTGTACCAGGTTTCATTGTAGTTTCACATAACTGATCAGCATTCATTTCACCTAGTCCTTTATATCTTTGAACTTCACATTTCTTATCTTTCGTCTTCTCTTGCATCTCTGCAATTGTATAAGCATATTCGATATTTTTACCACTTTGAATCTTAAATAGTGGTGGTAAAGCAACATATAGTCTTCCATCTTCTATTAATGGTTTCATATAACGATAGAAGAATGTTAATAATAAGCACTGAATATGACCACCATCTTCATCAGCATCGCTCATGATAATAACTTTACTATATTCACAATCATTTATATCAAAGTTAGAACCATATCCGGCACCAATAGTATAAATCATGGTATTTATCTCTTCATTTTTTAAAATGTCATTTTCTTTAGTCTTTTCGGTATTTAAAACTTTTCCACGTAAAGGTAGAATTGCTTGATAACGTCTATCTCTTCCTTGTTTAGCACTACCTCCTGCTGAATCACCTTCTACTAAGAATAATTCTTTTTTAGTCTTATCTCTACTTTGAGCAGGAGAAAGTTTACCTGATAATGCTCTTTCTTTGGATACTTTAGTTTTTCCTTTTCTTGCTTCTTCTCTTGCTTTTCTTGCTGCTTCTCTTGCTGTTTTACTCTTTAAAGATTTATTAATTATATCAGTAGCTACCATTTTATTTTCTTCTAGGAAGAACTGTAATTTTTCAGTAACTAAGGCATCTACGGCCGTTCTTGCTTGCGGAGTTCCTAATTTTCCCTTAGTCTGGCCTTCAAATTGTAATAATTCTTCTGGTATTTTTAAACTGATAATAGCAGTAAGTCCTTCTCTTACATCGCTTCCTTCAAAAGCTTTCTCTTTGCCTTTGATAAAGCCGTTATTTCTAGCATAGTCATTAAAAACACGAGTTAAAGCGGTCTTAAAACCAACCTCATGACTACCACCATCACTAGTTTTTACATTGTTAACAAAAGAGACAATATTTTCTTGATAAGTATCAGTATACTGCATAGCAATATCTATTTCCATCTTATCTTTAACACCTTCAAAGACCAGTGTTTTATGAAGTGTTGATTTTCCTTCATTTAGATAATCAACAAACTCTTCTAGTCCTTTTTCATAATGAAAGGTAGCATGTCTATCATCTTCTAAGTCATTAACTTCTATTGTTAGTCCTTTCAAAAGGAAAGCAGATTCTTGCATTCTTTCACATATAGTAGTAAAGGAGAAGTTTATAGTTGAAAAAATTGTATCATCTGGTAAGAATCTAACCATAGTACCTGTCTTATTACTAGTACCTATCTTTTTTAAAGGTTGTGCTACTTTTCCCCCATCTTCAAATCTAATAAAGTAAACACCTTTATCACGTTCAATAGTAACTTCCATCCATTTAGATAAAGCATTAACGACACTTCCACCTACACCATGAAGTCCACCTGATACTTTATAACCAGACTCTTCAAACTTACCACCAGCATGTAAAACAGTGTAAATAACTTCAGGGGTAGGTTTACCTGATGAGTGCATTCCAACTGGTACACCACGTCCTTCATCTTTAACACTTATACTTTTATCTTCATGAATAGTTATTACTATCTTCTTACCATAACCATTAATTGCTTCATCTATTGAGTTATCAACTATTTCCCATACTAGATGGTGAAGTCCTTTTTTATCAGTCGATCCAATATACATACCAGGTCTTTTACGAACCGCTTCTAATCCTTCTAGTATTTTTATCGAGTCATCATTATATATTGTTGCCATAAGCTTACCTCCTACTTGCTAAAAAAAAGAGCATTTCATCTCTTGGTCCCTTTAATTCTTTCGTATTAATTTTACCAAAAATTAGCGGTTAGTGCAAACGTTTCTTAAACTTTTTTAACTTATTCTAGACAGAGAATAACATAATTGTTAAAATTAATTAAAAGGAGATGCCCATGAAAAAGTTTGTTACTGTAATTATATTTTTAGGCCTTTTTATAGGTAGTTATATTTATCAGGATGAGATATACAAGTTTTATAAAGAAAATTTTACAAAGGAAGATGTTGTTTTAACAGAATCTAATGACTATACAAGAGACTACAGTTTCTCTTATGTATCATTAACTAATAACTTTTCCCCAGACTCTATGGAGGAAGTCAGAAACTTATATTATACTGTCTTAAATTCTGGAGTAGAAAGTTTTACCTTTTATTGTAAAAAAGATACTAGTTGCCTAGATAATGTTAAGGCTTTAGCAGATGATCAAAAGACTTTATCTACTATCAACAACTTTGTTCACCCTTTTAACAGTTTCAAAAGAATAACTACTAATTATGATGAAGCTAGAAAAGTTACTATTAATATTGAACATAATTATAATGATAATGTTAAGACTCTTGTATTAAATAAAGTTAGGGAAATTGAGTCTACAATATGGACTGATTCAATGAGTACAACTGATAAGATAAAAGCAAGTCATGACTATATAATTAATCATAGTAAGTATGATAAGGATAGAAGTGATAATGGTATTATTAATTATCAGTCAGATATAGCATACGGTCCTCTACTACAAGGCTATAGTCTTTGCGGAGGATACACTGATGCCATGGAATTATTTTTAGAGGACTTAAAGGTCAAAAGTTATAAAATATCTAATGATAGACATGTTTGGAATGGTGTTAATCTAGAAAGCAATTGGTATCATTTAGATCTTACTTGGGATGATCCTATAACTTCTAATAATCAAGATATTTTGGAATATACTTATTTCTTAGTAGATAATAATAAACTAACAGTCACTGGTAATGATCAACATCAATTTGATACAAATATTTATCAAGAATTTCAATAGTTAGTAATAAAATAAACGTAGCAGATAGTTACGTTTATTTTGTTTTTACTTTAATCTTATTAACAGCTCGCAAACCAGTTTCTATTTGTGGTTCTAGTTTCTTTATTTCTTCTAATGAATAAAAATCTTTTACTTCATATCCTTCTATATAGTTCCCAGCATCAGGAAGCCACACTTGATAATTGTTATCTATCAAATCTTTAAGAAAATCATTATCATCATTATAACCAATTGCTATACCATCAGAGTACTCTAACATCTCTTCTGTTACCAAATCATATAGCTCTGACGCAGTTCCTAAAAAGCCCTTTTTTCTATTGTATATATACTCTTTAACATCATAAGTTTCTTTATTATAAAATAACATTATATTTTGACTATTATATAGTTGTAAAGCTTCGCCATCTTTAATTACATATTTACAGTATTTATCAAAATTATAATATTCTGAAGGAACTTCTTCTCTAGTTATTTCATTATCATCATTATTACCACAACCACTAGTTCCTAATATAACACTAGCCATTCCTAAAGCTAATAGACTTTTTTTCATTTTAATTAACTCTTTCTTACTCATACTTACCGTTCCTCCTGTAACATTAAAATCAGAATTGCTAATAATAATGCACATTTATTTCGTTTTTACTTTAACTTTATTGATAGCTTTCAAACAATCACCTATTTTCGGCTCTATTTCTCTTATTTCTTCTAAAGAATAATAATCTTTTACTTTATATCCTTCAATATACTCATCAGCATCTGAAAGATTCACCTGATAATTATTTGATTCTAATTCTTTATACCAATCAAAGTAATTATATTCTATTAAAAGTGGTCCAAATAAACCATTCTTATAATATGTCAACATTTTTTCTGTTGTTAAATCATACAATTCACAACAAACAGATAAGGCTAGTGGTGCCGAAGTATAATTATATATATATTCGCTTACATCATAATTCTCCTTATCATAAAACAAGACAACATTTTCACTATTATATACCTTTACTGGTTCATCATCCCTAATAATATATTTACAATATTCATCAAAATTATAATATATTTTGGGAACAATATCCAAAGTTTCTTCACTATTTTCAGTTTCAGCATTAGTCGTTATTTCTGCTTCAACTTTATCACCACAACCACTAGTTCCTAATATAACACCAGTCATTCCTAAAGCTAATAGGCTTTTTCTCATTTTCTTTAGCTCTGTCTTATTCATATTACCTTTCCTCCCATAGTATTAAAATCAGAATTACTGATAATAACACACATTTATTTTGTCTTTACTTTGACCTTGTTAAGAGCTTTTAAGCTATCGCCTATTTGTGGCTCTATTTCTCTTATTTCCTCTAAAGAATAATAATCTTTCATTTTGTACCCTTCAATATAATTAGCTATATCTGGAAAATAAACTCGATAATTATTTGAGGCTAGTTCTTTTAAATACCAATTACTATAATTATAGTCTTCATACATAACCTTGCTGAACGATCCCACTTTGCCATACATTAACATTTCTTCGGTTGCTATATCATATAATTCATACTCAGTAGAAAACCATAAAGATGTATTAAACAGATATTCACTTACATCATAAGTTTCTTTATTATAATATAAGACTATATTTTCACTATTATACTCTCTTACCGGTTCGTCATCCTTAATTACATATTTACAGTATTCATCAAAATTATAATACTCTTTTGGAACACTTACCAAATCAACATTATCATCTGCATTAATAGTTTCAACTTCTTTACCACAGCCGGTAGAGCCAATCAAAGTACCTGCTACTCCTAAAGCTAATAAACTCTTTTTCATTTTAATTAACTCTTTCTTACTCATACTTACCGTTCCTCTCTTTTATCAATATACTATCACATGTTAATAAACAAAGTAAATAATATATACAAAAAAAAGATCACTTAACTATGATCTTATTCTTCAGTTGATTCTTTTTTAGCAACTACAGTTTTTCCTTTATAGCTACCACACTTAGGACATGCACGATGAGGTTTAATCATTTCACCACATTCTTTACAAGCTACCATTCCTGGCATTGTTAAAGCATTGTGACTTCTACGCATTCTCTTACGTGTTTTTGATACCTTTCTGAAAGGTACAGCAAATAATTGAATATCTAATTTTAACATCTTCTTCACTCCTTTTCTTTTCCTTCTAGCAAATCACGGAATGGGAAATTTCCCTCTTCCTTTTCATACTCTTCTTCACTTACTAGATGCCAACCGTCCCCTTGATAATTTGAGTAATCACTTACTTCACTAAATCTAATGGGAACCTCTAGTACTATATTTTCCCATAAAACACTAAGAATATCAAGAGTATTTTCAATATTTTTTACTTTTTCTGTCACTTCTTCTTCTAAATGATTAGAAAAATGATAGGTTACATCTTCTAGTGAGATGGAGTCTTTTAAAATCATATCACCACTATATTCCCCTTCTAAGAAGAAACTATCATCTACATATCTTTTTAAATTACCAGTAAAGTGAACATTTTTTAGTTCTATAATATCTGTATTTTGATACCAATCTTTAGTAAAGAAAAAGTCTTCATTTATCTCTAATTTATCAGTCTTACCTTGTAATAATTCTCTAATATCCATAAGTTATCTCCTAAACATTACTAATAGCATCACTATTAAATTAAAACTTAACTTCATATTTACTTTAATCATAAATGATTTTTCATAAATACTTGCTACATCATCGACTAAATCTACTATCCAGCTTTCTAAATATTTAGGAACTTTTTTTCCAACTGGAAACATATGTGTTCTTATAATATCTTCTTCTAGACTTGATAAATCAAAATACTTACTAGCATTTATATAAGCTATCTCTGGATGTTCTATTAATCTTACTACTTTATTATTTTCTTCTTCATTAAAGAAAAAGTCATGTAGTATAGCTCCTTTAGTAGTTTCTTTATAATTTAGATGTAGTATTTTAGTAATCTTATAAGAGTAATATGCTACTCTTACCATATGATCATATCTATTTAAGCCATGATGTGTACAAAATTTTGTCTTTTGATATTCTTCATTTTGAACAATAGGACTAATAAGTCTATTAAATTCATCATCATTATATGAAGTTTTTGGCATAACCATAACCCACTTTCTTTTCTTCAAGCACTATAATAATAGCATAAAGTTGAGCATTTTTCAAGATGATGTGTTAATCATTAATAGTAGGCTCATAAACTGTACCAATAAACCAGACCTCACCGGTATCCTTATTTCTTATCAAAAATAGATAAGGCTTATCAAAAGTTACATCAATCTCTTCTACTGGTACTTCATATGAATACTTAAATTCACATCCAACTCCATCACCTATTCCTAATTGTGATAATTGTGAAGATTCACTTATTCCCTCATTAGAAAACTCTATATTATTTTTTTGTTCTATAGAATTAAGAGCTATATTTTTAGCATTTGTTAAATTATTTAATTTTGAATTGTGGCTATCAAAAACATCTGTTATTCCTACTTTTGGTAAATCTTTAACTAAATCAAGTTGATAATCAAACTTAAATAATGGTACTGAACCTTTTATTTTAAATATTTTGCCTTCTGGATAATCTTCTGATTTAACCTCTTTTAATTTACTGATTAGTGAAACTATATCATTTTTGGTTAATCTATCAATATAATTACTTAACTGCTCTTTTTCAGGCATAATAGCAATATATTGTAATTGTATATTATTATGTTTCTTTAAATCTTTAGCAAACATTTTTACATCATCATCAATATAATATTGAAAATCCGTAGAAATAGAAACCTTTTTATAATTTTTGCTTATCTCATCAATAAAATTTTGGGCATAGCTATTAGCATCAAGATAATTACCACCACTAGCTTTTACACCACACTTATCATTATTAATAAAATCTTGATACTCATTAAGTATAGTGTTACGAATATTTTCCTCTCCTAAAGTTTTAACTATATTATAATTATTAACTGAAGCAACAAATTGAACTGATTTAGCATTGATATTATTATTGAAGACAAGTGATGGATACTTTGTCTCAAGAAAAGTAATTCCATCATCATATTTTTCATGTAAAAATCCTGCTCCCCAATAAAAGTCATCAGGATTTTTATATAATGTAGTAGCATTTGATTGTATAGCCTTATCCCATTGCATATTTATTGTAAGATTATTGAACATTATAAACGGTAATGAAGAAATACCTCTAGTAAACACATTATTAACTTTTTTTAGGGTATTGTTGCTAACCCATTTATTTAAATTATCTGGAGTATTAAAAGAATCATATACTGTCTCAGCATTATACTTATCTTTTATTTGCTTTATATACTTACTATTTATACTTTTTTTAAAACTATTATTTATAAATATGGCATTAGCAAAAGAAAGATTATTATTATTTTCATATTTATTTACATTATACTTTCCTAAAATCTGATCAATTTGATTTTTACTGTTACCACTTGTGGCATCTCTTAACATTGATAAAGCATATTTTATTGATATCGGACTATACAAAACATTACTTTTATTATTTTCAAGTTTTAAAAAAGATAAATCAAAATCTTCAATATCATTTGCTAAGTATGTAGTAGGTGTCTTTTCCGTATTATCATCATTTTTTTTAGTAGGTATATTCTTTTTCTCATCATATTTAAAATTAGCGTTTATTACTGTCTTATACTCAAAGAATAATCCAGTTAATATAAAAATTATTGCTATTATAATTAGTACCACACAAGTTATTTTTTTCTTTTTATTTCTATCTTTCATTTTTTTCCTATTCCTCATCACCATTATCTAGTTTTACCAACACTTCTCTTGGTTTACTACCATTAGTAGGTCCAATGATACCGCGTTCTTCTAATAAATCAATTATTCTAGCTGCCCTATTATAGCCAACTTTAAATCTTCTTTGTAAAAGAGATGCACTTGCTTTTTGCTGTTCAACAACAAAAGTTACTACATCATTATAAAGTTCGTCATCATCATCTTCTACTTGTTCCATATCTTCTTTCTGACTAGCAGATTTATCCATATTGCTATTAGCTTCTAGATTTAAGAAGGCTTCATTATATTCAGCTTTTTGTTGTTCAATCGTATAATCTATTATTTTTTTAATTTCATCATCAGCGATAAAAGCTCCTTGAATTCTTTGAGGTGATGCTTCTCCCATTGGTAAGAACAACATATCACCTTTACCAAGTAGTTTCTCTGCTCCAGTAGAATCAAGAATAGTACGAGAATCTATTCCACTACTAACGGCAAAAGAAATACGGGATGGGATATTAGCTTTTACAACACCAGTAATAACATCAGTTGATGGTCTTTGCGTAGCAATGATTAAGTGAATACCAGCTGCTCTTGCCATCTGAGTAATACGCATGATAGATGCTTCTACATCTTTGCTAGCTACCAACATCAAGTCTGCTAACTCATCTACTATTACTACAATATAAGGCATTCTAGGTATTTTATTATCTTCATCTAAGTTTTTATTTTTATCATCAATATAACTATTATAAGTGGCAATATTTTTAGTATGACTCTCTTCAAAAACTTCATAACGTCGTTCCATCTCTGCAACTATTTTGTTTAGAGCCACACTAGCTTTCTTCGGATCTGTTACAACGGGGCATAATAAATGTGGTACCCCATTATAGACTGATAATTCTACTTTCTTAGGATCAACCATTACTAGTTTAACCTCATCTGGTCTTGTTCGCATTAAAATAGAAGCGATTATTCCATTGATACAAACAGATTTACCACTACCAGTAGAACCAGCGACTAATAAGTGTGGTGTCTTATCAATCTCGCACCAAACAACATTACCCATGATATTCTTACCAAGTGGACAAAGTAATTTACTACTACTTTTACTAGCTGGTACTTTTTCCATAACCTCTCTAAAGGATACTGGTGTTGTTTCTCTATTAGGTATTTCAATTCCCACGGTACTCTTACCAGGAATAGGTGCTTCAATTCTTATGTCTTTTGCCGCAAGTACAAGAGCAATTTCTTTATGAATACTTAATACTTTATTAAGTTTAGTACCTGTCTGTAATTCAAGTTCATACTGGGTAACTGTAGGTCCAATATGTACTTCCACTACTTTACCAATAACCCCAAAGTCTTTTAATACTTTCTCTAGTGTCTCGATATTTTTTTCAACTACTCCAGCTTCACTCTTATTCTTATTTTTCTTAACTGGATTTAAAATAGATATTGGTGGCAAAGTATAATTACCATTATGAATAACAACTGGTCGCTCTACTACTTCTTCTTTAGTTTCTACCTCTTTAGGTTCTTCTTTGGTATTAATCTTTGTTAATTCATTTATATTAGAAATAGTAACCTTTCTATCATCCTTAACTTCATCTTCTCCTCCTGTAATAACAGGTTTCTTACTACTATCAAAACTAGTCTCTTTTTCTTCCTTCACTTTCTTTTCCTTTTTAGGAATCATTTCTTTCGCTCTCATACTAGTATTCTTAACAAAGTCAGCGATAGAAAAACCAGTAAATAGGGAAACACCGGCAATACATAAAGTCCAAGACACAATTTTCATTCCATTATAGGAAAATAGTGAGGTAAATAAAACACCAAAAGTACAACCAATTATTCCACCACCTATTACATCAATAGTAGCATTACTATTCATAATAGTAGAGAAAGCAACAGTTAATTGATCAACTGTCTCTTGAAAGACTTTTATCCCATTATAGTTATTAGCAGAAATATAGTCTTCATGCATAAGAGCTAGTATTCCTATCATAAATAAGTAAAACCCTAACATTTTAGTCGTAAAAAAATTAGGCCATTCTCTTTTTATTATTAAATATCCTCCTAATACTATTAATAATACTAATAATATATTATAAAATACTCCTACTAAAAATACTGCAAAAGAAGAAATCAAGTTACCAACTGGTCCATACTTACCAATCCCAATAATACCAGCAAGCAAAAGTATTACACCATATAATTCACTACTATAAGCAAAACCTTTCTTCTTTTCTCTTTTAGTCTTCTTTTTTGCCACATTAACACCTTCTTTATAGATTATTAATACATCTATATTGTAACACACAACATCACTTATCTAAAAGAAAATTTATTTTTTTAATATTTCTCGTAAAAAGAAAAAGTCCCTATATAGAGACTATTTCGTTAAAGATACTAAATAACTATTTTCTATGTTACTATCTGTTTCAAAAGTATAAGTATATATCTTAAACATACCTTTATATTTTTCATACTGAGTCTTTACTTTCTTTTCTAGGTCTTCATTACTCATATTTTCATCACCATATATTTTATAAAGATCAAATACTTCATTCTTTCTATTAACGGCATCAGTATAACTACCATAGAAACTAGTAATCAAACCTACTGTCACATAATTAGAAAATGCTTTTCTAACTCTTATTTTATAAGTAGTAGTTTTATCTACCTTTTTAACTCCATCTACATAATAACTAAATATCTTTGAGATATAATCTCCATCATGACCATGTTCACTATAATCTATTTTATATAAATCAGAATCTTTATCATAGATAATTAAAGGTAAATTATCAACTGGACATAGATAGTTAGCAACTGGAGTATAGGTAATATCTTTTCCAAAGTATTCTTTTAAATAAGCTTCTATTTCTTTACTACTTACTCCTTTAGTAAACTTCTCATAGTTATTTTTCATATAAAACAAAAATTTTTCATCATCAGTTAACTCACTTGGTTTTTTACTACCTTCAAAAGTAATAAAATAGTTATCATATATCTTTATTTTATCAAGAAGGGTATTAACTTCTTCCTCATTAAGCTTAGTAGTTACTACCCTTTCTTCTTTTTTCTCTTCTTTAGGACTATCTTTACTTGTTATACTACTAAGTCCTTTCATACTAAGCACCAAAGCTAGTACTATCACTAATAATAAGATAACGATTGTTAGACTCATTATTATTTTATCTTTTCTACTCATAACTACCTCTAAAATAATCTTAAGATATCATTAAATGTTACATAGACCATTAAAATCATAAGTAAGAATAAACCGATTGTATGAATCATCGCTTCTGTCTCTGGTTTTACTGGACTTCCCTTGATTTTCTCAATAACGATAAATAAGATATGTCCACCATCAAAAGCTGGTAATGGTAACAGATTAATGAAGCCTACATTTATTGATAAGAAGGCAAATAGATATAGCAAATTAGCTAGACCACCTGCTCTTTGACTACCTACTACTTCATAAATACCAACAGGACCTGATAGCTGTTTTACTTTAATACCACCAGTAAATAAACTAACAACAGTTACCCACATTTGTCTAAATAAAGCTCCTGTTTTTGTTACCATATAGTTTAGTGCATGTCCTAAACCATATTCTTTTTTCTCTTTAAAGCCAATACCATAAACATAAGTTACTTGGTCATCTTTTATTTTCTTTTCTGGACTGACTTTATAGGTCTTTGTACTACCATCTTCTTTAGTAACAACAAACTCGGTCGCTTGTTTATGTTTATCAATAGTAAGATACAAAGAAATATCATCTCTTGTATTAATCTTATGACTATTTATTTTTTTGATAATGTCACCTTTTTCAAGGCCTGCTACTGCAGCACGTGATCCTTTATTAACGTTAGTGATTAAAGGTACTGAAGAAGGGCTACCCCAAATAAGACCAATGAAGAATAACATTAATATCGCTGATATAAAGTTAAAGCCTGCTCCAAAGAACATTACTAGAAATCTTTGCCAAGCTTTTTTGCCTTGTAGAGTTCTATCTTTTGGAATATTTTCTTCCTCTCCTTCTTCACCAGCTAACTGACAAAATCCCCCAATTGGAATAAGTCTTAAGGAATAAGTTGTCTCTTTCCCTTTATGTGATATAAGTTTAGGTCCCATTCCAAGAGCAAACTCATGAACATAAATACCTGTTAGTTTAGCAAAGAGAAAATGTCCACTCTCATGTATAAAGATGATCGCTCCTAGAATAAGAATAAATATTAATAATGTTACCATCTAACCCTCCTATAAAATTCCTACAAATAAAATAAATGCTAATGCTACAAAGATTAAACTATCAAATCTATCAAGTATTCCCCCATGTCCTGGTATTAATGATGAATAATCTTTTACTTTATAAGTTCTTTTTATACTAGAAAATACTAAATCACCTAACTGACCTATTAGTGATAAAAAGAATGTTATAAAGATAATTAATACTAAAGACATATTAGAATTAACTACCGTAAAATAGAAAGTTGAGGCAACAAAAGTTCCCATTGAAAGGCCTCCTATTAAACCTTCTACTGTCTTATTAGGACTAATAGTGGGACAAAGTTTATGTTCACCAATATAAAATCCTGTAAGATAAGCAAAAACATCAGTCATTGTAGTTATTAATAATATATATATTAGGTAGTTTAAATCATAATTTCTTATTAGAATAATAAGTCCAAATGACAAACCAATAAATATAGATGAACCTATCATATATAAAGCATCATTGATATTATACATATCTTCCTTACTATTAACAAATAATAATGGTAATAAAAAGATAAATATTAATACCGCAAAGGCTCTATAATCAACCATATAAGTAAAGACATTCTGATTATAACTTAATAGTGTTAAGAATAAAACTATGAAGTAAGCAAAGAAAACTACTATCTTTGGAAATTCTTTAGTTTTTTCTCTTACTTTAATAAGCTCATAAATACCAGCTATTGCAAGTAGTGTCATAAATACTGAGAAAGTAACTCCTCCTAGTAATAATATTGGTACAAATATTAAGACCATAACAATAGCACTTACTATTCTTTTTTCCATTTTTTTCATTTCTTATCCTCCCACTATAAGTATAATATAAAAATTGTCTTTTAACAATAAAAAAAAGGATATCTCTATCCCTAAAACTTATCAGCATTAATCTTTACATACTTATTACCATTTAGATAACTACTAGCTTGACAAAGAGTACGAATAGCATTAATTGTTTTACCATTTTTACCAATTAATCTACCCATATCTTCTTCTTTAACTAATATTTCAATAGTAATAGCATCATCAGATGAAAACTCTTTAACACTAACATCTTCTTTATTAACTACAACTCCTTCAACAAGAGTTGTTACAAGTTTTACTAAATCCATTATTTTGATTCCTTTTTAGTTTTATTTTCAGCGAATTTCTTCATAACACCTTCGTTTTTTAATAAACTACGAACAGTATCAGATGGAATTGCTCCACGGTCTAACCATTTAAGTGCTACTTCTTCATTAATCTTAGTAGTATTTTCTTTTTCTAGTGGATTATAAGTTCCTACTAATTCAAGATATTCTCCATCACGTCTAGCTCTAGAGTCAGTTACTACGATACGATAAGTAGGTCTTTTCTTAGCACCCATTCTCATTAAACGAATCTTTACAGCCATAATTACACTCCTTTCCGTTTGCAATTAATATTATAGGTGATACTTTTTCATTTGTCAACATTTTTTTGTTAACACTAGTCTTCTAATTTTATTTGGAAAGGATTATTTCTACTACCATCACCTGATGTTATTACTACATTTTCTTTTAAATTCATAACTGGTTTAATCCCAAGAGAAGTACCAGGACTACAGTTATCGCCACTGCTATTATAAGTTATACTTCTAGACTTAGAAGTACTATACGGAGATAATATCCAATAATCATTATTACTATCACTAGTTTCAAATTGACCTGTCATTAGCTCTCCATATCTTAATAAACCAATCTTAGAGTTTGCAACACTACTAGTTAAAGTAGTAGCAGATGTATTAGTATACTTAGCTAATTTATAGTTTGTATTTCTTCCGATAATTCCTAAGTACCAGGTTGTATCATCTTCTATCATGTTTACCTGCTCACTAGTTAAATATGTTTCATTTGTTAAATAATCATTGTTTAAAAATGTTCCTATTATATTACTACTAGAGAAAATAGAATTACTACCAAAGCCAAGACTTTTATAAGAATTATTAAGTTTAAGTGGACTAGCGCTTGTTATTTTAGTACCTATTTTATTTTCATGGCTTACTATTCTATATAAATTGTTTTCTCCCGTTCCAAAACTTATATACTCACCACTATATCTTGTTGATAATTTAACTGATGCTAGTTGTTTATCATTATCTCCTTTTAATCTATAAGGATTATCCATAGTACCATTTCCATCCACTATAGAAACTGTGCTTTTTAAATTTATTGCAGGTCTTACTCCATAAGTACCAGTAGGTGAATCGGTTTTATATTCACCATTATAATTGATGTAAGAAGCAGACATCGAGTCATATGGTGTAATTGTCCAAAACATTAAACCATTATTTAAATAACCATTTTCAAAAGTAGCATTTTTATAACTTGTTGCATACTCATAGTTATTTAATAGTCCTACCTTGCTTGATACTATAGTAGTAGTTTCTGGTTTAGTAGTTTCCGTAGTCATCGTTGCATTCCAATTACCTTCTTTAATAAAGTTATCACTATCTCTTAAATTACCTAAAAAGCCATCTGTGCTTGTATCATTTAACCACTGTTCCGTATAACTATTTTTATAAGTATTTAAAGTAGCTGTACTATACTGAGTTGTTGTAATATTCCATTGTGTTACTAATTTTACAGAGTTATCGCTTGGATCAATTGATACTGCTCGCCATAGTTTTCCACTATACCAGATATAGTTGTTAGGATCAGTTCCTGTAATAAATGTTTGTTCAGAATCTGTCTTATCAATAGTGCCATAATCCCCTACTCCATAAAGTAACTGAGTAGCAACAGGTATAGTATATTCATCTATAGCAGTATAATTATCAGGTATTTTTAAGTCAGAATTAACTAATCCCATTGTTGTAATAAAATTTATTGTTTTATCTTTAGCTCTTGTTATTTTTAATTTATAAGTTATTTGACCATCTTTTTCTATTTCTACTCCAGTAACAGTAGGGATAGTTAAAGTATCAGAAGCATATCCTATATTTATATCAGATGCTGAATCAGTATAATAATAAATTGAGTTTTTTATATTTCTATCACTCGTATTAGTTACAGTTATAGAAACCGTATCATCATCAGTAAGGGGTGTATAAGAGATACTTCCTTTACCTATCACATCTACTTTATTAGAGTTAATTTCTATAGTACCAGATAAATTACCAGTTATAATACTATATCTTTGAATAGATTGAATTTGAAACCAAGCATATGAAAAATAGCAAGTCATTATAAAGGTACTAGCCAAAGCTAATATAATCATATAACTAACAGAAATATTAATATTTGCTAATTTTCTTTTTTTATATCTTTTCTTACGTTTCTTTTTCATCTTTTATCACCACTATTAGTATACAAAAATAATAGCAAAACGCCAAAGAAAAAGCAAAGATTTTTAAAATTTAAGTATCAATTAAAGTAAAATAGTATTTACTAAAAAAAAGAAAATCCAGTTATTTAAACTGAACTTTTCTTAACTAATTAAACTACTCAACAGATAAAATATAAGGTTTTTCCTTAGTACCATCTCCACTTTTAACAATAGCATCTTTACTAACATTTATTACAGGTCGATAGTATCCTCTGCTATTAGGGGCAGCACCACCACCTCCTAAACTGACTGTCACATAGACATTAAAAGTATTCTGTGCTCCATAACTACTATAAGATTGTGGAGTCATTGTCCAATAACTTCTATCATTATATAAATAAAAATTCTCATTACTTCCCAAGTATCTTATTGTACCTGCTAAAGTTAATTCATCCCCTGTTATCAAACCTGCTTTTAGTCTATAACTTCCACCAAAAGTTTCGTTTGTTGTTGGACATTTTAATGTTGGGGCATTATCCTTGGCGAAATTTAACTCTTCTTGATATAGTCTATCATAACTAGCAAACCAATAAGTACTGGTATCAGGTGAACCATATTCACTAGCTAATTTATAACCACTACTGTCGCTACAAAAACGACCTTTTACAACCATTTTATCATATACACTGTTTCCAAAGGCAAGACTATACCAGTTATCTATAACTTTTTTAGCTTCACTGTACGTTCCATTATCATATGTGTAACCAGTATATTTAGGATTATCCCTTGAAGAATTGTAATTTCCACTTCCAATAAATGGTCCAGTTAAACCAGAATCAGTTGATTGTGGTCCTTCATAAATGAGTCTTACACTTCCATCACCATTTACTCTTACTATTCGCCAAAGCATAGCATCCCCTTTGTTAGCTACTGTTATATTTCCAGTAGAAGAATAACTATAACAACCATTGAACCCAGAACAGCCACTTATTTGAGTATTATAATCATTTTGATATTTACCAAACTGTACATAATTATTTGTTACATTACCTCTAAAGTAGTAACTAGTACCATCGTCATCTTCGGCACTATATAACCCATTAGTTACATAATTAGTATCTGTTTGATCATCACTTGATAATCCTTCACTTGTATAATTAAACATATGAGCTTTTGTTTCTTGAACTGTATTATTTGCTAATACTTTGTTTGCTAGTGATGGTGGTTGGGCTCCTGTTTTGCCATAAGCATTTATCCTTATACTAAATGATAAGTCTCCCCCATCGCCTTGTGGATTATAACTTTCATCTACATACATTCTAAGACGATATTTTGTAGAAAAACTTGTTGATGTTGAACCTTTTGCTAAACTCATCATTCCAGTTGGTCTTCCTGTATAAGTATTTTCTGATGATTCAGTTGTATATACAGTTGGTTCCATTACCTCTGTTTCATTATTGTTATCATCTAGACTAGTTAAATATAATTTAATATAATTTCCATCTATCTTCTTAGATGAGGTTGTTACATCTTCTGATGCTATTTCCCAGTTGATATTTTCTGTACCTTGAATTGTACCCTCTAAGGTAAAATCAAAATACTCTCCTTCAGTTAATCTTACCTTTCCAGTGACATCAGTTGTTGGTAAGGCCCCTGTCATATTAATAACATTAGTAGACTCTGTATACTTCATAGTAATTGCTCCAGTTGTAATCGAGTTTACTTTACTACCAGGTCCTGCAAACTGAAAAGCAGCATAACTGATTCCTACTATCATTAGAACTAATACTAAAAAAAGTCCTATTGATAGAATCAATTGTTTCTTGTTATTCATTTTTCTCTTCCTTTCTTATTTGCACAAAAAAAACAAGATACATATTACTACCTTGTTATTGATGCATGATAAAAGAAAGTAGTTAAATTACTTAAATGCCCCCCCCCATGTTAACTAAATGTAAACTTAATCTATTCATGAGTCAGGCACCTACTTTCTTTATCTTTCTAAATTTATTTTACCAGATTTTATTTAGTTATACAATCATTTTTAGTTAAAAAAGGAAATAATTATTTTCTAATAAATTCACTATACTGTTATAATATATAGTATTTGTGACTAAACCTAAACAATAGTAACAACTCCATTACCATCTAACTTAGTTTCCAACCAAGTCTTAGCGCTTTCATCTTTAGCAATTATCTTTAATGATGAAGGTTGTAAAAAGAACATTCCCCCAAAAGAAGTAACGTTGCTGAAATCAGCATTACTAAAGTTTATATATGTTAGGGCTGGATCATAATAAAACATGTAAGTCATATTAGTAACTTTTGAGGTATCAAAATTCTTTAAATCCAACTTTTTTAATTTGGTACACTGATGAAACATACTAGACATATCTGTTACATTGGCTGTGTTAAAATTACTGACATCTATACTTGTTAAATTAGTGCATAGCCTAAACATAGCTCCCATGTTGGTTACATTTGATGTATTGAAATTACTCACATCTAAATCAGTTAAACTATTACATCCTAGAAACATATCATGCATATCTGTTACTTTTGAGGTATTAAAATTGCTAACCTTTAAATTAATTAACAGATTACAACCAGAAAACATGCCAGACATATTTGTCACTTGTGATGTATTAAACTTTGCAACATTCAAATCATTCAATTTATTACAGTTTCTAAACATATTGCTCATATTTGTTACATTTGAAGTATTAAAATTACTGACATTTAAATTAATCAGTTGGTTACAGCCAGAAAACATATTACTCATATTAATATTTTTAGAAGTATCAAAATTATTAACATCTAAACTAGTTAAATTATTACAATTACAAAACATATAACTCATATTTGTTACTTGTGAAGTATCAAAATTACTTACATCTAAACTAGTTAAACTATTACAATTACAAAACATATAAGTCATAGTAATAACATTTGCAGTATTAAATCTACTTACATCTAAATTAATTAGATTATTACAATTAGCAAACATATTCATCATATTTGTTACTTGTGAAGTATTAAAATTGGAAACATCTAAATTTGTCAGGCTTTTACAATTACAAAACATACCACTCATATTTGTTACTTTTGAGGTATCAAATTTACTAACATCTAGATTAACTAAACTATTACAATTAGCAAACATACTCACCATATTTGTTACTTGCAAGGTATCAAAATTGAAAACATTTAAATTTATAAGTTTACTACACCCTAAAAACATAGAACTCATGTTAGTAACATGCGATGTTATAAAATTACTAGCATCTAAATCAGTTATACTGTTACAGCCAGCAAACATATAACCCATATTAGTAACATTAGAGGTATCAAGGTAACTTATATCCAAATTTTCTAAACTCTTACACCACTGAAACATACCGTTCATATTAGTTGTCATTGATGTATTCAATAATTCTATATTTTCTATTGACTTTAACGAACCAAAATTGGTAAATATATTACAGTTATAGCCAGCAAAAACTTCCTTGTCTGACTGTATATATAATGTGTTAGTAGCAATATCGTCTATATTAGGTACTAGTCTTGCCATTACTGTTTTATTCTTAGCAGATGATACATCTAAAACTTTTGATTCATTATCAATACTTTTTATTGAGTCTTGAAATACTATTTTAGTAACAGTTAGCTTTTCGCTACTAGTTAAATTTATACTGCTAGCTATCATCTTAGTATTTTGATTACCTACTACATTAAGTTTAGCTTTAAATACTTTATTCTCTTCTGACTGAGGTATATCATTTGCAAACCATAACCTCATTTTATAATTAATTGTTTGATTCTTCTTAATTATTCCTTTATCTATCGCTTTGTCTCCTTCTAAAGAAGAAGCAGATAAAATACTATTATCTTTTTCTAGATTATATCTAACGTAATTAGAATTTACTCTAGTATCACCCTCATCTAATGGCTGATTTTCTAAATATATTGTATAAGAAGAATCTAGTGTTCCATTATTCTTTAGGGAAAAAGTAAAATAATTATCTTGTTTCATACCTTCACTATCATACATTGGTGTTCCATCTTCCACTGTTATGGCATCACCTGATGTTTCGTCTAAGATTAATGACAAACTTCCCACTTTTAAGACACTAGTTTTATTTGCAAAGAAACTTGTCTTTAAAAAAGCATAACTCATCCCTACTGCTATCAATACCAAACAAAATAATATAATTGATAAAATAACACTTTCTTTCTTAGCTTTCATTTAACTATCCTCCAAACACAAAAAGAGTAAAACAGCTTTTACTGCTTTACCCCACTATAAAAGAAAGTAGTTAAATTACTTAATACCCCCCCCCATGTTAACTAGATGTAAATTTGAATTATTCATGAGTCAGGCACCTACTTTCTTTACTTTCTAAAATTATTTTATCAAATATAAAAATTTAATTCAATTGTTTTAGATAAATTAATTTGTAAATAATTCCTTCGCTACTTCTTCATAGTTAGATACCAATATAAACTTTAATTTATTTTTAATTTCTTTTGGAATCTCATCTAAATCTTTTTTATTTTCTATAGGTAGGTATATTTTTTTTACCCCTGATCTATAAGCTCCTAATACTTTTTCTCTTATTCCTCCAACAGCAAGAACATCACCTTGCAAAGTGATTTCACCAGTCATAGCTATTTTAGATGAAACTTTTTTATCATTAAAAGCACTTATTATTGAGGTAGTTAAAGCAATACCAGCACTTGGTCCCTCTTTATTGACAGCTCCTTCTGGTAAATGAATATGAATATCGCTTGAAAATATAGAATCATTAACATTAAATCTCTTATAATTAGCTTTTATATAACTAAGAGCGATAGATGCTGACTCTTTAATAACATCTCCCAAAGAGCCGGTAAGTATTAAGTTACCTTTTCCTTTATAATAAGTAGTTTCTATTTTCAAAACGTCTCCACCAAAAGGAGTATAAGCTAATCCATTAACTACCCCTACTTGCAATGTTTCCTTTTGATGGTAAAATGGATATATTTTCTTACCTAAATAATTTTCAAGAGAGTCCTTTGTTACTATTACTTGGGCTTCATTATTTTCTAATAACATTTTCTTTACTATTTTTCTTAAAATTTTAGAAAGCATTCTACTAAGTTCTCTAACTCCAGCTTCCTTAGTATAACATCTAATAATTTCTAAAATAGCTTCTCCTTCAAAAACAACTTCAAAAGGAGTTAGTCCTACTTCATCCATTAGTTTAGGTATTAAATAATTTAAAGCAATATCTTTCTTTTCGTATTCAGTATATGATGGTATATGAATAATTTCTAATCTATCTTTTAATTCTAGTGGTATTTGCTCTTCATAATTAGCAGTTGCTATAAAAAGCACTTTAGAAAGATCAAAATCTTCTTCAATATAATGATCAGAAAAATGAGTATTCTGCTCTTTATCTAGTACTTCTAAAAGACTACTAGCTGGATCCCCTTTAACACTTTTAGTCATTTTATCTATTTCATCAATAATAAAGACAGGATTAGAACTCCCAGCTTTTTTCATACCTTGAATTATTCTACCAGGTAAGGCACCTACGTAAGTTCTTCTATGTCCCACTATTTCTGCTTCATCATTAATTCCCCCAACTGATATAGTTGCAACATTTCTATTTAAACTTTTGGCAATTGAGTAAGCAAGCGAGGTTTTGCCAACACCTGGTGGCCCTATTAAACAAAGAATAGGACTTTTCTCTTTCTTAGAATTTTGTTTAACAGCAATATATTCTAATATTCTTTCTTTAACATCACTCATACCGTAGTGATTACTGTCAAGTGTCTTTTGAATTTCTCCTAAGTTAGTTACATCTTTAGTTTCTATTTCAAAAGGTAGTGATAACATCCATTCAATATAATCTTTCATCATTACCACTTCTGGAGAAATGGGAGCTGATGTCTCATACCTTTTAATTTCTTCTTTAATTCTATCTTTTATTTTTTTATTAGCCTTTAAACTTTTTAATCTTTTCTGATATTTTTCTATTTCACTATTTTTACTATTTTCTTCCCCTAATTCATCTTTTATTACTTTAAGTTTAGTCTGCAAATAAAATTTCTTCTGACTATCTGCTACTTCTTCTTTTACTTTTTCATCTATCTGGTTTTCTATCTTAGCTAGTGCTATTTCCTCTTTTAACTGTTCAAGTAAAGCTATTGCTCTTTTAATAGGATCTTCTTCATATAAATATTTCTTCTTAAGCTCAATGGAAAACGGTAAAAGAACAGCTAGAGAATCAGTTAAATCTGATAAGTTATCAATAAAGGATAATTGGTGAAGCATAGCATTACTAGTGTTAGCTATTAAGTTACTGTATTTTTCATATGATCTTAACAACATATCTATATATAAAGTATTTTTTTCTTTTGGTATTTCTTTTAAATTTACATCTTCTATATCAACATACCAAATGCCATTTTCCTTTTCATAGTTAGTAACTTTAACTCTTTCATGGCACAAGAACACTGCTCTTGTCTTAGAATTTGGCACTAATAATTTTAAAGTTAGTGTTGATAATATTCCAAGAGATGGAAACTCTATAACATTATCTAGAGAAAATCCATCTAAGGAATGTATCATAATAGCTTGTTGGTCTTTACTTTGTTCTATTATATTTATTAGTTTTTCTGTCTTCTCATCCTGTGTTTCTATCCTATACTCAACTTTTGGAAATAAGACAGTTTCGTTAACAATCATAACTGGTACTCGCCTCATTACACTTCACCCATTTCTAATTATTTATTATAACTTAACTAACTAATTTTGAGAAGATTTTTTTCTAATTTTATAGTAGAAAAACAATATCTTAAAATATCGTTTTTACCTATTATTAATAATAGTATTTTTTAATTATTTCTTCTGCTACTTTTATTCCATCAATAGCTGATGAAGTTATCCCTCCAGCATAGCCACTACCTTCCCCACAAGGATATATTCCTTTGATATTTGACTCTAACTTTTCATCTCTTATTATTTTAATAGGAGATGAGGTTCTTGTCTCTACTCCTGCAAATAGAGGATTACTATCACTAAAGTTTTTTATCTTCTTATTAAATTCTATCATTGCTTCTTTAATTGAATCACTAATAATTAATGGTAATATATCATTCAAATCAGTAAAAGTATAATCTCCTAGAATGGCAAAGTCTGTTTCCCTCTTAGTTATCTTTTTACTTAGAAAATCTTGATAGTATTCAACTGGTATCTTCCCATTTCCTTTTAAATAGGCTTTTTTCTCTAGTTCTTGTTGATACTTTACTCCTGCAAATAAACCTTCCCCATAATCTTTTTTAGATACTGTTACTACAATGGCACTATTAGCAGTATTACTATCTCTTAGATAATTACTCATACCGTTTACTACAAGAGAGTTATTTTCACTAGATGAATTTATAACATAACCTCCAGGGCACATACAAAATGAGTATACTCCCCGATGATTTTTTGTTTGATAAGTTAGTTTATATGGAGCTTTCTTAATCTTATTTTGATACTGTTCTTTATCAATCATCTCTTGATAGTGCATTACTCTAACGCCTACTGCAAATGGTTTAGATTCCATTAATAGTTTTTTCTCATCTAAAAGATGAAAAGTATCTCTAGCACTATGCCCAATAGCAAGTACTAAAACATTACAAGGTAGTTGTTCTTTATCATTTAGAGTAACTGCTACTACTTTTCCATTTTCTATTTTAATATCCGTAAGTTTAGTACTAAATCTAAATTCTCCTCCCATCTTGGTTATTTTATTTCTAATAGAGGGGATTATCTCTCTTAATTTATCAGTTCCAAGATGAGGATGTTGTAAGTATAAAATATCACTATCTGCTCCATTTTCAATAAAGATATCAAAGACTTTTCTACCTCTATGTTCCTTATCTCTAATCATTGTTTTTAGTTTTCCATCAGAAAAAGTTCCTGCTCCTCCTTCACCAAAAGAGACATTACTTTTTTCATTTAAAGTACCCTTTTCTAAAAAAGTATCAACTGTCTTGACTCTTTTAGTCATCTCTTCTCCTCTATCTATTACTAAGGGATGAAAACCTTTACTTGCTAAAAGATAAGCGGCAAATAATCCTGCTGGACCACTTCCCACAATAATAGGTCTATTTTCTAATTTAATAGAACCATTATTTGGTATTTGATATTCTTCTTTTACAACTTTCTTAAGTTTTAATTTCTTATTCTTTAATAGTTTTTCTTCTAATTTACTTTCTAGTTCTACATCAATACTATAGTGGTAATGAATCTCATCACGTCTTCTAGCATCTACTGATTTTTTATTAATACTAATATTTTTTATATCACTAGACTTTATCTTTAATAGTTTTACTACTTCTTCTTGATAATTATCATCATCTATTTTTAAATTAATCTCTACTCTAAGCATTAGCACCACCCCTACTAGTCAATATTCCAGTTAAAAATGCGAATGTTAAGTTGTAACCTCCACAGTCTCCATTAACATCTAATAACTCTCCTATAATATATAAGTTTTTAACAAGCTTAGACTCCATTGTTAACGGATTTATCTCCTTAAGACTTACTCCTCCACTACATACTTGGGAAAAGTCAAATTCTTTATAAGAGGTAATATTAAATTTCATCTCTTTTAATAGTTTAGTTAATTCTTTCTTTTTATTGCTACTTAAGTCTTCATAATATATATCTTTAGAAATATCTAAAGTCTTAAGTATATAATCAATCATCTTATTAGGTAAAAAGCCAAGTAGTAAATCATATACTTTTTTATTTTTAAAACTAACTTTGTCCATAAAAGGCATTAAATCTATAGTTATTACTTCACTCTTGTTATCATTTAAACCTTTAACTGCATAATAACTAAGATTAAAGATACAAATACCACTTAATCCATAGTCAGTAAACTGAACTTGACCTAGTTCTTCTCTTACTTTTACTCCATCTTCATAAAGAGTTACTTTAGCATCTACTCTTACTCCTTTAAGATTTGTCTTTTCCTTAGTTATAAGTGAGGTTAGTGATGGCAACACTTTTACAATATGATGATTAAACCTCTTAGCAAGAGCATAACCTGCTCCATCACTACCAGTCATTTTATAAGCTTTACTACCTGTTGCTAGTATCAATTTATCACAAGATATATTATCATTTATTAAGAATAAGTTATTCTTCTTTTCTACTTTTTCCACTAAATAGTTATATTTAATCTTACCACCTAAATCTAGATAGGTTCTTTCTAATAATTCTTTCATATTATAAGCTTGATTAGCAAAAGGATAATAATAACCTTCTTTTACTTTAGGTACTATTCCTAAAGAGGTAATGAACTCTTCTACTAATTTAATATTATCACTAGTTATTATCTTTTCTAATATATCTTTATTCCTACTATGATAGTGTGCTATATTTTGATCATTATTAAAATAATTACATCTACCTGATCCGGTTAGTAATAGTTTCTTACCACTAATATTATTTCTTTCAAGTATTGTTACATCATTACTATATTTTAATAGGGAAATACCAGCTGCTAGGCCACTGGCACCTGATCCAATAATTATTATTTTCATTTTTAATATCACTCCACTTAGTGATAGTTTACCACATTGCAAGATATTTTTAAATCAAAAAACTCTACATATCTTTATTCAAAAATTGTAGAGTTTAATATAATAACTATTATTTTAGGACTTGTATTTTATTTGATACTGCACTATATTCGTTAATAGTTACATCAATATCAGAAGTCATATCTTCTATAAATGTTGATGCCCTCATATAGCCAGAAATTAAATTCTTATGTTTTTCTTCAGTTGTTAGATAAGATGTTTTAGAAGTTATAGAATGATTAGTTGCATTTAAAAGTTCCTTATTTTTAGCCATAGCTTGTTTCATAGCAGTCTCAAAGCTATCTGTTAAAAACTGAGTAGTTTCACAGTTGCTACAATTTCCATTGCTATCATACTTAGGATAATTTGACATATAATAGTTTTGAGAAACTGCCTTACCAGGAACAAATGGATAAACTACTCCATAAGAGCTATTTACACTTCCGTCCTTAGTTATCTTCTTTTCAGCGCTTACTATATAGCACTTAGAAGGCATATAAGCTATTACTTGTTTTGTTGAATCATCTTTAGAAAAACATTCATTTAATTGTTTTGTCATATAGACAGGCATTACTGTATATCCAACTGGATATATTTTATTTTTCATAAATTTTCCCCCTTCTTTTAAAGATGCACATATTATAACACAATTTTATAAAAAAATAAAGTTTTTTTAATACCAAACACATCCTTTAAGATACCGTTTACGGATCTAGATCAATTTTCTTAGAATAGGCCACCTACTTATAACATACAATTCATAGAGGTGAATCCATTTTGTTTATAAAAAATATCAATAAAAGAATTAAAATAATGCTTTTACTATTTGGTTTCGTTCTATTAATGGTTATTATTAAAGTATTCTATGTTCAAGTTTTTGATTACAAAAAATTATCAAGTCTTGCTAGTGATTTATGGAGTAGAAATTTGCCTATTGAAGCATCACGTGGAAAGATTCTTGATCGAAACGGAGTTGTTTTGGCTGATAATGTCACTACTACTTCTCTTGTTTTAGTTCCTAATCAGATTAAGAATAAGAAGGAGGTTACGGAAAAGTTAGCCAAGATACTTAATGTTAGTTATGATGAGATGAAAAAACATGTCTTTAAAAATACATCAATTGAACGTGTTCATCCAATCGGAAGACGTCTTTCTTACGAGGTAGCTGATAAGATTGAGGCTTTAAAGTTTGATGGTGTTTATCTTCTTAAAGAAGCAAAAAGATATTATCCATACAAAACATTACTTGCCCATGTTCTTGGTTATGTAGGAATTGATAATCAAGGATTATCTGGACTAGAATTACAATATGATAAGTATTTAACTGGAGAAGCAGGAGCTATTAAGTACTTTTCTGACGCTAAAGGAAATAAACTTACTCTTTCTGATGTTTATGTAAAACCACAGGATGGAATGGATTTACAACTAACGATTGATATAAATATTCAAAAATCAGTTGAGAGAGAACTTGATAATGTTGTTAACATGATGAATCCTGATATGGCTCTTGCTGTTGTTATGAATCCTAAAACAGGGGAAGTACTGGCTATGAGCTCTAGGCCTACTTTTGATCCTAATAATTATAAAAATTATAGTAGTGAAGTATTAAGTAGAAACCTACCTATCTGGGCTAGTTATGAACCTGGATCTACCCAAAAAATTATTACAACAGCCGCTAGTATCGAGGAGAAAGTTATTGATATTTATAATGAACACTTTTTTGACTCTGGTGGTGTTACTGTAGACGGGGCAAGAATCAGATGTTGGAAAGCAGGTGGACATGGTGATCAAACTTTCTTGCAGGTATTGCAAAACTCTTGCAACCCAGGTTTTGTTTTAATGGGAGAACGGCTTGGAAAAGAAAAATTATTCTCTTATTTAGATTTATTTGGATTCGGTAGTAAGACAGGAATTGATCTTAACGGTGAAGGAAAAGGAATAATATTTCCCCTATCAAGAGTTGGTAATGTAGAACTTGCTACTACTGCTTTTGGGCAAGGAATAAGTGTAACCCCTATCCAGCAGATAACTGCTATCTCTGCTGTTTTAAATGGTGGTAACTTACTAAAGCCTTATGTTTTATCTAGTGTTTTAGAACCAGAGACTGGTAATGTTATGTATCAAAATAAAAAGACTGTTGTTAGAAAAACAATTAGTAAAGAAACTTCTAAGACAATGCGATATGCTTTAGAAACCGTTGTAGCTTTAGGAGGGGGAAAAGCCGCTTATATTGATGGATACCGTATTGGAGGAAAGACTGGTACGGCCCAAAAGGTTAAAGATGGAGCATATCTTGTTAATAATTATATTATGTCTTTTGTAGGTATTGTTCCTAGTAATGACCCTGAGGCTGTTTTATACATTGCTATTGATAATCCTAAAAACACTGCCCTTTTATCAAGTTATACTACCACTCCAATTGCAAGAAGAATTCTTTTAGATATAATAGATGCTTTAGATATAAAGAAACAGGAAGGTGGCGTTGAAAAAGATTGGCAATGGGATGATAAAGTTTATTACGAGGTACCAAATGTTATTGGTAAAAATAAAAAAGAAGCAAAGGAACTATTAGAACACTTTAAAGTAGAATACAGTAAAACTGGTGATAAGGTAATTAGTCAATCACCAAAAGCAGGTGAAAGACTTGAGGATGGTGGTACAATTACTCTACTTTTAGGAAACTAAAAGAATGAGAAAAATCACTTTCTCATTCTTTTTATGTCTTGATTAGGAATATTCGTTATTTCAGCAATCGTATCATAAGATAAACCTTTACTTAACATAGCATTAATAATAGAGTTTCTTTCTTGTTCCATTCCTTGACTGATTCCTTGACTGATTCCTTGACTAATTCCTTCGCTGATTCCTTGACTAAATCCTTGACTATAACCATGTTCTACACCAGCTTTTCGACCATTACGATAACCTCGTCTAGTAGCTATCTTCTCACGATATGCTAAGTACATGGCATCTTCTTGTCTTCGTCTTTCTTCAGCATCATATAACCCAATAGTATTAATATCAAAAGTAGCTTCTTTTATTCTTTTTGCTGCTTCCATTAAATCATCATCTCCTTTACTAATTTCATCTAGGTCTTTAATTTTATCAATACTAAGTATTAATAAGGCCTTTTCAAGTTTAGTTAACTTATACCCATTATAGTATTTCTTCCTCAGTTTGGGAAGACTGATATGATATTTTTTAACTTTTCCCGTTTCAATTATCCTATTTTTCATATCAGTATAATAAAATTTTAAGATAGGACTTTTAACTTTAAAGTGCGAAAAGTTGTTAAAGTTTACTTGCAAAAAACTATTCATATTACTATAGTCTTCACTAACATTTAAGCTTTCTCCTTCAATCTTTCCAAGATAAGCTTCATTTCTGATAAATAATCCATCAAAATAACGATTATTCATCTCAAAGTTAGCTAACATCTTATCTACCCTAATAATAAGGTCAGATGTCTTTTTTCTTTCTTTTGCATTACTAAGTTTATGTTCACTATTTTGAACTCTTATCCTTCCTTTTATTCTTTCTTTAGGAATATTTGTGAAACTGCTAACTAGAAAAGCTAGATAATTAGGACAATCTAACATGACAATTTTAAAAACTGGATCAAAGTTGGCGGGGATAACTTTACCGTTTGCTACTAAATCATCTCTAAGTTTTTCTAGTTTTGTTATATCATTAAGCATATTTTTCCTCCTTTCGCCACCTAATCTATCACAATAAAAATCCAATTGCAAATTTGAGATTTTGCAAATTGAGCCCTACTTTTATAGGGAAAATAGCAAATTCAAAAGGCAATTTCACAAATTCACCCTACTCTTACTAGTGAATTTAGCAAAACTGCCTTAAATTTCTATAATTTAAATTTTTTTAAGTTTTTTTAATGCTTCATCAAAAGTAGAAACAGCTTCTATCTTAATAGAATAGTTCTTTTTCTTAGCTTCTTTAATTGCTTCTTCATAATTTTCTCCAGCAGGTACTAAAAAAATATCTGCCTTTTGTCTTACTGCTCCATTAAGTTTATACTTAACACCACCAATACTTCCAACACTACCATCTTCACTAATAGTACCAGTTCCTACTACTTTTTTACCATTAGTAATATCTTTATTTACTAAGCTATTATAAATAGCAAGAGTAAGCATTAATCCACCAGATGGTCCACTTTCACTTTGTTTGAATTTAAGTTCTATCTTAGGATTTGTTTCATAATCATAAATATTAGTAATACTAATGCCTGCTATTTTTCTTCCTTGATAATTCTTAATAGTAGCATACACATTCTTTTCCTTACCACTTCTTTTTACTGCTAATTTAATTCTATCTCCAACTTCTTTTTCTTCTATAAGAGTTTTTAATGCATCAATATCTTTATACTCATTATCTTCTACTTTAACTATCTCATCCCCTATTCTTACTCCATCACTTTCTTTTTTTTCGATATAAGCAACATAAGGATGAGTGGCTTTAATCCTTACTTCTTTACCAGCTTTTTGATAAGCTAACAATATAGCTGTTTGATTAGCATTCTTTAAAGATAAATGGTCTCTAATACTTACCTCTTCCACGGTCTCATCATCATTAAGTTTTATATCTTCTTCCTTTTCTAACTCCCAGTCTTTAAATAATTTAGATAAAAGATAAGTAGCAGTATTTCCTTTTAACTCTTTGACATATGCAAGATACATCTTATAGTCTTTCTTATTATTAGATTTAATGTTTAGCCTTTTACTAATATCGATCGTACCACCTCCTGCATAAACATAATATGGTAGAGGAAAAGATAAGACTAAATATAGTCCTAGAAAGACAATAATACTCTTCCCGTTTTCTTTCATAAATTCTTTTATTTTTTCATACAATTTATTAGCCATTTTATCAACACCTTTATAATACATTATAGCAAAGGATTAAAAATTATGAAAAGAAAATATCATTATTTACTAGGTTTTATTATCATTATGTTTTCCTATCTTGGAATATTTTGTTTTCCTAAAGTTATGATTAACTCATCTATTAATGCTCTTTTAATCTTTAGAGAAAAATTATTTCCATCCATTTTTCCTTTCTTTGTTTTATCTTTTTTATTTATAAATATGGGTTATCCCTTAATACTTAATAAATACTTTAAAAATATTACTAGAAAGATATTTCATTTAAGTGAAAATACCACCTTTATCTTACTAATGAGTATTATCTCTGGTTTTCCATCTGGTGCTAAATATATAGTAAAAGACTATAATAATAACTATATAACTAAAGAAGAAGGTAATCAGTTACTATTATTTACTCACTTTGCTAATCCATTATTCGTCTTAGGAACTTGTGGTATCTTACTAAATAGTAAAAGACTAGCTTATAAAATACTGATTTGTCAGTTACTAGCTAATATAATTCTTGGAATACTAGTAAGACCAAAAGAAATTACTATCTCCAAAGAAAAAGAAGTAGTTTCTACTACTCCTAGTTTAATATCAATCTTACCTGATGCTATTAATGAAGCAATGGAAGTTTTAATCTTTATGTTAGGTTCTATTACTATTTTTCAATTTTTTACTAATTGTTTTCTCTTATTCACTAATGAATCAGTATTTTTTAAAACAGTATTTACCGGCATCATGGATCTTACTAGTGGAATAAGTTTAGTACCTACTCTTTCTATGTCTATAAAATTAAAAGCTTTGCTAATGTTGACATTTATAACTTTTGGAAGTTTATCTGTTCACTTACAAGTAATTAATGCTATTAAGAATACTAATTTATCTTATACCAATTTCTTTATAGGACGTATTCTAGAAAGTATTATCGCTATAATTTTATTTATTTTATTATAACTACCCACCTGTATTATCATTAGTAGGATAATCAATTGGACAAACAATAGAGAAAGACAATTCATCTTCTTCAAAATCAGGATGATTAAACGATATCTTTATTACAAGAAATGATTTATCACTTCCCCTTGTTTCAATATAAGTCTTATCTTTATCGATTGTTAAATTGTTATTTTCACCACTAAATGTTGGAACGGGGTAATCAATAATATTTTCATCGTAGCCATAACTTATTGTATTGGTTGAAAAATCTATTACTAATTTACTAGTAAGAAAGTGTCCTGATGGATCATAAGCTAAGGGAACTGGTGAATTAGCATCAGGAGAATTATATCCTATTGTTCCATCATCTTTTATTTTAATAGTAGCACTTATTTTGTTTTCACCAGAATTATCATCAATTGTAACACTAGTTAAGTGCCTTTTTATTAAATCATCTTGTATAGCTTTTTGGAGTTTGTTTTCATAATCAATTATAGTATTTCTAACTGACTCTTTTTGCTCCTTATCTTTGTAGTTTAATACTACATCAAATAATCCTACTACTACAAATGATAAAATAGTAAATGTTAAAAGTAACTCTATAGCTGTCATTCCTTTTCGATTTAATTTTTTTTTCATGTTTTCTTCCTCCTAATTCTTTTTATATAATTCTATAATTCCATAATTATATTTATCATTTTTATCATACTCGACTATTATATGAAAATATTTATTATCATTAGCTTTGGTGGTATTTTTGCTATAAATTGGTAAATAATCAACATATTCTTTAAACGATCTTGAAAAGACTGATGAGGAGCTAACTGCTTCTTTAAAGTTTTCTAATGAATAACTTGTCAAATAAATTTTTTCTATATCATTAGCATATTTATAATTATTACACCAAGATTCCATATCATCTTTATCAGTCTTAGTATATAAGGAACAATCTGTTATATCATAGAAACTCTTGTTAGTAGCTACATTATTAAAAATCTCATCATTAAGTCCATCTAAAGCTATCTTTCTAGCCCAATGAGTTCTATAAGTAGCCTCTACAGTATTATAATTTCTATATTTTTCATATTCTGCTACTAGAGGAAGGATATTAATATAAAGCATTGAAAAAACGCTTAAGACAAAAAGACTTACTATTAATGTTTCTGCAAGCATAAAACCTTTGTTATTAATTTTTTTTATATTTTTCATAAATATCACCTCTTGCACCAATCTTAATACTATTATATAATAGATTATAGTAAAATACCATATCAAAAATAAAGGGGTTGATTAAATGGTTAATTATGATATGACAAAAACTCCAGTTGTTAATGTTGTTGATGACATTTTAGCATATGGTGCCACTCATGGTGCCAGTGATATACATTTTGATCCAAGAGAGGATTTCTTAATGGTCAGGATGCGTGTCGATGGTGATTTAAGAGATTATACAAAGATTCAAAAGATATACGAGAGAAATTTAATCACTAGAATTAAACTTCTAGCTAACATGAATATTACAGAAAGTCGTCTTCCTCAAGATGGAGCAATTAAAGGAACCATTAAAGGAATACCTATGGAGACTCGTGTTTCTACCCTTCCTACCAATGAAGGAGAAAAGTGCGTTATTCGTATTCTTGACTACTCTAGAAGTTTAGCAGGTATTGATTCTTTAGGTTTTAACGAGCGAAACTTAGAAAAGTTAAAGAAAATGATTAAGGAACCTAACGGAATAATACTAATCACAGGAGCTACTGGTTCTGGTAAGAGTACAACTGTATATTCTATTTTACAAGTTTTAAATAATAAGGAAACCAATATTATTACCGTAGAGGATCCAATCGAAATGAATCTTGAGGGATTAAACCAAGTACAAGTTAATAGCGAAATAGGACTAGACTTTGCCACTGTTTTAAGATCTATTTTAAGACAGGATCCCAATGTTATTCTAATCGGAGAAATCCGTGATAGTGAAACTGCTAAAATTGCCGTTCGTGCATCAATTACTGGTCACTTAGTATTATCTACAGTCCATACCAACAACTCATTAAGTACTATTGAACGTCTGCTTGATATGAATGTTGAAAGATATTTGCTATCTAGTGCCTTAACCGGTATTATTTCCCAAAGACTTGCTAAAATGCTTTGTACACACTGTAGAAAGAAGGAGGCCACTACTCCTTATCAAAAAAAGGTATTTAAGCTAGCACTTCATCAAGATGTAGAAGAAACTTATGTTGCAAATCATGATGGCTGTGAATATTGTTCCGGAGGATATCATGATCGTATAGCAGTCCAAGAGGTATTGTTGATTAATGATGAAATTAGAAATGCTTTAAATGAAGAGGAAATGAAGAAAGAAAATCTTCAAAAAATTGTATATACTTCTGATGTAATAACTATGTTACAAGATGGTCTTTATAAGGTTTTAGATGGAACTACTTCTTTTGAAGAAATATATAGAATAATTGATATTGATGATGATTTAGATACTTTAGAAAAGTTAGGTATATTAGAAGATGATAGAAAAATACCTAGCGCTAATTTAAAAAAGGATGAGGAAATAAAAACAGAGCAACAAGCTCTTCCAAAAATCGAAGTGTTAACTAATAATGAGTTACCAAATATCCCCTTCACCAGTGAAAGTCAAATATTTTAAATCAAATTAAAACTCTAGAAAAGTTATATCTAGAGTTTTTTGTTGTATATTAACTGTTCTGTTTTAAGATGAACGGATTATTTTTAGTTCCATCACCGCCTGTTATTACCACATTAGATTTTAAGTTCATAGCTGGACGAATACCACCGGATGTATCAGATGAGTCAATAGAATAGTTAGTGCCTTCTTCATATACAATGCGAACACTACTAGTATTAGATGAACCCGCGCGGGCATAACTAGTATTATTATTATATGGACTCACTTGCCAATAGACACTATTATTGCTATATTTATCAGTCTGACCAGTCATTAGCTCACCATATCTTAATAATCCTATTTTTGCAGTAGTTATGTTAGTAGTTAGACTTGTTTCAGTTTCATCTTGATACTTTGCTAGTTTATAACTATCTTCCCAAGCAACTGTTCCCAAATACCAGGTTGTATTATCTTCTATCATCTCTATTTGATCACTAGTTAGATAGGTTTCTTTGGCTAAATAGTCATTATTCAAAAATGTCCCTATTGTATTGTCTTTAGAAAAAGTAGCATTACTTCCAAAAGCTATTGTTTTAAAACTACTGTTTTCTTTTAATGGTATAGCGCTGGCTATTTTAGTACCTGTTTTATTTTCATGACTTACTATTCTATATAAATTGTTTTCTCCAGATCCAAATCTTATATATTCTCCACTATATCTTGTTGACAACAAAGTACCAGATGATGGATTATCATTATCCCCTTCTAGTCTATAGGGATTATTACTGGTTCCACTTCCACCTATAATTTTTACTGTAGGTTTTAGATTTATAGCTGGACGGATTCCATAAGAATTGGACATACCAGAATTTTCAATGTTACCCGCACTTTCTATACTATAACCATTTGAAGAGTTATCATTACCTAGTGTTAATGTCCACCAGTTTAAACTGTTATTCAAATAACCTGTTTCTGCAGTTGCATTTTTATAGCTCATTGCATATTCATAAGTATTTAATAGTCCAACCGTATCTGTTACCATAGTTGTTTTAGCTGGTTTTGTAGTTTCTGATGTTGTAGTAGCATTCCAAACACTATCTGTTTTAATAAATTTTTCTGGTTCTCTTAAATTATTTAAAAAACCATCTACAGTTGTATCATTTAACCATTGTTCTATATAGCTACCTTGAAAAGTTGTATTATTGCTAGCATTATATGGTAAAGCAGATATATTCCATTGTGTTACTAATTTTACAGAATTATCAGTCGTATCTATTGATACTGCTCTCCATAGTTTTCCACTATACCAAATATAGTTATTAGGATCAGTTCCTGTAATAAATGTTTGCTCAGAATCACTTGTATCAATAGTACCATTATCACCTATTCCTGCTAACAATTTTTCTGATACAGTTTTTAATTTATTACTAGCACCATTTACTACTATTTTACTTTTATATACTTTATCTTGAATGTCATTACCAGCATCTGATGATATCCACACACGTAATTCATAAGTTACACTCTTACCAGTTTCAAGATAAGTATCATCTATAAGCTTATAAGTTTCTGTTCCTAAGTCTTTTACCTTTTTTATACCAGAATTATATCCATCTGATCCTGTTAACTGCATATGCAAATAGTTTGTATCTAGAGTATTAGCTAACTCTTCTTCATTTGATACAGTATAATATGCCCCTATATCGCCACTATTAGTAATAGTAAAAGTATACGGAGTAGAATTCATTCCATTTTCATCAGTCATTGGGGCAGCATTATCCATATTTATAGCATTGCCTTCTGCAAAATCTATTTTTAAGTTTCCTACCTCCATACTCAACTTTTTACTCTTAAACGATTTAGTAAGCAAAGCATAACTACTTCCTACTAAAGCTATTAAACTTATTAGTATTAGTATAATCACCATTAATATCTTATTTTTTTCTTTAGTCATAAGACACCTCTATCCTTATCTTTATAAGAAAATTTTATCATAAAGAACTTTTTCTTTCAATAGAAAAAGCGTATTTCTACACTTCTTGAATAACGGTTATTATCATCGGTTTAGATCCTATTTCTTGATATAAATATTTACCAAGCCTATCTCTAACATCAGATTTTATCTTAGCATAATCAACCCTTTTAGTTCCTTTTTCTATGTTAGATTCAATTACTTCTTTAGATAATTCTTTTATCTGTTCGATTAAGTCTTGGTTTTCCTTTACGTAAATAAAACCTCTTGTTAACACCTTTGGTCCTGCTATTACATCTTTTAACTCCTTATCAAGAGTACAACTAATAATAACAATACCATTTTCTCCTAACATTTCTCGATCTTTTAAAACTAGGTTACCTATATCACTAGAATCTTTTCCATCGATTAATATCTCATCTACATTAATATGTTCCTTAGTATCTAATAATTTCCCATTTTCAATGGATACCACATCACCATTTTGTTTTAATAAGATATTATCTTTAGGGATATTCATCTCTTCAGCTATTTCCGCAAAAGCATATTGATTTCTATATTCACCTTTAACTGGGAATAAATATTTAGGTTTTAATAGATTTAATAACATCTTTAAGTCTTCACTTGAAGCATGATGTAGCAAGTGTTTCTTACTAGATAAGCTTATAGCATTAACCCCAAGCATAGCTATTTCATCCATTATAAGAGCAAGACGTCTTTCCATTCCTTCGGCACTAGGTTCACTTATAAAGATAGTATCAGATTCTTTCAATTTGATATATTTATCATATCCTTTAATTATTCTTTCTAAGTTAGCGAATGGTTTTTCTCGCTCATCAGAAATAAATACTACTACATCTTTATCATTTAGATTAGATAAATCTCCTATTATCTTTGGATTTATTTCCAAGTATTTATTTTCTATTCCATAATTAATCATACTCTGCAAGCTTTTACCCATGATAACTATCTTACGATGAGTCTTTGATATTTCATCAAATAGCTCTTGTATACGATAAAAGTGAGCAGGAAAAATTGTTACTATTATTCTATTTTCATTTTTAGTAAGAATAGTTCTTATGAAGTCTTGTACTCTATGGTTAGGACTAGTATAACCAGGTCTTTCGGCATAAAGTGATTCAGCAAGTAGACATAATACTCCTTGTTTTCCAACATAAGCTAGTTTTCCTAAATCTGTTTGATAAAGTGATCTAATAGCATGATCAAAAGTGAAGTCTCCTGTATAGACAATTGCTCCATCTTTAGTATATAAAACATAACAGAAAGCATCTGGTATAGAGTGTGTCATAGCAATAGGAAAGATACTTTCCTTACCAAAATTTAATTTTTTATGTGCTTTAATCTCATGTAAGTTAGCTTTTTTTACTCCAGCTTCTGCAAGATCAAGTCTAAGTATCTCTAAAGTTAGTTTTCCTCCATAAATAGGAACATCACCTAATTTACTAATAATATCAGGAACGGCTCCGATATTTCCTTCATGTCCATGGCTTAAGAAAATACCTTTAATTCTTTTTTTATTCTTAATTAAGTAATCAAAACTAGGAATAATATAATCAATTCCTAAGTTATGTTCTACATCATATTTTAGTCCGGCATCAAATATATATAATGATTTATCTACTTCTACTACATACATATTTTTACCATTTTCGTTTAGTCCACCTAAACTAAATATTTTAATTTTACTCATTTCTCTCCTCCTTGTATTTTTCTATTTTCTTTTGTAATTTCTTTTCTTGTATTTCAATACTTGCTGATAATTCTTTTTCTCTTTCCCTATTTTTAAATAAAGACATTTCATCTACTGCATCAAAGTAATCATAAAGTAAGTAGTGATATTTTTCTTGTTCTAGTATATAGTTATCTAACGCTATATTATCAATCATTAAGCAACCTAATAAAGAGATATCATCACTATTTTCTAGATTAGTTAATAATCCATTATAAAAGTTAATCATAGAAAGACTAGTATTATATTTAGATATTAGTTTTTTAGCGACATTCGCTGTTTCCACATCTTCTAAACTTTCCCTGTTGTTTACCAAATCTACTACTAGTATCCCACGTAATGCTTCTACCTCATTTTTTTGTAAGGTATAAGACTTTGTTAAGTAAGAAAAGATTCTTATATGTTCGTTTTTCAATTCTTAGCTAACTTTTCTAAAGCATCTTTTGCTGCTATTTGTTCGGCATCTTTCTTACTACTTCCTACCCCTTTACCATAAATGATTCCATCTACTTTAGCTTCTATTGTAAATGTTTTATCATGTGCAGGTCCTTCTTCTTTAACCACTTCATAAATAACACTTTGTTTAGTAGTTTGTACGGCTTGTTGTAAAGCTGACTTATAGTCTTCAAAGAAAACAACATTTGGATTTTGAATATATGGTACTATTATATCTAAGGCTACTCTTCTAGCTGTTTCATAACCAAGGTCTAAATAAATTGCTCCTAGTAAAGCTTCAAATATATCAGCAACAATTGCTTTTTTATATTTACCACCACTAGACTCTTCTCCATGTCCTACTTTTATATACTTATTAAAGCCCATATCCATAGAGTATCTATAAAGAGCATTTTCACAAACATAACTAGCTCTTACCTTAGTCATTTCTCCTTCAGTTTCCCTCTCATATCGATATAAATAATCAGCAACTACTAAATCTACTACGGCATCTCCAAGAAACTCTAATCTTTCATAATCTTTTTTAGCTTTATGTTCATTAGCATATGATGAATGAGAAAAAGCTGTATTATAAAGAGTTAAATTCTTAGGACTTATCTTTAATTGTTTAAACAATTCTTCCATAAAAAAAGCTCCCTTCGTACGTATTTTATCATGTTTTTAATTTTTTAGCAATCACCTTGCCAAAACATAATTCTATCGTTGTAGTGTTACAATTGATGTGACACCATTTATATATACAAAAAGCGATAGATACTTTAAAATAGTTATTGTAAACACACACATTTTAAAGAAAGGAACTATCGCCTATCACAAGTATATCAAAGGTAATAGATATTTACCAAATGAATTAAACACAAAATATTATACCGTAAAATTATATAGAATAGGAACTTCTGTACATTTTGTATGCAGAAGATATAAAGTTTCTAAATCATCTTTAATGAGATTAAATAAGATATTTTAAAAAGTAGTATATTTTTAGGTATACTACTTTTTAAAATTAACAATCTATTAGATCGCACATTTTCATACTATTTAATTAAGCGTAAACATTTATCATCTCACGAATGCTTAATCATCATCTAATTCTCCAGGAATATTTCTTTATAAATTCATTTTTTTGCTTTATAAGTTCTATTTTTTTCTTCTTTTGCCAACCCATGTTTTTTCAAAATCCCTTTGTTGTTTAGATACACTCATATCTAACATTGCATTTTGTCTTATATTAATATTTTTTATAGAAGACATCTTACCACCTCCTTTATTTAATTTATCGATTATTTATTAAAGACTTTTCTACTATTTTCTAATAACTAACCAAAGCATTATATAAGCATATTGCCAGCTTGGTTTCTTCTTTAATTGTTTTAATGTATAACTAACCGTTTCATAAGTAGCACAATATTTATCTACTAAAGTTAGAATAAAGGCTTCTTTTGTTCTTGGCAACTTAATAGTTACAGGCCACATATGATTAATTATAATATCTTTTTCCCTATCGTTTAAATCAAAGATAGATAAGGCTTTTTCTAGGGCTTTTCTTGGATGTGTGAAAGCATGCCATTTATGGGAGATATCTTTAACTCGCCAATCATATAAGTAAAAGTCATGAAGCATAGCTGCTCTTGCACAGGACTTATAATCAAGTTTAAACTTTTTGCAAAGAATATAACAGTAGTAGGAAGCTTTATAACAATGATCAAAGCAACTGGTATCAGCATGTTGTCTATACTCTTTCATCTTTAACACTTCACTATTTTCTACTATATCTTTTATAATGCCTTCAAACTCTTCCATGAATCGCCCTCCTTCATTTAAAGATTATCATATTAATTATCTACTGGCAAGAAAAATAATTTATTTATTGAGCTTTTACAAGCCAATTTACATATTATTTATCTTATCATCACTAATACCTGTTAGTAATCCTTCATAATAATTATATAATGTCTCACTATTAAACATTATCTTATCATTTACTAAATTCCAATTATCTTTATTTTCCTTCAAAAAAGTAAAGATATCTTTTAACTTAGATACAGTAGCTAAATATTTATTAATAGCATCTAAATTCTTTTGATTATTCATCATATCAGCCATTAATTCATTAAGATAGTAATCATTATAGTAGTCATCTTCTCTTAATTTTTTAGATAGATAACTTTCTATTTTTTCTTTACTAGTAAGACTTTGATATTCATCTCTTAATTTAGTAAGTTTACTACCTGTATTATTGATAAGGGAGATAGTATTAGTAAACTCTTTTCCATCAGTTTTAATATTATCAATCATCAATAAATTTTCTATATTATCACTATTATCTAAAATTTCATACATCTCTTTAAATAATTTTTCTTTATCTTTCAAATAATTCTTAGCTGCCTTTTCTACTAAAACATAATCACCACTAGTAGTAATAGTATTTAGTCTAGTATTAATATTATCAGTATCATTATTCTCTATTAAAAGATTTAATTCTGTTATTTCTTTAGTTAAATTACTTTCCATCTTTAAGTCTTTCTTAACACCAGTAAATATAATAAAAGTAAAAGCCAATAAGATAATAAATAATATAGCTACTACTAAAATTATAATTTTCTTTTTCATTTTAATCTTCTATCTTTATAGAAGAACTATCTTTATAAGATACACTTAACATTGCCGATATGATAGCTTCTATATAGGTATAAACTCCTTTATCTATATTCTTAATATTATGAAGAATGTTTTTAACATCTTCCATTTCTACTCTTACTGGTTTAGTATATTCTTTTCCAAGATTTGCAAATAATGTTTCAAAGGTATACTCTATTTTACTATTTTCTAAGTCTTTTATACCAGTAGTTGTTGACTCATGTAATTGTAGTGATGACTTAGCTAATTCATCTAGAACAAAACATTGTCCAAATATATTCCAGGATGTTGGATAATGTTCTTCAAAAGCAAAGAGATTACTCTTTACTACTTCATAGTTACTATTATTTAATAAAATACCAACACATGACATAGAAGGTACTATATTATTAAGCCTAGGTAATACTCTTTTATATTTTAAACTGTTATACTCCTCTAACCTAAGACCTGGTCCATCAAAGTTATAGATAGCAGTTATTTTATTAAATAGTTTATCATCTAATTCCATACTACTAACTAAAGCAAGATTACCACCCTTAGAGTGTCCTGTTACATATACTTTTTTATCATTAACATCTATATTATCCTTTAAGTAGTTAACAGCTAGTGTTTGGGTAACTGTTAGATATTTATATGCTATTCTAATATTTTCTATCCAACCAATTAAAGAGCCGTCTGTTCCTTTAAAACTTACTATCTTTTTATCATTTAAGATAAAAGTTGCAGCTCCAAACTGGGTATTATCATCTTTAATTCTTACAAAATTTTTAATCTTAAGATTCTTATATCTTTTAGAATCTTTTATAATATTCAATAGTTCATAAGCCTTAGGTACCATTACCCCTACATCTTTCTTATGATATTTATAAGTATAGTTATAAAATTCAGATAAGGAGATTTCCTTATTAAAGGAATCTCCTGGTAAATAGACTAAAATAGCAAATAGTAAGATATCAATTTTATTAAAAGTTGCTTCTTCTAAAGTTAAATCTTTATAATAATTTAAATAATCTATTATTGTATACATCTACTACTCCTACTAATTAATCTATATTTATTACCTCGTAATCAGTTGTTCCAATACCAAGTTTCTCTGCTGTTTCAACAATATGAATGGCATGTTTCTCTTCCATTCTTTTAATAAGTGATGCTTTTCCTTCATCTTCAGAATTAATAATAGCATCATAACAACATTTATCAAGTGCTACTGGGTCAAGGCTTGCATAAATTCCGATATCAGCCATTTCAGGTTCACTTGGATTAGAGTCACAATCACAATCAATTGATATTTTATTAGCTACATTGATATAAGCCATATTATCACTTCCGAAGTGTTCAACAACTGCCTTATCAGCTTCGGCCATACTCTCTAAGAATCCATCTTGATCTTCTGTATAGTTCCATAGTTCAGCAGGGGATGTTGTTCTACCAACAGAGTGAATCCAGGCTTTACCATTACTAGAAGCTACGCCAATACTCATATTCTTTAAAGCTCCACCAAAGCCACCCATAGCATGTCCTTTGAAATGTGATAGCATTAACATAGAATCATAGTTATTGATATGACTTCCAACTATATTTTTATTTTGTAAATGTCCTTGGTAGTTAACAGGTATTTCAATACTTCCTTCACTATCCATTATATCAACATCTGCTATATCACAAAATCCATGAGCTTTAGCAGTAGCTAAATGATCTTCTGTTTTCATTCTCTTACCAGGATAAGCCGTATTACATTCAACTATCGTACCATTTAATTTATGTACTAAATCTTTAATTAGATTAGGATCTAGATAGTTATGTCCTCCTAACTCTCCTGTTGATATTTTAACAGCAACCTTTCCTTTTAATTCTCTATTTAAGGCTTCATAAATTTTTACTAGTCCTTCACTAGTTATTTCTTTTGTAAAATAAACTTTTGCTTTTTCCATTTTATTTTCCTCCTCTTATTTCTATTATAAACTATTTATTACATTTTAACATAGAATTTTTGTATGAAACTAGAAATAATAAAAAAAGAATCAAATACGATATTCAATTCTCTTTTAAAATTTAACATAAGGAACACCTAACTTTGAATAGACATTGTAAGCTCTAGGTAAATGTAATACTCTTGCTATTACTAAGTTATAAATTTCATCTAACATAAAAATGGAAAATAAAATAACACTAATACTTATAAATACTTTCTTATTAGACTTCTTAGCCAAATAATAACATAGTGGTATTACTAAATACATCAAAAGTAATGCAAATATACCAAAGATTAAGACACTTCTTAAACAAACATAACCATTTATATTACCAAAGTTTAATATTTCTTTATTATAATCCCAACATCTTTTCCCCGCTATTTTATCCATTCCAAGTCCTGAAAAATATTCAAGTATACCAGTTGTTATGACACTAATCAAAAATACTTTTAATGGTTTCTTTCTATCTTTATAAGTTAATAAATAAATCATAATTGATCCAGTAGCATAAATATTAATCCAAGGTAAGAAGTTACCTCCTCGCCAATAAAATGTTTTCATACCACCATTAAAATAATAAAAAAGAAACTCATAAAGAAAACCAAACATACCAGTTATTATAACTAATAAACAAAAAATACCTATCATTGTTTCTTTATCAAACTTAATATCTTCATTTAGATATTTTAAATACTTCTCTTTCATACTACTTAAACCTCTTTAATTCTTTTTATATAGGAAACATTCTTTATCATGAGAATAGATAATACCTATCGCTTGCAAATAAGAATAGATAATAACACTTCCCACAAACTTCATCCCTCTTTTTTTTAAATCTTTAGAAATATTATCAGATAGTTCATTAGTTGTTTTATCTACCTCATAAATTATTTCTTCCTTATTAAAGGTTTTCAAATAATTTCTAAAACTACCATACTCTTCTCTAATACTTTTGAATATTTTAGCATTATTAATACTGGCTTTAATCTTTAACTTATTTCTAATAATCTTTTTATTATTTATTAATTCATCAATCTTATCATCATTATAATTACATATCTTATCTAGATTAAAGTTATCATAAGCTTTTCTAAAGTCTTCTCTTTTATTTAAAACACATTCCCAAGAAAGCCCTGCTTGAAATGATTCTAATAATAACATTTCGAACAAGTAGTTATCATCTAGATTAAGATGACACCACTCTTCATCATGATATTTAACATACAAAGAGTTATCTAAGTTACACCATTTACATCTAATTTTAATCACCCTACCCATATTTATTTTACTACACTTTACTATTTTTTCCTAAATTTTTTTTCATAACTATTAAACATAATTACATCATAACATATGGTAGTACCTTACTTTATTTTTGTGGTCCCAAGTTGGGACCGCAAATTAATCATTAGTAATTTAAAGTTATGTTTCTCTAAAAATTTATTAATATGCTTTTTTACTTATTTTAACTTATAAAATAATCTACTCTTTTTAACAGTTCAGTTATAAATAATTCTTCATTTATTTTATAAATATAACTATACTTTTTACCAATGTCTTTCAAACTCATCCCACTTACATATATATCTTTTCTATCAAGTATTATATATCTATCATGTAATGGATTACTATTTATAAATGAAATATTATTATACTGATTATTATATTTTTTTAACAGAACACTATCTAAGTTTTTTGATAAGATAATAATATTTTTATTAATACTTCTTAACATATCTAATAATTCTTTATTAGCATAATTATCTATAATTATAATTTCTTCCTTTGCACTATTTAGTATATCTAGTAAGATACTATAAGCATCATATATTTTATCATCATAAATAATAGATGTTTGTTTAGAAGACATCTTATCAAACGATTCCTCTAATTTTAATATTCTATTTTCATAGTTAATTAACATACTATTGCTACTTGATAAGTATTTTCTCATATAAACAAAAGCATCTATTATCCGCGTACTCATTATATCTGCAACTGGTGTTCTTAATATAGTTGCAAGCATAGCAACTCCCTGTTCTGTGAATACATATGGCAGTGTTCGCACTTTATTCTTTTGCGGTCCCAACTTGGGACCGCAATTTTTTCGAAATTCGTCACTAGTAATTTGAAACATATATCGCTCTGGAAACTTATTAATATGTCTTTTTACAGCTTGATTAATAGTTTTTGTACCATTGGAACACTCATATAATCTAGCTAAGTCAGAATCTAACATAACTTGCTTACCTCTTATTTCATATATCATATTTTCTATTTTTTCTTCTTTTATAATGTCATTCATATTTTTATTTTCCTCCCTATACAAAAAGGGCATACCTCTTCTTATGAAAAGATATACCCGCAGCATGCATGTAGTTTTTCTTGGCTAAAAGCTACACACCTTATCGTCTAAATTGTCATATTAACATGCCAAGTAATTAATACAATTATATTGTATCAAACATTCGTTCTTTGTACAATATAAATTTAAAGCTTATTTTAAATTTAAAAGACAAATAGTTTCTACATGGTAAGTATTAGGAAACTCATCTACTAGTTTAATACTTTTTATTTCATATTCATTACTTAATTCTTTTATATCTCTAGCAAAGCTCATTAAATCACAAGATATATAAATAATATTATTACATTTCTTAGCAAGCAATAATCTTCTAGCACTATTTGATAATCCACTCCTTGGAGGATCTACTATTATCATATCTATCCCTTTATTATACTTTTCTAAGAAATCCTTTGCATCCATACAAAAGAACTCAACATTATCTATATTATTTATTTTTTTATTATAGTTAGCATCAATTATTCCCTCTTCTACTATCTCTACACCATATACTTTTTTTACATATGATGATATTAATAAAGAGATAGTTCCGGTTCCACAGTATAGATCTAGAATAGTATTTATATCTTTACTTTTAACTATATCAATAACTTCTTTATAGATACTTTCTAGTCCCCTAGAATTAACTTGAAAGAAAGCATCACGTCCTACATAAAAATCTAAATCAAATATTTTAGTCTTAATCTTATCAGAACCAAATACTAACTTTTCATTTAAGTAGCAAGAATCTACTTTATCTTTAAAGTAATCTAATCTTTCTATATCACATTTTCCAGTAAATGCTATCATACTATTATTATCAAAAGATCTAATCATAACCTCTTTTAATTCTTTATTAGTTTTAATAAACTCTTTAATAGTTAAATATATTTTATTTATATTACTATTTACTAAGTAACACTTATCTATATCAAGTAGTTTATTACTTTCTTCTTCATAGTAACCTATTTTATCTTCTTCTATATGAAATACTACTTTATTACGATAATACTTATCTATACTACTTATAATATTTATTTTATCTATATTAATACCAGCATATCTATTTAAGATATTTAAAGCTTTATCTTTCTTAAACTCTAACTGCTCACTATAATCAAGTTGTTCTAGATGACATCCTCCACAAGAGTAATAATAAGGACAAAAGATACTAGGATAACTCTTAGGACCTTTAACTTTTCCAATAGAATACTTCTTCTTATCTTTAATAATATCTATATCTACACTGTCTCCTACTCTTACCCCTTTAACAAAAGTAATCTTACCATCTATATGAGTAATTCCTCTACCAAAATGATCATATGACGTAATAACACATTTCATAATTAACAACACCTCAACTGTAACTACTATACCATAAATACTATCAGTTTTGTGAAATATTTCATATGAGTATTATATCTAATATCTAGTAAGTAAATAAAAAGAGTCATAAATAGTGCAAAATTATGACGTTTTAACTTTGACATATTTATGCCTTTCTATATTAACATTTATAATCTCTTTTAAGAATCTATGATAACATTAATTATCTGATAAAATATATGGAGAATCTTTTGTTCCTGATCCAGATATCACCTTAATTGTGGATTTTAGATGTACGACTGGCCTGCCCGCACGAGTATTATCAGCATCATCGAAGTCGACAAAGCCAGTACTATCGACACTGAAAACTTCACGAGAAGAACCGGCATGCGGGCTCATTGTCCATTGTGTAGTGGATGAATTATAAAGCCAGTCATTGTTTTTACAATCACTATAACCACTTTTATGCCAATTGTATAATTCTTTTGCCATACAACTTGCTCTATTCGTACTACTTCCTCCACTTGTCGCATATCCATAATCACTTGGGTACATTAATCCTACTTTTCCTGTCCAATTCGTGCTTCTTCCACTATATACTGTTGTTCCTCTTTCATATTTATACCAGTGTGATGCTAATCCAGTTGATGAAGTAGTCCAATCGTTAGTACATCCTAGGTACCACTTTGCATCTCCTATCATTGCTTTTGCTTCGTCTGTTAGCCCTGTTGAGGTGAAATTACATGATGTTGTAGCATTACTTGAACCTGCATAACATGTTCCACTCTTTCTATTCCAGTATAAGCTTCCTCCATAAGTTTCACTTTCGTGTCCTGGGTTTAATAGATAATTTAATCTTGCCACAAGCCAGTTATTTGTTCCATAATTAGTTTCTGCACCTGTTGAAGTATTTTTATTATCCCATGAATAATTTCCTATTGATTCATTTCTGATGATTTTCATTCTTTTCTCTATTTTTCCTGTTCCATCATCTACATCAAATACTCCAATAATTCTCCATAGTTCATCATTGAATTTTACATAGTTATTTGGATTTGCTCCTATATATCTATAATCAGTAGTTGCTTTTAATTGAGTTGTTGCTTCATGTGTGAATGCCCACATTTGATTCTTTTGATCAGTTGTAGCATTATTATAATCTAAGTCTTCAGGATTTGCTTTATCCATTACTACTTTAGTAGCAAGTTGAGAAACTCCCTCTTGAATAGCATCTACTACTATTTTTCCATGATAATGCTTTCCTAAAGCTTCATTAGTAGCATCTTCTTTTATCCATAGTTTTAAAGTGAAAGTCTTAGACTCTCCTGCTTTTAAACTTCCTGAGATGATTGTGGAATCTATTGAGTCACTTAATAATTTTATATTAGTACCATCTATATTATATTTTATAAAACCTTTATCTAGTTGTTTATCACTACAATTATCTTGGGTAATCATATCCTTATCATCTTGAAGTGATACAGCATATTCTGCTGTTAAACTTCCCGTATTAGTAATTGTAAAAGTATTTCCTTCTTGATTAAGTCCATCATTATCTGATATTGGTAAGGCCCCATCTAATCCGATAGTAGATGATGAGTTAGCATCAAAGCTGATATTTAGAGTTCCTGATTTAACAACATTATACTCTGCTGATTTTGATGATACTGTAAACATGGCAAATGTGCTACCAATTGATAATAAAGTTACTCCAAAGATAGATAGTAAGGTAAGCATCAATTGTCTTTTTCCCATTTTAGTAAGGGCTATTTCTCGATAATCACTATTTCTCACTTTAGTTTGTCTTTTAAATTCTCTTCTTTTTTTTCTATATTTGAATTCTGCCACTTTTTAATCACCTATCTTTTTAATCTAGTTAAAGTATAGCAAATTTTTTTAATTTATACTAGTACTTTTTAAAAGAAAAAACCAGTCTGTTACTTAGACTGTTTCATTTCTTTCATCGCTTCTTTTCGTGAAAAACTTTGTTTTCCTCTCTTGTCTAGTCCTAAAGCTTTTACTAGAATTGTATCTCCAACACTTACTACATCTTCACATTTATTGACACGTGTTGTATCTAATTGAGAGATGTGAACAAATCCTTCACAACCTGGCCATAATTCAATAACACAGCCAAACTCTTCTACCTTTAGTACTTTAACTGAATATATTTTTCCTTGTTCAACTTCACGAGCAACATTTACAATCATCTCTTTAGTTTTATCAATTACTTCTTTATCTGTATGATAAATAATTACTCTACCATCATCTTCTAAGTCAACTTTAACTGCTCCAATACTATTTACATCATTAACATTACTTGCTTCACAAATAATCTTCGTAATCATTTCTCCACCTTTACCGATAACGTCTCTTATCTTATTAGGAGAGATATAAAATACCTCTGTTTTAGGTGCATATTTAGAAACTTCTTTTCTTGGCTCTTTAATAGTATCTGTTATAACCCCTAGAATTTGATGTCTTGCTTTTTTAGCTTGGGCTAGTGCCTGTTTTAAAATATCTTTAGTAACACCTTTAATCTTGATATCCATTTGTAAAGCACAAATACCTTCTTCAGTTCCTGCTACTTTAAAGTCCATATCCCCTAAATGGTCTTCCATACCAGCTATATCTGTTAAAATAATATAATCATCATCATGAGTGATTAATCCCATAGCAATACCTGCAACTGGTGCTTTAATAGGAACGCCGGCAGCCATTAAACTCATACATCCGGCACAAATAGAAGCTTGTGAACTACTTCCATTACTTTCTAGTATTTCGGATACTACTCTTATTGTATAAGGAAATTCTTCTTCACTAGGAATAACTTGTAATAATGCTCTCTCACCTAGTGCTCCATGACCAATCTCACGTCTACCTGGTGCCCCATATCTTCCTGTTTCTCCGACAGAAAACTGTGGAAAGTTATAGTGTAACATAAATCTTTTTTCATCTTCTAAAGATAGGCCATCTAAAATCTGATGTTCTCCTAAAGCTCCTAGGGTAGTTACTGATAAACTTTGGGTTTCTCCTCTTGTAAATAAGGCAGAGCCATGTGTTCTTGGTAATAAATCAATAGAAGCACTAAGTGGTCTTATTTCATCAAAACGTCTACCATCACTTCTTAATTTTTCTTTAACAATTATTTTTCTAAACAAGTTATATTCTGTATCACTAATTATTTTACTTACTTTATATAATAAGATATCTAAGTCTTCTAAATCTTTATTTTCTTCCTTATATTTAGTTAAAATATTCTCTTTAATTTCATCTAATCTTTGATATCTTTCTTGTTTAGCTTTTATTCTTAAAGCTTCATCTATATCTTTAGAACAAAGACTTTCTACTTCACTTCTTAACTCATCTTCGATTTCAATTTTTTCATATTCCATTTCTTTAATATCATAGTCACTTAAAATATCTAATTGGAATTTACAAAGTTTCTTTATCTCTTCATGAGCTAACATTAAAGCATCAAGCATAGTATCTTCATCTAACTCTTTACTACCAGCTTCTACCATTGTAATAGCATCAATTGTACCTGCTACTGTAAGGTCTAATTTGCTATTTGCTAATTCTTCTTGAGTTGGATTAACTACAAACTTATTGTTTATATAACCAATCTTTACCCCTGCTACTGGTCCTAAAAAAGGAGCACCTGTTAACATAGTAGCAAGACTTGATCCAAACATAGCAGTAAGTTCTGGTGAACAATCTTGATCTACTGATAAAACTGTATTAATGATCTGTACTTCATGTTTAAAATCTTCCTTAAATAAAGGTCGCATTGGTCTATCAATCATTCTAGCAGCAAGGGTCGCCGCATCAGTTGGTCTTCCTTCTCTTTTAATAAAGCCCCCAGGGATCTTTCCTACTGAATAAAGTTTTTCTTGATAGTTAACTGTTAATGGGAAAAAGTCACTTAATAAGTTAGCTGTTTTTCCTACTACTACTGCTGTAAGTATTACTGTATCATTATAACGAACTAAAACAGAACCAGTTGCTTGTTTAGCAAGTTCTCCTTGTTCTACTACAATCTTTCTACCATGAAAATCAAGTTCAAATACTTTTTTCATACATACCTCTTTTCTATCTATAGAAAAAGAAACACTAGTATTTAGTGTTACTTTCTAAGTCCTAATTTTTTAACAACTTCACGATACTTTTGTACATCAGTCTTAGCTAAATACTTAAGTAGACTACGACGTTGTCCAACTTTCATTAAAAGACCACGATTTGAATGATAATCATGTTTATGTTCTTTTAAATGAGCTGTTAACTTTTCTATTTCTTTTGTTAAAATAGCGATTTGTACTTCAGTTGAACCAGTATCTTTTTCATCTCTTGCAAATTCTTTGATGATTTGTTGTTTTTCCATCTTTGTTAAAGCCATTACTAACACTTCCTTTCTTTAATAAATCCACCATATTCTAATAAAAAGTAGTAGGAAGAACTGCTTAATATGAGAACAGGTAACTGTACATACTATACTATAGAAATAGCTTTTTGTCAAAAGAATATTGTTAATTTTTCAAAAGACTAACATCATCTAATAGAAAGTCATATATTCCTATAATAATTCTAAATATTTTCTTAACATTACTATTTCTAACTTTGTCATTAATTTAACACAATCTGTGTAATCACCAGTTGTATGTGCCTTATCTAATGCTTCATAATATTTTAATCTATCTTCTTTTTTTATTATTACTGGATTATATCTATGATTCATTAAATCCAAATTCATAAGTAACCTTGAGGTTCTGCCATTACCATCACTAATTCACCATGTAATAAAGCCGCCTGAATAATTGGATGAAAATCATTCCAATTTTCATAATTTAAAATTAGTTTTTCCATTAACTCTGGGACTTTCAAATAATCTAGGGAAATATGGATAGCACCTTTTATAGTAACATTTTCTCTTCTATATCTTCCCGCATTTTCATCATCGATGTTTTTTAAAACTAATTGATGAATACTTTTGATGTTCCACTCAGTAATAGGATTATTTTCTTTCACCAAATCATTTAAATATAAAATAGTCTTTTCATGATTTATAGCCTCTAAATGTTCCTTTATTGATTTTCCCCCAACTGTAATTCCTTCTAATACAACTTGTGTTTCTCTAAGTGTCAAAGTATTTCCCTCTATGCCATTACTATTATATGTCCATTCAAGATTAATAGATTCTTCTAATGATCTTAAAGTCTCCTTAGGGATTGTTCTTTTACTATCAAGTTCCTTTTTTAACTTATCCACCTCATTAAAATAGTTGTCATCTAAATCAATAATAAAATCTAGGTTATCAGCTTTAATAACTCGTTTATCCGCTGGTTTTGTAGCATCAATAGGAATATTCCAGCTATTACCATTCTTAATAGCACCCTCAATTCGACCATCTTGATTTTCACCTCTATATGCATTATACCGTTTCCGGTAGTTTTAACCAACCATATAAGACTAATTTTTATTCATATTTAATAATTTCATCTATGACATCAGATTTAACCATTCTCCAAATTTTTCACTTGTTTCTTTAAGTTTTTTTCAGTTATAAATATATAAAAATATCTGCAACATCTCTATTTCTATGTGAAGTGAATATATTTTTTTCAAAGCAAAAAGCACCTAAGTGCTTATTTAACTACCCAGAAAGTAGGCATATCTCTTAATCCATTAGTACCAGCTGCTACTGGATGATTTATAATCTTATTATTGATAACTAACTCAGATGAACTACCTCCATCCATATTGGCAGCATTTACAGCTCCATAGTTTTCCATAATCTCGGTTAAATCCCCCATATCTGCTCCAATACTAGTAGCAAGACGACCATTAATTACTAGAAATAGAACAATTCCATCACTTCTTTGACCAATAGCAGTACGAGGAGCTATTCCCCAACCACCATTACCTTTAACGAAACTACTCTTACCATTGACAATTAAAAATGGTCCAAATTCAACTGCATCACGAATACCCATACTAACAGCTTGTTCCTTAGTGAACTTACCAAGTACTAGTTTATTTTCTTTAGTAAAGCCAACAAAGCCTCCACCCATACTAGCATCATCAAAGTCACTTACTACTACTCCATTAGAAATAACTGTACCATGTGGTTGAGCCCCATTACTATTCCAATCAGGATCATAAAATCCCCCGGCATTCATAGCAATAATAGCGTTTTCTCTTTTAGCTACCGTAGTAATAGCTTCTCCTCTTTTACCTAAATACTTAGTAGTAGCAATTGATATTCTAGATGGATCATAAACTGCTACCAAATATCCTTGATAAGATGCTCCTTTAATATCAATCACTTTATATAAAGCACCTTCTTCATGCTCTAATATTTCTTTTTCATATTCATTTTTATAAATAGTCTGATTCTTATTATAATCACTAATATTAACTAAATCAGGATTAGTAGTATCATTAACCTCTACCATATGATTCTTTGATAAGACTTTATTAATCACATCATCATTATAAAACCAAGTAGCTAAATATTGATGAGTCATCGTAGTCATCGCTGAAGTTATCCAAAAGTCACGAAAGAAATTAAAAGGTCCATAGAAAAGAAATAAACCTAGACTACTACCTATAATTATTAAACTACTAAGAATAGTTTTAATCTTTCCCTTTTTAGTTTTCTTATTCTTCTTATCAAGCTCTTTTCTAAGACTTGGCATTATTACTGTTTTTTCTAAATCTTCCATAACTCACCTTTTAATTCTTTCCTAGATATTTTCTATCACCATCAACATCTATATAATCAATAGTTAATTTAACTTCTTCTATCTTAGTATCATTTTCTTCTAAGACATCATTATAGTCTTTAATATTTTCATTATATTTCTTAATATCACTAACATAAGAATTTATGGCTTTCTCATAACCAATTACAAAAGCTTCACATTTATTATTAACAGACACATCAGGATATAAAACATCAACACATTTATCTTTCAATTCTTTATAATCCTCTTCTAGTGGTTCAATAGTCTTAGTATAGTTACTAATGATTTCTTTATATTTACTATCATTATTCTTTAAGTCTTCATAATACATATCTTTCATTACTACTTGATAGAAATTGTCACGTTCTTTATTAAAAGAATCAATATGTGATTTAAAATTATTATAGCTTGTTATAACACTATCTATCTTCTTTTTAGACTCTATCTGATCATTTTTATAGCCAATTACAAAATAGATAATTACAATAATAACTAGTAGTATAAAAAGTATTCCTAATCCCCATAATACTTTCTTCTTAGAATTTTTCTTCTCCATTATATTTGTCTCCAATTCTTTTCTTTATTTTTTTCTTACTCCTACTTTTTCTATTACTGCCTAATAGTCCTAGTAAGATAAGAAGAAGTAATAAAACTAATCCTAGTAGTCCAAGAATAAGATATTTATCATTACTGTTACTACTACTCTTAACCTCTACCTTATTATATCGTTGTATAGTTTTTTCTACCTCATCATAATTATATAAACTTTTTTTACCAGTTTCAACATTTTCTCCATAAATTAAGAAAAATGAATCACTCTTATTTAGTTTATAGGCTTGATACTCATTATTATCTACTTTTAATTTATAAGGTTTATATCCTTTAGGTATTTCTTTAGTATCAAGGATATGGATAGAGATATTACCACTAGTTAGTTGTTTATAAAGTTTATAGTTATTATTTTTATACTCATAGAAATTAATATTTCCTTTACTATCTTTTAGAGCAACTATTGTTAGTTTTAAGACTTTATTTTGATAGGCTAAAACGTCTTTACCATTTATTTTTACAGTAGTCTTTTCAAAGTGATTAGGTACTTTTCCTGTTAGTTCTTCTTCTTTTTGAATAAGAGTCATTTCTTTTTTATCTACTTTGACGTTAATGGGGTCTAATTCTTTTACAGTTACGGTTAAGTGATAAGTCTTTGTAGAACCATTTTCAGCGGTTACTACAATATCAAAGGTATTAGCTCCTTCATGTACTTCTTTCTCACCTAGACCAGTAACACTACTTTTACTATCTTCCTTACTACCTTCAATCGTTATTTTTTCTACATCATGTTCTACTTCTAAAGTATAGTTAAGTTCATTCTTATTGAAACTTGGTGATATTTGATAATCTTTTACCCCAAGACTTGCTAGATTATTATTCTTACTATAGTTTGCTACAATTGTCTCTCTTTTAATACATTTAATAGTAGTAGAGTCTTTGGGAGCTGACCTTGTCGCTTCATCATAGGAAACAAAGTTAGAAGAAGCAATTCCTACATTGGCACTACCTTCTTTTTTTACTGTAAACTTATAAGAATAAGTCTTTCTAGTTTGACCTGGGCTTTGAACATAATCAACTACATGAGTCTCCCCACTAGTAAGAGTTAATATACTACTATCATAGGAAACATTAAACTCCCAAGCTCCAAGGCCTGATGGTTCATTAACTGTTACATTAACTGTTACATTTCCTCCTACTACTCCTTCACTAGTAGTACCTGCTACACTAATACTAGCAGCAAAGACATTATCTATACCACAAAAAAAGAAAAAGGAAAGAAGGAAGAAAATAAATATTTTCTTTTTAGTCATTTAAATCATCTCATTTCTGTTCTATTTTACTATATCCTAATAAACTTTTTTGAATTCTTAAAAGGTCTACTACCGTGATTAAACCATCTCTATCAACATCACTAGCGATTAGTTCAGCATCACTTAAGTTATTATTACCTAGTAAGTATTTCTGACATCTTAATAAATCTATAATACTAGTATTGCCATCACCATTATTATCTCCATAAATAACTACTTTATATTCTTTAGTATCTTTAGAATTAGAAATTGTAACTACATCTCCTGTTGCTAAAGCATCATTTTTATTATTACCATATTTATCTTTTAGACTAGTTACTGTTAATCCATTATAGATAGTTTTAAGTTTATTTTCGAGATTAGTTTTTGAGGTGTTAACCTCTATTCCTGATAGATAATTATTAGTCAAGTGATAGCCACTAGCTACAATTGCTTCATTTATAGCAATAACAGGAACTTCTGGAATTTCCTCTTTCTTATCATCATCAGTCTTTGGTGTTTCACTAACTCCTGGCATATTTTCATAAACTGGTATTAAAAATTCATAAGTTTTATCTAATAAGTCATTATTCTTATAACCTTTATACATAGTTAAAGCTTCACTAGCAGGGGCTTTTATATTAGACATATATTGATGGGTATAAGTTGAGTTTAAAGCATTAGGACTTACATTGAACTTTTGAAGGTATAAAGTATGTTGGTTAGCACTTATATAGCCATTAACAATATATAATGCTCCCCCAATAATAGCTTTTTCCTTACTATCCCATGGTCGCATATAACTAGTTACACTAGCATCATACCCACCATTTGCCCAGATTAGTCCTCTAATTACCGGACTTTGATAGCTTCCATATGCTCCAATATTATAGAAATTATATATACCACTATAAGATGTATCCGTTCCACAGTTATTTAGAATAGTCCAGTTATCACTATTACGATAACGATTTATACATTCATTATCTTTTGAGAAAGTAAATTTTGCTCCATCTACTCCCGTTGAACCACTAGCTCCTTTTTCTTGTCTTACTCTACTAGCAAGATAGGTAGGACTTGCTCCTGACTTTTCGGCAGCCCTCATGAAATAGTTTAAATATTCATCACTATCCATAAAAGTATTAGAGATTATACTCTTAACTGTATCTGTTGTTTGAATAGTTTTATTATATTGTAAGTTTTCAAACATAAAGATTCCTTCATCAGTTAAAAAGTTTCTAGGGTCCATATAGTAGCCAACAGCACTACTACTTGCTTGATACCAACCTTTTTCTTTAACTGATTCAATAAAGTTACCATTATCATCTTTTTTTCTTAGTGACTCATCGCTTCCGTTTACTAGTGATATCTCGCCAATCGTTTCATTTCTTATCGCTTCATTATAATCTAGATTAGTCTTAAGAGCATTAAAAATCCAGTTAGGATGCTTTTCATGTAGGTTTTTAAGGGCTGATAAATAACTTTCATTAAACCCTTTTGCTAGCATTTCTTTTTCAAAGTCAGCTTCTAAGTTAACATCACTTTCTTCTATTACTGCTTGATCACTTGAACAAATATAACCGGTTACATCTTGATAAGAGACCTTATACCAAGGTGATCTGCAACCATAACCACTCTTATTAGTTTTTTCAACTACCACTACTTTGCTAAGAGTCGGTAAAACTCCTTCATCACCAACAGATGTAATTCTTGAACCTGATGGACTATCTTTAAAAGCTTTTGGAGTGTTTAAAACAATATATTCCTTGGCATATACAGTAGGCATCATAAAAAATATAGCTAAAGTAATAAGACCAAATAAAGTTTTCTTTGGCATAAAAGCCACCTCCCCTAGTATCTAAATTATACCATTAAATCGACAATATTTGTCTTATTTAGACTTAATTAATTAACACTTTACACTAGATTTTACTGTTATTTAGCTAGGAAGATTGAAAGATATAAAAAAATTAGCTATAATGATAAGGTATAAGTGGAGGAAGAGTTTATGGAAAAAGATGAGAAAAAAGAAAAAAAGAAAAAGAAGAAAAAGTATCGTCTATGGTTATTTATCCTTACTTTAATTACGATACTTGCAAACTTCTTTGCTATTTACGAAATACTTTTATTAGGACCGGTAGAAGAAGTTATTAGATATGTAGTTATTGGCGTATTTCTACTAATTGATTTAATTTTCTTCTTGAAGATGAAAAAGAAAAGAAAGAAGAAGGAAAATAAAGCCAAACTACTTACTTTCTTCTTGATACTTTATTTACTACTAAGTCTATTTATTGGAGTAGTTATAATGTATTTATACGGTAAGTTAGAAAATGTTAATAAGACTTATGTTACTTATTCTAGTAGTTTAATTACTATGTCTAATAATAGTATGAATAAAATTGATGATGTCAAGGATGCCAAGATTGGTCTACTTAATGATAAAACATCTCCTGATGGTTATCTTATTCCAAGAATAATTATTAAAGAAAATAAATTAGATGATGATAATAAGATTAAAAAGTATGATGACTATAATGCTATGATTGCTGATTTATATGATGGTACAATTGATGCAATGTTTATTACTACTAACTACCCTAGTTTGTTTCAAAGTATTGAAATTTATCAAGATATAGCAACAGATACTAAGATTATTTATACCAAAGAGAAAAAGATGCTAAAGAGTTCTACTAGTAAAAGAGAAACCGCTTCTACTGGTAAAAGTATAAGTGAGCCATTTACTATATTGTTAATGGGTGTTGACTCTACTGATGAAGGTTTATCTAAAAATACAGTAGCTAATGGTGACTCATTGATATTAATTACTTTTAATCCTAAGACTTTAAATGCGACAATGCTTTCTATTCCAAGAGATAGTTATGTACCAATTGCTTGTTGGAGTGGTACTCCTGAAAATAAAATTACTCATGCGGCTGCTTATGGAACTGACTGTATGATGAGTACTATTGAAAATTACTTTGATGTTAAAATTGATTATTATGCCAAAATTAATTTCCGTGGACTAGTTTCACTTGTTAATACTTTAGGAGGAATTGATGTTGAAGTACCACAAGACTTATGTACTGATGATTCTAATCGTGAAGGTTATGTTTGTATTAAAGAAGGTAATCAACATCTAAATGGTGAACAAGCTCTAGTTCTTGCCCGAAACAGAAAACAACTAGCTAATGGTGATTTAGACCGTGGACTTAATCAACAAATTGTTATTCAAGGTATTATTAATAAGGTTAAAGATATGTCTAGTGTTAGTCAAGTTATGGGAGTTTTAGATACTATTTCTAATAACTTAGATACTAACTTTACTACTAAACAGATTTTATCTTTCTATGATATTGCTAAAGATATAACTACTAATGCTCTACAAAAAGATGATGCTGATTTGATTAATATTGAACAATTATTCTTAGCAGGCTCTGGTCAAATGATTTATGATGAGCGAAGCAGATTAGTTTTATGGGATTATATTCCTAATAAGGAAAGTAGAAAAGATATTATTAATGCTATGAAAGTTAACCTTGGTAAGAAAAATCCTACTATGATTAAAGAGTTTTCTTTCTCTATCAATACTCCTTATGAAAAAACAGTTACTGGTGCTGGTCCATATAAAACAGCATTTACTTATACTCTTTTACCTAATTTCATAGGAGACAGTCAAGCGGCTGCCCAAGCTTGGGCTTCAAGAAATGGTGTTAGAGTAACATTCAAAGGAACATCAGGACACGTTATTGCTCAAAGTTATCCAGCTAATAAAAGAGCTGATTTAATAAGAGGTTCTGTTGTTCTTACCCTATCAGGTGGTTCTACTACTACTAGCAACTCCTCTACTACAACTGATAATAAAACTACTACTAAAGATACAACTACTAGTGATAAAACTAGTAACAGTGGTGATAATACTGTAGATACTGGTGAAGATAACTCTGGTGGAAATAGTGGTGACCAAGGTAATGGTGGTTCTGGTGATGGTGGTAATAGTGGCGGAGAAACTACTACTGAAGAAGATAAAGCCCCATCTGAATAAATTTTACAAAAAAATCCTTTATGGATTTTTTATTTTGTAGTATAATATAGCACAATTAAAGAGGTGTTTATATGGTAAAAACTGATATAGAAAAAGCACAAAAAATAGTTAGTATTAATAATAGTTCAAATTTAGTTTCTAATACTCCTTATCATGAGAATTCATTTATTTATAGAACTACTAACGAACAAATTGATAAATATCAAAGTTATCTAAAAAATAGAGAAAACATTTTATCTATCATTGCATCAGGTAATCAAATACTAGATACTATTTATGAAGGAAATAAAAATATAACTGGCTTTGATATAAGTACTTTTCCTAAATACTATTTAGAATTACAAATTGCGCTTTAAATACTCTTGGATTAGGAGATTACATAAATTTTATCTATGGTGATATTGACGATGAGAAGTTTGATGATATATTCATCCAATGTTAGAAAAAGATGCTAAAGAATTTTGGGATAGCTTACTTAATTTCTTTGATTTTAGTGAAATAACTGCTTCTACCCTATTTTCTAATGAAATTGTTTATCCTAAAAATATTATTGAAAGAAATATATACTTACAAAGTGAAGAAAAGTATCAAAGATTAAAGGATAATATTCAACAAGTTAATCTAAAATATGTAACTGGTGATATCTTCTCATTAGCTAAAAAGTTAGACACTTCCTATGATTTTATAAATTTATCTTCAATTATATATTACAATGATCTTGATAAATACAAAGAGATGTTAGAAACTCTTCCTCTAATAGACAATGGTGAAGCTTTAACTTATCTTTATAAAATTAAACTATTTAAAGAAAAACAAGATTACTTTCCTAACTGTAGTTTTCACAGTTTTGATAATAATGCCGGTGTAATGATATACACAAAGAAAAAGAGTAAATGATTAGTATTAACTATTTACTCTTTTCTATTATTCATAATTATCAGCTTTTACTTCCATAAAACTTTGTTTATGATTACATACTGGACATACATCTAAGGCATCTTTTCCAATATATACATGACCACAATTACGGCAAATCCATAACTTATCACCATCTTTATGGAATACTTTATCATCTTTAACATTTTTAAGTAATGTTAAATATCTCTTTTCATGTTCAGCTTCTATTTTACCAACACTTTCAAACAGGTATGCAATTCTATCAAATCCTTCTTCACGAGCAACTTCAGCAAACTCTTTATACATTTCTGTCCATTCGTAGTTTTCCCCAGCAGCAGCATCTTCTAGATTTGTAAGTGTATCAGGAATTTCTCCTCCATGTAACTGTTTAAACCAAAGTTTTGCATGCTCCTTTTCATTATTAGCTGTTTCTTCAAAGATAGCTGCTATTTGTTCATATCCATCTTTTCTAGCTTTTGAAGCATAATAAGTATACTTATTTCTTGCTTGACTTTCTCCTGCAAAAGCAGTCATTAAATTTTGTTCTGTTTTACTTCCTTTTAGTTCCATTATATACCTTCTTTCTCTTAACAATTATCTTTAGAACACTTTTTGCAAAGACCATAACCTATTAAATCAATACTATTGATGTTTTTATTTCTAAATAACCTTTTTACTTTTTCTAATTCTTCACTATTATAAAATATATCTTCTATTACGCCACAGTTAGTACACTGAAAATGATAATGATCTTTACTAACATCATAGCGATAATTATGATCAATCGATACTAGTTTTGCTACTTCCCCTTTTTCCACTAACTTATTAATAGTTCGATAAACGGTTGCTTGACCAATACTAGAATCTTTTTCTTTTACTAAGTTAGAGAGTTCTAATAGTGTCGGATGTAGATGGCATTCTTTTAACACTTCATAAATAAGTTGTTTTTGTTTAGTTAGTCTTTCCATTAAATCAGTCCTTATTGATAATTATTATCAATTAATATAATACCATAATTAAATTTTAAGTCAAGAAAAAAGAAGAATTTTATTAATCTTCTTATTTGTATATTAATATCTTTGGTTGACTTTTTCTACCACTTAAAGATTTATGTGCATCTGATAATTTTCTACCATTTAAATTATTATTACTAGTACTTTCTGGTATAGTAGCCCGTAAAGATTTTCTTATAAAATTTTGACTGCATTTTAATTCATTAATATTATAACCTAACTCTTCAAAAGTATCAGGATTTTCTACCGAATCATAGTCAAAATGTATACCACTACAGTTTTTATAATAATTAATTACTCTTATATAATCAGTAGTTAATTTATCTTCAATAATATCAATAACTTGTCTCTTAACCTTTTCTCTATTAGCTTCTAAGGAAGTACTTCTATAACAAAGTTTTTCTAATCTGTGACCAAACACATCATATATTGCCTCTATATTTTCTGTTGATAAAGATGTTATAACTTTTGCTATTTCTTCTTTTGTATAACCGTTTAAACGAGTATATATTTTTTTGACATCTGTTATTTTTTCACCATTAATTCTATTTTTATCTGCTTCTTGTTTTTCTCTTTTCTCTTTTAGTTCGTTTGCAATTCTTTTTTTAATAATATCGGCGTTATCTAGATATTCAACTACATTTTTAGAATAACTGGAATTCTTTAAGTCTTCATATGACTTTTCTTCTATTTGACGAATACGTTCACTGGAAAGATTAAAAATTTTAGCTATTTCTTTTAAAGTATATCTTCTATTGTTATAAAATCCATTACGTAGTTTTAAAATTTCAATATCACGTTTTTTAATTAAACCACTATTAAGTAAATCAGATATATCTTTTGCTAAAGATTTTTTCTCATATTCTTCCTCTGGACTTAAATCATCTGCCACTAGAAATTCAGTAAGGGTAGTATCACTTTCACTTGTTATCGGTTCATCCAAACTTACCATTCTGGCATTTGCTAACATAAGATTATATATTTGATCGTTTGTAAGATTCATCTCTTTTGCCATTTCTTCTGGTGTTGGTTCTCTATTAATTTTTTTAGACAATTTAGCATAAACTGTATTATATTTAGCTAGTCTTTCGTAAACATGAGCTGGTATTCTAACCGTTCTTCCATTATTCATAATACTTCTTGAAATATATTGTTTTATCCACCAATTTGCATATGTGGAAAAAGCACATCCTTTTTCATAGTCAAATTTTTCAACTGCAGTAATTAATCCAAGATTTCCTGCTTGAATCAAATCTAAAAATTCTACACCCTGATTGACATAATGTTTAGCAATAGAAACTACTAATCTTAAATTTCCCTCTACTAACCTATTTCTAGTTTCCAAATCTCCTTCTTTCATTGAAGAAAACAAACTTCTTCCCTTATCTAGTGATAATGCAGGTGGTAAACTTCTAATATATAAAGTTACATCATCATCTACATAAGTCTCATTCTCTGGTATATGGGAAGTTTCATCCTCTATTTTTTCTTTAGTTTTCAACTCAATATTATTTAGATAGGCATATGCTGATACAAACGATAGCATTGTAGAATTAGGAAAAATATCTTCAATATTTGATTGTGCTATTTTCTTATCAAACCTTTTTACTACTCTTCCTACCATATCAGAAAATTTTGAATTATTTTCTAAAAGAGCTATTGATATAATTTCTGATGGTTGATAATTGATAGTTGCAAAGAAATCCACTATTTCTCTTAATTCATAGTGAATCTGTCTATAGTCAGTAGTTTCTCCTATTTTTTTATCCATATAATTATTAAATACTTTTATGTAATCTTTTTCTGTTTCAAAAATGCTTTTAATATAATTATTCATTGTATTTTCTAAGGCCTTATAAAAATCTATTTTTTCTTCCTTAGAACTTTTTATAATTTTTGCATACTTTTTCTTAACAAATAAATTCATCAAAGTAGTTGCCCTATCTTTTGAGTCAAAAGCGAAAGAATATTTATCACTAATTTCTTTAATATCTTTAGCTAATAGCTCTACTAGTTCATCTACCGAATTTTGTCTAATTATTGTACTTTCGACTTGCATAATATTTACCTCCTGATTTTTGGATATTGTTATTTATATATTAATATCTTAGATTGTTCATTTTTTCTACTACTCTTATTTTGCAATACTTTATTATTTATTATTTTTCCACTATCAGTATTAGAAGATTCAATTACGGTAGTTTGAGGAAGAGCTGATAGAACTGTTCTTATTCTATTATAATTAATTTTAGATTTATCTAACACATCAAATTGGTCACCATCTAAATCATAATTTTCTGTTTTACCATAATCAAATGATAGTCCATTGCATTTTATAAAGTAATTTAAAACTTTTATATAGTCAGTATTTAATCTATCTTCAATAATAGGAATAATTTCATTACTAAATTTTCTCATGCTACTTTCTGTTGACGTTTTTCTATAAGATAATTTTTCTAAATCGCCACCAAATAATTCTTTTACTATTTCTATCTCTTCTACTTTTAAAGATGATATAACCTCAGCCAACTCTTCTTTTTTATAACCGGTAAAATAGGCATAGATTTTTCTAGGATCAGGTTTTTCTTCTTGATTAACTTTAAATCTATTGGCTCTTCTTTTAGCTATTTCATCTTGATGCTCTTTAATAACTCTTTCTTTTATTTTATTACCATTTTCTAAGTATGCGAGTATATCGTCACAGTAACTAGAACTTTTTAACTTTCTATAAGCTTTTTTCTCTAATTTGTTTATTCTTTCTCTACTAATACCAAAAACATTAGATATTTCTGATAAAGTATAAACTTTATTATTATAAAAACCATTTCTTAATTTTAAAATTTCTATAGAACGTTCATCTAACAAATCACTATTAAGTACATTTCTTATTTCATTTTCTAATGCTTTCTTTTCATAATCTTCTTCAACACTTAAGTCATCAGTTGTTACAAAATCACTTATTAATAAATTATCATCAGTTCCAATCGGTTCATCTAAACTTACAATTCTAGTATTTCCTATCATAAATTGATATAACTGTTCATCTGTAAGATTCATTTCTTTTACCATTTCATCTAGAGTAGGATATCGTTTAAGCCTAGCGGCTAGTTTATTAAAAGTTGAATTATATTTTCTTGTTTTTATTTGGACGTTCATTGGTATCTTGATTGATTTTCCATACTTCATAACTCCTCTAGTAACATAGTTTCTAATCCACCAATTTGCATAGGTAGAAAAAGCACATCCTCTTTCACAATCGAATTTATCAACAGCAATCATTAAACCTATATTACCTTCTTGAATCAGGTCCAAAAAGTTTACTTCCTTATTCATATGACGAAGAGCAACTGGAATTACTAATCCCAAATTAGTTTCAATTAGTTTATTTCTGGCATCTTCGTCTCCTTCTTTCATTTTTAAGAATAACTCCCTTTGTTTACTTGGTAATAATGGTTTTGATAAAGAGTTGAGGTATAACTTCACATCATCATCACTATAAGTATCTGTAGGTGACAAAGTTTCTAGGTCAATCTCTTCATTTTCTTCCTCATTAGTTTTTAATTCTATTCCATTAAAAAACGCATAGGTAGTTACAAATGATAACATTGTAGGATCAGGGAAAATTTCTTCAGCATTCATACTACTTAATTTTTTACTATATCTATTCACTATTTTTCCAATCATAGTAGAAAACTTAGAATTATTTGCCAAAATAGTTGAGCACATAATTTCGGATGGTTGATAATTAATAGTCTTGAAAAAATTTATTATTTTTCTAGTTTCATCGTGAACTTGCTTATACTCAGTGATTTCTCCAACATTCTCCTTCATATAATTGTTAAATAGTCTTATATATAATGGTTCAGATTCCGTTTCAAAGATTGATCTAACATAATTATTCATTACATTTTCTAAAGTACTATGAAAATCTATGTTTCCTTCTTTTTCATTATTAACTATTTTAGAATACTCTAATTTAATAAATGAATTCATTAAATCAATAGCCTCGGATTTAGAGTCAAAAGCAAAAGAATAAACTTCACTGATTTTCCTCATATCTTGAGCAGGCAATTCTGCTAGCTTTTCTACTGACATTTTTCTTATTGTTTTATTTTCTAATTGCATATTATTCCTCCAAAAATTCTTACATATTATACCAAAAAAAAGAATATTTAGCAACCATTAGTTAAATATCCTATGTCTTTAGTAAAAATAAATCAGATATAACAGGATAAAAAGTTAGCAATTGAGTTAGCAAAAAAGTATTTATCATCTACATATCCTAAAGCTAGAGCCAGAACAACAATCTCCTTCATTGACTTAGTCTTAGTGATTTCTTTAAGAGTATCTATATTAAATATTTCTACTGTTTTTATATATTCATCCATAATGTCAATTTCACTTTCTGTTCTTGTTTCATTAATTCCATTATTTCCTTTGTCAGAATCAATTGTTTCCATTGAAAGAGGTAGATTCTCTTCTTCACAATGTTTTGTTTGTTCTATTTCTTTTCTATTTTTATTTCTTTCTAACATTCTTTTTATTTTTGGAAAAATAACATTATTTAAATACCTTTTATCACTATACGATAAAGTACCAAGAACTGGATTTGCAAAATCTTCACCATATTTCATATGTAAAACTGTTAATTCTTTATCACCTAATACCTCTATCACTTTTTTTAGTTCTTCTTTTTGATATTCATCAAAATAGTCACATATATTATTTCTAGATTTTTTGCTTTTCCTTGTTTTTTCACCATTTACTCACTTATATTTTCTGATTCACTCATATTTTTTCACTCCTATCTCTAACTGCTACTTTAAGGCTTATTTATCAAATGATTTTTTAACATATACTTTAGATTTACTATCTACCTTTGTTTCTATCATCTTATCTAATGATTGATCTACAATCTCACTCAACTTTTCTTTATAATCAACTAACCCACTTTTAATAATTGTTGTAACTTCTTCTTGTTCCATCCCTAAAAAGTTGGCAATTTGGTTTGGCAAAAAGTATTTATTATCTACATATCCAAAAGCCAATGACAAAATAATGATTTCCTTTATTGATTTAGTTTTAGTTAATTCTTTAAATTCATTTCTATTAAATATTTCTAAAGTCCCTATATATACATCCACAATGTTATTTTCACTTTCTATTTTTAATTCATTAACTTCAGTGTTTTCCTTATCAAAACTAGTATCTTCTATTAAACAAGGTAATTCTTCTGTTTTACAAGTTGTTACCTCTTCTTTATCTAATGATATTTCTTTTTTAACTTCTCTAACATTTTTGTTTTTCAACCTTCTTTTTATTTTAGGGAAAACACAACCATGTAGAAATTTTTTATCATCCTCTGATAAAGTTCCCATAATCGGATTAGCAAAATCTTCACCATATTTCATATGTAGTACTGCTAATGATTTATCATCTAATCCTTCAATAACTTCAGCTACTTCTTCTTTTTCATACTCACTAAAATAACCATATATATTATTTCTTGATTTTTTAGTCTTTCTTTTTTTTGTTGTTTTTATATTTTCTAACTCATTCATTTTTTTAACTCCTATTTCTAACTTTTTTATATGTTCATTTGTAATAATGTTTTTTCTTTCTCTCTTTGTTTCACTAATATTTACTTTTTCAGTACCTAAACTTGTAGATTCTAGCAAATCGTCTAGTTTTTCATCGATATCAGTATGTGGTGATACCTTGCTAATTAATGGTACTTCTTTTGGCATCTTTGTTTTTTCATTTTTTTCTAATGCTTTTTTTATTTTAGGAAAAATATAACGTTTTAAATAATTTTTATCTTTTTCTGTTAAATTACCATCAAATATTGGATTAGCAAAATCATCACCATATCTCATATGTAAAACTGCTAAGGCTCTTTCGTTTAATTCTTTAATGACCTTTTCTATTTCCTCTTTTTGATATTCATAGAAATAGTCATATATGTTATTTTTAGATCTATAGCGCTGATTTTTAACTAGCATATCAGACTCAGAAATTGTTTTTTCATCTCTCCACCTATACATACTGCGTTTAAGTTTTTTTAATATTCTAAGCTCTATTAATCTTACATTTTCTCTAGTACATCCTATAATATCTCCTATTTCTTGAAGGGTTTTTGGCTCATTTCCATCTAATCCAAAACGAAGTATTATAACTTGTCGTTGTCTATCACTTAATATTGATAGCTTGTCTTGTATTTCTTCAGATGTTATTTTTTCTACTATTACCTCTTCTGGCGTAGCAGTATTATTTTCAATTAAATCACCCAGTTCTGAATCATTATCATCGTTAATTCTTTGATTTATTGAGGTCATAGTTTGACTAGCGGTAAGTATTTTTTCAACTTTTTTAATAGAAACATTTAAGTTATTAGCTATTTCTTCAGTAGTTGGCTCTCTACCTAATTCTTTTTCTAATTTTGTTATTGTATTTTTAGTTTTAATAATTTTTTCATTGAGGTTCACAGGAAGACGAACTGTTCTACCTTGTTCATGAACTGCTCTTACTATTGCCTGTCTAATCCACCAAGTAGCATAGGTTGAAAATCTGCACCCCTTTTTCAAGTCAAATTTATCAATAGATTTCATGAGTCCTATACTTCCTTCTTGGACTAGGTCTGAAAGTTCAAGTCCTCTTCCCTGATATTTGACAGCAATCTTAATAACAAGTTTTAAATTTTTCTCAACCATTATATCTCTAGCTTTTTTATCACCTTGCTTTACTCTAACTAGTAATTCCACTTTCTCTTCTTCCGTTAAAAGCGAAGCGCCTAAATTAAAATAGTTTGTTGTATTATCATCCATGTAATCTACATTATTATCTATATCATTATCAATATTATTTAATATGCAATATGTTTCTACAAGTGATACAGAAATATCATCCTTAAAAATCTTTTCTATTTCCATTTTGCCTAATAAATACTTTTTTTCTTCTACTACTTTAGCTAAAATTTGATTTACCTTTTTATTGTTATTTAATAGGCTAAGACAAACTTCATTATCAGGATAATAATTAAATCCATAGAAAAAATCTATTATCTTTTTAAAAAAATATTGTGTCTTTTTTCTTCCTTTTACATTTTTATCTACATATCTATTAAATATTTCTAAACCTTTTCCTTCTGTAAATGCCGTTTTTAAATAATGATTAATATTCTTTTTTACTACAGTAGTGAAGTCTATTGATGTTACCCTATCATTACTTATTACTTTTTTGTATTTCTCTTCTACTATTTTCTTTAACCAATTATCAATAGCTTTTTTTGATGGACTTATATAAGAATATTCTTTTCCTATTTCTCTTAAGGTAGGAGTTAATAATTTGTACAATTCTTCAAAAGTCATTGTTTTTATTTTTTCCGTTGTTAGTTCCATCTTTGCTGTCACTTCCTTGCTAATTATAATATAAAAAAAAGAAACATTTAGCAAGCATCTTCTAAATGTTTTTTTAGTTTTTTAAGTTCTTCTTTCTTCTCTTTAGGAATATTATTATTTAATAAGAGATTATTTATATTACTTAACTCATTTCTATAGTATTTTTTTATAATTTCCTTATTCTTAGTCATTAAGACAGGTCCCAAATACAGCTCTTCATCAAAATATATTCTATTTCCCTTGGAAAAAACTAAAACATGGTATAACTTATCACTTTCTTCTACTAATTCTTCATCTTTTAGATAGTATCCTAAGCTAGTAATAGTCTCTCTTACTTCTTTTATAAAGTTATTAGGAGATAAGATAATAGTTTTAATATTAGTAAGTTTATCTCTATTTTCTAAAAACATTTTATTTATAGTTAAACCACCCATACCAGTTACCGTAATAGTATCAATTTTATCATTAAGAGAATTAAGTCCTTCAGCTTTAATTAGTTCTATTCTATCTGCTAGATTATAGTAATCTACATTTTCTTTGGCTTGATTTAATGGACCAGATTTATTATCAGAAGCATAAACAAAAGGAAAGTTTCTCTCTTTTAATAAGTAGATGGATAACTTTGCATGATCACATCCAATATCAAGAGGAATACTTCCCTTATCAACATAATCTCCAACTAGTTTTAAACGATTATTTATTTTCATTAGTCTGTTAAGAAATCCTTTAACTTACGAGATCTAGATGGATGTCTTAATTTTCTTAAAGCTTTTGCTTCTATTTGTCTAATTCTCTCTCTAGTAACTCCAAAGATTTGTCCTACTTCTTCAAGTGTTCTACATTGTCCATCATCTAGTCCAAAACGAAGTCTTAATACTTTTTCTTCACGGTCAGTTAATGTTAATAAAACACCCGCTAACTCTTCTTTTAATAATTCCTCAGTAGCATACTCTTCTGGACTAACAGTTCTCTCATCTCTTATAAAGTCTCCTAAATGGGAGTCATCCTCTTCACCGATTGGTGTTTCAAGTGATACTGGATCTTGACTAATTTTATATACTTCTCTTACTTTATCAACAGAAATTCCTAATTTCTTAGCTATCTCTTCATCAGTTGGTTCTCTATTTAAGTCTTGTGTTAATTGTCGTTGTACACGAGCTAGTTTATTGATAGTTTCAACCATATGGACAGGAACACGAATAGTTCTTGCTTGATCGGCTAATGCTCTAGTAATAGCTTGTCTAATCCACCAAGTAGCATAAGTTGAAAATTTATAACCTTTTTCCGGATCAAACTTATCAACGGCTTTCATAAGACCAATATTTCCTTCTTGGATAAGGTCAAGGAAAAGCATACCTCTACCTACATAACGTTTAGCAATAGAAACAACTAGACGCAAGTTTGATTCAGCTAAGATTCTTTTTGCTTCTTCATCACCTTCAAGGGCACGACGAGCATTTTCAAATTCTTCATCTGAAGTAAGTAGTGGAATTCTACCAATCTCTTTTAAATACATTCTAACTGGATCATTAATCTTAATATCTTTAGATAAAGTAATATTCTCAACTAAAGTATCATCAGTGATTTCTTCACCACTTGCTTCGGTATCATTTGCATCTTCACTTACTATTTCAATACCAGCATCTACTAAACTGTTATATAAATCATCAAGACTATCACTATCTAGTTCTAATCCTTTTAATTCATTAGCCATCTCTTCATAAGTAATGAATCCTTTTTCACTACCTTTTTTAAGAAGAGTTTCTTTTCTTTGTTCAATAGTTTTAATTTCATTTACCATTTTGCTTCTCCCCAATCCTTAATTTCCTTATCTCTTCAGCAAGCCTTGCTTGTTCTAGTGGATCAACAGTATCTAATAATTTCTTATTTAATCTTTTGATTTGTTGTTTTCTACTATAGTCTAGAATAACACTTTTATAATCAGAAATATCTTTTTTATCTACTTCCTTTTTTAAAGGATAAGATCCTACTTGTGATAAGAGTTTTATTAGTTCCTCATTTGTGCCAAGATAAGTATAAAAGTCAGCCCAAGTTATAAAACCATTAGTTCTGTAATAGTCTACTATTTCACTTTCTAATAATCTTAATTTATCAGTAGGAAAGACTAAATGTGCTTTTTCTACTTCTTCTATTACCCAAGGTGAATCAATCATATAAGAAAGTAGTGCATAACTAGCTTTTTGATACTTATCTAATTTTTCAGTGGGTGTCTTCGTTTCCACAATTTTTAAAGGCTTAATCTCTTTCTTGCCTTTTAATTCTTGAAAACTTTTTTCCAAGGTATTATACCCTATTTCGAAGTTTTTTGCAAGGTCTTTTAGAATTATTTCTATTCTTATTTGATCATCTATTTCCTTAGTTTCTTCTAAAACTTGATGGATATAGTTAGCTTTTTCTTCACTACTAGCGAAATTAACCTTACTTTTTAATCTTTTAATCTTATAATCTTTAAAATATATAGCACTGTTAATTAAGCTAGCAAAAGCCTCTTTTCCTTTGGTTAATAAGAAACTATCAGGGTCATCTTCTTCCGGTAACTCTATTACTTTAACTTCTATACCCGCTTCTTGAAATAAGTTTCCAGCTGATAGTGTTGCTTTTTGTCCTGCCTCATCACCATCAAAACATAAGATAATATTTAAGGATAATCTTTTGATATTATTGATATGGTCTTTAGTAAGAGCTGTACCCATAGTAGCAATCGTATTATCAAAGCCAAAAATACTAGCTCTTATAATATCCATAAAGCCTTCCATTATAATTACATTTTTACTAACTCTTACTGCTTCTTTAGCAATATGATAATGATATAGTAGTTTTCCCTTTTTAAAAAGTTCTGTTTCTTTCGTATTTAAATACTTATTTTGTTTCCCACTAGTAATTATTCTACCACTAAAACCAATCACTCTACCATTTAAGTCATGCAAAGGAAACATTAATCTATTACGATACAAGTCATTATTACCACTACTTAATCCTACTTGATTAAGCAAGTCTATTGGATACCCTTTCTTCGTTAAAAGATTAGTTAAGTTATTATTATCTAGAGACCAACCTAGTTCAAACTTTTTAATTACTTCTTCATTTATACTTCTATTTTCAAGATAGCTTCTAGCATCTTTTCCCATGGTACTCATCAAGTTATTCTGATAATACTTTAAAGCTAGATTATATATATCATACCATTTATCATATTTAGTTATTTTCTTTTCTTCATGGTAACCTACTAAGGGAATACCCACTCTATCAGCTAATTCTTTTAAGACTTCTCTAAACTCTTTATGTTCATAATCCATCAAAAAATTAAAAACATTACCAGTCGCATGACAAGAAAAACAAGTATATATCTGCTTTTCTCTTGATACACTCATGGAAGGGTTAGTATCATCATGAAAAGGACAAACACCAAAGTAGTTTTTACCCCGAGCAACAAGAGGGATTTTTTCACTAATGATATCAACTATATCATTTTTTTGTCTAATCTCTCTTATGATGTCTTGTTGATTCATTATTATCCCTCCACTTCTATATTAAATTTTTTCTTGTATAACTTGTAACATTTGGATAGGTATAAATATCAACTGTTCCTTGATTAACCATCTTGATAAATCCTAAACCATTAATACATAAATCTTCGTCAAATTTCATCTGATGAGTAGTCTTACCCATCTCTTCTTTTAAGTCCATTCTCTTACTAGCTATCTTTCTTATTTTTAAATCATTAGACATATAGAACGTAAAGCTATTCTTCTCACCACTTGTATAATCTATTCTTAATAAACCATCTACTAAAATACTTTGTCCTTTTCTAACTTGATAAGTCTTAGGTTTAATTTCTTTTCTAGGACTTATTTTCTTTAAAGTACTCTTATCTACCACATTAACTATACTACCACTATCGACTAGTCCTGGTGTATCTATTAATGTTAAATAATCATTAAGTTCTATTCTTACGGTACTTAAAGTAGTAGCAGGTAGTGGTGAAATAGTTAACTCCTCATTATTATCTGAATAATTAGAAATAAGTTTATTAATTAACGTACTCTTTCCAGCATTAGTATGTCCTACTACATAGACATCTTTACTTGTCTGATATAGTTTAATCTGTTTTAATAAGTAATCAATATTTTGATTCTTTTCTACACTAATAACTACTACTTTTTCAAATGGTGTATCCATATTATTAAAGTAGTCAAGAATCTTTTCTTCTTTAACTGACTTTGGTAAGACATCTTTCTTATTTAAGACTAATATCATCTTATTAGGTATATACTTTCTAATCTCTTCAAAGTCTTCTTCTAAGTTTAGTAAATCTGCTATATATAAGACTAAGTCTTTAGTCTCTCCTACTTTTTTTAATATATCTATATATTCATCATTACTCTTAGTAACTACTTGATAATCACCATAGTTTTTTATTCTAAAACATCTTTGACAGTAATCTTGTTCTAGACTAACAGTATACCCTTCTTGTAAAACATTTTCATCTTGCAGTTTAATACCACAACCTTTACAGTATTTTTCTTCATTCATGATAATATTTTCCTTTCTCTAGTATTTTATCTTTTGCTAGTTTCTTTAGTATTCTTCTTTCTAGAAATCTATTAATACTAGTTATTTTAAATTCTTTATTAGATATTGGATCTACTAGTATTGTCTTTATCTTTAATTTTTTAGCTAATAACATATCAGTCATATATTGATCACCTATTAAGACTATATCTTCCCTAGCTAGGTTATTTTCTCTAAGTAGTTTTCTCATATTTCTAGTACTTGGTTTTAATGATAAATGATAATATTTAATTTCTAACTTATCGCCAAACGGTTTAACTCTTTTTTTAGGACTATTAGAAAGAATAAATAAAGTAAAGTCTTTTTTTAAGGTCTTAAAGTATTTAACTACTTTATCATTTGGGTACTTTTCACTTGTCATAGCAATAGTATTATCAAGATCAAAGACTAAGGCTTTTACTCCTTCTTTCTTTAGTTTAGCAATAGGTATTTGATAAATATCTTTTATATAAATATTAGGTTTATAATACTTTTTCATAGCATCTCCTCTAATTATTAACTTTTTGTCTTATCATTTTAGTTCCTGGTGTTATCTTATCAAAGTGGTAACCATTTTCTTTACCATATTTAATAATTTCTCTTAAAGCATCTCTTGTATATGGTTTTATATCATGCATTAATACCATATTAGTCCTCTCTTTTGATAAGCTTCTAGTAACCTGATTTATGATACTTCTTGCATCTTTATATTCACCTGCATCACCACTAGATATATTCCAGTCATAATAGTAATAGCCTTTTTCTAAGACCTCTTTAGTTAAGGTGGTCATTAGTCCTTCTTGATAGTGTCTACTAACAGTATTACTACTACCTCCTGGAAATCTAATAATTCTACTATCATAACCAGTGATAGCGGCTACTCTATCATGAACTTTAGTTAAGTCATTAAAATAAGCATCTACTGATTGATAAACAGTTGGATAACTATGCGAGAAGGTATGTAAAGCGACAGTATGCCCTTCATCGTATTCTCTTTTAATTAATTCATCTGGTCCTTTACCAGTAACAAAGAAAGTAGCTTTTACATTTTCTTCTTTCAAGATATCTAAAATAACATTAGTAGTTCCATTATTAGGTCCATCATCAAAGGTTAAATAAATGGTACCCGGACTATCTCTTCTTACCATTTTAATCTTTCTTTTGGCTTCAGTCTTATTATGAGCTTTATCTTCGACTGTATAAGTTAGTGTTTGATCATCACTACTATTAGTATCAACACTACCACTAGTTATAACCATACCTGTTATATCACCATCACAGTTATCAAATACTTTATAACCTGGTTCTACATAAGTTTCTCCTATATAAGAAAATACTATATCACCATCTGTTAACTCTATTGTAGGTTTGGTCTTATCCCCTACCTTTATTTTTCTAGTAACACTAGTCTTATTATGAGCTTTATCTTCTACTTCATAAGTAATTGTATCTTCATTTTCAGTTGTTTTTACTTTTTTAGTTAAGTCTCCATCTATATTATCAATAGCTTTATACCCTAATTCTTTATATTTACTATTAGGACAGATATAAGTTTCTTCTCCCCCTTCTAGGGTAATAATAGGGCTTTCCATATCTTTAACTTCTACTTTTCTTTTAGTACTAACCGTAATAAATGGTCCTTTTACTTTATAAGTTAGATAATATACTCCATCTTTCTTATTATTAACCTTTCCTGATACTTTTACTTTATCAGTTAGATTATCAAACAGATAACTAGCATGATATCCTGGTTCTTTATACTCACTATTAATATTTAACATAATAGTTGTTTTACCTTTCAAGCTGATTCTTGGAATCAATAAAAAAAAGATAAGCAATATAACTACTAACATGATAAGAAAAACAAGACCAATTTTTCGTTTATTTAATTTATCTACTTTTTCCATAGTGCCTCTTTTCAGTTACTATATTATAACATAGCAATTATTTTTTTTAAACATTAAACTTCATTAGTTATTATACCACAGGAACTTAAATTTTAAACCAAGAAGAAAATTGCCTAACTAGGTAAGCAATTAACGAGCATTTCTATTTTTACTTAATTTTCTTTGTATTCTTAATACTTTTGCTCCTTCTTTAGCTTCTTCTTCATTTACTCTATTTGCTAAAACATTTACTAATCTTTGGTGAAGTTGTTTTTCTTCTTCTTTCTCTTCTTTTGTTTTTAGCATCTCATCTATATCTTTTTTACTATATTCTGGTTTAAATATAGACAATAAAAACTTAATATTTTCTCTTAAATATTCATCTTTACTAGCTTCTTTCAAAAAAACATCAATATAAGGATCATACCCTAAAACTATTTCAAAGGATATAGGTAATATTGTAATTTGTTTAAATTCTCTAGCAAAAAGCAAGGCTCTTCTTGCTCCTATTGAAGTAGTGGCTCCTCTTTCAATTATTCTACACATTGTAGCATAAAGCATATTATCTTTTCTTATTTGTTTGTCTTCATATATTTGAATTTGCTTTTCAATTTCACTACCAGCAAGTGGAATAATTTCTTTTTCTTTTAGCAATGTAACTACTTCTTTTATATCTTTTCCAATCACCATAGAACTTTTTAGTTTATAATGTCTACTTAACCCAGGACAAGAAATTACTTTACCATTTTTATTAAGTTCAAGATGGTAGCCATTAATCAAAATATATTTTTCATAGCTAGGTCTTACAAAGTACTCTTTTTCTTTAGCTGATAAGTTATTAATAAATGATTTAGTATTATAAAACTCACTCCAATCTAAATCATTTACAACAGAATCTTTTCCTAATAAGTCCTTAATATAAGGATTGTCTTCGAACATATTATAATTAGAAATGCCATCAATCATAAAGTTATTTTTATCACCAGTTATAGCATAATCAGGATATCTAAGTTCATACCAAACAGCTACTTTTTCGATAAAGTTTTGCATAAACTTAATTTCTTCTTCTACTTTAATATTTTCATCCCACTCTGGTAAATGTTTAGCATACCAGTTTAAAAAGCTATTAATTCCTTTTCGTGGTAATTCTTCTATTATGTAACCATTCTTTGATACTTCTTCTTTTTGCTCTTCTTTTTTAAAAAAAACCAATTTTTCCTTTAAGTTTAATAAATATTCTTTAATACTCATATATGTCCTCCTGAAATTTAATATTAGTATAGCATTAAAAAAAGAAAAAGAAAATTATTTATCTAATTCTTCATAATGATTATTTTTAATAAACTCCCTAAGTATTTTAGTTAAAGCTCTTTTCTCAATTCTTGAAACATAACTTCTTGATATTTTCATATTACTAGCTATTTTCTTTTGGGTTAAGGGTACTGTTCCATATAAACCATATCTTTTTTCAATAATATCTTTTTCTCTATCAGTTAACACTTCTAGATAATCGTTTAGTAGTAAGACATTGTCTTTTTTACTTATCTCTTCTACAAAGTCAGGCTTTGGAGCTTTTAAAATATCTAATATTGATATTTCATTACCTTCTTTATCAAAACCGACTGGTTCATTAAGAGAAATATTTTTATTATTTTTATTATTAGCTCTAAAGTACATCAGAATTTCGTTTTGAATACATTTTGCACAATAAGTAGTTAGTCTATTTCCTTTACTAGCAAGGAAACTATCGACTCCTTTTATAAGACCAATTGTACCAATACTAATTAAGTCATCTTGATCAACATTTTTATAATCAAATTTCTTAACAATATGAGCGACTAATCTTAAGTTATGTTCTATTAAGTCATTTCTAGCGGTTATATCTCCTTCTTGCATCTTATTAATTTTTTCTTCTTCCTCTTCTTTTGATAAAGGTTCTTTAAAGACTTGGTTAGAATAACTAGCTGTAAAAGTAAAGAAACCTCTTAAACTATTAAATAGTTGAAATAACATTTTATCACCACTAAATAATATGTTTAAATATGTCTAAAAATACTACAAGTGCACGGGATTAAAGGTAACTGATACTTCTACTATCTTCTTAGTTGCATAGTAGTTTAAAAGCTTATCAAGTATTTCATATAAATTATCTTGATACTGATATTTCAAAATTATTTGGTAAGTATAAATATTCATCTTTTTAAAAATCATCGCTTTAGTAGGTCCTAAGAGAATAGTCTTATCTAAATACTTCTTTAAGACTTTTTCACATCTCACTGCTTCTTTTAGACAACTATTTTCATCTTTACCACTAATCTTAACTAATACTAAGTAATAATATGGGGGATATTTCATCATTTTTCTAATTGCCATTTCTTCTTTATAGAAAGTTAAATAGTCATGATTACTAGCACAATTTATAGCATAGTGATCCTTATTATAAGTTTGAAAAACCACCAGTCCCTCTTTAGCTCTACCACTTCTTCCTGCTACTTGGCTTAATAAATCAAAAGTAGCTTCACTACTCCTAAAGTCTGGTATCATGAGTGATGTATCAGTATTAAGTACACCTACTAAAGTGACATTAGGAAAGTCAAGTCCTTTTGCAACCATCTGGGTACCAATTAAGATATTAGCTTCTCCCTTACCAAAGCTTTCTATTATCTTTTGATGAGCATTCTTCTTACTAGTAGTATCAACATCCATTCGTAAAACCTTACTATTACCAAAGAGTGATTTAACCTCTTCTTCTATTTTCTCCGTTCCAACTCCCAAGTCTCTTAGAGCCTCTTCCTTACATTCAGGACAAACTTTTGGATAATTAGTAGCATAACCACAATAGTGACATCTTAACATATTATTAGTCTTATGATAAGTTAAGGATATATCACAGTTAGGACACTTCATAACATAGCCACAATTCTTACAAGACAAAACGGAAGAATAACCTCTTCTATTTAGTAAAAGAATCACTTGTTCCCCTCTTCTTAAAGTCTCTTCTATTCTTTTAATTAATTCTAGAGAAAAATGTCCCTTTGATGTAGCTAGAGCTTTATTCATATCAACAAACTCTACTTTAGGTAGACTCCTACCTCCTACTCTTTCCTTAAGATTTACTAAATGATAGACACCTTTTAAAGCCCTAGCATAGCTTTCTAGTGTAGGAGTAGCACTACCAAGTATTAACTTAGCTTTATGATATTTACATCTTTCTAACGCAACCATCTTAGTATCATATCGAGGACTATTCTCCTGTTTATAAGAGTCACTATGTTCTTCATCCATAATTATATAAGATATATCTTTTAGTGGAGCAAAAATAGCACTTCTAGTCCCTACTATTACATTAACTTCTCCTCTTGCCACTCTTCTATATTCATCATATTTTTCCCCTTCTGATAAGGCACTATGAAAAACGGCTACTTTTTTACCAAATCTTCTCTCAAAACGAGCTAAAGTCTGAGGTGTTAAGGATATCTCAGGTACTAAAACAATACTTTGTTTTCCTCTTTTTATACCTTCTTCAATTAAGGTCATATAAACTTCTGTCTTACCACTACCAGTTACTCCATGTAGTAAATAAACAGTATCACTACTATCAATAATTTCTTTAACTGCTTTTTCTTGTAATGGTGTTAACTTATTCTTTTCTTCCCTTATATCATTATGTTCTAATCGGTAACTTTCTCTTAACTCTTTAGCTAAAACTTTCTTCTCTACTAAAAGATTAAGTCTTGCTTTACTTATCTTTTTTATATCTACTAGTTCTTTTTCACTTACTACTTTATCATTAATAAAATTAACTATTTCTAACTGCTTATCACTAAGTTTACAACTAGTATCAATAACTTTATAATAAGCCTCATACTTCTTAGTTATTTCTTTTTTCTGTTTAACCTTTAAAGCTTTAGGAAGCATTGCCTGATAGCAACTTATCAAAGGTGCTAAAGTACTATAACTCACTGCCCTACCAAGACTTAACATCTCTTCAGTTAAAACTATATCATTATTTACACTAATTATATCTTTTAATTCATAATCACTATCAATATCATCAACTATTTCTAAGACAAATCCTTCTACTTGTTTTCTTCCAAAAGGAACGACTACTCGTTTACCAACGGCTACATCAGCTACTAATTCCTTAGGAATATTATAGGAAAATGTCTTATCAACAGCCCTACTCATAACTTCTACTAGAACAAGTGCTACCATATTTTTTCTCCCTTCGCTTATCTATTATATATATAGAAAATATGTTCGTCAATGCTTTTTTAAAAAAACATATCTTTTTTTGATATGTCTTTTCTAAAAGTTTTTATCTCTTAAGAATGGAGGTAAATCATAGTCACTACCTAAAACTTCTCCATCATCATCGTCATCATCTGGTGATGTATCAATTCTTGGAAGTGGTGAACCATACCCCATCTCTTCTCCTCTACTACGTCTTGTAGGTTGAACATTAGAAAATACTGGTTTTTGTGTTTCTTCTCTAGCTTTCTTATCAAATCCAGTAGCAATTACAGTAACAATTACTTCATCTGATAAGTTTTCATTGATAACAGAACCAAAGATAGTATTAATATCAGTTCCAGAGGCTGCTCTTACTACTTCGGCTGCTTGTTCAGCTTCAAATAGAGTTAAGTTAACGCCACCAGTTATATTAATAATTGCATCTGTTGCTCCTGATATGCTAGTTTCTAGTAACGGACTAGATACGGCTTGTTGAGCAGCTTCTATCGCTCTATCTTCACCCATACCAATACCAATACCAATAATAGCATGACCAGAATCTTTCATAACTGATTGAACATCAGCAAAGTCAAGGTTAACTAGTCCAACTACAGCAATTAAATCTGAAATTGATTGAACACCTCTTCTTAAGACATTATCTACTTCTTTAAATGCTTCAAGCATTGGTGTAGTCTTATCTATAATTTCTCTTAATCTATCGTTTGGTATAACGATTAAAGTATCAACGTGTTTTTCAAGTTCAGATAATCCTCTTAAAGCATTATCCATTCTCTTTTTTCCTTCAAAAGTAAATGGTTTAGTAACAATAGCTACAGTTAAAGCACCTAATCCTTGTGCAATCTCTGCTACAACAGGGGCACTACCAGTACCAGTTCCACCACCCATTCCACAAGTTATGAAAATCATATCAGCACCAGTTAAGGCATCTTCGATTTCTTTTTTACTTTCAAGAGCAGCCTCACGACCAATATCTGGTTTACTTCCTGCTCCTAATCCATCAGTAAGATTAGCTCCTAACTGTATCTTAACATCTGCTTTTGAATTATTTAATACTTGTAAGTCTGTATTAGCAACGATAAATTCAACGCCCTTTACTCCAGACTCAACCATTCTATTAACGGCGTTTCCTCCACCGCCACCTAAACCAATTACTTTAATTTTCGCTAATTGATCCATTTCTAGTCCATTTCCCATGTTCGTTCCTCCTTAACTGTTAATCATAAAAATGGTGCAAAAACTTACTAACAATGTTCTCGCTTCCTGTGTTTCTCTTCTTTGGTGATAAAAATGTTTCTACTACATCCTGTGGAAACATAGAAATATCTTCTTCTGTTAATAAACATTTTTTATAAAAATATTTAATAGCTCCAAAGGCACTTGTATATTTATTATGTCTTGCTCCCATCTGTTGCATATCAAGACAACTTGCATTACGGGAAAGAACATCTTCTACTATATAATTAAATCCAGCCAACTCGCTAATACCACCTACTACAATTATATAACTTATTTCCCGTTTTGTTAAGCGATTTATTTCATTTTTTGCAAGTTTTAAAATCTCATTTAACCTTGATTCTATAACTTTACTTATCTCACTCTGGGTAACTGTTATACTCTTATTTTCCAAGGTTACTACATCAACACTATCATATTTATCAGCATACCTTGGTACCGCTAGGGCAAATGTCTCTTTCAAATGTCTAGCTGTTTTAATATCCACTTTATAAACAAAAGAAATATCTTTATCAACACTACTACTTCCTAAAGGTATATATGAGTTTTTTATCATAATTCCTTTATTAAAGATAGAGACAGTAGTAACATCACCACCAAGATTAATAACACAACCTAGCTTTCTATCTAGTGAGTTATTAGAAACTGTATAATAATCAGCTTGACTCTTATGTACTATATCGACAATTGATATACCAAGTGATGATACTATACTAATTAAAGGATATATCTCACTTTTCAAACTAGTAGAAACTACTGCTTTTACAAATAGTTTATTTCCTTCTTCCCCAATAGGATTGCTAACACTAATATTATCATCTACCGTAAAAGAAATAGGAAGAACACTAACTAATTCCCTAGTATCATCAAAAGTATCTTTTTTAGCATCAGCTAATGCTCTTTTGATATCACTTCCTCTTACGATATTATCTTTAATATCAACTAATCCCGTCTCAATTGTCATCTTAGCCGTATTAGAAGGAATAAGTAGAATCACTTCTTTAATTTTCATTCCTATTTTTTCTTCTGTCTTTAAAATAGCTAGTTTAACCGACTCTCGTAGTTTTTTCTCATTATAAATAGTATTTTTCTTTATTCCCGAACTTCTAATAGAGGTAGAAGCTAAAACATTACATTTATTATCAAAAGCACTAGCAACAATAACTTTTATTTCTTCATTACCAATATCTAAACTAGTTATAAGTTGCATTTAATCACCCCTATCTTTCATCATTATACTATAAAGTTCTTATCTTTAAAAGAGTTTCTAGAACTTTTTTGCTAGTTTAAGGGTCAAACTCATCCCTTTTTCTATTTTTGTCCCAGCTGGAACACTTTGTTCTACAACATAACCGCTACCTTCTAAGGTTGGTGTTATATCAAGTAGTTTTAATACTTCCTCCGCTTGTTTCCTAGATAAACCGGTTACATCTGGTACAGTTAGATTAGTATCATTAGTAATTAAGAAGACTTTAGAGTTAGTAGTAAGTTTCTCATTAGCACTAGGATACTGAGAAATAACTTTATCCCCATTACCAATGGTTACTATCTGCATACCTTTCTTAGTTAAGTCTTCCCGTACTATATTGATATTTTTATTTTTATATGATGGTAATTTATACGTTGTTAGTTTAGAGACACTCTCATCAGTTGGACTTGTTCCATAGTATTTACTTATATTAACTACTATTTCTTTAATAACATCCCAAATAACTTTTTGTTTACCTTCAGCTGGTCTTTTAACAGATGCATAAATAATTACTTTAGAGTCTTCTTTTGGATAAACACCAGCGAAAGATGAGATTATATCACTACTACCAGTTAAATAACCACTACCATTTTCATCAGCTATTTGAGCAGTACCTGTTTTTCCAATTAAGTCATAACCTTCTAGTTTATAACCTGCTCCTGTATTACCATGACCATTAACGGTTTCCCACATTAAGTCTTTCATCTTGTTAACTGTCTCTTCACTGGCTACTTTATTTACTTCTGTCCTTTTTCCTTCATAAACTGTTTCATTAGTATTAGGATCTACTATCTTAGAAACGATATATGGTTTTAACATTACCCCTTTATTAGTAAGTGAGGTTAAGGCTTGAATATTTTGAATAGGTGTTGTTGTTATACCTTGACCAAATCCAGCATTAAATATTTCTGTTTCATATTTAAAGTCTAGTTTACCAGTCGCTTCATTAGGTAAAGTGATACCAGTCTTCTTAGAAAAGCCTAATTTCTTAAAGTAGCTTCTTAACATACTAGCATTCATATGTCTTTCAATTAAGTTAATGACTCCAACGTTACTAGATAGAGCAAAACCTTTATCAAAAGTTATATCACCCCAACCAGCTCTATTCCAGTCACCTATTTCGGTTCCATCTTTAGTTACGTATACACCTGAGTGATAAGTTTCATTCCCATTATAGACACCATTTTCCATCGCAGCCATATAGGTAAATATCTTCATAGTACTACCTGGTTCATAAGGAAGAGCAATATTAAGGTCTAAATAGTTAGTCATATTTCTTTTATTAGGATCAAATGATGGTGAAGTAGCAGTCGCTAAAATTGCCCCTGTATTAGCATCAGCTACCATGATAGTAAACCATTCAAATGATGATGTTTTCTCTGCTTCATCTAAGGCTTGTTCGACAAAGAACTGAATATTATTATTAATAGTTAGATAGATATTTTTCCCATCCTCTGCTTTTTTACTTACTTCCTTAGTACCAGCTATTTTATAACCTCTTAAGTCTTTCTGATAAGTAGTATAACCATCAGTTCCTGATAAAGCTTTATCATAATACTTCTCTAGTCCCATTTCTCCTTTAATAGTACTATTATCACTATCATCTTTAGCATATCCTATTATATATGATAAGAAATCTCCTTTAGGATAATATCTTTTAAAGCTTTCTTCAAAGTCTAATCCAGGAAGATTTAAAGCTTCTATTTTCTCTTTAGTTAATTCTGTTAGTCCTTTTCCTTTACTACCAAACTCTGTTTGATAAACATTTTCTTTATTTAGATAAGTTAATATTTCTTCTTTACTAATTCCAAGAATAGGTGCTAACTTTTCTGCTGTTAAGTCTTTATCTACAACATGTTGTGGTTTATTTTTATTAGTAGTTCTTTTAGAATCTAGATAAGCGATTAATTTGTAAGAAGAAACATTTTGGGCAAGTACTTCATTATCACTAGTATAAATAGTACCTCTTTGAGCTTTAATAGTATCAGTCTTAGTAGTTCTTTTACTAGCTAGTGACTGTAAGTTTACTCCATCTACATCTTTAGATAAGCCAAGCTGTACTACTCTTGCAATCATTAAAGCAAACAAAAAAAGAGAACCTACTATAAATAACTTACTTAGTTTAACAGTATTTCTAGGTTTCTTTTTCCGCATAGTTTCACCCCTATTTTTCATCTTCTACATTCTTTATATTATTATTATTATAACTTAATCCCTCACTTTTAGCAACCTCTTCTATTTTATCAAGTGATGCTAATTCATTTATTTTCATAGATAAGCTTTCATTAGTTTTATTCTGAGCTTCTATTAATTTCTTTTGTTTTTCTACTTCAAAATTAATTTGTGCTAAAGTAGCTTTGGAAAAAACGATGGTTATTGGCAAACTTACTAATAAAGTAATAGCAAAAATATAGAGTAAGCGTTCAAATTTACTCATCTTGATTCTTTTTTTTACTTTTTTTCTAGCCATATAACCAAGTCCTTTCTATTTTATTCTTTCTATCACTCTTAGTCTAGCACTATGAGCTCTATGATTTTCTTCTTCTTCCTTATCAGTTGGTACTATTCCTTTTTTAGTTATTATTTTAAAGTCTGGTAATTTATCTTCTGGTATATTAGGAAGTCCTTTACTAAGAGAGTCTGTCTCACTTACTTTTCTAAAGGTATCTTTTACTATTTTATCTTCTAAGGAATGGAAGGTTATGACTGCTAATCTTCCTCCTACATTAAGTAAGTCTAATGAGTCATTTAGTGATGATATTAAAACATCTAATTCTTTATTAACTTCTATTCTTATAGCTTGAAATATTTGTTTAGCAGGATGCTTTTTTAATCTTTCTTTAATTGGTACTGCTTCTTTGATTATAGAAACAAGTTCTAAGGTTGTATTTATTTCTTTTTCTTTCCTTTTATTAACAATATTTCTTGCAATATTTCTTGCAAATTTACTTTCTCCATATAGTTTAAAGATTCTTGTAAGTTCTTGTTCACTATAGGTATTAACTACTATTTTAGCTGTTAGGGGATTATCTCTATTCATACGCATATCAAGAACAGCATCATTATTATAACTAAAGCCTCGCTCTTTATTATCTAACTGATAACTTGACACTCCAAGGTCATATAGTATAGCATCTACTTTAGTAACGTTTCTTTTTAAGAGTTCATCCTTTGCTTCACTAAAATTAGCATGAATTAATTCAAAGTTATTACCTATAGCATTAAGACGATTTCTACTATAGGTAAAAACTTCACTATCCTGATCGAAGGCGAATAAGTATCCCTTTTTTATTCTCTTTAATATTTCACTACTATGTCCGGCAAACCCTAAGGTCATATCAACGGCTACATCATCTTCTTTTAAAGAAAGAGAGTCTATTGCTTCCTGTAGTAAAACACTTTTATGTATTTCTTTCATTATCAAACAGTCCTTCCGCTAGTTTTATTTGTGGATATAGTAGCATACTTCTTCATCATCCTACTTTTCCTGATTCTAAATTTTTCTACTATACACTCTTTAGTAGATATATTAAGTAGCGATGATAGATAACTTTTTACTTGTCTAAGTAGCAAGTGGCAACCCCTAATATAAAGATTAAATCGTCTTTTTAATTTTTATAAAGGTAGAAGAGAAAGCTTGTTAGTTATGGTTTTAAGTCTTTGGAATTACCGAGTGTATTAACTAATTCCCCACAAAATAACAATCCCCCTACTTTGCTCCACTTTATTCCACTGCTTATTATTATAATACCTAATCTCTATTTTTTTGTAAATAGATTTACACTTACTTTGCAAGACATTTTTTTACATTTTGTTATTTTTAATGTAAAGTGATGTAAAGTTTAAATTTCTACTTTGAAAAGGTAATTTTTAATTTTCAGCTAGTATGATGATAGGAATTTACTATTTTGCTATAGTTAATTTATCATTTTCCCTGGTTATATCTTTTCAATTTACAATATTTGCCTGTTTTACTTTTAAAGTGTCTAGTGGTAAGATAGGCCTACTTTTCATGAAAAGAACAATACATAAGAAAGGAACAACTATGCACGATGAAAATTTTATAAGTATATTATCAGATACAACTATTAAATATTTATTAAAAAAGAAAGAAACTAGAAAAATCTTCTTTGATATGATTAAATATCTAACTAATATTGATTTAACCAACTATAGTATAGTTGATGCCGAACTAAATAGTGGCAATAAGATTAAGGATTACCGTCTTGATTTGCTACTCAATAATGGTGATATTTTAGTTAATATTGAGGTCAATAATCAGTATAACAAATGGACTAGTACTAAAAGTTTAGTTTATCTTTTTAGACTGGCTGGTAGTAGATTAGAAAGTGGTAGTGATTATCGAACAAAGGAAATCATTCAACTTAATTTTAATAATACTTTTTTCACTAAAGATAAAGAGGCAGCTGTCTTAATTTATCAAATATATAACGAGAAATATCAAATAATTAAGAATGGAATAAAAATCTATGATATTTTTCTAGAAAAGTATAAAGGTATTTGTTATACTGGTAACAACAAAGAAGAGATGCTACTATTTATGTTAACAGCTAGTAGTGATGAAGAACTAAAAAGAATTGTTAACGGTAACGAGGAAGGAATTTTTATTATGAGTGAATTAGAACGATTAAAAGCTAATGATGAGTTTAATGCTTACTATAATATTGAGAAGGTTCAAAAAATGAGTGAGCAAACCGCTTATTTAGATGGTATTGATAAAGGCGTTGAGAAAAGCATGAGTAATGTTGCTAGAGTAATGCTTAAAGCTAAAGAGTCAATTGATAAAATTAGTCTATACACTGGTCTTTCCACTAAAGAAATAGAAAAACTTATCTAGTATATTAGTGTATTATAAGCGAGCAAGAAATCAGTAATATTAATTCTTGTAAAGACAAAGACTCATTTCATTGATTAAAATATTTTAAAGGACATATGATAAACCAGAAAAATAACTGGTTTATTTTAATTTATATTAGTAAAAGAAAAGTTCTTCTTAGACAAACTGTAGAAGAACAATACATTTATTTATACTATTTCTTTTTACTCTTAGTTAGTTTAATAACTTCATAATAACTAATAACAGTAACAATGACTAATAATATCTGTAAAATTAAAACTATTACTCCAAATATATTACCAGTCTTTAATGAATTAATTAAGTAGTCAAACTCTAAAACAGTTAATCTTCCACTAAAAAATATGATTGAAGTAATTACTACTAATAGTATATAGATTAAACTGCTAATTGTTTCCCTCCATCTCTTTGCTCTAAAAAATTTATAACAACTAACACAAACTATTGCTACTAATAAACATAAAACTACTAAATATATAAAATTAACCATAAACTTCTCCTCCTAATACAACTCTGGTGGCAGTACTTCATCTACTGCTTGTCTTAAGACTTTAGTAACCATTACTAATTGTTTTTCTTCTTCTTCATTTAATTTAACAGGTATTTGTTTTATAATACCATCTTTTCCAATAACTGCTGGCATTGAAAAGTATAAATCATAATCACTCTGATAATTAGAAACTGGATAGATTTTTTTTTCATCATTTAAAATTACTTTAGTAAGTTCTAAAAGACAACAACCAATACCATGTGATGTATAACCCTTAGAAGATACTATCATTCCACCCATTTTCTTAGTAATAGAGGAAAACTCATCTTTCTCTTCTTTCGTTAAGTAATTCTTTAGAGATGACATGGCAATATTAGCATTATTATAATAAACAAACTGACTATTACCATGTTCTCCTAAAACATAAAGATTAATATCATTACTAGAAATACTTATCTTTTTACTAATTAGACTCTTTAATCTAATAGTATCTAACATAGTACCAGTACCAATTACTTTTTGATAAGGATAAGACAAATAAGTAGCTGTTAACTGGCTTATCACATCAACTGGATTAGTAGCTACTAAGATAACACCAGCAAATGATGTTTCTGAAATAGAATCTGTCACTTCTTTAACCATTTTACTAGCACCAGCTAAATCTTCTAATCTACTTTTCTTACTTTGAGGAAGTCCAAGTGCTAAGACACATATATCAGCATCATTTAAAGCCTGATAATTTCCTATCTTAATTGTTAATGATGAATCTATTAAAGTCATCCCTTGTTCTAAATCAAGTATTTCTCCCTTTAATTTTTCTACATCTTTATCAATTAATACAACTTCTCCACTAATAGACTTATCAAACACTAACTTTTCTAAATAAGATAGTCCAACATGTCCCAAACCAATAATCACAATCTTTGCCATATTCTTTTTACTCTTCCTTTCTAAATACTTTTATAAATCTAGTCCATACCTTTTCATTAGAATAATTTAAAATACCTACTTTATATACTTTCATACCATATTTAATTAATAGATATAAAAGACCAATTAATAAGATAATAGCTATTAAAATATCTAATATACTTATCTCTCCCATTATATATAAAGTTGGAGCTAAAAGGCAAGAGATTAATGGAATATAACCTGCTATTTTTAAGAAAACACTACCTTGAAACATACCAGCCATAATTGCTAAATAATAACCTGCTAAAAGAATAAAAACAATAGGAGTTTGTAACTGTTGAAAGTCTTCGATATTAGTAGTCATAGAAGCAAGTATTCCAGCTAGTAGAGAATATGCTAAGAATGATAATATGATAAGTACTAATAAGAATGGTAGTAATGATACTATATCATTTATTAATCCACTAGCAGATAGACTATCCCAAATACTAGTTATTTCACTAGGAATATTTAAACTTCCATTCCTACTACTAATAAAGAAAGCAATTAAACCATAGATAAATAGTAATAAAGCTTGTAGTAAGACAAATAAGTTATTAGCTACTATCTTTGCTAGAAGATGAACTTTAGGACTTACATTAGAAATAATTATTTCCATACTCTTAGTAGTCTTCTCTTCACAAATTTCTCCTCCTACCATTTGAACTAGAAAAATAATTAACATAAAGAATGGTAGTATTAAACTAGGAAAAACTGTACTCATCACTAGTGACATATTTTCATCTTGACTCTTTTTATCACTTAAGACTACTCGTTTAATATCTATATTAGTAGATAATAATGCTAAGGTATTAGTATCTAGATTTAGTCTTTCCATAAGTACTTGTTGTTTAGTAGCATTTAAGCCTTGATAAATCACTTGATATACACTACTATCTATCTTTTTATCACTAATAACTTTAGCTTTTAACAAGTTATCATCTAGATTAAGACTTATTAGTATCTCATCATCTTTTATCTTTTTATTTTCATTACTAACACTTTTTACTACTAGTTTTTTATCTTCTAACTCACTAGTTAAACTATCTATATTATTTTTTAAATAAGGATAAGAGATATTAGTCTTATCATAAACAAGTACTTTTAATGGTTTATCAAATTCACCTCCAAAGAAAGTTATAATTGAGTTTAAATTAAATAGGGCAAATAGTGATATAGCAAGTATTATATTAACAGCAATAAACCATTTAGATTTTAATTTTTTATTAAAGCTTAGCTTCATAAGGTAGAAAAATTTTCTAGTCATTATTAGCACCTACTTTCTCAATAAATATTTCATTTAGGGTCGGTTCTGTTACATCATATTTAGTAATATTATAGTTTTTTACTATTTTAAAGATTGAATCTGCTATATCTAGACTTTCTATCTTTACTAAATATTCTCCTCTATGTTCACAAAGAGAAATAACCCCTTTTAGTTTTCTTATTTTATCAAGAGGAAGGTTATCTCCTCTAAGTAAAATATTTTTCTTTCTATACTCATTCTTTATATCTTTTAAGTACCCTGCTACTACTACTTTACCATGTGATAGGATAACAAGCTTTTCACAAAAGTCTTCTATCTGTTCCATCTGATGTGATGAGAAAATAATAGAACATCCTGCTTTTTGTAATTCTATAATTGCCTTTTTTAACATTTCAACATTAATAGGATCAAGACCAGAGAACGGTTCATCTAATATTAATAGTTTAGGTTTATTAATAACTGCTGCAATAAACTGAATCTTTTGTTGATTACCTTTTGATAATTCTTTTATCTTTCTATTTTCATAGTCTGATATTTGAAATTTCTTTAACCACTTACGCATCTCTTTTAGAATGTTATCTTCGCTCATTCCTTTTAAAACACCATAAAGTAGTATTTGGTCTTTAACAGTCATTTTAGTAAGTAAACTTCTCTCTTCTGTAACATACCCTATTTTATCAGTTAGACTATAGTCTATTTTTTTACCGTCTAAAGTAACATTACCACTTGAAGCATTAATAAGTCCTAGGATAATTCTAAATGTTGTTGTTTTTCCCGCTCCATTTTCACCTAAGAGTCCAAATATTTCTCCTTTTTCTACGGTAAATGATAAGTTATCAACCGCTTTAGTTTTGTTATAATATTTAGTAATATTTTCTACTTTTAACATCTTATTTTCTCCTTTACTAAAGTATAATTTATATACTAAAAAATGTCTACCACTCACTCTAATAATTTTTTTAATAAATTTTACAAAAAACAATTGACAAACTACCCTTTTATGGGTATTATAAAAATCACCAATTCGGAATTAGGCGAATTGGTAGCTAGTATCACACTAGCCAACCCCTTTTTATTCTTTTTGGAAGTTAGTTTTTACTAGCTTCCTATTTTTTTACAAATGAAAAGAAATAAAATATCAAAAAAAAGAGACTATAGTAGTCTCCACAATCAGTACTTATAGTAACATAGTAAGTTCTTTTTTACTTAGACCAGTATACTTCATTATTTTATCTAACGATTCTTTTCCTTGAAGCATTATTTTTGCTATAGCTAGTTTTTCTTTATTAGCTCCAGTTTTTTCACCTTCTGCTAGTCCCAAAGTTTTGCCCTCGGCTAGTCCATCATCTCTGCCACTGGCATATTCAGAATTTTTCTCTTTTCTGATAACTGCTTCATAGTCATAATAAGCATTAAATTCATCATTTAGTTTTAGTTTTTCCAGTTCACTCATTAATATCAGTCCTTCCTTATAGTTTCCTACTATTTCTTTTAATTGTTCCATGCTCTCACTTGTTAAAATAGAACACAGTGTTGCAAGCTCATTCTTACCGTTATACTTAACGCCTTTAAAGTTACTAAGATAAATCTCATAGCTTTCTACACCATCTATTTTAGTATGATAAACACTATCTCTAAAACAGTAAGTGACTAACTTGGCATCTTTCTTTTC
>CAKOZV010000002.1 GCA_934131695.1 uncultured Bacilli bacterium | reverse complement strand
AAATAATGCTTCAAGGGAAAGAATCCTTAGATAAAATAATGAAGTATACTGGTTTAAGTAAAAAAGAACTTACTATGCTACTATAGATACCATTCAAAAAAGGAACTAGTTTAATTACTGGTTCCTTTAATATTAACTATTAGATGTACTACTTGATTTAGCATTATCAATTAGTTTGTTCATATATTCGTCATAATCTTTCTTTAAAGAATCATCTTTAAATTCAAGACCTGCTTTTTTTCTAACTTCAATTAAAGTTTCATAACGAAGTGATGCATCAGCATTAAGCTTTTCATCCTTTAATTTATCTAGAATATCATCCTTTGATTTCTTTAAAGAAGCTTTTTTCTTCTGATCAACTTTTAAAATGATATGATATCCATAAGTTGATTTAACTGGTTCAGTCGTATATTTACCTTTTTCAAGTTTAATAGAGGCATTTAAGAATGCTTCATCCATACCACTATCTTTGTTGAAATAGTCAATTAAACCACCATCAGTTTTACTACCAGTGTCATCACTATACTTTTTAGCAAGTTTAGCAAAATCAGCTCCATCGTCTAATTTCTTAATTAACTTTTCCGCTTTTTCTTTAGCTTTCTTTTCAGCATCTTCTTTTTCTTCAGTAGACATATCATCAGTAGTCTTTGGTTTGATTAAGATATGTCTTACCTTCATATCTCCAATAACTTCTTCATCATAATATTTTTGTATTTCATCATCTTTGATATTATCTTTGATATAATCTTCAACAGCTAAATTTCTCTTATATTCTAAAGAAATCATATCACGAAGTTCATCAATACTTTCTACACCTAAATATTGTTTAACAGCGGCTAAGAAAGTTTCATCATTGTCACCATATTGTGATTTCATTTGACTTACTTGATTATCTACATACTTAGTTTCATCATCAGTTGTTTTATATTTCTTATCTAAAATGTTATGGTCAATCATATCAATTAAGACACTAATACCATATTTATCTCTTAAATCTTCATATAAAGTTTCTGCTTTAATTTTTCCACCTTTGTATTTAACAATCGTAGAATTTTTTTCAAGCTCAGCTTTCTTTCCACAACCTGTAACTAATACACAAACTAAAACTATAAGTAATAGAAATGCTATACCTTTTTTCTTTTGCACGTTATTTCCCTCCTTCATGTTATCTACATGCAATATAATGATAACAAACCTTTAAGAAATAAGCAAGAAATGGTGTAAAACTTCTTCAAAAAATAAATTGACAGAACACTACTTTAAAAGTATTATTAATTTAGAAAAGGTGAGTAGTATTATGATAAAACTAAGAAACTTTAATTTAGAAAAAATTGATAAGATAAAACACTATAGTCTTCTAATGAAACTTAATAGAGATAAGAGTATTAATAACTATATCTCGCATAACTTTATCTCTTTCCTTGATAAGCATGCAGCAGAATCCGATGATAAAATGGAAATAGGCAAGTCATATGTAGTAAATAAAGACAAGAGAAATATCGGCATAGTTGGAACTTTAAATATGTCTAGTACTGGAGTAGTAGAAGTTTGGTATAGCATTGATAAAGACTTAAGAGGAAAAGGTTATGGTGAGAAAGTATTAGCTCAAGTAACTCCTTATTTAATAGAAAACATTAAAGGGCTAAATGATATAGAATTAAAAATAGATAAAAATAATAAAGCTAGTAAAAAAGTGGCTGAGAGAAATGGTTATATCCTAGATGATGATGATAAAGAGTTAGGGATAGATATCTACCATTATTTTGGAAAACACTAAAAAACATTCTCCAAACAATCACACATTTAAAAAAATACCATAAAATAATGTGAACACTAGAAAAAAAGGAGGATTAATTTATGGGTAATTGCAATTCATCAAGTGCTATTGTTTTAGTACTATTTATCTTACTAGTAATCATTATAGGTGCCTATATTTAATTTAAAAGGGAGGTGTTAAAATGTCTTGTTCAAATAATCAACCAGTAACAACTTCTTGTGGATGTTCTAAACCTAGAAACAGTTTTGTTATAATTATAGTTTTATATATCTTATTAGCTATTATCTTAGGAAGTGTTTGTACTTGGTAGTTAAACCTTAGAGCTTTGTTTCTAAGGCTTTTTTCTTAAAATAAGTATATAAATAAAAGAAAAGGTAAAAACTAAGTATGGTGATTATTATGTATTATTATTTATCATACTTTTTTATCTTTTCAGTAATTGGTTATATTTATGAAAATATTCTTCATTTAATTATTCATCATCACTTAACTGATAATCCATTTGTAGGACCTTGGATGCCAGTATATGGTTTTGGCATAGTAGTAATGTTGTTAATCGAAAAGTTTGCTTTTACTAAATTTAGAATTTCTAAATGGGGAAAGGTTTTAATAACATTACTATTAAATTTTTTTATTTTAACTATTCTTGAATTAATTGGTGGTCACTTAGTAGAATTTTTTCTTCATAAATCTTATTGGGATTATAGTAGCTTTAGATTCAATTATGGTAAATATATAGCAGTTGAAGTATCACTCGGTTGGGTTATTGCTAGTTATATATTTTTATTTATAGCAAGAAAATACTTAGATAAAATAATACCTAAGGTACCTAGAATTTTAACGAATATATTTATTATAATTTTCTTAATAGATTTTATTTGTTCTTTCTTTTAGTACGAGATATCTTAAAAGAATAATTATTTAACTAAAAACTATTTTCAAAATTTATTAAATATATTATAAGTTAGATGTGTGTATAAAAATAATGAGCTTATGGTTAAGAAAAAGTTGGAATTATAGTATAATTTAATTAGCAATAAAAGAGGAGAAATTATTATGAGAAATTTACAAATTAGAAATTCTACAGCTGAATTTTTAATATTTACAAATCAAAATAAAGAAAAGACTATTGAGGTTATAGTTGATGAAGAATCTGTATGGTTAAGTCAAAAATTAATGGCTGAACTATTTGGAACTACTAGAAATAATATTACTATGCACTTAAAAGAGATTTTTAATAAAGAATTAAATGAAACATCAACTAGTAAAGATTTCTTACTAGTTCAAAAAGAAGGACAAAGAGAAGTAAAAAGAAATACAAAGTATTATAATCTAGATGTTATTATTGCAGTTGGTTTTAAAGTTAATAGTCAAAGAGCAATAGACTTTAGATTATGGGCTATTAATGTATTAAAACAATATTCTGTTAAGGGTTATGTACTAGATAAAGAGAGACTTAAAAATGGTTCTTTTCTAGATGAAAACTATTTTGATGAATTATTACAAGAAATTAGAGAAATAAGAATTAGTGAGAGAAACTTTTATCAAAAAATTACTGACATATATTCTACTAGTTTGGACTATAATTCTAAGTCGCCATTAACACAAGAGTTTTTTAAAACAGTTCAAAATAAGATGCATTATGCAACTCATGGGAATACAGCAGCTGAGGTTATTGTGGAGCGAGCAAATCATGAGAAAGAGCATATGGGCTTAACGAATTGGAAGAACTCACCAAATGGTAAAATAATGGTAAGTGATGTTGTTATTGCTAAAAATTACTTAACAAAGAATGAACTTAAATCACTAGAAAGAATAGTTACAATGTATTTAGATTATGCTGAAGATCAAGCAGAAAGACATATTCCTATGACCATGGAAGATTGGAAAAATAGACTTGATATATTTCTACAATTTAACGAGCGAGATATATTAGATAATCCAGGGAAAGTTTCTCATAAAGTTGCTGAAAGTTTTGCACTATCAGAATTTGAAAAATATAGGGTAGTTCAAGATAGACTATTTGAATCTGATTTTGATAAATTTTTATTGGACATGAGAAAAGAAGATTGTATCAAATAAAGGTATTAAAAAGATAAATATATTATAAATTAGATGTAATGAGAAAATGATAACTTTGAAATTGATTTTTTCTAGGAAAAATGTTGTTATTTTCCTAGAAAAAGCGAATAGTTAATTAAAAAATAGAGAAATATTAAAGGGTGAAGTTGAATAGATGTTTTTAGTCCCACTAATATAAGTAAATTATTTTTCCAGTGTAATTGCGTCACCAGTGGTGTCGCAATATAAGTATTATAAAAAGGAGCTTTATATATACTCCTTTTCATTAACCAACTAACTTATGATAAACATCTTCTACTTTAGAACAATCAGAAGCTAATGGGAATTTATCATTTTTATATCTTGGAATAACATGAATATGAAAGTGTTTTACTTCTTGACCATAATCATTATTCTGAGAAATAGTTAATCCATCAATATTTAACTTATCACTTAAGATAGGTTTTAATTTTTCTTTAATAATATTTAACATATAAATTAAAGTATCGTCATCCATTTCATAAAGATTAGCTCTATGTTCCTTTGGAATAACTAGTAAATGACCATCATTATTAGGATTAATATCTAAGAAAACCTTAACCTTATCATCTTCATATACTGTATAAGATGGAATACTACCATCAATAATTTTACAAAATAAACAATCACTCATTATTATCATTTCCTCTCTTTTTCTAAATCATATAGATAAAATATTTCAGTGTATCCTATATTAAATTTAATGAAATCCGAACTATAATCTGATAGTTTTCCACCCCATGATTCATATACTTTTCTTGCTTTACTATTATCTTTTAAAACACCAATAACATATTTGGTTGCACCATTTTCTTTAGCCCATTTTTCAAAAATATTTTTGAATGAAGAACCAATTCCTTTCCCTTGATAATTAGAATCGATATATATAGCATTCAAATCTGCATATTCATTTTTAAAATGTTCATATCCAGAATTTATGCTACCACACATGATTCCAATTATTCTTCCTTTAGCTTCAGCTACGTATGCAATATTTTGATTATCATTTCTTATTCTTTCAGTAAATGTAGCAACTTTTTTATCTATATTATTATCTTTTTCTTGAAAAACTTCCTCTGGGAAAATATGTTTGTAAGATGCTCTCCACACACTGTTAACTAATTTCATCCAGTCATAGCCATCATTCTCATTAACTTTTCTTATGACTATCTTCTCATCATTCACTTTAACACTCCTCTCTAAATAATTGTACTTTTTTTAGCTAATTTTGGCAATATATTATGCAAAATATAAAAATAATGCTATAATAAAAACGCCAAGAAAGAAAGGTGATATTAGTGTTAAATATAGAAAATTTAGTAGTAGATGTTAAAGAAAGTGGAAAGAAAGTATTAAAAGACTTCTCACTTAATATAAAAGAAGGGGAAATACATGCGATAATGGGTCCTAATGGAGTAGGAAAAAGTACCCTTGCTAAAGTAATAATGGGGGATAAGAAATATCTTGTTAAGTCTGGTAATATCAAATTTAATAATGAAGAAATGTTAGATAAAGAAACAGACTATATAGCAAGAAGTGGTATCTATTATGTAATGCAAGATCCTAAGACTATAATAGGAGTTACTAATAGAGAAGTATTAAGAACAGCTCTTACTGAAAGAACAGGACAAAGACTTAATCTTTATACCTTTATTAAAGACTTAAATAAAGAAACAGAAGAATTAAAGATGGATAAAGAAATGATTCATCGTTATGTAAATCAAGGATTTTCTGGTGGAGAAAAGAAAAAGAATGAAGTCTTACAATTAAAAATGTTGAAACCAAAACTTATTCTTTTAGATGAGTTAGATAGTGGACTAGATGTAGATAGTCTAAAAATAGTATGTGAAAGTATTAATAAATATAAAGAAGAAAATCCAGATACAGCTATTTTAATAATAACTCACTATAGTAGAATATTATCACTAATTCATCCTGATTATGTTCATGAGATGATAGATGGAAAAATAGTTAAGACAGGACCATTTGAATTTGCAAAAGAAATAGAAAGTAATGGTTATCTTAGGGAAAATGAAATGAGTGATAATGATGCTAGAGAATAAAATATTATTAGATGATGAAAAGTATATAGAAGTAGTTAAAGATAGTAGTTATGTTTTTGAAAAAGATGGTGCTATTTATCTAAATCTAAAAGATAATGTTACTTGTAAATTACTAGTAAAAGCTAAAGTAAATTGTTATGTCTTTGCTAATAACTTATCCTCTAAAATAGAAATTCATCTAATGAATGAAGGAGAGATTAATCTTTTCTTAACAACTATCACTTCTAAAAAAGTCTTAAATAATGTAGTAGTTTATCATGAAGATGAAAATACTAAGAGTAATGTTATTTGTCATGGGGTAAGTTATAAAGAAGGAGACTTAACTTTTAATATTGATGGCGTAGTACCTAGAGGTTTAAAGAATTGTATTTGTAATCAAGATAGTATGATTCATCCATTCGATATGGCAAAAGGAGAGATAAATCCCAATCTTTACATAGATGAATTTGATGTAGTTGCTAATCACTCAGCCTATATTGGACCATTTCCTAGTGATATTATCTTTTACTTAAAGACTAAAGGGATAGGTTCAAGAGAAAGTATGCGACTACTATTACAATCCTTTTTACTAAACGATGCAAAAGATGATAATTATATTAAACTAATAAATGATAATATCTTAAAAATAATAAGTTAGGAGGTGTTTTTTCGTGAATAGAGAAGATTTTCCCATTCTATCAACTGGTTTAATTTACTTTGATAATGGAGCAACTACTCTAAAACCTAAAAGTGTAGTTGAAAAAATGACTGATTATTATTATAACTATCCGGCTAATATTCATAGAGGAGATTATAAAATAAGTCTAAAAGCTAGTGATGAGTATGAAAAAGTTAGAACTAAAGTAAAGAACTTTATCAATGCTTCTAGTGAAGATGAGATAGTCTTTACTGAAGGAGCAACTGATTCCCTAAATAGAGTAGTATTTGGTTTTATGGAAGACTATTTAACTAGTGGTGATGAGGTAATCATTAGTAAAGCAGAACATGCATCAGCTGTTCTTCCCTGGCTTATCTTAGCAAGAAGAAAAAATATAAAAGTAGTGTTTGTTCCTTTAGAAGAAAATCATGAACTTTCTTATACTACCTTAGAAAAATATATAACAGCTAAAACTAAAGTAATATCTCTTGCTGCTGTAACTAATGTCATAGGTGATGTTCGTGATATTAATAGAATAGGTAAGTTATGTCATGATAGAGATATTCTATTCATAGTAGATGGTGCGCAAAGTGTTCCTCATCAAAAGACAGATGTAATAAAAGATAATATTGATTTCTTAACATTTTCTGCTCATAAGATGTTAGGACCAACAGGAGTAGGAGTTTTGTATGCTAAGAAAGAATATTTAGAAGCAATGCGACCTATTGAATATGGTGGAGGAATGAATCAGTCCTTTGATAGTGATGGTAATATGGAGTTTAAAACGGTTCCAACAAGATTAGAAGCTGGTACACCACCAATCGCTGAAGTAATAGGACTTGGGGCAGCTATTGATTATCTTACTAAAATAGGAATGGATAATATAGAAAAATATGAAAGAGAACTAAAAGAATATCTTATTAAAAGATTACAAGAAATAGATAAAGTTATTCTTTATAATACTACTAGTAAAGGAGGAATTGCTGCTTTTAACCTAGAAGGTATATTTAGTCAAGATACAGCCTTATATCTTGATCATTATAATATCTGTGTAAGAGCAGGTAACCACTGTGCTAAAGTATTAAAAGAAGAAATTAATATTAAAAATACTTGTCGTATTAGTTTATATTTTTATAATACAAAAGAAGAAATAGATAAACTAATAGAAGTTTTAAAAGATAGTAAAGATTTATATAAAATAGTATTGTAGGTGAAGAATATGGAAATAGATCAAGAATTAAGAAGAGAAATGATAGTAGAAAATTATGAACATCCCTTTCATAGAGGATTAAAAGAAGAAGAGGGGTATGTTAAAGCTAATACTAATAACGAAAGTTGTATTGATAATATTGATATAGAATTAAAACTAGAAGATGGAAAAGTAGTTGATGCTAACTTTGATGGAGAAGCTTGTGCTATTTCAACATCAGCTACTTCTCTTTTCTTACAAAAGATAGTAGGTAAAAGTATAGAAGAAGTTAAAAATATCTTAGAAAATTATCAAAAGATGATAAATGAAGAAGAATATGATAAAGACTTACTTGAAGAATTAACTATCTATGATAGTGTCGCTTTACAACCTAATAGAAAAAAATGTGCCTTATTGCCAAAAGATACTATAGAAAAGATATTGGAGAAATTAAGATGAAAGAAAAATTTAGTACAAGTGATTTATACTTAGCAGAAGTAAAGTATGCCGATAAAGAAAAAGGAATAGAAGTGATGGAACCTATCTCTTATGTTTTTGTTTATCATAAAGATAATTCTTTTTATAATGTTATTACCAAAGAAGAACATCCAACTTATGAGAGAGTGCCTTATCCTAATAGAACTATGGATGGGGAAGACTATGGAACTAAGGTTAAATTACTTAATGGTGTCGCTGCTACTGGTGAATGTTATTTATTAACTAGTATTAATTGTAGGGAGTTGTTTAAGGAGGATAAAGCTTACTTAGAAACTATTGAAGATTATATTTTAAATTCATCTTATTATTTTAAAGATAGAGTTGATATAGCAATAAAGAGATTAGTAGATTTAAAACAACCATTTAAAATGATTAGAATAATAAGGGATGAGTATAGTAAGAAAGATGAAATAGATGAGTATTTTAGAGTAAGAGAGATAACTAGACAGAAGGTGAAACAATGGAAATAAAAGGTTTATCAAAAGAAAATATTGTTAGTATTTCTAATCATAAAGAAGAAGATAGTTGGGTAAAAGATTATAGATTAGAAGCATATAAACAATTTGAAAGTATGAGTGATAAATTACCATTTGGACCGGATTTTAAACTTGACTTTGATAAGATAACGTATTATAAATCTCAAGATGATACTCTAAGAAATGATTGGAATCAAGTTTTGAAACCAGTTAAAGAAGAACTAGAAAACTTAGGAGTACTTGAGAGTGAACGTCATATGGGTGGTATGGGTGTTCAATACGAAAGTGAAGTTATTTATCATAAGATGCTAGATGAATTAGAGTCTAAACATATTATTTTTACCTCTATAGAAGATGCTTTAAAGAATCATAAAGATATAGCTAGTAAATACTTTGGGAAGATAGTATCCTTTAAAGAAAATAAGTATGCTGCCTTAAATAGTAGTGTTTTCTCAGGTGGAAGTTTTATTTATATTCCTCCTCATACTAAACTAGATAGACCGCTTCAAAGTTATTTTAGAATAAATAGTAAAAATATGGGCCAGTTTGAAAGAACCTTGATTATTGTAGATGATGATAGTGAACTACATTATATTGAAGGATGTACCGCTCCTACTTATAGTGAAGACTCTCTTCATGCAGCTGTTGTAGAAATCTATGTGGGAAAGAATAGCAAATGTCGTTATACTACCATTCAAAACTGGGCTCCTAATGTTTATAACTTAGTTACTAAAAGATCCTTAGTAGATACTAATGGAACAATGGAGTGGATTGATGGTAATATTGGTAGTAAACTTACAATGAAGTATCCTTGTTGTATCTTAAAAGGTGATAATAGTAGAGGAACTTGTGTAACTATTTCTTTAGCAAGTTCTAATCAAGACCAAGATACTGGAGCTAGAATGATTCATCTAGGAAATAATACTAAAAGTAATATTATTTCTAAGAGTATAGCAAGAAATGGTGGTAATGCTACTTATAGAGGTAAGGTAAGAATAGCTAGTGAGGCCAAAGATGCAGAAGCCATGATTAAATGTGATACCTTAATACTGGATGCTAAAAGTAAAAGTGATACTATTCCTACTAATATCGTAGAAAATACATCATCTAGCTTAGAGCATGAAGCTACAGTATCAAAGATAAGTGATGATAACTTGTTCTATCTAATGAGTAAAGGAATACCTAAAGAAAAGTGTGAAGAACTAATAGTTTTAGGCTTTCTAGAAGAGTTTAGAGAAGAGTTACCGATGGAATATGCCGTTGAACTAAATCAGTTAATAAAAAGGAATCTTTAGAAAATTTTTTTCTAAGATGCCTTTTTTGCATTTTCGGCCTAAAACTACCCCTGAATTTAGCAAATTCAAGGGTTGAATTTAACAAAACACCCAAAAATGAAGGGGGAATTTGCAAAATTGCCTGTTTGCAATTGGCATATTCATTATGTTAGAGTAGCTACTTGAAAGGAGGAGTCCCATGCTTAATGAAATAATTCTAGTAGGAAGACTAACCAACAACATTGTTGTAAATACTACTGATAAGGGTAAAAAGATTGGTAATTTAACCCTAGCTGTTCCAAGAAGCTTTAAAAATATGGACGGACTATACGAAACTGACTTTATCCCTTGTATTCTTTGGGAAGAGAAAGCATCTCTTGCTAAAGATTATTGTCATACTGGCGATATAGTAGGAATTAAAGGCAGATTACAATCAAGAATTGTTGAAACTGAACAGGGTAAAAGGAATCAGTTAGAAGTAGTCGCTGAAAGACTAACATTCCTATCAAGTAAAAAAGTAGATAATGTCAAGAAAACTGATATTTAGTTAGAAAACACCCTTTAATTACAACAAAGTTAATTATTTGTAAACTTATGTGGAAAAAGTAGCTCACCTAGTATATAATATATATCCGAGGTGGTAAAAATGCTATTGGCAAAAAGAATTAAAGAGTTAAGAAATGAAAAAGACTTAACTCAAGAAGACTTAGGAAAACTAATTAATGTGACAAAGGTGAGTATCTGTTGCTATGAGAATGGAACAAGAGTACCAACTTTAGAAACAATAGTAGCCCTAGCAGATATTTTTGAAGTAAGTTTAGATAATTTACTAGGAAGAGAAATAGAAGTAGTAGCCAAGAAAAGAAGAACAAGAATGTCTAAAGAGGAAGTTGAATTTATTAAAGAAATAAGAAAATCAGAAAGAGTATTTCATTTATTAACAACTAATCCTAAAAGATGTGCTTCATTAATTGATAAAAAGTTAAACTGAAAGACTAGTATTTCTTTCTCTTTTTTTTTATAATTAGGATGGTGATAATAGTGATAAAGGAAATAATTGAAAAGAAAAAAAATAAAGAAGAATTAACTAAAGAAGAGTTAGAAGTAATGTTTAACGGTTATCTTAATGATGAGGTAAAAGATTATCAGATGAGTGCTTTACTAATGGCCATCTGTTTAAATGATATGACTGATAAAGAAACTGTAATGTTAACAGATATCTTTCTAAATAGTGGGGAAAGACTAGATTTATCTTTTATTGATGGGGTAAAGGTAGATAAACATTCAACCGGAGGAGTAGGCGATAAGACAACCTTAATAATAGGACCAATAGTAGCAAGCTGTAATGTTCCTTTTATAAAGATGAGTGGAAGAGGTTTAGGATTCACTGGTGGTACTATTGACAAGTTAGAAAGCATTGAAGGGTTTAAAGTAGATTTAACAGAAGAAGAAATAGAAAAACAAGCAAAAGATATTAATATTGTTGTAACAAGTCAGACTAAAGACTTAACACCACTTGATAAGAAAGTATATGCCCTAAGAGATGCTACCTCAACAACTGAGAGTATCCCTTTAATTGCTAGTAGTATTATGAGTAAAAAAATAGCAGGGGGAGCAGATAAGATAATTATTGATATAAAAGTAGGAGAAGGAGCTTTATTAAAAGGTAAGGAAGAAGCAGAACGTCTTGGTAAATTATTAATAGAAATAGGTAAAAGCTATAATAAAGAAGTGGCAACTATTTATTCTGATATGAATACTCCTCTTGGAAAAGCAATAGGTAATAAATTAGAAGTAATAGAAGCTATAAAAGTATTAAAAGGATTAGAGAAGGGTTCACTTTATGATGAATGTGTAATTCTTGCAAGTAATTTAATCTCACTTGCTAAAAATATATCATTAGAAAAAGCAAAGATTGAAGTAATAGATAGTATCAATAGTCTAAAAGCTTATCAAAAGTTTTGTGACTTTATCACTTATCAACATGGTAATATAGATAACTTAAAAATAGAAGATGAAGAAATTATTATAAGAGCAAATAAAGAAGGTACTATAAAAAAAATACATGCTTTAGAAGTAGCCAAACTATCATATAATCTAGGAGCAGGAAGAAATAGTAAAGAAGAACAAATTGATTATGATGCTGGCGTTTACTTAGAAAAGGAAATAGGAGATAAAGTTAAACCAGGTGAAGTATTAATGAGACTTTATACTAAGAAAAAATTAGATACTATTGATATAGATAAAATATTTGAAATTGGCTAAAAGACATATGAGGACAGTATTTGATAAAAAACTTTACACTATCAATACACTTGTATATTAGGTAAATTAATCGATTTTTGGAAATGTCTTGAAAAAGATATTTTTCTTTGCTATACTTTATCCATAAGGTAAGGTGAGATATATGAGTACTAAAAGTACACGAAAAAAAGTTATAAAAAAGACTGAAACAGATATTGAATTTGAAAAAGCTAAAAGAAATGTTAAAATGATTGGTATTATTGCTACTATTTTTCTATTTATCTTAGTAATAGTAGGATTTTTAACTGTAGGTAAACCATCTTATGCGGCATTACTTGAATCACTTCCAGATTCATTTACTAGTAAACTTGGAAAAAATCCAAAATGTACTGATAATCAAAATACACCAGCATGTAACACATTACGAGAAATTGGAACTATTGATATAGATTATAGTTTTAAAGCTAGTTATGATAATAAACTTGCAGATTTATTCTGCATTGAACATATGAAGTCTATGAGTACAAGTGTTAACTATACAAAAGATAAATCAGTATTAGATACTTATCCAGGAATTGTTTATATCTTAGATAATAATAACTTTGATACTTCTAAAGGTACTTGTAAAGCAAATGGAACTTGTACTGATTCACAACTAAATGAATATTTAACCCAAATAGCTATTTGGTGGTATATAGATAAAGTAAATGGTTGTGACGATAGTAAAAACTATTCAAGCAAAGGAGTAGAATCAACTATTACTGAAGATAATGATGGAAATGGTAAATATGACTCTGATAAAAATTATCAATACTATAACAATTTATCAGTACTTGATAAACAAGCTATAAAAGCTAGTAAATATGCTAGTAAAATAGACTCATTAGTTAATGGAGCTTTAGCTTATAAAGGTGATACTACTACTCCAAATATAACATTACCATCAAAAGATAGTATTACTTACACAATAGAGGGAGATAATATTATTACTAGTGCTATAACACCAAGTACTACCTCATCAAGCTTTTCTAGTTATACTGTAACAGTAAATAATAGTAATGTTAAAGTACTTAATACTAGTTTAGTAGAACAAACAACTTTTGGCAAAGGTGAATCATTTATAATATCAATGCCTGCATCTCTTGCTACTGATGGAAAAATATCAGTTGATGTAAGTGTAGAAGGAAACTTCAGTAAAAAAGATGCATTTTTCTATAAACCAACTAGTACTTCATTACAGACTACTGTATTAGGAGTAATTAATAATTCTAAACAAAAAGCTAATTTAAATTTAGCTTATGAAATAGAACTAGGAGAAGGAAAATTTCGTAAAGTAGATGCCGAAACAGGAGATTATGTAAAAAACGCTACTTTATCTGTTGTTGATTCTAAAGGTACAGTAGTTAGTACTTTTGAAACAGGAGATAAAGAAACAACTATTACATTACCAGTTGGTAACTATACGGTAACAGAAACAAAAGTACCAGATGGCTATAGTGCAGAAAAGACAACTTATGAATTTGAAATTAAAAAAGACGAAACAACAGAAATAGTTTTAAAAAATACTAAACTAATTGATGTTCCAAATACAAAAGCTAACATGACATATGTTTATGGAATAGGAGCAGCAGTAGTTGTTGTTGGTATTATCTTCATAGTAATAGCTAGTAAATCTTCTAATGGTAAAAAGAAGAAAAATTAATAAAAAGGGCCAACTTCTTCTAGTTGGTCTTTTCTTCCTTTTAATAGGTATATCAGTAATGATTTATATTCCTATTAAAACTATTAAGAATAAAGTATTTAGTGAAATGAAATTAGCTATTTATCAAGATGAAATAAATGAAGATAATGAAACTATAAATGATATAGGAACTAATAATATTAGTAAACCTACTACTGATAATATTAATCAGACAGAATCTACTGCTGAACAACCTAAAAAAAATATCTCATATACCTATATAGGTCAGTTAAGTATTCCAAAGATTAGATTTAAAAGAGGATTTGTAAAAAAAGAATCTAAGTATAATAACATCGAATATAATGTAACCATTGCTAAAGAAGCAGATTATCCAGATGTTAAGAATGGTAACTTCATTCTAATGGCTCATTCAGGAGATGCTCCAATATCTTTCTTTGAACCACTTTATAAATTAGAACTAGGAGACATTGCTACTGTTAGTTATAATGCTAAAGCGTATTACTATAAACTAGTAAAAACTTATCAAGTAGAGAAAACTGGTAAAATTGCTATTTATCGTGATTATAATAAAAAGACCTTAACCTTAATAACTTGTACACATGATGATTTAACTAAACAAAGTGTTTTTATTTTTGAACAAACCAATGAATAGGAGGGATAGAAGTTGGATTTAAATATTATAGATAAAATAACCTTATTTTTTAAACTTAACTTTAGTTCATTTCTAGCAATAGAAGAATTACTAATCTTTATAATTATCCTAAGTTTTTTACTAATTAATCTAAAGTATAAAAATAATAAAGTAAAAATATTTATCCCTTTTCTTCTTTTATTTATAGTAAGTCTAGCTGTCTTTCTTTATGGAAGTAGTATCTTATATGTTCTAGAAGAAATAGTAAAAGGAATAATTTATGCTATTTATTTTCCAAATATAATCTTTTATATAATTACAGTTATAATAAGTTTCTCTCTCATGATATATACCATACTATCTAATAAACTAACTAATAAAGAGAAAATAATTAACTATCTATTATGTGGTATTCACTTATATCTATTCATCTTATTTATTACTAATTGTCTAGAGTTAAATGTCTCACTAGTAAGACCATCTAAGATATATAAACATGACGAATTATATGTCTTAGTACAATCCTGTCAGTTAATATTTGTAGTAAATGTTATTTACCAAGGTGTAAAGCAACTGGTAAGAAAATTGAAAAATAAAAGTAAGAATGATATAATAGACAGGAAGTGAGGTTTGTTATGAAAGAAAAATTAACTAAACAAGTAAAAAAAGGAAAAAATTATTTAAGAAGAGTTAAGGAAGAACATTTAATTAAGAAATACTTTACAGATAATACTCTTTTCTTAACCTTTGTTTTAGTATGTGTGATAAATTCTACTATGCTTAGATTCTTTACTATGCATACCCTAGAAAATTATTTAGCTTTTAAACCAATAATGGCTGATATTGGAATAGTTGTGTTAGTAGGATCATTTTCTTATCTCTTTAAGGGAAAGAAAAGATATACATATTTGTTAATAGCTAGTATTTTCTTTACAGCTATTTGTATGATTAACTCTATTTATTATACTTTTTATACATCTTTTGCTAGTGCTTCTATGTTATCTCTTACCCAGTTTATTGCACCAGTATCAGATGCTGTAGTAGAAAATGTTTTACAGTTAAAAGATTTACTTTACTTAATACCATTCACTTTCTTTATCGTTACTTATCATAGATTATTAAAGAAAGGTAAGTTTAAACGTTATACTAAGGTTGAGAGAAAAACAAACTGGTTACATACTTTTATAGCAGGTATTGTTATTATGGTAGTATTTACTATTACTTTATCGGGACTAGAGATAGGTAGATTTGTTAAACAGTGGAATAGAGAATATATCGTTATGCGATTTGGTATTTACTTATATCAAGGTAATGATGTAGTTAAAAGTTTACAACCAAAGATAAGTGCTATGTTTGGTTATGATAATGCTAAAAAAGAATTTGATGAGTACTTTAAAGATAAAAGTGATACAAGAGACTATACTAATGAATATACAGGAATACTAGAAGGAAAGAATGTAATAGTTATTCATGCTGAGAGTTTCCAAGATGTAGCACTTAATAGAACCTTTAATGGACAAGAAGTAACACCTAATATGAATAAATTAATTAAGGAAGGATTATTCTTTAGTAACTTTTATTCCCAAGTAAGTGTAGGTACTAGTTCTGATACAGAATTAACTTTTAATACTAGTTTAATGCCTACTCAAAATGGTACTGCCTTTGTTAGTTATTTTGATAGAACTTATAATGGTACTCCTAAGTTTATGAAAGAGAAAGGTTATTATACATTCAGTATGCATGCTAATAATGCTGACTTTTGGAATAGACGAGCTATGCATGAGTCTTTAGGATATGATAAGTTCTATAGTAAAGAAACATATAAGACTGAAGGAGAAGAAATGATAGGATTAGGTCTTTCTGATAAATCATTCTTTAAACAATCAGTAGAAAAATTAAAGAAAATAAAACAAGACCATGATAAGTTTTATGGAATAGTTATATCACTATCAAATCATACACCATTTTCAGATGTTACTAAGTATGGTGAATTTAAAGTTACTATGAATGAAGAAGTTACTAATGAAGATGGAACAACTACTACTGTTGAACATCCTTATCTAGAAGGAACTAAACTAGGTAACTACTTTAAATCAGTTCATTATGCTGATTCAGCTCTAGGAGAATTCTTTCAAGAACTAGATGAAGCAGGATTACTTGATAATACTGTTGTGATGCTTTATGGTGATCATGATGCAAGACTACCAAAAGCAGATTATGTTAAGATGTTTAATTATGATATGACTACTGATAGTGTTAAATCTAAAGATGATCCAACATATCAAGAATTTAATAGTTATCATTATGAATTAAATAGAAAAGTACCATTATTAATTTGGACTAAAGATGATACTATTAAAGCTAAAGAAGTAACTGATATTATGGGTATGTATGATGTACAACCTACGATTAGTAATATGTTAGGATTTTATAATAAGTATTCACTAGGACATGATATCTTTGAGATAAAAGATAATAATATAGTAGTATTTCCTAATGGAAACTGGTTAACTAATAAAGTTTATTATAACAGTCAAAAAGGTGAATATATGTCTTTAAAAGATGAAGTAATAAGTGATGATTATATCTCTCAAAATAGTAAGTATACGGAGAAACTATTAGATGTTTCTAATAATATAATTGTCTTTGACTTATTAAATAAAGATAAGAATGAGAGTAAAGTAGTTAAGGAGGCCAGTAAATGAAACTAAAGAAAAAGGTAAAAAGATGCCTAATAATTGGTAGTGTACTTTTAGTAGCAGGAGCTGGTGTTATTGTCTACGACATCTCTTTTAAGCCTAAAACTACGGTTAAGAAAGCAACTGTTCTAACAGAAATAAAGGAGTATGGCTATACATTAAAGTCTAATAAGAGTAAAGCTTATAAAAAGGAATTTAATAATCTTGCTGAACTATTAAAGAAAGATAATGTTGATGAAGAAGAATATGTTAAAGAATTAACTAAACTATTCGTTCTAGACTTTTATACTTTATCAGATAAAGTAGCAAATACTGATGTAGGAGGTACTGACTTTGTTCATACTGATGCTAGAAATAATTTCCTAGAAAAAGCCGAAGATACTATTTACAAGTATGTAGAAAACAATATGTATGGAGGAAGAAAACAAGATTTACCTACTGTTAAGGAAGTAAAGATTGATAGTGTTGAAAATACAAGTTTTACTATAGACAAAGTAACAGATGATAAAGCATATCAAGTAACAGCATCTTGGACCTATACTAGTGAAAATGATTATCAAAATAAAGCTATATTTACTTTTGTTCATGAAGATAAAAAGTTGTCATTAGTAGAAATGAAATGATATGCTTATATAGCATAATTAATTACAGATAAAAAAATACTTGCTATACTAACTATTAGATAGAGGGTGTATTTATGAATAAAATAGATAACCAGAAAAAGAAGTTATTAATTGCCATTACTCTTATGATTATATTAATATTAGGACTTGGAATAACTTATGCTTGGTTAATTCAAATAGTAAATGGTGAAAAAATTCATTCTATGCGAGTAGGTACTTTTAGATTCAGTCTAACAGAAGAAAACTCTCTTACTATTAATTCTGGTGAATTCTTAAAAGATAGTGATGGACTTAATCAAGAGGGCTTTAAGTTTACAGTACAAAATGTTGGTAAAGGATATGGTTCTTATTCTGTATATCTAGATGATGATAGTATATCATCAGGTCAAACTAGAATAGATGATAAGTTTATAAGATATAGTCTAGGAGTTAATGATGATACAAAAGGTACACCTACTAATCTAACTAGTAGAAAGATTTATAGTGGTGGATTAGATGCTAGTGAAAAAGATACTTTCACCTTAAGACTATGGTTAAATCCCGAGGTTAATGGTGATATTGGTGGACAAGTATTTAAAGCAAAACTTAGAATAGAAGTCAATCAACAAATACCAACACCAGTTGCAGATAAGTTATTAGCAGGAGTAGGCAATAATGGTGTAATAGATACAACTGATTCAGAACAAACATTTATCACAGGAACTGATCCTAATAATTATATTTGGTATAGTGGAAAACTATGGAGAGCAGTATCAATAGATCCCTCTGATAACTCTGTAAAATTAGTAACACAGTGGAATATATCAGCATTACCATATAATGCAGATGGTAATACAGCTTTTCAAGGTAGTTATATGGAACAGTGGTTAAATGATACTTCAGTAGATGGTTTTCTAGGTAACCTAAGAGAACCAGATAAATTTATTAAAACAGATAGTGTTTGGAATGCAACTTTAACCACTACTACAACTAAACCAGAAAAAACAACAATGGTAACCGATGCTGTAGGCTTATTAAATATCTATGAGTATACAATGAGTTATAAAAATGCTACATCTTCAACTGGATATTTGAATAATGGTTTGTATTGGTGGACGTTGACACCTTATAGTACCTCGGACGTCCGTTACGTCCACAGCGGCGGCAATGTCTACTACGATAGTCCTACGTATTCGTACGGCTCTCGCCCATCTGTAAATCTAAAATCTGCTGTGAAAATTATAGACGGTGATGGAACTGTTGATAATCCGTATAGACTTCAAGGTGATAATGATAATCCAACAGGAGCGTTGTTATCAACAAGATATAGTGGTGAATATATAAGCTTTGGAACCGATGAAAACAATCTATATAGAATAGTAAGCCATGAAAATGGAGCTGGTACTAAAATAACAAGTGCTATACCTCTAAAGGATAGTGGCAGTTATAAAAGTATAAAATTTGGAAGTAATACAACATTTTCTAAAGATAATACAATAGGAACATTCTTAAATGGTGATTATTTGACAAGTAGTACTTATTTAACTAGTGACCAAGTAAATATGATAGAAGATAATACAACATGGTACTTGGGAACTGTAGGAAATACTAATTATAAATTAGCAAAATATCAAGATGCAACAAGTAGTAATCTAACAACATCTACCACTACCGCAAAAGTAGGATTACTAAGACTAGGAGAATTAATGGCAGGACAATTTGATAAATATGGTAATAATACTACTTATTGGACATTAACACCATATAGTTCCTCGCGCGTCCGTTACGTCTACTACTACGGCAATGTCAACTACTATAGTCCGTCGCGTTCGTACGGCTCTCGCCCATCTATGAATCTAAAATCTACAGTAAAGATAGTATCGGGAACAGGTACTAAATCCAGTCCCTTTTCGATTAGTAATTGATAGATATCTTTTTGACTAGGAAATGTATTTTCTAGTCAAAAAGAAAAAAATATGGCTATAAGATGTAATATAGATTATAGTAGAGAACTATCACTAGGGTACCTCGAACGTCCGTAACGTCAACAACAACGGCAATGTCAACAACAATAGTCCGACGAATTCGAACGGCTCTCGCCATTTCCTCTTAAAACTAGTGTTATGGTATTTTGTAACTATATAGTATAGGTAAGAGGAACAGATAGTTTCCTTGTGCATAGCACTAAATAGTGGTTAGATAGCAAAATTAGTGGAACTGAAATTGCTTATAAACTATCCATGCAAAATGATAAAAAAATAGAAAAGATTAATTCATTTTTTAGCGTCAAAAATGGTTGACGTTTTTTTTTTAGTAGAATAAGGGTGTAAGGGTAGTGGTTCAATGAATGATATAGTGTATTTAAAAAGAAAAGGCATAATGTATTATGTAGATAGTAATGATAGTTATATTGTTAGTTATCTACTTGAGACAAAATATAAAGAAACTATTTATATAGAAAAAAATAATATTGATTCTTTAGTTTCACTATTAGATAAATGTCATATAAATTATCACTATAATAATACAGTTAGATTCACTGATAATAAATATATGATGTATCTAAAGTATGGTATGTTAACTAAAAGAATAGATTTATTAGCATTAAAACTAAAAGAATGTTTGTATCTAGATAATATTGAAGAAATAATTAGTAAGATGGAGAGGTTCTATGAGTAACTTTGTTTTAGAAACTAAATTAAGAGAATTAGACTTATTAATAGATGAGGTTATAATTAATGTTAATAATAAGTATAAATCCCTAAAAAATAATATTGTTGATACTAATTATAAATTACTTTATAACCTTTACTATACTAATACTTTAGAAAATAATAAGAGAATATATACTCAAAGAAAAATGCTAATAGATATTAAGATGTTAGATTTATATTTTTATAAATTATATAAATATAATGAGATTAGCTATTCTAAGTATAAAAAATATTAGTAGAAGATATATAACTGTAACTAAACTTATATATGGATGGATTAAAAGTGAAGATAAATCTAAGTGATATAGAAGAAGCTTATTTAAAGATTAGAAAGAGTATTAGGAATAAGAAGAAACTATACCTTTTTGAAAAGAATTATTATGCTAATTGTAATATGTTAGTTGATAGATTTAATAATGGTTATAGTTATAGTAAATATAATATTTTTGTAATAAGAGAGAAGAAAAAAAGATTAATTATGAGTAGTAAGTTAGAAGATAAGATAATTAATCATGTAGTTTGTAAGAAGATACTTTTACCACTTGATAAGTATTTAATAGATAGTAATTGTGCAACTAGGATAGGAAGAGGGACTAGATATGCTAGATATCTTTTAGATAAGTATTTAGTAAAGATTAAAAACAGTAGTGAAGAGTTTTATATTCTAAAGTTTGATTTTAGTAAGTATTTTTTTAATATAAGTCATATAGTATTACTTAATAAATTAGCTTTATATTTAAATAAAGAGGACTTAAATATTATTAAGGATATTCTTAATACTACTAATAAAATATATATTAATGAAACTATTAAAAAATTAGGAGTTGATAATATTTATAGAAATGATGTCGGACTACCAATTGGTAATTATACATCTCAGTTTTTAGCAGTGTTTTATTTAAATGATTTAGATCATTTCATTAAAGAAAAACTTAAATGTAAGTATTATATAAGATATATGGATGATGGTATTATTATAGATAAGAGTAAAGAAAGTTTAAGAGAAATATTAACTATACTTAGTGGTATAGTTAAAAATGATTATTACTTAGAGTTTAATAATAAAACAAAGATATATAAATCTAGTGAGGGTTTTACTTTTTTAGGAGTTAATTATAAAGTAAGAAATAAGAGAATAATAAGAAGAATAGTATCTAGTACTAGAAGAAAGATAGTTAAAAGTAATAATCTAAATTATTTACAATATGAGAAGAAATAAACTTTTTCTTTAAATTCCTAATGATTAATGATATTATATTATTGTTATTAAAGGAGTTGGTCTTTGATGGAAAGATTACAAAAAGTTATTGCTGCTAGTGGTATAACTTCAAGAAGAAAAGCTGAGAAGTTAATGCTTGAAGGTAGAGTTAGTGTTGATGGGAAAGTTATTAGAGAGTTAGGTTATCAAGTAACTGGTAAAGAGAGAATTGAAGTTGATGGAGAAATATTAACTAGGGAAGAAAAAGTTTATTTCTTACTTAATAAACCAAGAGGAGTTATTACTAGTGTTACTGATGATAAGAATAGAAAAACTGTTACTGATTTAATACCAGTTAATGAAAGAATCTATCCGGTAGGTAGACTTGATTATGATACTACTGGTGTCTTATTACTAACTAATGATGGAGAGTTTGCTAATCTTTTGATGCATCCTAATAAAGAGGTGGATAAAGTATATCTTGCTAAAGTTAAAGGTATTGTTAGAGGAGATACTATTGCTAAACTTAAAAGTGGAGTAGTACTTGATAATAAAAAAGTAAGATGTGCAAGAGCTAAAGTTAAAAGAATAGATTATAAGAATGGTACTTCTTTTGTAGAATTAACTATTCATGAAGGTATTAATCATCAGGTTAAAAGAATGTTAAATGAAGTTGGTTTTGAGGTATTAAAACTTACTAGAGAACAAGTCTATTTCTTTACATTAGATGGTTTAAAGAGTGGAGAATATCGTCCTTTAACCAAAAAAGAAGTAGCAAAAGTATATGCTTTAGAAAAGAAAATGACTAAGTAAAATGATATGAACCCCGTTTCTTGTCCAAAATAAATAGGACTATGAAAGATAATAATTATATATTAATTTAATAAAATATAAATGTATTATTGTATTATTGCTAATTTTGCGAAAAAATAACACTAATTTATGCTATTATTGGTATGTAAGCAAGGAAACTTGCATATAATAAAAAGAGGAACATTTAATTTTGCAAGTGAATGTCTCCTCCATTAATTGGGTTTGACACTCTATCAGTGCTGTAGAGTGCCTATTTTTTTGCTAATAAAAGATAAGACTCTAGGATAATTACCTAGAGTCTTATTCGTCTTCTTCAATAGCACCAGTTGGGCATGAGTCAATAGCATCTTTTACATCATCAATGTTTTCATCTTTAACATCACTATTAACTACTTTGCTAAGTCCTTCATCATCTATTTCAAAAACATCAGGACAAATAGCTGCACAAGCTCCACAACCGATACAAGCATCACGATTAACTTTTACTTTCATAAATTTTCCTCCTTCCCCAATTATATAGCATTATCTACTAATTAGTAAAGTGTTTTCTCTTCCCAAAACTAACTAGATGTGGTATGATTATTTTAGATAAGAGTAGGTGATACAAGTGAGTAATGGAACTAGTAGAGTTAATAGATATGATAATGAAAATAAAACAGTAGGAACAAGAACTAGTAGAAATAAAAACTTATATGATGATTTTAATAACTTCGAAAAGTATACTAATTTTACTGATGTTTCAAAAATAGAAGCGGTACCATTAGACTCTTTAAGAGAAAATGCTAATAAAAGAGAAGGTTATCGTTACTTAAAAGATTATGATTTAGTAGAAAAGAAAAAAGAAAGAAAAGAACTAGATGACTTTAATTATCTATATCGTAATACTAGAAGTAATTATAATTTAAAAGAAGCTTTAGAAGAAGCTCGTGAGTCTCGTGAAAAAGATGAATTAGAGAAAAAGAGAAAACTAAGAAATGAAAAGTATAATATCTTAGAAAGTAGTGAAGAAGAACTTAATGAGTTTAAGGAAGAACAGAAAAAAAGACATAAACCAATTGAAAATGAAGAAGAATTAGAAGAGTTAATTAATACTATAACTAGTAAAGAGGTTAGAGAAGAATTAGATAAAGAAAAAGAAACTAGTTTGTTAAGTGATTTGATGGCTACTAGTAATTTAGAAGATGTAGTAGAACCTATTAAAGAGGAAGAGAAGAAATCAAAAGAGATAAGTAAACCACTAAAAGATGAGATAGATAAATCTTTCTATACTAAATCAATGGATTTAAGTAGTGGTGATTTCTTTGATGATGATGAAGAAAATAAAAAAGAACCAGTAATGCTTACTGTCTTAAGAGTTATTTTATCACTTATTCTAATAGTAGCGGTTGGTTTTGCTGTATATTATATAGTTACTAACTTTTAACGACTAATTTAAAATGAGAGTACTGACTAATTTAAAGTGAAGGTATTGACTAATTTAAAATTAGTATAAAATTTAGTTAAAAATATTAATGTTTTATGTTATTATAGTTAATGTTAAGAAATAGATTGGGGGAAAATGTCATGAACTTATCTTTTGATTTGAATGATTATCTTTTAATCTGGAATTTACTTTTTCTACCGTCTGTTACTAATGATGTCCAAAGATTAAAAGAGAAACTTTGGAAAAACTATCGTCATCTTTATAAAGACTTGTATAAAGAAGAAGCGAAGATTCTAAAAGACCCTAAAAATTATATACCTGATGATGATACTATCTTTGATATGGTTAAAGAAACAGAAGCTTATAAAAGAATAAGAAAAGAAACGGAAGAATATCGCCTTTTTCTAACACACTATTATAATGAGATGAAAAAAGAATTAACTAACTACTTTAAAGAATTAGTTCGTTTTGATATTAAAATATATCATGTTCTAATTCTTAATCCAAGATTTAACTCAGTGGAGATGAAAACGGTAAAAAGTAGAAAAGTTAATACTATCTCATGGGGAATGATGAAGGACCAAGAAGATGGGGAAATGGCTGTTATTGATATCTTGAGTCATATCTTAAAAAAAGAATTAAAAGATTATGAGTCTGATTATAAAGAAATAGTAGAAGCGATAATAGAGCTTGCTATTGATAATGAATTATCTACTAGAATAAAAGGGAAGAGTTGTTATTTAAGAGGAGATAACTCCTTAAAGTTCTTAAAAAAACAAATATATCCATACTTTCTAATGTATCTTGGAAGTAGTAGAGATGATATGCTTAAATATATGGTTAGAGATGGTATTGTCTTTGATGTAGATAAGTATAGTCTAAAAAGAAGTCTTGCTACTTATAGTCTAAAAGAGTTTATTACTTTTTGCATAGAAAATCAAAAATATATTTTAAAAATAGAAGAACTAGAAATTATTTAAGTGGAGGAATAGAAGTATGCAAAAAGAGATTAGTATTTTACTTGATAAAATGGGGATTGATTATACTAATTCTTCTTTTTTTGACTCTTTAAAGTTAGAGAGACTAGTAGTAGATAAAGAAAGTGGGAACTGGAATTTTTATCTTTTAAGTGATTCATTACCAGATATAGATAGTTATCTAGAACTTGAAAAAAATAAGAATAAGATAGCATCAAATATTTATTATAATATAACTAATCTAGATAATAATGTATTACTTAGTTATTATAAACCACTACTAGAACTTGCTAAAGAAGAAGGACTAATTAGTATAACAGAGCCATATCTATCTAACTTGATATTAGATAAAGATAAGCTTTTATTAGTAGCAAGTAATATAATAGAAGAGAAAAGATTAGTAAGGATAAAAGATATTATAAGTCCTTATTATCAAAGATTAGGTTATAAAGAAGAAATAGAGATTGTAGTAAGAGAAAATGAATCTATTAAAGAAGAGATAGATAGGGAATTACAAGAGATAAAAGTAGAACCAATTAAAGAAGAAAAAAAGGAAGAAAAGAAAGAATTTAAAAACTTTACCCCTGGTCCTCGTCCTAGAAGAAGTAAAAAAAGAGATGAAGGTTGTATTTTAGGACTTGATATTAAACAGATGCCTATTAAGATAAGTATGATTCAAGGGGAAGACAATAATGTTATTGTAGAAGGTAATGTTTTTGGAGTTGATTACTTTGAGTCTAGTAAGAGTGAGTTTAGAATAATTACTTTAAAAATAACTGATTATACTGATAGTATTTTATGTAAAGTATTTTGTAATGAACAAGATGAGTATGAAAGGCTTTGTAAAGAGCTTAAAGTAGGAAGAGATTTATTAATATCAGGCTATGTTAAAGAAGATAGTTTTGCTAAAGAATTAGTTTTAAATGCTCGTGATATTATGCCTATTACTAAACATAAAGAAGAAATTAAAGACTTAAGTGAGAGAAAAAGAGTAGAATTACATGCTCATACTAAGATGAGTCAGATGGATGGTGTAGTAGATGAACTAGATCTTGTTAAACAAGCGATTAAATGGGGACATAAAGGCATTGCTATAACTGACCATAATGGGGCTCAAGCTTTCCCCCATGTTTATAACTTTGTAAGGGATTATAATAAAGGAAAAGAAGATAATGAAAAGTTTAAAGCTATCTATGGAACAGAATTAGTAATGGTGGATGATAGTGTAGATATAGTTGTACGTCCTAATAATGATGTATTACTAGATGATACTTATGTTGTCTTTGACTTTGAAACAACCGGATTTAATGCTGGTGGTGCTGACTCTATCATTGAAATTGGTGCGGTTAAGATGAAAGATGGCATCATCATTGAAAAGTATGATGAGTTAATTAATCCAGGACGTCCACTTCCACAAAAAATAGTTGATGTTACTAATATTACAGATATGATGCTAGAGGGTAAAAGATGCGAAGAAGAGGCTGTTAAAGACTTTATTAACTGGTTTGGTGATTTACCAATGGTCGCTCATAATGCTAAGTTTGATGTATCTTTCTTAGAGATGGCTTATGAGAAATATAATCTTGGAGAGTTTAAAAATCCGGTTATTGATACCTTAGAACTATCACGTACTCTTGATAATAATTATGCAAGACATAGTTTGTCTGCCCTTGTTAAAAGATATAATGTACCTTGGGATGAAGAGGCACATCATAGAGGAGATTACGATGCTGAGGGTACTGCATTAGTCTTTTACAAAATGTTAGAAAAGTTAAATAACCGTAATATTGAGACAATGGAGCAGCTTGCTAATATGGTTGATCAAAGTGAAATGTATAAGTATGGTACCTTAAATCATATTAATATTTTAACTCTTACTAAGAAAGGTCTTAAGAATCTATTTAAGATAATTTCTTATGCTAATACAACTTATTTATATAAGACACCAAGAGTACCAAGAAGTATTGTTGAAAAGTATCGTGAAGATTTATTAATTGGTAGTGGTTGTTATGAATCTGAAGTCTTTCGGCAAGCGAAAAGTAAAAGTGAAGAAGAATTATCTAATATTATAAGATTTTATGACTATGTAGAAGTACAACCACCAGAGTGTTATAGACATTTAATTGATATGAATGATTTTGGTACGGAAGTTGAATTAATCGCTCATCTAGAAAAGATTATTAGGACTACTATTGAGGCAGGTAAACTAATAGTAGCAACAGGGGATGTTCATCACTTAACAAGAGAAGATAAAATATATAGAGAAATAATTGTTAATCAAAAAGTACCAGGTGGAGGACGTCATCCTTTAGCAAGAGGAGGAATAAAAGAAATACCATCTAATCACTTTAGAACTACTGATGAGATGCTTAATGATTTCTCTTTCCTAGATGAAGAGACTAGAAACTTAATAGTAATTGATAACCCTAATAAAATACTTGATATGGTAAATGAGATTGAAGTTATCATTGAAACAGGTGGTATTCCTTTCTCACCTAAGATTGATAAGAGTGTCGAGACAGTTACTGACTTAGTCTTTACAAGAGCATCAGATTGGTATGGAGATCCCTTACCTTATAATATTGAAGAACGTATTAGTAAAGAGCTTTATGGAGATGGTATCTTTGAAGCGATAACTGATGAGATAGAACGAGATAATATTAAGGAAGAAGATAAGACTAAGGAAACATTTAAAAGATTACATGATACCTTATTAAAAGGCTTTGATAGTGTTAAAGATAAGATTAGAGAGAACTTGAAAATTAAAAATCCTGAGATGAGTGCTGATGAGATAGAAAAAACACTACCTAAGAAATTAGGAGGAGTTATCGGTGGAGGATTTGATGTTATCTACTTAATTGCACAAAAACTAGTTAAACACTCTAATGATGATGGATATATTGTTGGATCTCGTGGTTCTGTTGGCTCAAGTTTCGTAGCTACCATGATGGGAATTACTGAAGTTAATGCTCTTCCTGCTCACTACTTATGTCGTAATAAAGATTGTAAGTATTCAGAGTTTATGGATGAAGCTGGTGAACCTTACGGAAAAGAGTACTCATCAGGTTATGACTTACCAGATAAGATTTGCCCTAAATGTGGGGGAAACCTATCTAAAGAAGGACAAGACATGCCATTTGCAACTTTCTTAGGATTTAATGCTGATAAAGTACCAGATATTGACCTTAACTTCTCTGGTGAATATCAGTGGAAAGCTCATGAATATACAAAAGTATTATTCGGAGTTGATAATGTTTACCGTGCTGGTACTATTGGAACAGTAGCTGAAAAAACTGCTTTCGGTTATGTTAAAGGTTATTTAGAAGAACATGGTATTGAAGGGAAAAGAAACGTAGAAATAGAGCGACTTGCTATTGGTTGTACCGGTATTAAAAGAACAACTGGTCAGCATCCTGGAGGTATAGTTGTTATTCCTGGTTATATGGATGTATTTGACTTTACTCCCTTCCAGTATCCCGCTGATGATAACACATCTCTTTGGCGAACTACTCACTTTGATTACCATGCCATTGATCAAGATGTCTTAAAACTAGATATTCTCGGTCACGATGATCCAACTGTTCTTAGAATGCTTCAAGATTTATCGGGTCTTGATATAACAACCTTACCAATGGATGATAAAAGAATATTTTCTCTTCTTTCTAGCACTAAAGAACTAGGTGTTACAGAGGATCAGATACTTTGTCCAACGGGAACTCTAGGTCTTCCTGAACTTGGTACTAACTTTGTTATTCAAATGTTAGTAGAAACTAAACCAAGTACCTTTGGGGAACTTGTTAAGATTTCTGGTTTATCACATGGTACTGATGTTTGGGCAGGAAATGCTAGTGAGTTAATTAAAAATAATGTAGTACCATTTAAAGAAGTTATCGGATGTCGTGATGATATTATGGTTAACTTAATGAACTGGGGAATGGAACCTAAACTTGCCTTTAAGATAATGGAGTTTGTTCGTAAAGGTAAAGCTTCAAAAGACCCAGAGACTTGGCAAGAATATGCTACTAAGATGAAAAATGCAAAGATTCCCGATTGGTATATTGAATCGTGTCATAAGATAAAATACATGTTCCCGAAAGCTCATGCTTGTGCTTATGTAATGAGTGCTATTAGAATTGCTTGGTTTAAACTTTATCATCCTTTATGGTATTATGCTGCATACTTCTCAATTAGAGAAGATGACTTTGATATTGAAGCAATGATTAAAGGTTATAACTCTATAAGAGCAAGATATGAAGATTTACTAGCTAAAGGATATGAAGCTACTAATAAAGAAACGAATATTATCGGTAGTTTACATGTTGCGATGGAAGCTACTGCTAGAGGTATTAAGTTTGCACCTATCTCAATTGAGAAAAGTGATGCTAATCGTTTTGTCCTTGATGATGAACATGAAAATACTTTAATACCACCATTTTCTACGATTGATGGACTAGGAGCAGCTGTTGCAACTACCATCGTTGAAGAAAGACAAAAACAACCATTCTTAAGTAAGGAAGACTTACAAAGAAGAGGAAAGGTTTCTAAGACCTTAATTGATAAGATGGTTAGTATGGGAATAATTGATCAGTTACCAGACTCTAATCAGTTAAGCTTATTTTAGGAGAGATTATGGAAAAAGATACATTAAATAAAATATTACTAGCCATAATGGATGTTTATAATGAAGATATGGATAATGATAAAAAACATGAAGTATTAAGTAAATTATGGACAGATTATTATAAACTAAGTGAAAAGTATAATATCAAGTTAGACTTTGCTTACCAACTATATTTAATAGGTGAGAGTGAAAGCTATATAATTGATGAAGAACCTAAAAGATTTGTAATAGACGAAATTAGACTAGATGAAGCTATTGATAGTTTAAAGAAAGGTAATGATTTAACTGATGAAGAGATAGAAATACTTTTACAAGCTAGTGTAATGAATGCAAGACGTGGCTTTGCAACACTTGGTATTGATATTAAGAATAACTCTTTAAATGGTTTTTGTGAGTTAGGACAAGCTCTTTCTTTAATGCCCCTTGAAAATATTGGATTAGAAGTAACCAAGAATAGTGCCAGTGAAAGCTTTGATTATCCATTTAATCATGCTTTTGGAACAGTAACTTTTCCATATGACGGTACTACTAAAACTTATTTAATAGATACTACTTATCGTCAATTCTTTACTACTAATAGATGTAATGAAGGAAGATACTATCAAGAGGAAGAAAACACAGGACTTAAAGTAGCACCAGATCCTGGTTACTTTGTAGAAGATAAGGATTTTGCTAGAAGCTTGATGCGTAATGGTTATATAGAATTAACAAAAGAGACTGCTACTAAATATGGAGAAGCCTTTAACAAGGCTAGTATTCCTCTAAAAGATATTGATAAGATTAATGATAGAAATATTAATTATTATCAAAGAATGTTAAATGATAGAGAAGACTATAAGATAAGTGATGGTGAACTTGAAGGATTAAATATAGTATTTAATGATAAAACAAATATAAATAAAATATAAAAATTTATCAGTAAGATTAGTTACTAAGTAGTATGAATGACAATAATTACTAAAAGTTTGTATAAATAAATCTAATTAAGAATAATTTAGAAGATATAAATTAGTATGAAATAATAAAATACATAAAAAGTCTTAATAATTTAAGATTTTTTTTAATCTTTATGCTATAATTGTGGATAAGGAGGGCATATGACAAAAAAAGTAAACCTTGCTGATATTAATTACATACAATATGGTAATGACAAAGGAAAAGATATTGTCTTACTACATGGCTGGGGACAAAATATTGAGATGATGAAACCACTTGGTGATTTACTTGCTAATAATTATCATATAACTATTATTGATTTACCAGGCTTTGGTAAAAGTAAGGAACCAGATACTATCCTAGATGTGGGTGATTATACAGAAATAGTCCATGATTTATTGGAAAAGTTAGAAATTAAAAAACCAACTCTAATTGGACATTCTTTTGGTGGAAGAATATCTATTCGTTATGGAGCTACATATGAAGTTGAAAAATTAGTCCTATGTGGAGCACCTTGTGTTAAGACGAAAAAAGATTTAACTCTTAAAGAGAAAATGTTAAAAAGTGCTAAGAAATTACCAGGTATGGAAAAACTAGCTGATATTGCTAAAAATTATATAGGATCACCTGACTACAAGAATGCAAGTCCAATGATGAGGGATATTTTAGTTAAAGTAGTTGGGGAAGACTTATCAGATTATGCTAAGAAAATAGAAGTACCAGTCATTTTAATATGGGGTGAATATGATGAAGCTGTACCTTTAGAAGAGGGAAGAATGTTAGAAAAACTACTTAAAGATGGAGCGATGATTGTTTTACCAGGTACACATTATGCCTACTTAGAAAACCTTTATCAAGTAGGGGCAATTATTAATAAGTTTATGGAGGAGTAAAAAATGTTTGTTAAAATAATTTTATTATTTATAATTACAATTTCAATTATTGTTAAATCTAGGAAAAGTTTACATATGTTACAACAAAACTTATATAATGAAAATAATCGTTATTTAAAGTGGGTATTAAATAATAGTAGTAACTTTGTAACCTTAGAATTTATTTGTCTAATAATAGTAGCTTTAGCTAATTGCTTTTTAGCAACTAATAAGACTATAGCGTTAGTATTTAATCTTTTAGCTAGTATTTTATATTTAGCTTTTATTATAAAATTTCGTAATGATAGAAAAAAGGAACAAGTTAAAAAACCATTAGTAGTAACAGCAAGAGTAAAAAGATTAATAGTAACAGAGACTATTCTTTACCTTATTCCACTAGTTGTTATGGTTGTTTTAAGAAATGATTTGGTTTATAGTAGTTTCTTAATTTTTATCTATGCTTTGATGAGTTATTTAAATGTATTTGTATTGGGTATAGCTAACTTTATAAATAAGTATACCCTAGAAAAATATGTATATTATCATTTTAAACATATGGCTATGAAAAAACTTCATAGTATGGAAAACTTGAAAGTAGTAGGAATTACTGGTAGTTATGGAAAAACTAGTAGTAAAAATATTTTAGCTGATATTTTAAATATTAAGTATGTAACACTACCAACACCTAAGAACTTAAATACTCCTTATGGACTTATCATTACCATTAATAATCATTTAGATAAGTTTACTGAAGTGTTTATTGCTGAGATGGGAGCTTATAAAACAGGAGAGATTAAACAACTTTGTGATATGGTTAAACCAAAGTATGGCATTTTAACTAAAATAGGTACTGCTCACCTAGAAACATTTGGTAGTGAAGAAAATATTCAAAAAACCAAGTTTGAACTAATTGAATCATTACCACTTGATGGAGTTGGTGTTTTAAATAGAGATGATCCTAAACAAGTAAGTTATAAATTAAAAAATAAATGTAAAATACTTTGGATTGGTATAGAAAATAAAGATGTAGATGTTTATGCTAGTGATATTAAATGTTCTAATATTGGTACTAGTTTCAAAGTTAAGTTTAAAAATGAACCTAAAGAATATGAATTTGAAACTAGACTTTTAGGTAATCATAATGTTTATAATATTTTAGCAGGACTTGCTCTAGGATATGAATTTGGTATTCCAATAGAAAAATTACAACAATCAGTTAAAACTATTAAACCAGTTGAACACCGTCTAGAACTTAAAAAACTAGGAACATTCTATCAAATAGATGATGCTTATAACTCTAATCCGGTTGGAGCCAAAGGAGCGATTGACGTCTTATCAATGATGCCAGGTGTTAAAGTAGTAGTAACACCAGGAATGGTAGAATTAGGTGAAAAAGAAGATTACTATAATGAAAAATTTGGTGAACAAATAGCGGAAGAGGGTAATATTGATTATGTTGTTTTAATCGGTAAGAAGAAAACACTACCTATTAAAAAGGGATTAGAAAATAAAAATTATAATATGGATAATGTTATTGTTTACAATGATGTAAAAGAAGCATACAATTTTATTAGAGGTATTAAGACAAAAGAAGAGGTATATGCTTTATTTGAAAATGATTTACCTGATACCTATAATGAAAAATAGAGAGGATGATTAAGATGAGAATAAAAGTAGGTGTTATTTTTGGGGGAGAAAGTGTTGAACATGAAGTTAGTATAATTACGGCTGTTCAAGCCATGAATAAAATGAATCAAGATAAGTATCAAATTATTCCTATTTACATAACTAAAGATGGTGAGTGGTATACAGGAGATATGCTTTTTGATGTCGAAAGTTATCAAGACTTAGGTCTTATTAAGAAATATGCAAGTAATGTTGTATTATATAAGAAAGATAATCAATTTGTATTACAAAGTAAAGGATTCTTTAAAAAGATTGTTACCGATATTGATGTAGCTTTTCCAATTACTCATGGTACAAATGTAGAGGATGGTGTATTACAAGGATATTTACAAACAGTAGGTGTTCCTTATGTTGGACCTAATGTTTATGCTGGAGTAGTAGGTCAAGATAAGGTTTATATGCGCGATATCTTTAAAGCTAATGATATATCTATTCCTAACTATACTTGGTTTTATGATTCTGATTATAAAGATGATAGTGATAAAGTAATTAAAAAGATAGAAAAATTAAATTATCCAGTAATTATTAAACCAGCTACTACTGGTAGTAGTATTGGAATTAGTACTGCTAAAGATAAAAAAGAGTTAGAAAAAGCAATAGATGAAGCTATTAACTATGACTCTAAGATTATTGTTGAAGAGATGGTACCTAACTTAATGGAAGTTAATATCTCTGTACTAGGTAATCATTCATCACAAGAAGTTAGTGTTATAGAAGAAGTATTATCTACTCATAACTTCTTAACATTCGAAGAAAAATATGTTGGTAGTAGTAAAGTTAAAGGAAAACTTGGAGCAAAGTTAGCACCTCGTAAAGGTTCTAAAGGAATGGCTAGTGCTGCAAGAAAAATACCAGCTGATTTAACTGATAAGATGCAAAAAGAAGTAGAAGATTTAGCTGTTAGAGTATTTAAAGCACTAGGTAGTAGTGGAGTAGCTAGAATTGACATGCTAGTTGACAAAAAAGCAAAGAAAGTTTATGTTAATGAGATAAACTCAATTCCAGGAAGTCTTGCTTTCTATCTATGGGATAAAAAAGGAAAAGATTATACTACTTTATTAGATGAAATGATTAATATAGCAGTTAAAGACTATAAAACTAGAACTAGTAAAGTTCATACATTTGATAACAATATTCTACAAGGATTTGCTAATAATAATGGCTTGAAAGGTATGAAGGGAAAAGTTAAATAAGTAAAAAGAGTAGGCTTGAATTAGATTCACTACTTTTTTCATCTAATGAACTTTGAACAGATAAATTAGAAATATTAAAAAATATCTTTAAAAATAAATATAAATTATGGTACGATATAGTAGTGAAGATAGAGGTGAGGTTTTATGCGTTTAGGAATGATATTATTATTTTTCTTTCTATATCTAGGAATAATATTTTTATGTATTATCGGGTTTAAGAAAAAGAATAAAATATTAAAAATTACTGGTATTTCACTATTAGTACTTGCTGTTATATTTACAATTATAATTGGTATTATCTATGGTTAGATAATACTTTTTTTAGGTAAAATATTGTAAAATTTTTCTAAGATATTTGAGTAAAAAACTTGATACATGGTATACTATAGAAGTAGGAGGTATGAAAGATGAAAGAAGAATGGAAAGGCTTTAATGAAGGAGCTTGGACAAAAGAAATTAATGTAGAAGATTTCATAAAGAAAAATTATAAAAAATATGAAGGCGATGAAAGCTTTTTAGTAGGACCAACAGAGAAAACTAAAAGAGTTTTAAAAGTCTATGATGATATGTGTAAAGAAGAAGTTAAAAAACATGTTATCGATATAGATACAGTAAATCCTGCTGGAATTAATGCTTTTAAACCTGGATATATCTCAGAAGATGATGATGTAATTGTTGGGCTTCAAACTGATGAACTTGGTAAAAGAGAAATTGTTCCTAAAGGTGGAATAAAGATGGTTTATCAAGAGTTAGAAGCTTATGGTTATAAGATGGATTCTACTCTTGAACATTTTATAAAAGATACTAATCTTGTTAAGACTCATAATGATGGTGTATTTGATGCTTATACAGCTGAAATTAGACGTGCTCGTCATAATAAGTTATTAACAGGACTTCCTGATGCTTATGGACGTGGAAGAATAATAGGTGACTATAGAAGAGTAGCTTTATATGGTATTGATTATTTAATGGAGAGTAAGAAAAATGACTGGGATAATATGAAGATAACAGTTATGGATGATGAGACTATTAGACTTCGTGAAGAAATATCAATGCAGTATAGAGCTTTAAATGAAATTAAAGAAATGGCTAAGAGCTATGGATTTGATATTTCCGGACCAGCTCGTAATGCTAAAGAAGCAGTACAATGGACTTATTTTGGTTATTTAGCTGCTATTAAAGAAAATAATGGTGCTGCTATGAGTTTAGGTAGAGTAGATGCTTTCTTTGATATATATTTTGAAAGAGATCTAGCAAATGGTACTTTAACTGAAAGTGATGTTCAAGAAATAGTTGATCAGTTTGTTATTAAACTAAGAGCAGCAAGACATTTAAGGACACCAGAATATGATGAATTATTCTCAGGTGATCCTACTTGGGTTACTTGTTCATTGGGTGGTATGACAACAGAAGGAGAAACATTAGTTAATAAGACAAGTTTCAGAATTGTTCATACTCTAGAAAACTTAGAAAGTGCCCCTGAACCTAATATGACTGTTTTATGGGCTGATAAGTTACCAGAACCTTGGAAGAAATATTGTGCTAAAGTAAGTATTGCCACAGACTCTATTCAATATGAAAATGATGATGTAATGCGTCCATCTATGGGGGATGATTATGGTATAGCTTGTTGTGTATCAGCTATGCGTATTGGTAAAGATATGCAGTTCTTTGGTGCTCGTTGTAACCTTGCTAAGACTTTACTATATGCCCTAAATGGTGGTGTTGATGAAGTAAGACGTGATTTAGTTATTCCTGGTTTTGAAAAGATAACTGATGAAGTCCTTGACTATGATAAAGTAAAAGATGCTTACTATAAGATGATGCATGAAGTAGCAAGAATCTACTCTGATGCTATGAATATTATTCACTATATGCATGATAAGTATGCTTACGAGGCTGGTCAAATGGCTCTACATGATACTTATGTTAATAGATTAATGGCTTATGGTGTAGCTGGATTTTCAGTAGCAGTAGATTCACTATCAGCTATTAAATATGCTAAGGTAAAACCAATTAGAGATGAAGATGGTATAACTGTTGATTTTTCTATTGAAGGAGATTATCCTAAATTCGGTAATGATGATGATAGAGTAGATGATATTGCTAAAGAAATAATTAATAAATTCTATGAAGAGTTATGTTTACATCCTTGCTATAGAAAAGCTCATCCAACACTATCTATCTTAACAATTACTTCAAACGTAGTATATGGTTCTAATACAGGAGCTACTCCAGATGGAAGAAAAGCTGGTGTTGCCTTTGCTCCAGGAGCTAACCCAATGCATGGAAGAGACTCATCTGGTGCTATAGCATCCCTTAACTCTGTAGCAAAATTAGATTGGGCTAATTGTTGTCGTGATGGTATTTCTAATACATTCTCAATTGTGCCAACTACTTTAGGACATAGTGAAGAAGAACGTATTGAAAACTTAGTATCATTACTAGATGGTTACTTTATTCAAGGGGCACATCACTTAAATGTAAACGTACTAAATCGTGAGACATTAATTGATGCTATGAATAATCCTGATAAATATCCACTACTTACAATCCGTGTTTCTGGTTATGCAGTTAGATTTAATAAACTTACAAGAAAGCAACAAGAGGAAGTAATTGCAAGAACTTTCCATGAGAAAATGTAAATGACTGGTGCAATCGATTCTATTGAAACATTTGGTCTTGTTGATGGACCTGGTATTAGAACAGTTGTCTTTTTAACAGGTTGTCGTCTTCGTTGTCTTTATTGTCATAATCCAGAAATGTGGGTTAAAAGAGAAGATAATATTACTAGTGATGAACTTGTTAAGAAAATTTTAAGAAGTAAACCATATTTTAAAAGAAATTCTGGAGGGGTAACTTTTTCTGGAGGAGAACCCCTTCTTCAAATTGATTTTTTAACTGATGTTTGTAAAAAATTAAAGAAGGAAGATATTCATATCGCTTTAGATACTTGTGGGGTAGGAAAAGGTGATTATGATGAAATTCTTAGTCTTGTTGACTTAATCTTATTTGATGTTAAGTTTACTACAAGAGAAGGTTATAAGCATTTAACTGGTAGAGAAATGGATGATTCTTTAAAATTTATTGAAGCGATGAATAAAAGTGGTAAACCAGTCTGGATAAGACAAGTAGTTGTACCTGGTATGATGGATAGTGAAGAATATATTGACTCATTAGTAGAATATCTAAAAAAGATTGATAATGTGGAAAGAGTAGAGTTCTTACCATTCCATCATATGGGATTTTCTAAATATGAAGAGTTAGGTATAAATAATCCATTAAAAGATGTACCACCAATGGACGTTGATAAATGCAATGAATTACAAGAATTATTCATGAAAAAATGGAAAAATAGTTAGTTTTCTTAAAAATATCATTGATTTACTACAATTTGGGTATTCCATTTTAAAAAAATATATGCTATACTAACGTAGTAAATCAATTCATGGGCTGTTAGCTCAGTTGGTAGAGCAACTGACTCTTAATCAGTGGGTCTAGGGTTCGAATCCCTAACAGCCCACCATGTATTGTAATTAAAGCTTTATTTTAGATAGAGCTTTTTTTGTTGGATTATTATAGTAGGAGGGAAGAAAATATGTTAGATAAATATCACTTAACTAAAAAAGAAAATATCTCTTTAGCTGAATATATGCTAGTATTTATTATTTATAATAGTGCAAAGTTAGAAGGAATAAATATAAACTATCAAGATACAAAGACTATTTTAGATGGAGCCAATGTTCCTTCATTAAGATTGGATAAGATTAATTGTATTTTAAATTTAAGGGATGCTTGGAATTTTGTTCTCTCTAATATAGATGAAGCCATAACACTTGATTTTATATGTAAAATTAATTCATTTGTTTCAAGAAATGAGTCATTGGAGTGGGGAGTACTTAGAACAGGAAAAGTCGGTATAAATGGTGTGGATTATATTCCAGATATACCGAATGAAGCAAAAATAATTGCTGATATAAAAAATATTATGGAAGAGAAGAACATAACTAGAAGAAGCTTAGTACTTATGCTTTATTTGATGCGTACACAGGTTTTTTGGGATGGTAATAAGAGAACTAGTATGATAGTAGCTAATAAGATTATGATAGAAAATGGTTGTGGAGTTATTACTATTAAAGAGGAATATTTTAAGGAATTTAATAGTTTACTTACGGAATACTATAATACTAATGAAATGGAATCTCTACTTAAATTTTTATACAATAATTGTATTTTTGGAATGGAAATATAGAGTATGGTTTATTAATATTAAAAAGTGCACCTGTTATGCACTTTTTATTTTAAAATAGCAAAAAAATTCTTGACGAACATAATTTCTATGATATAATAATCCTACTTGAAAAAAATATATAAAAGAAAGGAAGAAAAATATGGAAGAAATAATAATGACAAGATTTTTAGCTTATAAGAATGGCTTTATAAATGGAAAGTGTGATTTTTTAGAATCAGTTGTAACTAATCAAGCTATGATTAATATAAATGTTTCGGAAGATTCAATTAAAGAAGACTGGTTTTTATTCGGTTATACTGATGCTATAGAGTTTTATGAAGATAGATTTAGTAAGGGACTAGATATTCGTAATATAAGAACAAATGATGTTGTTAAAGACTTATATGCTAAAAGAGTCACTGATTATAACGCAGCAAATAAAGAAAATATTCCTATTTGTAAATTTAAAATTAAGAAATTATAATGGTGAAAAATGATTTTATTTGTAAGTGGTAGAACTGATGTAGTAGCTTTTTATACTCCTTGGTTTATTAATAGATATAAAGAAGGGCATGTTGATGTTAGAAATCCTTTTTATCCTAGTTTAGTAAGTAGAATTTATTTTGATGATGTAGACTTATTATACTTTTGTACTAAGAATCCTTTACCTATAATACCTTATCTAAATGAGTTTAAAAAGAAAGTCTTATTTAATGTGACAATAACACCATATAAAAATGATATAGAGTTAAATGTTCCTAATAAAAGTTTAATAATAGATGGAGTTAAACAAATAGCTGAGATTATTGGTAAAGATAATATTTATATTAGATACGACCCAATTTTTCTAAGTGAAAAGTATAATCTAGATTATCATATTAAAGCTTTTGAAAGACTTTGTTCTTTACTAGATGGTTGTACTAATCATATAATAATTTCTTTTATTGATGATTATAAGAATGTAAGAAAGAATATGAATAGTTTAAAGATAATACCTTTTACTAAAGAAGATTATAAAGAAATAGGAGTTAACTTTAGTAGAATAGCTAGTAAATATAATATTACTTGTCAAACATGCTTTGAAAAAGAAAACTTAGTGGAGTATGGTTTTATTAAAGAAGATTGTCTTAGTAAAGAACTAGCTTATTCTTTAACTGGTAAGAATTATAGAAAAGGAAAAATGCGAAAAGGAAATCTTTGTAATTGTGTTGAGATGGTTGATATTGGTGCTTATAATTCTTGTAAACACCTATGTAAATATTGTTATGCTAATTATGATGAAGCGAAAGTTAATGAAAATTATAGAAATCATGATGTAAACTCATCACTATTAATTGGACATCTTACTGATAAAGATACGATAAAAATAAGAAAAAAATAGAAATAAATCCTAAACTGTTCTATAATTAATTAGAAGGTAGGGATTTTTATGGTACCAAAGTTTTCTAAAAAAGATGTAGTTAATTTTAATGAAGAAACATTATATAAAGAATATGAGAGTTATATAGATAAAGATAATAATTATCTATTAAAAATATTTAATAGTAAAGATGCTGGACTTAGCAGTAAGGAAGTAGCTAAAAGACGAGAAGAATATGGAAAAAACGTTATTAATGAGGAAAAGAAGAAAAGTATTTTTACCTTTTTAATAGATTCTTTTAAAGATCCTTTTATCTATATCCTAATAATTTTAGCCACTATTAACTTTTTGCTAGGAGATAGACTTGGTTCTTTAATAATTGTAATGTTAGCACTTACTAGTAGTATTATTAGACTTATTCAAGACTATTCGGCTTATAAATTTGATTTAAAACTAAAGTCTAAGATATTTACAGTAACTACGGTTATTAGACAAGGTATAGTAAAAGAGATACCTACAAAAGATATAGTAGTAGGGGATATAATTGAACTTAATGCCGGTAGTATTATACCTAGTGATGCTATTTTATTAGAATCTAAGGACTTATTTGTTAATCAAGGTGTATTTACAGGTGAAAGCGTTCCGGTTGAAAAGAAAATAAGTAAGAATGGTAAAAGCTTACTTTCAATGGAGAGGATATTACTCATGAATACTAGTGTAGTAACAGGAAGAGGTAAGGCTTTGGTTATTAAAACAGGAAAGAATACTTATCTTGGAAACATATCTAAGTCAACTCTAAAGAATAAGACCTTAACTAACTTTGAAATAGGAATGAATGCGATTAGTAAAACCTTAATTCAATATATGCTAGTTATTACAGTATTAGTGTTTATCTTAAATGCCCTTATTCATCACAATATCTTAGAAGCTTTCTTCTTTGCTGTTTCAGTAGCAGTTGGTATTACCCCATCGATGTTACCAATGATAGTTAACGTAAACTTAAGTAAAGGTGCTAAATCACTAGCTAAAAAAGATACTTTAGTAAAAAGAAGTGAAGCAATTGAAAATTTAGGAGCAATAGATGTTTTATGTACTGATAAGACAGGTACTTTAACTAAAGGAGAAATAATACTTACTTTGTCACTTGATAGTGAATTTAAAGATAGTATAGATGTTTTGAAATATGCTTATATAAATAGTATTTATAGTACGGGAATAAAAAATATAGTAGATAAGGCAATTATTACTTATGCCAAGAAAAGAAATATTGAAATAGATAAATATGAAAAGGTAGATGAAATACCATTTGATTATGAAAGAAGAAAAGCTAGTATTATTATAAAAGATTCTAACGATTATAGAATGATTACTAAAGGAGCTTTAATAGAAGTAATAGATAGTTGTGATAGTATTTATTTAAATAAAGAAATAATTAAACTTAATAAGAAAATAAGAGATGATATTTTAACTAAAGCTAGAGAATTAAGTAAAAAAGGAATGCAAGTAATTGCTCTTGCTAGTAAAAAGTATACTGATAATAATATTACTGATGATAAAGGATTAGTTTTTTTAGGAGTAGTAGCTTTTGAAGATCCAATTAAACCAGGAGTTAAAAACACTATTAATAATTTAAAAAGAGTTGGTATTACTACTAAGATATTAACAGGTGATAATGTAGAAGCAACACAAAATATTTGTTCTTTAGCAGATATTCCTAATGACAAAGTAGTTACAGGTGAAGAGTTTAGTAAACTTAGTTTAGCTGAACAGAAAAAGATGGTCGAAGAGGTATCTGTTTTTGCTAGACTTACTCCACTTGAGAAAGATAATATTATTAAATTACTAAAAGAAAATGGACATGTTGTTGGTTATATGGGTGATGGTGTTAATGATGCTCCAAGTCTTATTAGAGCAGATGTAGGAATAAGTGTTAATACAGCTACTTCTATTGCTAAAGAAGCCAGTGATATAATTCTTCTTAAGAAAAGTTTAAAGGTAGTTTATGAAGGAGTATTAGAAGGAAGAAAAGTCTATGGAAACATTATGAAATATATGAAAATGGCTTTATCAGCTGCTTTTGGAGATGTCTTTAGTGTCTTCTTAGCCAGTATTTTCTTACCATTCTTACCAATGCTTCCTATTCAGTTTTTACTTCAAGACTTATTGTATGATATGTCACAAACGATGATACCATTTGATGATGTCGATAAAGAATTTTTAATAGTACCTCATAAGTGGGATACTAGTGATTTAAGAAGGTTTATGAATATTATGGGAGTTGTAGCTTCCTCAATAGATATAGTAGCATTTATTGGTTTTTACTATTTATTAGGGTTTGATGCTAATCATGCGGTAATGTTTCAAACAGCTTGGTTTATTGAAGGGGTTATTTCTCAAACCTTAATAGTACATTTTGTAAGAACTGCTAAGATACCATTTATAGAATCAACTGCTAATAAATATTTATTAATTTCTACTTTCTTATGTATAATAGCATCTATGATATTACCAATTTTATTAGCACCTATTAAGTCATTCCATTTCACTTATCTACCACTTAACTTTTATATATTTGTAATTTTCTTATCATTACTATATATTGTAGTAGAAGAAATAGTTAAGAAAATGTATATTAAAAAATACAAAAGATGGTTATAGGGGAGAAAAAATGGAGATAGATAAATTAATTAGTTATATAAATATGTCTAAAAAAACAGTATTTTTTGGTGGAGCCGGTGTATCTACTGCTAGTGGTTTACAAGACTTTAGAGGTAGTAATGGACTATATAAAGAAAAAAGAAAGTATCAACCAGAAGAGATTTTATCTCATACTTTCTTTATGAAACATCCTGATTTATTCTATGAGTTTTATAAAGAAAAACTAAATAGTCTTAATTATAAACCTAATATTATTCATAAGACTTTAAAACTAATGGAAGATAAAAACTTATTAAGCTCTATAATTACTCAAAATATTGATGATTTTGATAAGATGGCTGGTAGTAGAAATGTTTTAGAATTACATGGCTCTATCTTAAGAAACTATTGTCTTAATTGTCATAAGTTTTATAGTGGTGACTATGTTTTTAAATCTAGTGGTATTCCAAAGTGTAGTTGTGGTGGCATTATTAAACCTGATGTTGTCTTATATGAAGAAGCACTTGATAATAAAGTATTAACTGAAGCTATTAAAGAAGTAAGTGAAGCAGACTTATTAATAGTAGGTGGAACCTCACTTCAGGTGTATCCTGCTTCTTCTTTAGTAACATACTTTAGAGGGAAACATTTAGTCCTTATTAATAAAGATGAAACACCTTATGATTATTTGGCAGATATAGTAATACATGATGATTTAGTTAGTGTTTTTGAAAAAATAAATAAAAGTATAAGTAAATATGAATGAAAGAATTTTTATTGATTAATAAAAGCAAAAACTTTGCTTAAAAGCTGTACATTTATTAAACAATATGTTATATTATAGGCACATATATGATTATGTGGTGCAGAAATGCATATAATAGTAATGCTACTATGTAGCAAAAAAGCGAGTGAATCCAGCTCTGAATGGAAATTAAAAAAGTGGTGAAACCAGCCGAAAATGGTAATTAAAAAAGCGGTGATTCCAGCCATTATATGGAAATTGAAAAAGTAGATTAGAGAGCAAACTCTAGTCTTTTATTTTTTCTAAAATTAATATATAATATCCATTAAGTAGGTGATGTATCTTGATAAGAAATTTTAAAATAGTAAAAGTAGATTATAAGTATTGCAATTATTTAAGGCAGTTTGACAATAAGGTATCTTATAATGCTGGAGTCAAGGAATTAAGACCGTTTATTGGAATATTGTTTGTTGTTGAAAATTGTGAATATTTTGCACCATTATCAAGTCCCAAAGTCAAACATGTGAAAATGAAAAATAATTTAGATATTGTTAAGATTGATGGTGGAAGATATGGAGTTGTTAACTTTAACAACATGATTCCAGTGACACCAAAAAATTATGAATTGTTTGATTTAAATTCTATGCCAAATGATACATATGAATTAAAAAGACAGAATCTTTTAAAATCACAATTATTGTGGCTTAATAAAAATATTAAAAGTGTTAAAGGAAAAGCAATAAAACTGTATGAGAAGTATAAGAACGGTAAGCTAGATGAACGTATTAAATCAAGATGCTGTAATTTTATACTATTAGAGGAAAAATGCAGTGAATATAATATGAAAAATTAGTTTGCTGCATATATAGGCAAATGCTAACACTAAAGATGAAATGACTTAATTAGTGTTTTTGCAAAATAATCAGTAAAGGAGATTAGTAATGTGCAAAAAGTATATTTAAAAATTCCTACTATACGAGATTTACATTATAGACAAGAGTGGATGAAAGATATAAAAACTATGTCTTATAATGCTGGATATGATATAAACCTAAAAGGTTATGATATTGCTACTGGTACTATTAGTAAAACTGATGAAGAAATGATAGCTTGGTTTAATAACTGGATAAATAAAGAACCAGATAAATATTTTGCATATATTTATGATAAAAATATAGAGGAACCAATTGGTGAAGTGTATTATTATTTAGATGGTAATATTCATAGTATGGGAATAGTAATACAAAGTAAGTATCGTAATAAAGGCTATTCGTATGAAGCTTTGCTAGAATTGGAAAAAATAGCTTTTGAAAAAAATAATATTGGGGAATTGTCTGATGTTGTTCCAGTGAATAGATTAGGAGCTATTAAATCATTTAAAAAAGCAGGATTCATTCATACTGATTTTGTCCAAAAAGAATTGGTGTTTGGAAAAGAAAGTATTGCTAGGCAATTATTAATTACAAGAGAAATGTATTTATCTAAGCATAGATAGTTAAAAAAGAGGTGTTCTAGAAAGGAACTACCTCTTTATTAGTATAATGCTTAATAATATTATGAATGATTATAAATACTATTCCTAAGATTAAGAAACCTAAAGCTAATTTATAACCTTTACTTATAAGCTTTACAACTGCTTCTAACTCTTTTTCACCACTAATTGCAAAGTTTATAAAGAAAGTTAAAAGGGCAGTAAGAGTAGCAGTAAATAAAGCTATAAAAGTATAATATAAGAAGAAACTTAACTTTTTAAGAGTAAGAAGAGCGATAGATACTAATTCTATGATTAGTAAAATAATAGTTAAACCTCTTACTTTAGAATTATTACAAAAACTCATAACATCTAAGAATCCAGATATTTGATTATCTTTATCTTCAATCATTTCATTAGATGATTCAATTACTTCTTCACTAGCATTATCAGTAATTTCTTTTAGCTTTTCATCGGATAGATTAATATCATAATTCTTATTAACTTTCTCTAAAAATTCTTTAGTTTTTTCTTTGATAAGTTCTTCATCAACATTGCTTTTATTACTAGTCTTCTTATCAATTACTTCTTTTAAAATAGTATTAACATACTCTTTCATTTCATCATTAGATAAAGCCTTATCAATCTTATCTTGACTAATACCTAAGTCTTCTGCTTCTTGATATAAGTCATTACTATCTACAACAGAATCATCAAGTGCTTGATTAGCAGCGATCTTAATAATTTCACTTCCAACGTAAGTAATTGTAAATAGTCCTACTAAAACAATAGTAGTTGCAGTTGCTATTATTGTAAGTAAAATAGCTAAAAATTTTTTCATATATCCACCTCTTAGACATACTATAACATATTTTACTAAATTCTTCTATTATTATGTTATAATTGGTAAGAAAGGACGTGATTAGATGAGTAAAAGATATAATCCTGATAAGAATACTGGTCTTAGTAAAGAGCAAGTAAATGAAAGAATTAAAGACAATTTAGTTAACTTTAATACAAATGTAAAAACAAAAAGTGCTAAAGAAATCATCTTAGAAAATACTGTTACATTATTTAATATAATCAATGCTATTTTAGCAGTAGCAATTATTTTAGTAGGTAGCTATAAGAATCTTGGCTTTCTACTTATTATCGTTTTAAATACTGTTATTAGTACATTTCAAGAATTACATTCTAAAAGTGTTATTGATAAATTATCAGTAGTATCAGCATCAAAAGTTAAAGTATTAAGAGATAGTAAAGAATATGATGTTAATCTAGATGAAGTTGTTTTAGATGATATTATTATACTTGAATTAGGTAATCAAGTAATTACGGATGCTATTATAGTAGATGGAGTAGTGGAAGTTGATGAGTCATTTATAACAGGAGAAAGTGATACTTTAATAAAGAAAGAAGGCGATATGCTATTATCAGGTAGTTTTATCGTAAGTGGTAATGCTAAAGCTAGGGTAGAACATATTGGATATGATAACTATACTGCTAAAATATCAAGTGATACTAAATATATAAAACCAATATCATCTGAAATTATGCGTTCTCTTAATAAAATAGTTAAGACTATTTCAGTTATTATAGTTCCTCTTGGTATTTTGCTTTTTGCAAGACAACTATATTTATCTGGGAATACTTTACAAAATGCTGTTGTTAACACAGTAGCAGCTATTATTGGAATGATACCAGAAGGATTAGTATTATTAACATCAACTGTTTTTGCTGTTTCTGTTATTCGTCTTTCTAAAGAAAAAGTTTTAGTACAAGATTTATACTGTATTGAATCTCTTGCTAGAGTTGATGTGATTTGTCTTGATAAGACAGGTACTATCACGGAAGGTAAGATGGAAGTAGTTGATGTTATTCCACTAGATGGGGAAACTAAAGCTTCACTAGGAGATATTTTAGGTAGTATGATGGCAGCTACAAAAGATAAAAATGCTACTGCTATTGCTATAAGAGATGCTTATTATCGTAAACCAAAATGGAAAGTAGAAGAAGTTATTCCTTTTTCATCCGAAAAGAAATATTCTGGTGTAAAGTTTGCTACTGATACCTATTTGATTGGAGCAGTAGAATTTGTTTTAAAAGATCATGGTAAGAGTTATCAAAAAATGTTAGATGATTATATTAAAAAGTACCGTGTTTTAGTTTTGGTCAAGGTTAATAATTACGGTAAAAAGAATGAGGAAAGACAAGCTTTAGGATTTATATTATTACAAGATAAAGTTAGAAAAGAAGCTAAGAAAACCTTAGAGTACTTTAAAGAACAAGGTGTTGCTATTAAAATTATATCTGGAGATAATCCTATTACTGTATCAGCTATTGCTAAAAGAGCAGGACTTACTGAAAAGCTTAGAGTGATAGATTTATCTACTTTAAATAGTGAAGAAGAGATAAAAAAAGCAGCTTTAGAGTATGATGTATTTGGAAGGGTTAAACCAGAAGAAAAGCACTTACTTATTAGAGCTTTAAAGGAAGCTGGTCACAATGTAGCCATGACGGGAGATGGCGTTAATGATTGTTTAGCTCTAAAAGAAGCAGACTGTTCTATTGCCATGGCTTCTGGAAGTGATGCTGCAAGAAGTGTATCCCAATTAGTCTTACTAGATTCTAATTTTGCTTCTATGCCTAGTGTAGTAGCAGAGGGGAGAAGAAGTATAAATAATCTTGAAAGATCAGCCTCTTTATTCCTAGTTAAAACTATTTATGCAGGAATACTTGCTTTCTTATTTCTTTTCATTGAAATGTCTTATCCTTTTATTCCTATTCAGTTAACACTTGCTAGTGTAGTAACTATTGGAATACCATCGTTTGTCTTGGCACTTGAACCCAATAAAGAAAGAGTAAAAGGAAAATTCTTAGTGAATGTCTTAAAGAAATCAGCACCACCGGCATTTACAATTATTTTAAATATTTTACTAATTTGTTTAGCAGGGCAGATGTTTAGTCTTAGTTATGCTAAAATATCAACCCTATGTTTAACTTTGACTGGTTATACGTCATTTATTCTTTTATTTAAGATATGTAGACCATTTAATAGAATAAGACTAATTCTATTTAGTACAATGTTTTATCTATTTATATATGCTATCTTTAACTTAACTACTTTATTTTCTATAACACATTTTAATGTCTTTATGATTTTTCTAGCATTTATCTTAATGTATTTATCACATAGATTATATACTTTCTTTGAAATGCTTATAGATAAACTTATGATGAAGTTAAGTAGTAAAAATATGATATAAAAAAAGTCGTAGATATCAACTTGATATTTATGACTTTTTTACTTATAAATAAGATAAAAACCCATAAGGGTTTTAAATTCTAAATGGCGGAGACAGAGGGATTTGAACCCTCGCGACAGTTACCCATCCTACTCCCTTAGCAGGGGAGCCTCTTCAGCCTCTTGAGTATGTCTCCAAATTGCTTCCGTAGTTATAATATTACCGTAAAATAAAAGTGATGTCAACACTTTTACAAAGAAAAAGTGAAATTGAACTAATTAAATTAAAAGATAAGTTGTTTTTTTATTTAATTTCCTTTTTACAATAATACGGAAAATATTAAAACTTTTCTCTTTTATTGTTTAGCATGATTATAAATAGTATAATAGCACTTGAAATACTTAATAGTTAGAGTGCTTGCCTTTCTTCTTTTAAAGGAAGGAGGCTTGATATTATGTCTAAAAAAAATTTATTAATATCATTATTAGTAGTAATTATAATGTTACTAATTGGCCTACTTTATAAGTAGTCATAAAATAAAAAAGCACTCAATCTAATAGATTGTGTGCAAACCCCAATTAAGGTAAGTACTCAAACATTGGATATTAAGTATTTCCTTTTTTATTATATGAAGTTTCCTTCATCTATATATATAGTAGCATAAAACCATACTTTTAGCAAGCACTTGGTAAATGAAATTTAAAATAAAAAGCCTTGAAAATAAGGCTTTGTAATCATTATGGTGACCAGTACGGAATTCGAATCCGTGAATGCTGCCGTGAAAGGGCAGTGTGTTAAGCCACTTCACCAACTGGCCAAAAAAAATGGCGCCTCAACTAGGACTTGAACCTAGGACCCCTTGATTAACAGTCAAGTGCTCTAACCAACTGAGCTATTGAGGCATCTTAATGGTGGGCCTGACAGGACTTGAACCTGTGACCTCTCGCTTATCAAGCGAGCGCTCTAACCAACTGAGCTACAAGCCCGTTCTTTCAAACAGAACAATTTAATATTACAATAAAATGTTTCATAAATCAAGTCTTTTTTTAAATTTTGTAATATATTTCCGACTTGCATACTTAGAATAGCAAAGATGTGATTAAAAATCAAGCTTTTTTTAAAAAATATTGTGATAAATTTCATCTTTTGCTATAATCTTCTAAGAAAAGAGGTGCTTTTATGTATAAAAAAGTCGAAGAAGAAGGATTATTGTTAGAAACAATATTAAAATTATTTAACGAACAAAGTCATAAAAAATTAAAATCATATCTAAAAAATAATAGTGTTTTTGTAAATGGTAAATCAATTACTGCTTATAACTACAAAGTAAAGAAAAATGATATTATTGAAATTAGAAAAGATTATAAGACTCATAAGAAGAGTCCTTTAAAGATACTTTATGAAGATGAATACTTTTTAGTAATAGAAAAACCAGCACATTTATTAACAATAGCAACTACTAAAGAAAAAGAAAAAACAGCTTATCATATGATGCGTCAATTTATTAAAGAAAGAAATAGTAAAGATAAAATATTTATCCTACACCGTCTAGATAAAGATACATCAGGAGTAGTAATCTTTGTAAAAGATGAAAGAATAAAAGAACTATTACAAAATGATTGGAATAACTTAATAGAAGATAGAGAATATATAGCAGTAGTACCAAAAGGAATAAAGTCATATACTAATTATACATGTTATTTAAAAGAAGATAATAATTATAAAGTACATGTTACTAATGATAAAAGTGGTAAGAAAGCAATTACTTCTATAACAGTATTAAAAGAAAAGAAAAATTATGCCTTAGTAAAAGTAAATATTAAGACGGGTAGAAAAAATCAAATAAGAGCAGTTCTATCATATTTAGGATATCCAATTGTAGGTGATACAAAATATACTAGTGATATTAAAGCTAAAAGATTATTACTACATGCTTCTAAAATAGTTTTAACTAATCCAAATAATAAGAAAAAATATACATTTGAGAGTAAATTACCAAGAGAATTCCAAAAATATGTATAAAAAAATTATCTTTCTATCATTATAAGATAGAAAGGTGATAAAATGTCAAACTATAAAGTAGAAATTAGTGGAGTAGATACAAGAAATTTAAAAGTATTAACTAGTGAAGAGATGACAGAACTCTTTAAAAATATTAAAACTAATCCTTTTGCTAGAAATGATTTGGTAGAAGGTAATTTAAAGTTAGTCTTAAGTATTTTAAAAAGATTCAAAAATTATAATGAGAACTTAGATGATTTATTTCAAGTTGGATGTATTGGACTTGTTAAGTCTATTGATAATTTTGATTTGGAACAGAATGTTAAGTTTTCAACCTATGCTGTACCGATGATTATTGGAGAGATTAGACGTTATTTAAGAGATAATAATAGTATAAGAGTAAGTCGTTCTACTAAGGATTTAGCATATAAAGCCTTAAAATATAAAGAAGAATATGTTTTAACTAATGGGAAAGAACCATCTTGTGAAGAGATAAGCAAAAAACTAGATTGTACAACTTATGATGTAGTGAATGCTCTAGAGTCATTAAGAGATCCAGTTTCTATGTTTGAACCAATCTATAGTGATGGAGGAGATACTATCTATTTATATGATCAAATAGAAGATAAAAGACAAACGGGGAGTGAGATGGAAAATCGGCTAGCTACTAATGATGCTATTACTATGTTATCTGATAGATGTCAACAAATACTAGAAGAGAGATTCATTATTGGTAAAACCCAAATGGAAGTAGCAGAAGACTTATCCATTAGTCAGGCTCAAGTATCAAGACTTGAAAAAAATGCTGTTAAACAGTTAAAGAGAATACTAAAATAGAATAGTATTTCTTTTTTTTACATAAAAATAAATAGGTGATAATAGTGAGATTATCAGATTTACAAAATAAAGATATAGTAAATACAATGGATGGTAGAAATGTAGGTAATATAATTGATGTTAAAATAGATCAAATAAGTGGTGCTATTGTTTCTTTAGTAGTAGAACCTAATAAGAAAATGCTATCTTTCATGAATAGAGGGGTGGAAGAAGAAATATCTTGGAAGAATATTGAAAGGATAGGAGAAGATGTTATCCTAGTAAGATTAGAATGAATTCTAGAAGACTACATTTAAAGAGAAGAAAGAAATCTAATCCCATTTCTTTTTTATTAGGAACTATTTTCTTCTCATTTATATTAACAATAATTATTATCTTTAAAGCTGGTAAACATTTAGAAGAATCAATAACTAGTTATGCATCTATTGAAACTAAAAGAGTAGCAACTACTATTTTAAATGATGTAATTAGAAACTATGATTTTACTAAAGAAAACTTATATAAGATAGTTAAGAATGATTCCAAAGAAATAGAATTCATTGATTACAATTCTAAAGAAGTTAATACTATTTTGAATAAAATAAATAAGAATGTTACTGATAGATTACTTGAAATAGAAAGAGGAGATACTAAAAATATTTCATTATCTGATGGACTTAAGGGTAAAAATTATATCTATCTAAAAAATGGAATAGTTTGTGATATACCAATAGGAAGTCTAACAGGTAATTCTTTACTTATAAATACTACTATGTCTATTCCTATTAGGTTTTCTTTTGTGGGAAGCGTTAAAAGCAATTTAGAGGTAAAGGTAAACTCCTATGGTTTTAATAATGCTTTAGTTGAACTGTCTATTATAGTAGAAATAACAGAGCAGATAACTCTTCCTCATACCTCTAAAGAAGTAAAAGTATCATCAAATATACCTCTTGTTACAGAACTTATTCAAGGAAAAGTACCACTATATTATCAAGGAGGACTAGAAAAAAACTCTAATATAAGTTAGAATATAATAAGAAAGAGGAAATTGTATGATAGAGTTTTTTAATAATAAATATGAGATAGTTAAAGGTAGTGAATATGTTAATAAAGAATTAGTTGATTCTTTATTAACAGATTATTTTGAGCCCTATGACTATATTTTTGGTGATTTTGCTTATGATAAATTAAGATTAAAAGGTTATTATGATAGTAATAATAAAAATAGAAATTGTATAAATGATATTAAAGATTTAGATAATTATATTAAAAACTATTGTGCTTATGGTTGTCATTATTTCTTAATTAGAAAGATAAAAAAACACTAAATAGTACAAGAATGGAAAAAAAACTTTCTATTTTTCCTTTTTTATGGTAATATTATGTTGTAGAATAGCGAGGGAGGAAGAAAAAGATGGAAAATGAAAATAAAAAAATTATGTCAATTGTGCAAGAAGATGGTTCTATTGATGAAGTAGAAGTAGTTATTGCTTTTGAATTTAAAGATACAAAAAAAGAATACGTAGTTTACACAAAGAATGAAAAAGATGCAAATGGTAATGTTACTGTTTATGTATCTCGTGTTGAAAGAAATGGTGGAACTCCACAGTTATTTGGAGTTGATAATGAAGAAGAATGGAATAGGGTAAAAGACGTATTACGCAAGTTATCTCAATAATGGTTGGAGGCATAAATTATGATTAAAGAAGAAATAAATATAAAAGAGGCGGAAGAACTTGGTGCAGAACTTATTGATAATCCAATTGAAACAGTAGCAGTAGCTCCTCCAACAAAGCTTAAATTTCAAGCTTTAGCCTTTATGATTATAGGTAAAGTAGAAAGACATTTTTTAAACAATATGTTAAAGCAATCAAAAGAGACTAAGACTTTAGCAACCGCTGGATTGAAAAATGTTACTACTATGAGCGATGAAGATAAAAAAGCTTTTCTTACTAAAATAGATTCCAATGTCGCTATATTAGAAGATAAAATAGCAGCATTTGATACATATTACAGAAGAGTAATAGAAAATGGCAGACATAGTTTAAAAATTCCAAATGTTAATTTTGGAAAATTAGCTACACAAATGGTAATAAAGAAGTATAGAAAAGAAGCTATGACTGGAATGGTAGAAGCATATAAACAAATGAATGATGTGTTTTCTACTTCGAAGAAAACTTTTGAAGGTATGGCAAAACCTATAAAAAGGGATGTGGAAGTATCTAAAGCAGAACAGGAAGATATTAAAAAGTCAGTATACCAAGCTTTAAAAGGAGCTACAGATGAAAAAGTTGAATCATATGCTAAAACATTTGATGACAAGGAAGATGCAAAAATAGATAATTTAATTAGTAAAAAGGTAAATGGTAAAAATAAAGAAATTGAATTGGATAATTTCTTTGATAATATTAGTCCAATTAAAAATCATACTAAATTAGAATCAACAGAGTTAGATCAAATTTTAAATAGTGGACAAGTAAAAAATAATACATCTTTACCTTTGAAAAATAAAGATTTAAACTTTGTATTGAATGAAGGAAAACCAGTTATTACTGTATCAGAAAGTTCTTCAGATTTATCAAAAGATAACAAAGAAAAGCCAACGTTAGGTGAACCTATTTTTAGTGGTAAACCAACATTTACTGTACCAGAAGGTTTTTCAATTTTATCAAAAAACAACAAAGAAAATCAGCCATTAGATGAATCTATATTTAGTAGTAAACCAACTCTTAATGTACCAGAATGGCTTCAAAATTCATCAAAACCTAATGAAGAAGGAACTTTTACCCAAAACACTCCTACTGCGGAAAATAGTGGCATTGACCCTAGTGATACGCTAACTGATGATGCACTTGAAAGTTTTGCTAGAAGATTAACAGGTAAACAATCATCACCAGTTAATAGTACGTCTTATACACAAAATAACACTATTGTTCCTAATGTTGATGAGTTGTCTGCTCAATTAGCTGAATCAATTAATGAAATAGAAAGAAAACGTCAGGCAAAGGAAGAGGCTAAGAGAGAATATGAAGCTGAAAAACAAGCACGTGAACAAGAAGAAGATGAACTTTCTAGAAATAGAGAAGAAAATGAAAGAATGAAAAAAGAAATAGAAAGAAAAAGACAAGAACAAAAAGCTGTTGAAGAGTTAAACCAAAAAGTGGAGAAAGCTTTGAAGTATCAAAGACAAATAGAAGAAAATAGAAGGGCTGTTTTAAAAGAAGAAGAAGAAGCTAAGAAATATAAAGAAACGTTAAGGATTGAACGGGAAAATCAGAGTAAAGTGGCCAAAGAAAGAGAACGTCTACAATCTGAACGAGCAACTTTGCAGACTGAAACAAAAGAGATTGATTATAATTTACAAGAAGAAAGAAAAAAATTAGAAGCAGCAAGAACAGAGTTACAGCATTTAACTGCATCAAAAGATGAAACACCTGATCCTACAATGAAACTTTCTCATGTAGAGCCAGGTGATATAAATTATGCTGACTATTTAGCTAGTTTTTCAACAACTTCAACTGAACCTAAAAGGCAAAGTGTAGATACAGATTATAATGGCTTTTATGTTAATCTCCCTATACAAGGTCGAGATGAACAAATGCCTAAAAAAGATGATGTTTTAGTTGCTATAACTCCAAAAGGTGTTGGCGATGAAAAGACAAGTAGAAGAAGATAGGGTACTAAAAATAGTACTCTTTTTTTGTGACATTTCATAATATTAAATAGAGGTGATTAAAATTAAAAACTTTCTTAATTATTATTATCACCTTTATCCAGTGGAAATTATTAAAGATGGCGTAAATTATAAATTCTATTTAAATGATAAGTTATATATTCTTTATTTAGTGAATAATCAGGAACAAGAGATAAAAGAACAAGTTAGTTTAAATAAAAGTCTAGCTTATTATAATTATCCATCCTTAATTATAGATAATGTTTTTAATAACTATTCCTCACTAATAGATGGTAAAAACTATATTCTTGTTTGTTACAACTTTCTTAATAGAAAGATAATAGTAGAAGATTTAATTAAAGATACTTATATTAATTATAATAATTATCTAATACTTAATAGAAGTGACTGGTATAATTTATGGTGTAGAAAAATAGATTATTTTGAGTACCAAAAACCATATATCAAAGATAAATATCCTTTATTATATAATAGTATTGACTACTTTATTGGTTATGCTGAAGTAGCTATTAGTTATCTAAGTGAAGTTAATAAATCTATAAAAAAGAGTAGTAAAGATAACTTAACTATTTGTCATAAGAGAATTCATCTAAATGATGATTTAAATAACTTCTATAATCCATTATCTCTTATTATAGATTATAAAGTAAGAGATATAAGTGAATATTTAAAAGATTTATTCTTTTATGGTTATCAGGATGGACAAATAAAAAAACTATTACTTAGTGTAGATAGTTCTTATCAAAGACATTTATTAATGGCTAGAGTGTTATTTCCAAGTTTCTATTTTGATTGTTATGAAGATATTATAAATGGAGTAGTAAGTGAAGATAAAATAATTAATATTTTAGACAAAATAAAAGATTATGAAGACTTCTTATTTTATCTTTATAATCTTTTAAGAGAAAGTGGTTTTTTAATTCAAATTGATTTCTTAGAAAACTTTAATTTTCTTCATTAATATTTCTTACTTCTTTAACTTCTTCTATTTCGTTCATTATCATTTGTTCAATTCCGTCTTTTAAAGTAACGTCTAAAAAGTCACAATCAGCACAAGCACCACCTAAACTGACATAGACAATACCATCTTTATAACTTACAAAATCAAGAGTTCCTCCATCACTTACTAGAAAAGGACGTAACTCATCAATAATTTCTCTTACTTTAGCTTCTATTTGTTCATCATTCATTTTTATCACCAAGAACATTATAAATAAATTTTTTCTTTTCGTAAAGAGAAAATTATGCTATAATCTATTTGTGGTGAGAAGTGATGCATGAAAAGTACAAGATAGGTTCTGTTGTACTGGGTTATGTCACTGGTATTAAAGAGTATGGAATTTTTGTTCAGCTAGATAATAATACAAGCGGTTTAATTCATATTTCAGAAATCTCTAACAAATATATAGAAAATGTTAATGATTATGCTACTATTGGTGAATTAATAAGAGTGAGAATAGTAAGAGAAGAAAAAGATAATCACTACTCATTAAGTACCATTAATCTTGATTATCGTATTACTAAAAATAGGGGAAGCAAGATAAAAGAAACACCATCGGGATTTAAAAATTTAGCTATTTTTCTAGAAAAATCACTAAAAGAGAAAAAAATATAATAAAAATCGGAAAAAGTGTTGACATTCATTAAATAAATTGGTATATTTAATTTCGTCAAGTGGTTACTTGGGCGATTAGCTCAGTTGGTTAGAGCACCTGCCTTACAAGCAGGGGGTCATAGGTTCGAGTCCTATATCGCCCACCATTAAGATGCCGAAATAGCTCAATAGGTAGAGCAACTGATTTGTAATCAGTAGGTTCCGGGTTCGATTCCTGGTTTCGGCACCATTTTATTATTTATAGTCGGAGAGGTAGCGAAGTGGCTAAACGCGACAGACTGTAAATCTGTTCCTTCGGGTTCGATGGTTCGAATCCATCTCTCTCCACCATCTTAGTTATTGCCTCGTAGCCAAGTGGTAAGGCATCAGACTTTGACTCTGACATGCGTTAGTTCGAATCTAACCGAGGCAACCATTTTTAAATATTTGATCCGCTAGCTCAGTCGGTAGAGCATTTGACTTTTAATCAAAGGGTCATGAGTTCGAATCTCATGCGGGTCACCATGATGTGCCTGAGTGGCGGAATTGGTAGACGCACAGGACTTAAAATCCTGCGAAGGTCATACTTCGTGCCGGTTCAAGTCCGGCCTTAGGCACCACTTATTTGGAGGAATACCCAAGTCTGGTTGAAGGGACCGGTCTTGAAAACCGGGAGGTCGCGCAAGCGACGCAGGGGTTCGAATCCCTTTTCCTCCGCCACTTAAATTTATATATTGATATCGCGGGATGGAGCAGTTGGTAGCTCGTTGGGCTCATAACCCAGAGGTCGGAGGTTCGAGTCCTCCTCCCGCAACCATAATGGTTCCGTGGTGCAGCTGGTTAACACGTCTGCCTGTCACGCAGAAGATCGCGGGTTCGAGCCCCGTCGGAACCGCCATTATTTGGTTTCATAGCTCAGTCGGTAGAGCAAAGGACTGAAAATCCTTGTGTCGGTGGTTCGATTCCACCTGGAACCACCATTCGAGAATTTAAATTATAAATATAAAAGATACTCTTGGTATCTTATTTTTTTGTCAAATTGTGTCATCTTTCAAAGATTATTTACCTATAAGTACTATCTCTTGTTATAATTAAAATGGAAGGTGATGATAATAATGTTTAATGAAAAAGTAGTTTTAGTAACCGGAGGTACTAGAGGGATTGGTTACACTACTGTAGAAGAATTTCTAAAAGAAGGAGCTAGAGTAATACTTTTCGGATCACGTGAAGAAAGTGTTACAAAAGCAATTAATTCTTTAAAAGAAGAAAATAATGAATATAAAGTAGAAGGATATTTTACTGATTTAGCTAATCTAGAAGAAATGGAAAAAGTAGCTAAAGAAATAGCTACTAAATATGGTAAAATTGATATTTTAGTAAATAATGCTGGAGTATCTTCAAGTACACCTATAACAAGCTATACAGAAGAAGAGTGTGATAAGATTATTAATCTAAATATAAAAGGGGTATTTGATACTTCTAAAGCAGTTATTCCATATATGACAGGGGAGAATCCATCAATTGTAAATGTCAGCTCTATGGTAAGCTTTTATGGTCAACCTAGTGGCTGTCTATATCCAACTAGTAAATTTGCTGTTAACGGTTTAACTAAGAGTTTAGCAAGAGAGTTAGGTAAAAAGAAAATAAGAGTAAATGCTGTAGCACCTGGTATAACTAATACTGATATGGTTAAAAATTTACCAGATGAAATGATTAAACCTTTAATTGCTATGATACCATTAGGAAGAATAGGTGATCCTAAAGATATAGCTAATGCCATACTATTCTTAGCAAGTGATAAAGCAAGTTATGTAACAGGAACTATTCTTCAAGTAGACGGAGCAATGATGTGTTAAAAAGCAAAGACTTTTTCATATTTTCTTGAATTATAATATATAAAGGAAAAGAGTTAGAATGATTATTTAATAATTTATAAAGGTTAGTTATGCTAGATACTTTATTAAAGAAATAATTCTTATCTTTTCTTTTTATTATGACTTTATCTTTGCAATCACCTGTAATTAAATAACTAGGATAACTAGTATTCTTTAAATATTTATAAATAGCATCATCACTAGTTTCAAATGAAAAGTTTAAATTACTATACTTTTGTATTTCTACTAGAATTAAATCAATAAATAGATTAGTCTTATCCTCTAACCTAGAAATAGTTAAGATAAGTTCTTTTTGATAATTTTTAAATATCTCTAATGTCTCTTTAAGAGTATATAGATTCTGATTAATCTTTTTTATCTCTTTAAAGGTTAAATTAGTAAGAGAAATATCTATTTTACTAGGTAATACGATAACAATATTATCACTAGTAAGAGCAAGTTTAAGTCTAAAACCAGTGACAAACTTATTGGTTAAAAGAAGATTATCATTATCTTCTATCATGTCATCAATAATTAATTTCATTAAGCCTCCTTATAATATTTTATGTGTTTTCATCTTCAAAAATTCCTAAAAATGTGATATAATATCAGGCAGAAGAAGAGGTGGTAGTTGTGGCATTGAAAGATGTTAGAGGGATAGGACCAAGGTCTTTAGTCCTTTTGAATAAAATAGGGATTACCACAGTAGATGATTTGGTAACCCATTATCCATTTCGTTATGATATTTTGAAAAGAGGATCACTTACTGATACAGTAGATGGTGATCATATTATTATAGATGGAAGAATAGAAAGTAGTCCAATCTTAGTTAGGTTTAAAGCAGGACTTAATAAAATGAACTTTAGATTAGTTACTTCATCAGGAGTAGTTGGTATATCTATATTTAATAGAGCCTTTCTAAAAAGTCATTTAGCAGTAGGTACTGGTGTTACAGTAATAGGTAAATTTGATAAGAGAAAGAATGTTATTACAGCATCTGATATAAAGTTAGAAACGTTATCTGCGAAGATTAAGATAGAACCAGTTTATCATTTAACTAGTGGTCTTACTAATAAGAATATGTCTACTTATATAAATATGGCTTTACTAGGTAATTATAAAGAAATAACAGATTTTATCCCTTTAGAGTATCAAGAAAAGTATAACTTTGTTAATAAAAGAACCGCTTTAAATATAGTACATAATCCACCATCTCTTGAAAAGTTAGAGGAAGCAAAGAATAGACTTAAGTATGAAGAGTTATTTTCTTTTATGTTTAAGATTAACTATTTAAAAATGGAAAATAAGAATAAAAATTCTGGTATAAAAAAAGAAATAGATACTAAGAAGGTAGAAGATTTTATTAAAACACTTCCTTTTGAGCTTACAACTGATCAGGAAAAAGCAGTTTCTGATATTGTAAAGGACCTAACTAGTGAAGGGAAAATGAATAGGTTATTACAAGGTGATGTTGGTAGTGGTAAGACAATTGTTTCTTTTCTTGCTATCTATGCTAACTATCTAGCAGGCTATCAGAGTGCTTTAATGGCTCCTACTGAAATACTTGCTACCCAGCATTATAATAATATGAAAGATATCTTTAAAGATACTGATATAAATATTGCCTTATTAACAGGATCAACTAGTAAGAGGGATAAAGATAAGATTTTAACAAGCCTTGCTAATAATGATATAGATGTTATTATTGGAACTCATTCTTTAATTCAAGAAGAGGTAGAGTATAACAATCTGGGATTAGTTATTACTGATGAGCAACATAGGTTTGGTGTTAATCAACGAGCTAATTTAGAAAATAAGGGTAAGAAACCAGATACCTTATATATGAGTGCTACTCCCATACCAAGAACTTATGCTTTAACTATCTTTGGTGATATGGATGTATCTACTATTAAGACAAGACCAAAGGGGAGAAAGAAGATTCATACAGTGTTAAAGAATGAGGCTGAGATGAAAGATGTTTTAGCCATGATGTATGAAGAATTGAAACAAGATCATCAGATATATGTAATAGCACCTTTGATAGAAGAAAGTGAAAATAGTGATTTAACTAATGTCAATGAACTTAAAGATAAATTAACAGTCGCTTTTGGTAGTAAATATAAGATAGGACTAGTTCATGGTAAGATGGCTACAGCAGCTAAAGATAAAGTTATGAATGACTTTCTTCTTAATAAGTGTCAAATACTAATTAGTACAACTGTTATTGAAGTAGGAGTAGATGTTCCTAATGCTACTATGATGGTTATATTTGATGCTAATAGATTTGGACTTTCAACACTTCATCAGTTAAGAGGAAGAGTAGGAAGAAATGATTTACAGTCACATTGTGTTTTAATAAGTAATCAAGATACTGAAAGACTTCATATTATGGAAAAGACTACTGATGGGTTTGAAATAAGTGAAGAAGACTTTAAACTAAGAGGTCATGGTGATTTATTTGGTACTAAACAAAGTGGTGATATGTCTTTTAAAATAGCTAATATAAAGAATGATTATTCTATTCTTTTAAGAGCAAGAGAAGATTCTTATCAGTATTTATTAAAAAAGACAGAAGAAGAAAAACAATTAAAGATGAAAATTATTGAATCAATTATACATAGTTAAGTGTAAAGAAGTGGAAAGTTTCGGAAATAAAATTGACATCTTAGCATTTTTTAGTTATTATTAAGTTACATGATAGGTAGCTTTTACTATTTATCATGAAGTATAATCTACTGTTTTTTGTGTAGATATACTTACCGAAACCCCCTGAAGAGAGCATTTAACCGTGCTCTCATTTTTTATGCCCATTTTATAAGGGGCTGTGAGTATAGAGAAGAATGAAAATAATTCTTGGGAACAACTCGGGAACAAGTTTTGTTAAAATTGCATGATTATTGCAGACATTTAAGAGATAAAGTAGTATAATGTAATCATAGAGTTCTATACAATTATAGTATAGAATTTTTTCTTTTATAAGGAGGATAGAATTGTTATGAATTTAAGCGAGGAAGAAATAATTGAAATAATTAAAACATACTACTCTGATGTTAATAGTCAGTATGCAATTCTACTTAATGGAGAGTGGGGATGCGGTAAAACATATTTTGTTAAAAACAAAATACTAGCAAAAATTAATGATAGTGTATATGTTTCTTTATATGGGCTTAGTAATACAAGTGATATAAGTAAAAAAATACTATACTCAATAATGAACAAAAATATGAAAATAAATAAAAAAATAAAAAAGGGAGGCAAAATATTAGGCGCTGGTTATAGAAGCTTTTCATCGGCCATTTCAAGTATTTTTAAAATACCTTTACCAGATGCAAAAAGTATTGATGCAACTGAGTTAATGAGTAATTTTATAGATGTTTCGAAAAAATTAATTATATTTGACGATTTAGAAAGAGTTAATATACCTATTAATGAAGTCTTGGGGTTTATTAATGATTATGTGGAACACAAGAATGTTAAGTGTATTATAGTTGCTAACGAAAACGAAATAGAAAAGCTAAATATAGATAATAATTATGAATTAAAAATAATTAGTTGCTTATATAATAATATTGAGTATGGCGAAAAGAAAAAAGTTAATTCATGGCAAAGTGATGATACAGTTACTAAGCCAAAGATAGAAGATATTAAAAAAAGAGTTAACAAAACATATAACACAGAAAATAAGTATAAATTAATAAAAGAAAAATTAATTGGTAAAACTATAGATTATGTGCCAAATTTGGAAAAAATAATAAATAATCTTTTAGAAAACCATGTTAAAAATAAGAAATACTATGAGTATTTGAAATCCCAAAAGAGTTTATTAGTTGAAACGCTAAAAAAAGATAATTGTTGTAACATTAGAACTATAATTTTTTTATTAAATGAATATGAAATTATATTTAATCAAATTAAAAAGCAAAAATATGAAGAAAAAGAAAATAGAATTTTAGAATTAACATTTATTAATACAATTCATATGTCTGTATTATTAAAAAATGGTGTTGAAATAAAACAAAAATTAAATGGTGCAAAATATTCTGGTGCAACATCATTCACTGATGATGGATTACAAAAAATGACTGATTATTTTACTGCGTTTGATTTTATTAGTGATTATTTATGTTCTTCTAGCCTTAATTTAAGTCAGATGAAGAACACTTTAAATCAATATATAACAGTTGAAATAGAAAATGCTTTACCAAATGATGATCCATATTTTAATTTAGAAGCTTATTGGGAATTAGAAGATAGTGAAATAAAAGAATATTTAGATAAAATGATTAAAAATTTTCATTATGGATATCAAGTTTTTCCCAAATTATTAAGGATTATATCAGGCTTAGAAGTAATTGGACTATTTCCTGATTATATTGAGCAGTTAGTAGCTCTAATGAAGAAAAGCTTAGTTGATAATAAAGTTGATTATATTGATTTTCATACAATGTTAAATGATCAAAAAACAGTGGATGTTTACAATAAGTATTCAAAAGAATTTAATGACATTATTAATCAAAATAGAAGTAAAAATAGTTCCGATACAATAGTTACTATATTGTTATCAGAAAACTGGGGTGAAAAACTTTATAACCTTTATATCAAGAATAATGTTATTCATGGCGAGGGATTTTTAAATAAATTGGATGTTAATTTAATTATAGAAAATATTAAAAAGTGTCCTACAAAAGATATTTTTTATTTCAAATATACAATAGACAATGTTTATCATTTTGGTAATATAAGGGATTTTTATATGATGGATAGAGAAAATCTTGAACTTTTGATAAAAAGAATTAATGAAATGAATAAAAATAAATTTGGAAAAACAAAGATTTATGCATTAGACTTATTGACAGAAACATTAAATGAAAAGTTAGAATTATTAAAAACCGGTGACGAGTCTGTAAAGGATCTTCGTTGATAATTTCTAAAGAATATTTTAATCTGAGCAGTTTAATAACCTCACCTTTCATTTTTTTATAATTTCTACACATCAGATTAAATGTATCAAAAGCAGAATTAAAATGTTGTTCAAAAGTTGCTTTCCACATAGCATTTCTATAAAAAGAACTAGCAATATTAAATGCTATAACTTCAGGAATAACATATTCTTCCAAATAACTATCATAGTTTTCATAAAAGGGATCAATAACCTTTTCACATTCTTCATCACTTATATCTTCGTCTGTACATTTTCTAATCATATCTATCCTCCAATCTTTGTATTAATCACTCTAAAATTGATTTTTTGCAACAAATTTATATCGAAAAATCAAAAATTGCATAAATATATGTTATAATTTTGTTATAAGAAACTTATTTTATGGTGGAGTGGTAGTATGTATAATGAAATTTTGGATATATATAGGGATAGGATAGATGATTTTTTTAAGAATGTACCTACATTTGAAAACCAGTTAACTTATGATGATTTTAATGATGAATGTTTTGATAAAATGTATAAAGAAAATAATATAGAAGATCCTAAAAAAGTTAAGGAATTAAAAGAAGAGATTCCACAATTAAAGGATATGTGCAAAAAATGCGGTGCATATTTTATGAGCCCAAGAAATAAAAGTCATGTCAAGTATGATGTCATAATGGGCCAATTTTTTGAAAATATTTTAATAGATTATTTTACTGATCATTTAAAGATTAAAGCAACTCATGGAGATAAAAGCAATAAGAAATATCCTGATTGTATGATTTTAGGAAAAGATAAAGGTATATTGGCTTATTTTGAAGTTAAGTATCATTGTGCTCCTTTTATTTCTGCAATTCAAAAGATTAATAGATATTGCTATGAGGGAAGTGCTACACTTGATAAAGCCAAAATTGAAAGACAACTTGAAATTATTGAATCTGATATTGAAAGGCCTGTTTTTTATATTCATTGGATAGACTATCCATGTGTAAAAGGAATATTCTTTGAAACAAGTGAACAGGTCAAGGAAACACTTATAAATGAAAAAGTATTTGAAAGACAGGAGAGAGAGGGAGATTTAGAAAAAAATCCTCAATCTGTATATAAAGAAAAAATATATTCTAAATTTTTAGAAATGGGTACATTAGAAGAGTTGGTTTCTATCATAAAGGTAATGCAAAAGAATGGAGTTAATATGAATTAGGAGTGATAAAAATGAATTATGATGTTCATGGAAAAAAATTGCCAATTCCATCTTTTTTTCAAGTGTATAATTATGGCGGAGGTAATGGTGATAAGGATAGAGAAATAGTTTATGCTGAACTAACTGGAGATACACCTGCACTAATAAATTACTACTATATAAATAATAACATTCCACATTCTTTTCAAAGTCATGCGTTTGATGATTTATCTGGATATAGTAGAATTGGTGATGTATATAACGATATTAGAAATATGTTAATAAAAAAAGGTGAAATATATAATGGATATAAGCCTAAAAAATACGATTTTAATTCCAAAGTATTTCTACTTGATTCAGGTGCGTTTAACATTGTTAAATATGTTGCAAAAAAGGTAAACTACAAATTTGATAAATTTCTTGATGAATTAATCATTCAGATGAAAGAATATTATAATTTTGCTAATAGTTTAAAGATTGATATTGTTGTGTCGTTTGATTTAGGTGGAAAATATACTGAAAAAGATGGGGAAGGTTCTGATGTTGAGCTGAAGAAATTCTTTAATGCAATGAATGCTGATGAAGTTAACAATATATTACTAGAAGAAACAATAAAGTATTTAAAAGAACATCCCGATTATTATCCAAAAGTGTTGGCAACTATTCATGGTGATTTGCAAGAGGATTATAAAAAATGTACTAAGTTCGTTTTGTCTTTGGAAAGAAAGCATAGTTACAAATTTTGGGGATTTGCATTAGGCGGTATCGCAAGTTATAAGAAACTCGATAAAAGTTGGTATAAAGATATAGATTTTAATGATACAGGGAAAAAAGATTATGTATCTACAGTAGGTCCTGCTAGAGCTGCAAAAATTGTACGTGAATTGATAGCTGATAACAGACCTATTCACGCATTAGGCTGTGGAGGATATCCTAATATTGCAACTAATTACTTTAGTGGTGCCACTTCTTTTGATGCTGCTTCTCCTGTTAGAAGAGTAGGAGATGGTAATGCAAAATCTACTAAATATGTTTTTTCTACTACTTCTCCAGCAGATGCAAAATTTAGCAAATATTTTGTAGGAGGAATAAATTCAAACAATACACTTAGAAAAGAACCATGTCAATATATTGATATAAATCTTGTTGATGATAAAATGGAATTGTGTGGCTGTGATGTGTGTGAAGAAGCTAATAATGTTAATAGGATAAAAAAGTTATATTCAATTAAAGATACAGATAGCGAAGCAAACTATTTTAGTAGACAATTAATGGGACTTCATGCAGTTATACAGCATAGAAAACTATGTGAAGTAATATCTGGTTATTCTTCAATTCAGGATTTTTGTAAAGATTATCCAAATGATTTGAATTTAGGTTTAGTTATTATTTTCGAACAATTATAAAAAGGCAGTGCTTCTGCCTTTTATTTGTCTATTTTTAGATTTGATATAGCATTTAAAAATGCTTGTTTTTTTTCTTCGTCACTTTTATATTCGTCAAATACAGATACAGAAATATTTCCTTCAGTAGCTAATCTTCTTTTACATTCATTTTTGTATTTAGTATCTAATTCAAAGCCTATTGCTTTTCTATTTAGAATCTTTGCAGCTACCAGCGAAGTTCCACTTCCAGCAAAAGGATCTAATATTGTATCTCCAACATTGCTACTCATTTTTAATATTCTAACAATCATAGGTAATGGATAAATTGTAGGATGAGTAAGATCCAATTTTTTCTTCGTCATATTATTTACTCTATCAAAGTACCATACGTCAGTAGGGTTTCTACCAATTCCGCCAACTAATCTTTTATCATTTTTGGTAATATATGGTATTCGTATTTCGTCTAAATTAAAAATATAATTATTTAAATCTTTTACGCCCCAAACAATATTTTCATATCGACCGGATAATCTATTCGTACAGTTTTGCATATTATTAAAAGTCCAAGTTATTATATTTCTAATTTTGAAATTATTTTCTTTCATAATATCATATCCTATGTAAGGTAAAGGTAGAATCTCTTTATCATTTCCTAATGGTATAGGAGATAAATTTAAGAAGAAACTTCCGTTTGGTTTTAATATTCTATAGATTTCTTTGGTAACATCATTAATCAATTCTTTCCATTCTTCTAATGATATTTTATCACTATATTTACCATACTTTTTTCCAATATTATATGGAGGAGAAGTAACTACTAATGTGACTGAATTGTCAGGAATAGTTTTTAATAATTCCCTACAATCACCGAACTCAATTCTAATATTCTCGTTCATCTAATAACTCTCCTTTCTGTATTTTTTTTAATCTGTTTTCTGATATTTCAATGTATTCTGGTACAATTTCATATCCAATATAATTTCTGTTTAATTTTTTTGCTACAGCAGCAGTTGTTCCTGAACCCATAAATGGATCTAGAACAATATCATTTTGTATGGTCGAACAGCCTATTATTCGTTCAATTAACCTTTCTGGATATTGCGCTGGATGTTCAGTTCTTTCTTCAAAATTGCCAGATACCATAGATATCTTCCATACATCGCTGGGATTTTTTAATTGGCTCTTATACCTGTCTGGTCTGTAGTTTAAAGCCGGTATTTTAACTGCATCTAAATTAAATTTATAGTTTTCTTTGTTTTTTGTAAACCAAAAAACATATTCATATCTAGGAGCAAATCTTTTATTAGTAGAACCGCCCCAATCAAAATTCCATATTATAATATTTTTTAAATACATGTCCTCAAAATAGTCTTGAATCCAAAATGGAGGAATAATTATTCCATTATTATATCTGTTTTTAATGTTTATAAAAATTGAACCATCTTTTTTTAATACGCGTTTGCATTCTGAGAAAACATTTTTTAACATTTTACGGTATTCCTCTTCTTCTAAGTTGTCTTTGTATTTAATTCCCTTACTTGCTGTAATTTTACCTTTGTTAGTTTTATTACCATAATTAATGTTAATATTATATGGAGGAGATGTGACAATCATATTAACGGATTCATCATTGATTTCTTTCATAGATTCACTTGATTTTTGGTATATAATATTTGCCTTCATTTTTTTCCTCCTTTCTCACTATAATCTATTATACCTTAAAAAAACGAAAGGGTCAACATGTATTCGCAAAAAAATACAACTTTTTAAAAGAATTTTCCACTATTTTTAGTGTTTGTAAAATTCTTGCTTTTTTATATGATATAATAGAAGTGAAGGTGAAATAATATGATTAATGTTGTTGCGGCTTTAATAGAAAATGATAATAAGGTATTAATAGCAAAACGATCTACAGGAGATCCTAATGTTTTTGGTAAATGGGAGTTCCCTGGCGGAAAAGTTCAAGATAATGAAGATGAAAAGCATGCTATAGAGAGAGAAATAAAAGAAGAATTTGAATTATTAATTAGTGCAGAAAGTTTTTTAATAAATAATGTGTGTAAATATCCAACTAAAACAGTTGATTTAAAATTATATAGATGTAAATATTTATCGGGAGAATTTCATTTACATGATCATTCTGAATACAAATGGGTTGATAAACCAGCATTATTAAACTATGATTTAGCACCTGCTGATATACCTTTAGCAAAATATGTTATGGAGATGAAATAATGGATAGAGGAGTAAAATTTGTATTAGATAATTTTGATAAAACTTTAGATTTTATAAACGATCATCCTGAATATGAAAAATATAAGAAAAGAGTTCAAATAGAATATAGTAGGATTAAATATATAAAATTTACAGGAAATATGTATGAGCATTTTCTAAAATTCAAAGGTGGAAATCATAAATATGCAGAAGACTTCAAATTTTTAGAAGAAAATGGGATTTTAAGTAATGAGTCATTAGCTGACTATTTGAGAGAAAATTATTCTGATGAAATGGATCACTATTGTGGAATTGAAGATTTAATAGTAGGAAATATTTATTCAAATAGTGAAATCGCTAATACTTTTAAATGTTCAAATATGGGAGGTATGAGAAGGTCAAAGGAAACTAACTCATTAGTTCTAATTGCAAAACATAACAATCCTTTATATGACGATCAATGGACAGATGACGGAATATTAAATTATACAGGAATGGGTACTGAAAATGATCAAAGTATTTCTTATGCACAAAATAAAACATTAACAATTGCTGAAAGAGAAGGAATAAAAGTATATTTATTTGAATCATATAAAGATAACGAATACTATTATGATGGAGAGGTGAAACTGGCAGGAACTCCATATCAATCAGAAGAAGCTGATATAAATGGTGCAATTAGAAAAGTAATAAAATTTCCTCTAAAGAGATTAGATCAAACTAAATCATTAATAATTGATATTGAGGATATCGAAAAAAGTGAAAATGAAAAGTTAAAAGAAGTAAGAAAGTTTGATTCGAGCGAAATCAAAAATAGAGCTAAAATTGCAGAATCTGAAAATATTTCTACAAAAGAAGTTAAAACTATATATCGTGAAAGGAATCAATACATAGCTGAGTATACAAAGGAAAGAGCTAATGGTGTATGTGATCTTTGTGGAAAGGAAGCGCCTTTTAAAGATAAAAATGGAAGGCCATATCTTGAATCACATCATGTAATAACATTAGCTGAAAACGGTCCTGATGCAATTTATAATACTGTTGCTATATGCCCTAATTGTCATAGAAAAATACACGTTTTACATCAAAAAGAAGATATAGATAAATTGTCAAAAGTTATAATGAAATATTTATTAACTGATGATGATAAAGAAAATATTAAGAAATGGGAAGAATTATTTAAAAACTAATTTCGAAAAAGTGTTGAAAAATAGTCATCACTTTTTTTCTTGGGAACAAATGGGGAACAACTACATAGAGCAAGATGTGTAAAATAGGGCTATTTACGAGAAATATAGCAAGTGATAAAACAATAATAATGAAAAAAATGACAAAAAATCACCCCATAATTTTTCCCCCTGAAGAGAGCCATTTGACTCTCATTTTTGTTTACTATAAAAAGTTTTAAGTTAGTTGTTATAAGTTAGGTACAAATCTTATTTAGTTTAATATACTTAAAAGAGATGAAAATAATCATTTTTCTTTTTTTATGTGCTATAATATATCTTACTTTTGAAGGAGAAAACTATGCAAAGCAATATTACACAAATAGATCTTAAAAAAATTAAATCGTATAAAACTAAAAAATTGATTAATGCTTTAAAAAAAATAACAGATGAACAAATAAATACAATAATAGATTCGAGTATAATTGAATTTATCTCAAATTTAGATAGTAATACCATCAATTCTATTTTTAGAAATTCAGGTTTCACTATGCAAAATAAATTATGGACTAATGATAAAATTCAAAAAATATTAATTTTAGGAACATTAAGTTTAAATAACTTTGCTTGCACTGAACAGACGATAAAAAATATTGAAAAATTGAATAAAGATATAAAATCACAAACTATAAAGAAACAAATATATAGTAATAAATATTTTCTATATATTGTCATGAATGAAAATAAAATTGAAGACAAATTTTTCCATTCATACGATTTAAAAAAAGTCTTTGAAGAGGTAGTAAAAAGTAAAGAATTTAACTTATTGCCTACTGACAGACAGTTAAAAATAATAGAAAAATTAAATTTTTATACTAGGGAGGTGCTTCTTCCTACTGATTTTAGAGAAAGATATAACAATATAGAAGGAGTCCTATTTGGTTCTGATAAAGATAGAATTAATAGCAGTATAATGAAACAATTAAATTCAGAAGAGTTATTTTTTCTTAATTATATAAATGATAGTATTGATAATAATGATATAAAAAAATATATATCAGATAATATAGTTAAGAATGGTAAGTCGTTTGAAGAACTCTTTGCTAAAATAAAAACTAAAGACGAATTAATAAGAGAAAAAATAGAAAATCAATTTAGACATCCAAACTTTCATAGACAGGTTAACCTAGAGAAAGAAATATATGATATCTTATTAAATGAAAATCAGGAAGAGACAATTAAAGAGAAATTTTTAAAATATTTAACTGGTCGTATATTAAAAAATAGTTCTGTTAATCAAGAGATGATCTATAACACATTAAAAAGAAATTTAAATAATGGTTTAATAAGTTACAGAGATATAAATTATTTAACTAATAATTATGATGAAATAACAAAAGATTTAAAATTAATGTTTTATTTAAAATTTAATATTGCACTTCCTAATGCTAGATATCTTCATGGCATGACTCTAGAACAATTATCTAAAGTAAATGTTAAACATATTAATAAATTATCTAAATTTTTAGAGGATAAGACTCAAGATGAATTGTCTACAATATATGGGTTATGTATCAAAATGTACTTTATATTTGGATATGAAAGAAGCATAGAAATAGTAAGTGGTAAATATGGGCAATATAACAAAATGTTTTTAGATAATGTTGCTAAGACTGATATAACAAGAGTTGAAATGAAATCAGAAGGAAGTAAATTCTTACCTATTATAGATAAAAGATTTATTAACTTTATGTTTGAAACACCAAATAATAATCATTTTATAAATATGCTTAATGATAAGAATTCTGAATTATATAAAACATGGTACTACTTGTATAACAACTATGATGAAATATTAGAAAAATGTCATAATAAAATTACATTAAAGAAAGTAAATGCAATATTAGAAACAGAAAAATATGATGTAGATAGAAAAATAATAACTCCAGATAATTACTTATTAAATAATAATAGTTTTTTAGAGAATATTATTTTAGGAAATAAAACACACAATAGTAATAATGAAATATTAAAAAAAATCGTTGAAATATATTCGCAAATGAAAAAAAGAGTTGAATCTAGTATCCCTTATGTAAAAGGAACTTCTACAAGAGGTTATACTTATGAAACTATGAAATTAGATGACCCACAAATATTTGAGCTAGGATATAAAGCTAATTGTTGTATTAGGACACTTGATATAGCACATAATCATTTGTTACATGCAGCACTTTGTAGAAATGGTAGAATATTGATAATATATGATAAATCAGGTGATGTTGCTGCTTTTTGTCCGTTGAAAAGAAATGGAAATGTATTAATAGCTAATAGTATTGAGTGTGTAGATAAAGAAATAGAAGCTAATGGTCGTTTAATATCTACTACATTTAAAGAAGGAATAGAAAAGATAGTAGAAATTACTAAACAAAGTAATGAACCAATTAATTTAGCATGTATTGGTAGTGATTCATACTTAAAGCCAAGCACAACTCCTTTTCCAAAAGATTATCCAACTCCTACTATATTTGAAAAGGATGATGAAGTGTATAAAGATACAGATATCTATCACAGAACTTTAGATATTGTATATAAAGATAATAATTTTGACCTTAGAAATATTAAGTCAAAAAATCCAGATGTTTCATATATGGATCCTAGGGATGAAATAAAATTTGTTGACTTTTTTGTAGATGGATATAATAACAATAATGAAAATGTAATTAACGTAATAAACTCTATAAATTACTCAATTAATCCTACAGATTATATACCAATAAGTAAATATTCAATAAAAAATGTTTATTATTCTAAGGATTGGTATATAGCTCAAACATATCAAGAAAGAATTGGCGAATATCTAAAAAATGATTATAGGGCAATAGAAGAGTTTAATAGTTATATGACATTGTTAAAGAAAGAGGAACAACCAAAAGTATTAGAAAAAAATTACAGAAAAACACTAGTGCTATAAATTAGATGCGTTTTTTAGCTAAACAATATCATTTAATAGTTTAAACGTAATTACAATAATGGATTTAGTAGTCATCAATTTGAAAATTTACTGTATCATTATGAATTATCATATTTACTAATTGTTAGTACTGACAATTAGTAACATTTTTGATACAATAATTGATATGAAACTTAACTAGGAGGCAAAAACATGATAAAAGGAAAACCATTTGTAAAGTGGGCTGGTGGTAAAAGACAAGTAATTGATAAACTAAAACTATATGCCCCTGATGAATATAATACATACTATGAGCCATTTGTTGGTGGAGGAGCTTTATTATTTGAATTATCACCAAGAAAAGCAGTGATAAATGATTATAATGAAGAATTAATGAATATTTTTAACTGTATAAAAGATGAAACAAAGTTTACTAAGATGTGTAATGAATTAAATCATCATGAGACAAATCATAGTGAAGATTATTATTATGAAATACGAAATAAAGATAGGGATAAAGCTAAATTTAAACGAATGGCTGATTATAAAAGAGCAGCTAGAACAATTTATCTAAATAAAGCTTGTTTCAACGGTTTATATAGAGTTAATAGTAAGAATGAATTTAACGTACCATTTGGTAAAAAAATAAAAGTAAATACTTATGAAGGACAAAACCTTGGTATTATTCATTCATATTTAAACTTTAATGATATAACCATATTAAATACAGATTTTGAAGAAGCGGTTAAAACTGCTAAGAAGAATGACTTCATCTACTTCGATCCACCATATGATTCGGAAAAACAAATATTTACTAGTTATACAGAAAATGGCTTTGGTAAAGATGAGCAAATTAGACTTGCTAAAGTATATAAAGAACTATCTGGTAGAGGGTGCTATGTAATGCTATCTAATTATAATACGCCGCTAATAAAAGATTTATATAAAGACTACAATATCCATATAATAGAAGCTAAAAGAAATATTAATGCTAATGGAAAGAAAAGGGGAAAAGTAGAAGAAGTAATCATAACTAATTATGAAAATAAAAAGTTATTTGATGAAACAAACTAGGTCATTAATATGATCTTTTTCTTTTTGTTTTACTATTGACATAAATACCCCCACCCCCTATAATTGGGTAGTAAAGATGGAATAGAGATATCCATAAGACGTGGAGAGTAGTATCAAAGTAAAATATATAAAAAGGACCTTATTATTCGTAGACTTAATATTATATAAGAAATAGATAATAAAAATTGAAAGGAAAAGCTAATTATGAAAGTAATTTTAAGTATTGAAGGAATGAGTTGTAGTGCTTGTTCATCGGCATTAGAAAAGTATCTAAATAAACAAAAAGGAGTAGTAGATGCCTCAGTTAACCTTGTTTTAGCAACTGCTACTATTATGTATGATGAGACACTATCTTTAAACGATTTAGAAAGATTTATTGAAGAAGCAGGTTATAAAAGTTTGGGTATCTATTCAGAAGAAAAGGTCTTTAAGAAAGAGAAACTTAATAAAAGATTATTTGCCTTTTATACTATCCTTTCTATTTTAATACTTTATATTTCTATGTCACACATGGTAGGTCTTCCTGTTATACCACTACTTAATATGGAAAAGTATCCCGTTAACTATGCTATTACTTTACTAATACTATCTCTTCCTTATCTTTACTATGGAAAAGATATTCTAAAAAGTGGTTATTTAAATCTTATTCATAAATCCCCTAATATGGATACTTTAGTGTCTATCGGTGTTTTAGCAAGTCTTATTTATAGCATCTTTAATACCATTATGATAATTAAAGGACAAACAAGTTATGTAGAAAGTCTTTACTATGAATCATTTTGTATCGTTATCTACTTTGTCAAACTAGGAAGATTTATTGATACTAAGAGTAAATCTAAAACGAAGGAAGCTATTAAAGAATTAGTTCAAGTAACCCCAACTAAAGCTTTATTAAAAACTAGGGAAGGGGAAAAAGAAATTAGTATTGATGAAGTGAAAAAACATGATACTTTAATTTGTAAACCAGGTGAGAAAATAGCAGTCGATGGTAATATTATCAGTGGAAGTGCTTACTTTGATGAAGCTTTTATAACTGGAGAGAGTAAACTAATCAAGAAAAAAATAGGTGATAAAGTAATAGCAGGTAGCATTAATACTAATGGTTATATAACTTATGAAGCGATTAATATAGGTAAAGATTCAACTATCTCCGAAATAGTAAGACTAGTAGTAGAAGCTACTAATACTAAACCAGCTATTGCTAAAGTAGCAGATAAAGTAAGTTCTATCTTTGTACCAAGTATTCTGCTTATCGCTTTTCTAACCTTAATTTTTAATCTATTAACAAATAATTTAGATATAGCTTTAACTAGATTTGTAACTGTCTTAGTAGTAGCATGTCCTTGTTCTTTAGGTCTTGCCACTCCTTTAGCTGTTATTGTTAGTGAAGGATTCTGTGCTAAGAAAGGTTTATTAATAAAAAATAGTGAATCATTAGAAGTGCTTAATAGTATTGATACCATTGTCTTTGATAAAACAGGTACACTAACTTATGGTAATTTACAAGTATCAACTATTTATAATTATAGTGATTATCCTGATAAGAAAATATTAGAATTAGTAACAAGTTTAGAGAATAAATCAACTCATCCTATTGCTAAAGCTTTTAATGGTAAATCAAATCTTGCTGTAACTAAATTTAATAATATAGCAGGACTAGGAGTAAGTGGTACTATTAATGATAAGAAATACTATCTAGGAAATGATAAGTTAGTAGACCAATTAATGATTTATGATATTCATTCACTAGACTTTAATAGACTAGTAAGAGAGGGAAATAGTGTTATTTATGTAGTAGAAGAAAGAAAAGTAATCGCTTTAATAGGAGTTAAAGATACTCTAAGAAGTAATGCTAGGGAAGTTATTAAAAAGTTAAAGAAAAGCAATAAAAAAGTTTTAATGTTAACTGGTGATAATAAAGAAACAGCTAATATTATTAGTAAAGATTTAGCACTTGATGAAGTAAAAACATCACTTCTTCCTAAAGAGAAAACAAGTGTTATAAAAGAATTATTAAAAGAAAATAGAAAAGTAATGATGGTAGGAGATGGGATAAATGATGCTCCAAGTCTTGCTACTGCTACTATTGGTGTAGCAATTGCAAGTGGTACTGATATAGCTAATAATTCGAGTGATATTATCTTAATGAATGATAACTTAGAAAGTATTCTTAATCTATTTATCATAAGTAAGAAAACTATTAAGAATATAAAGCAAAACCTTTTCTTCTCCTTCTTTTACAATATTTTAATGATACCAATTGCTATAGGATTATTTGCTAAATTTAATATTATAATGAATCCGATGATTGCTTCTTTTGCTATGACTTTAAGTAGTCTAACGGTTGTAATTAATGCACTAAGACTCAGAAAAATAAAACTAGAAGGGAAATAAGAAATGTTTAATAAGAAGATTAAAACTATAATTAAAGTAGAAGGAATGAGTTGTAACCATTGTGCTGATAAAGTAACTAAAGCTCTAGAAAGTTTAGATGATATAAGAAAAGTAAAAGTAAATCTTAAGAATAATAGTGTTATCATTTTAAGTGATAAAGAATTAAATATCAAAGCAGTAGAAAGTACTATCAACTCTTTAGGATATAAATATGAAGGAGTAAGTAATGAAGAAAATTAGTTATCTTATTCTTATCTTAATCCTAGTTTTAATTGTTAATGGTTGTAGTCCTAAAACTAAGGAAACAAAGAAACAAATAGAAAATAAATATCTAACAGTAAAAGCTAATGAAGATAATAGTATTATTTTAGATACTAGTAAAATAACAAGTACAGCTACCTTTGTAAATTATGACGATGAGGGTATTATCATTCAGTTTATCTTAGTAAGGGGAACTGATGGTAAGGTAAGAATAGCACTTAATACTTGTCAGGTTTGTAACCCATCTCCTAAAGCTTACTTCATCCAAGAAGGTGAATACTTAGTATGCCAAAACTGTGGTACTAAGTTTCATATAAATAAGATTGGAATAGAAAAAGGAGGTTGCAATCCAACTCCAGTAGAAGAAAAACAAGAAGAAGATAATAAAATTATTATTAATAAAGATTATGTAGATACTTTTAAATCTAAGTTTAAAAATCTTAAAGAAAAAGTAAAATAGAAAGGTGTAAAACTATGAATGAAATAAAATGTCCTAATTGTGGAACCATTTTTAAAATTGATGAGAAACAATATGACTCTATTGTAAAACAAGTAAGAGATAGTGAATTTAAAAATGAGATAGCAACAAGGCAAGAACAATATGAAAAAGATAAGAACCAAGCAATAAAGCTAGCTGAGAATGAACTTGAAAAGAAATTAAGTACGATGCTAAAAGAAAAAGATTTAGAGATAACAAAACTAAATGAAGAATTAAAGAGTAAAAAACAACTAGAAGATAGTTTGGTTGAAAATACTAAGATTAAAACAGCTAATGAATATAAAGAAGAAATAGCAAAGTTAAATATTAAGATTAAAGAACTAGAAAATGAAAAAGATAAGAATATTTCTAGTTTGAAAAGTCAGTTAGAATTAGATAGTAAAGAGTATGCCTTAAAAGAAAAAAATATCAAAGATGTGTATGAAAATAAACTAAAAGATAAAGATGAGATGATTGCTTATTATAAAGATATGAAAGCAAGACAATCAACTAAGATGATAGGAGAAAGTCTAGAAGTACATTGTAATAATGAGTTTAATACCTTAAGACCATTATTTCCTAATGCTTACTTTGAAAAAGATAATGATGCAAGAACCGGTTCTAAAGGTGACTTTATCTTTAGAGACTATGATGATGAGAAAACAGAGATTGTATCTATTATGTTTGAGATGAAAAATGAAGCAGATATGACAGCTACTAAACATAAGAATGAAGACTTCTTTAAAGAACTTGATAAAGATAGAAAAGAGAAAAAATGTGAATATGCCGTACTTGTATCCTTACTTGAAATTGATAATGATTATTATAATACGGGCATAGTAGATGTTTCTTATCGTTATCCTAAGATGTATGTTATTAGACCACAGTTTTTTATTCCTTTAATAACCTTAATTAGAGGAGCTGCTCTTAATGCCTTAGAATATAAAAAGGAAATGCTTGTTTTACAAAATCAAAATATTGATATATCTCACTTTGAAGAGAATATGAATGCCTTTAAGAGTGGTTTTGCTAAAAACTATCGCATAGCATCCGAAAAGTTTAGTAAAGCAATAGAAGAAATAGATAAAACAATTGATCATTTGCAAAAGACAAAAGATGCCCTAATCTCTAGTGATAGAAACTTAAGACTTGCTAATAATAAAGCGGAAGAGTTAACTATAAAAAGATTAACAAGAAATAGTGAAACAATGGCTAAACTCTTTGCAGAAGAACAGAATAAAAAATATGAAGAAAACAATGTTGACAGTGAAAATTAATCTACTTATAATAATATAGACTTAAACAAAGGGGTGATATACTTGATTTATTTAGACAATGTAGCAGCTAGTTTTGTAGAAGATGAAGTATTAGATATCTTTTATAATACAACTAAAAAGTATTATGCTAATCCAAATTCAATTCATAAACTAGGAAGAGAAGAAAATAAAATGATAAGTGGTAGTACTTTAAGAATTGCTAATATGCTTAAAGTGTTAAAAGATGAGATTATTTATACTTCAGGTGCAACTGAATCTAATAACTTAGCAGTTAAAGGACTATGTCTTAGTTATAAAAACTATGGTAAGCATATCTTGATTAGTAGTTTAGAACATAATTCTATTACTAGTTCAGTAGTTAGCTTAGAGCGTCTTGGCTTTGAAGTTGAAGTTATTCCTGTAACTGATAAAGGTGTAGTAGATATAGAATCCTTAAAGAGTATGTTAAGAGATGATACTATTTTAGTAAGTGTTACCTCAGTAGATAGTGAACTAGCTCTTAGACAACCAATAGAAGAAATAGCAACTATTTTAAAGGGTTATCCTAACTGTCACTTTCATACTGATGCTACTCAGTCTATTGGAAAGGTAACAATTGATTATAGTAATGTAGACCTTGTCACTGTAAATCCTCATAAGTTTCATGGATTAGATAACTTTGGTATCTTAGTAAAAAAGAAAAATGTTAGATTAACTCCATTAATAGAAGGAGGTAAATCTACAACCATTTATCGAGCAGGAACTCCATCACTTGCCAATATTTTAGCCTTAGAAAAAGCTTTAGAAATAGCACTTACTAATCAAGAAGCAAGATATAACTATCTAAAAGAATTAGGGGATATGATTAAATCACATCTAAGTGAATATAAAAACGTTTCTATCAACAGTAGAGAAAACTCATTACCATCTATCATCAACTTTAGTCTTATAGGAGAAAAAGCTCTTACTATCTTAGATAAGTTTGAAGAACATAATATCATTCTTTCTGCTAAAACTTCATGTTGTCCCATCACAACCCCATCTAAACTAGTATATGCCTTAACTAAAGATAAACAAAAAGCATCATCATCAATTAGAGTAAGTTTATCATATAAGACTACTAAAGAAGAAGTTGAAGAATTTTTGAAAGTATTTGATTTAATATATAAGGAGATTTATCATGGAGAAGTATAAAGAAATAGAGCGAAGTATTATAAAGAAATATCGTAAAGATATATTTTCTAAATTTATAAAAGCAGTTAGTGAATATGAATTAATCAAAGAAAATGATAATGTAATGGTTTGTATTTCGGGAGGAAAAGATTCATTTCTATTAGCTAAGTGTATACAAGAATTAATTCGTCATGGTAAAGTTAAGTTTACCGCTAGATATGTAGTAATGGATCCAGGTTATAACGAGTATAATCGAGCTATGATAGAAGATAATGCTAAAATACTAAATATTCCTATTGAGATATTTGAAAGTGATATCTTTGATGTAGTAAGTCAAATAGATTCTAGTCCTTGTTATATGTGTGCTAGAATGCGAAGAGGTTTCTTATATAGTAAAGCGAAAGAGCTAGGATGTAATAAAATAGCTTTAGGTCATCACTTTGATGATGTAATTGAAACAACGCTTTTATCAATGCTATATGGTTCGGAAATAAAGACTATGATGCCTAAACTTCATAGTGATAACTTTGAAGGTATTGAACTTATTAGACCATTATATCTAGTCAAAGAAGAGTCAATTATCTCTTGGCGTAATACTAACGAATTAACATTTATCAATTGTGCTTGTCGTTTCACAGAAGGATGTTCCTTAATAAATGATGGAACTAGTAAACGAAAAGAGATGAAAGAACTAATTAAGAATCTAAGAAAGATTAATAAAAATGCTGACTATAACATCTTCAAGAGCTTAGATAATGTAAATTTAGATTGTGTTTTAGGTACAAAGACTAATGGGGTATATAAAAGTTTTTTAGAAGATTATGATAAGAAAGATAAAAATAAATAAATCTTTCTTTTTTAATGTCTATGAAGGTACTATTAATAGTAATAATAAAGCTAAATCTATAAAATTAGTACTAAATAAAACTTCTAAGATTAAATTAACAGGTGATAGTTATGTCTCAAGCTTAGATGATAGTGATACATCTTATAGTAATATAGACTTTAATGGTTATAAACTATATGTAAATGGAAAAGCAATTAATTAAGTTCTTGCTTTTTCTTTTTAGGTAAGATTTATGCAAGATTTATGCAAGTTAGAATTGCTGAATTTCTTAGGATATGATATAATATATATGATATTAATGAGGTGATAATTTATGGAAAACTATGTTCCGCCTTTTTCTATTACACAAGAGATGCTAACAAGAGTATCGAATATTTCTTTAAAAATCTCTAAATTAGATAATTACTCTAATTTAAATAAAAAGCCGTATTTAAGAAAACAAACAAAGATTAACTCTATACATTCATCCTTAGCAATAGAAAATAACAATTTAACGTTAGAACAGGTAAAGGATGTAATAGATGGTAAACTAGTTATAGGACCACAAAAGGATATTCAAGAGGTAAAAAATGCTTATAAGGCATATGAAATGCTTTCTTTAATAAATCCGTACTCTATAGAAGACTTAAAAAAGATACATGGAGTTATGACTTTTCTAACGGTAGATGAATCAGGTGAATTTAGAAGAGGTAATGAAGGTGTCTTTGATGGAGATAAGTGTATTTTCATGTGTCCACCACCAGAAAGAGTTGGCAATTTAATAAATCAGTTATTTACTTGGATGAGCGATAATAAAGAAAAAGTACATCCACTAATACTTTCAAGTATATTTCATTATGAATTTGTTTTCATTCATCCTTTTAGTGACGGAAATGGAAGAACAGCTAGATTATGGCAAAATATATTACTATATAATTGGAAAGAAATATTTGAATATTTACCAATAGAGTCTCAAATACATAAATTTCAATCTGATTATTATAAAGCTATTGCTAATTGCAATAATAAAGGAGATTCCACTGAATTTATTGAATTTATGCTTAAAATGATTGATGAAACACTAGATGAAGCCCTTAGTGCACCTAGCATTCCAGTTAGTGAAGAAGAAATTAATATAAATAAATTATTAAATATTATGGAACGTAACGTACCTCTGACTGCTACTGAAATGATGACTAAATTAAATATTAAGTCAAAAGATACATTAAGAAATAAATATCTACATCCTGCTATAGAAAGAGATTTAATTAAACTAACAATTCCTGATAAACCAAATAGTAAAAACCAAATGTATTATAAGATTTAATTATGACTTAAAGATAGGCAAACTTTTACCTATCTTTTACTATATATAATATTAAATAAAAATAATTAGCACTCTATATTGACAATTGCTAATTCTAGTGATATTCTACTAATTGTTAGGAAGAACTAACAAGGAGGAGATTATTATATATGAAAAAACAATTTAAAGCAGAATCAAAAAAACTATTAGATATGATGATTCATTCCATCTATACAAATCAAGAAATATTTTTAAGAGAATTAATCTCTAATGCTAGTGATGCACTTGATAAATTATATTATAAATCACTAACAGATACAAAGATTAAAATAAAGAAAGAAGACTTAGAGATTAGATTAATACCAGATAAAGAAAATAGAACTTTAACTATTAAAGATAATGGTATTGGTATGACTTGCGAAGAGTTAGAAAATAACTTAGGTACAATTGCTAAGAGTGGTTCTGAACTATTCAAAGAAAATATGAAAGATGAGAAAAACTTATCAATAATTGGTCAGTTCGGAGTAGGATTTTATTCAGCCTTTATGGTAAGTGATAAAGTAGTAGTAAATAGTAAACCATTAGATAGTGATAGTGAGGCTAATACTTGGGAAAGTGAAGGAGCTAGTGGTTATACTATTAGTAAGTCAGATAAAAAAGATACTGGTACTGAGATTACTTTATACTTAAAGGAAGATACAGAAGATAATAAGTATAGTGATTTCTTAGAAACATATACACTTGAAAGATTAATTAAAAAGTACTCTGACTATATACCATACCCAGTTAAGATGATGGTAGAAGAAACTAAGAAAGATAAAGACGATAAGGAAGAGACAGTAAGTACTGATAAGACATTAAACAGTATGACACCTATTTGGAAAAAGCCAAAGAGTGAAGTAACTGATGAAGAGTATCAAGACTTTTATACTGATAAGTTCTATGATTATGAAAAACCATTAAAAGTAATTCGTAGTGAAGTAGAAGGAAGAACTAGTTATCAAACTTTATTATTTATCCCTTCTCATGCTCCATATAATTACTATTCAAAAGACTATGAAAAAGGACTACAACTATATTCTAAAGGAGTTCTAATCATGGATAAGTGTAGTGACTTATTACCAGACTACTTTAGTTTCGTTAAAGGATTAGTTGATAGTGAAGATATATCATTAAATATCTCAAGAGAAACTTTACAAGAAAATTATCAAATTCAAGCTATAGAAAAGAGTCTAGAGTCAAAAATCAAAAAAGAATTAGAGACTATGCTTACAAAAGATAGAGAAAACTATGAGAAGTTCTATAAAGACTTTGGAATGCAATTAAAGTATGGTATTTATTCTACTTATGGTATGAAAAAAGATTTACTACAAGACTTATTACTATTTAATTCATCAAATGATAAAAAATATACAACCTTAAAAGAATACGTTAGTAGAATGAAAAGTGATCAGAAAAACATTTATTATGCTTGCTCTGAAAGCTTAGAAAAATGTGAGATGCTTCCACAAGTAGATGCTGTTAAAGAAAAAGGTTATGAAGTATTATACTTAACCGAATACTTAGATGAGTTTACTATTAAAACATTAAGTATGTATGATGATAAAACTTTTATGAATGTAGCAGATGAAAAACTTGATCTTTCTACTGAAGAGGAAAAGAAAGAACTAGAAGAAGCTAATACCTCTTATAAAGATATGTTAGGAAAGATGAAAGATACACTAAAAGATTCTGTAGTAGACGTAACCTTTACTAATCATTTAAAGAATCACCCTGTATGTTTAAAAACTAAAGGTGAAGTATCAACAGAGATGGAGAAAGTTTTACAATCTATGCCAAATAATCAAAATGTTAAAGCAGAAACAGTAATGGAGATTAATATGAATCATCCAATTACTAAGAAGATGGAAGAATTATATAACAGTAAAGACTTTGATACTTTAGATAAATATAGTAAAGTACTTTATCAAGAAGCAAGACTAATTGAAGGACTATCAGTAGATAATCCAACAGAGTTAAGTAATTTAATTTGTGACTTATTAGCAAAGTAAGGGAAAATTTCTCTTACTTTTCTTCATATTTCGACAAAATTCGACAAAGAAGATACATATAATTATATCGAAGGAGGAGAAATATGTCGTATCTTGAAATTATCTTAAACAATTGTATCTATCTTTTATGTCCTATTTCCCTATATCTTATTTATATAACATATCGTAAGAATATTCAGCAGGAAGAGAATACTTTAGCTTTTGAAATAGCACTTACTTCATCCCTATATTTTATCCTTCGTTATGGACTACCTTTACATCATAATTATCCAACGATGCTTTTTGATATTCCTTTATTACTAGCATTTTCTAAAAAGAAAACAGAGCTTAGTATCTTTATATCAGTTGTTCTAATTTATTATCAAACATTATTTTTACATATTGTACCTGGATTATTAATTGTAGAATATATTATTTATTTTATTGGCTATCTTTACCTTACTAAAAGTAAATTCTCTCTTGTTAATCTAATTCATGGCTTTATTATTATTAATAGTTTCTTTCTAACCATAAAAGTATTTTGGTTTATTGCGCCTGATAGAAGTTATTCTGATAATATCGCTTATCTAGCATTTCTTATCTTTGTTATTTATGTAGCAAGTTTTATTATTCTCTATTTTTTAAATAAAGGTGAGAAAATTGTCGATTTTAATAATAGTTTATATGCAGTAGAGAAAGAAAAAGAGTTAAGAGCATCACTATTTAAAGTAACACATGAGATTAAAAATCCAATCGCTGTATGTAAAGGTTATCTTGATATGTTAGATCCAAATGATCAAAAGAAATGCATCAAGTATATTCCAATTGTTAAAAGTGAAATTAATAGAACTCTAGTCTTGATGGACGACTTTCTAGATTATACAAAAATCAAAATAGAAAAAGAAGAACTTGATTTAGTAATGCTTTTAGAAGAATTAGACTCTGCCTTAAAGCCATTATTTCACGAGCGAAAGATAGTAGGAATCTATAATATTCCTTATGAGGAACTTTATATGGAAGCAGACTATAATCGTTTAAAACAAGTCTTTATAAATATATTAAAAAATGCTGTTGAAGCGAAAGATGATAGTAAAGAAAAAAGTACGATTGAAGTAAATGTAAAAGACCTAGGAAAAGAAGTATCTATCAAGGTAAGAGATAATGGTAAGGGAATGAGTAAAGAAGAACTAGATAAAGTTGGTCAGATGTTTTTTACAACTAAGAAGAAAGGCTCAGGTTTAGGTACTTGTCTATCAAAAGAAATAATAAAACTACATGATGGCAACATTACTTATAGCTCTAAGAAAAATGAATGGACTGAAGTAAGTATTACTTTACCAAAAGGAGAAGTTATGTCATAATAATAAGGGTGTTATTATGGTAGAAGAAATTAAAAAAGATTTAGAATCATTACTTAGTGAATATCGTTACAATCACTGTTTAAGAGTAGGAGAGGTAGCTAAAGATTTGGCTAAACATTATAATCTAAATGAAGAAGAAGCTTATCTTGCAGGACTTACTCATGATATAGCTAAAGAGTTTACAACGGAAGAGAATGAAAAGTTTGTAAAAGAACATAACTTAGATGAAAATCTATTAGATCCTAAGAATAAAAAATTTATTCATGGTGTAGTAGGAGCCGTACTAGTTAGAGAAAAGTATCATTTTAATGAAGACATGGTTAATGCCGTTTACTATCATGCAACAGGTAGACCTAATATGAGTGACTTAGAAAAAATTGTCTATCTAGCAGATAAGATAGAACCAGGAAAGAACTATCAAGGTATTGAAGAAGAAAGAGTTCTTGCTTATCAAGATTTAGATAAAGCAGTTACTTTATGCTTAGAAACAAAAATAAAAAAGCTTACTAGTGAAGGTAAGTGTATCCACCAAGATACTATTAAAACCTTGAATTATTTCAAAGAAAAATCAATTTAATTTTGATTTTTTTCTTTCTTAATTAAAGTTTTATGGCACCATGTATAGCATACCTTTTTTCTTATCAGTCATAAAGTTTAACATAACTTAATAAAAAAGAAATTGAAAAGCAACTCATAATCTTAATGATGATCTGGACGAAGCTGCTGAAGAATCTTATAATACTAAAAAAGCAAAGAAAAAGACGATAGCTTATCATTATAAGTCATCATCTTTGTTTATTATACTGTTTTATGCGTTGGAGTGTTTTTTGCATAATCAATATCAGATTATCCCTTATTATACTTTAATGCATCCACAATTTGTCCTACATATTTTAAATCATCGGTAATCATATCCATCATTTTCTTGGCGGTTTCTTCACCATGTTTTTCAGTTAAATATTGTTCAAAACTATCAAAAGACATTTTTGGATTGTGGTTAAATAATTATAAAACACCAAGAGCAATATCAAATCTCTTATTAATCCCATAAGATCAGATTTTAATTTATAATCAAATTCTGCATTCTTGTTAGAATTATCATTTATATCTCCTCCAAGTAAATTATACAAGATTTTTTCCCATATTCTATTTCTTCATTCATAATAAATCTTATCCTCCATTTATTTATTAATTTTACATTTTTTTACTATTTTTAAAATATATTTCTAGAACTTGATCTTTTGTATTTTTATACGATTGTATTAATTCATAATTTGCTTTATATTCATTAAACATTAATTTCTTTTCTTTTTCAAATTTTTCTTTATCCTCTTCTGATGCATCTGATTTTTTTGCATTTTTAGCAGATTTCATAAGTAATAAATTGCTTGTTGAAACAGGATTTAAAGCAAATTGACAAGGTATTCCATCTCTACTTGTATTAATAGAATTTAAACCAAAAATATTCTCAGCTTCTTCTAATGAAAAGAAATCTCCAACTGCAATCATTGGAATCATATAACCTGTTGGTATTATTTCTTGAATACCAGCAGTTCTATATGTAACTTGTTTAATTTTATTAAGTCTATTTGACTCATCTGGATTTCTTAATAGTTTTCTTATTTCTGGCATTGCACAACATTCTAAATTATCAATAAAACAATCGCCAACTAAATCAAAAACACTAAATAAATCACTTGATTTAATTACCATATTAACGTTTAAAGTATTCATTGCTTCATAGAATCTAATTTCTGAATCAATTTTTTCTAAAAATAGCTTCATTTCTTCTTCTGTTATGCTTTCAACATTAATTATTTGACACCCTTCTTGCTTAATTTTTCTTATATTATAATGTGCTTTTTTTGCTTCATCGCTACCTAAAGCAAAAGTTTCATACTTACAATAGGCATAATTATCTTTTCCGTATAATACTACTAATTCTTCTTCACACATAAATAAACCTCCTACAACAATTATACCAAATTTCTAACGAAAAATCATCAAAATATCACCAAAACCGGAGTAAAAATTTATCGGAATACATAAAAAAAGAAAAGACTCATGGTATAATGTATAGCATTTTATGACATATTTTGAGCATGTGAAAAATATGCTATAAAATTATTGTACCAAATTTCTAACGAAAAATGTATAAGGGGAAAATAGATTTTCTCTTTTTCTATTTTTAAATAAATTCTATGTAATTTTGCTAAATTGAACTGATAAAACAGCATTTTTATCTAATTTTGGGTAGATTTCCCATTACCCCATGAGAATGTTTACTCCAGAAAGTTTAAATATTAATAAATTAAGTGGTACAGAGTCGATTAATATCATATATGAATGAATAACTAAAGTTAGTTGAACCATCACACTTAAATTCATGAAATTTTCTAGATATGCTTGAAATAAATTAATTAGATAAAATTTTAGAAATGAGTAATCTACATAATTTAATATTATTTTTTTATTTCTATTCTATTACTAGTAATCCATAATGTTTAATTTTAGTAAAACTATCTGGTAAAACATGTAAAAGGAATCTTCTAATAAATTCTTCGGTAGTGATTGTCATTTCTTTAATTTTAGAATTATCTTTGTAATCTTTATATCCAAATGTAATATTACCATTTTCAATGTTTTTAATCCTCTCATTAGAAATAGCTACTCTAAAAGAATATCTTCCAACATATTCAATTACATTTTCAGTTTTATCTTTAGGTGGCTCTATATAAGTTATCCAAGTTTTATTATAAAGAGGTTCGAGAAATCTATTAAATGACTTTAAATTATTAAAATTTGTATTTAAGTTATCAAATTCGTGTTTTAGATATGCTAAAAACTTCCCTCTTAATAAAGAACCTAAAACTTGAACCTTAAATAGATAGTCTTTTTCACAAGAAAAGCATTGATCGTTTTTTAAACCACCTCTAGTAACTATAGAATGAATATGAGGATGAAACTCCATAGTTTGTCCTCATGTATGAAGAATAGAGGCAATACCAATTTCTGCACCTAACCATTTAGAATCTTCACCTAATTCTAAAATAAATTCACTGGTTGCTTCAAATAAAATGTTGTAACAAATCTTTTTGTTATGTAAAAATATTTCATTAATTTCATAAGGAACAGTAGTTACAATATGAAAATATTTGGAATCTAATAAATAGCTAGATTCTTTTTGAATCCATTTTTCTCTAGCATAACCTTGACACATAGGGCAGTGACGATTACGACAAGAATTATACCCAAAATATTCTTCTCCATATTCATTACAAGTGCAAATATGGTAGCCAAGATTTTTAGTACTACAATTTTTAATAGCATTAAAAGCTTTTCATTGTTCATTTGATAAATTATGTTTTTTTATATATTCATCGTCATAAGTAATGAATATATCTTGAATAGTATACTTAGACATATTTAACAACTTCTAAACTATTAAAATTTTATGATATGTGAAGATATATAGTCGTAGAATTTAATGATTTATGTCCAAGCATGGATTGTAGAGTTAATAGATTTCCACCATTCATCAAATAATAAGTAGCAAAAGAGTGTCTTAAACTATGAAAAGAAATATTATTATTTAAACTATATTCATATTTTATTACAGAAAAATAATTAATTATTGTTTTAAAATTCATTACAACATTATTACTGGTACTTAGAAATAAATAACAAGATTTAATATTGTTTTCTTTACAATATAATCTTAGAAATTTGATAGTTATATTTGGTAGAATTGTATATCTTTCTTTATTACCTTTGCCCAAGGCCTTTAGTTTATGCACCTTAGAATTAATATTTTCAACTTTTACTCTTGAAACCTCATCAACTCTTAAGCCTAAACAAAAAAGCTAAAATTAACCAACATTTGTGTTTCGAATTTCCTTCACTTTTAAAAAATTCAATAATTTTATTTTCATTTAATGCTTTAATATTAATATTTTCATCATAATAATTAAAAAATCTAAGTAAACAACTTTTGTAATTTAAAAATGTTTTTTCACTCATTCCTCTTAAAATTAAGTTTTCATGGATTTTATTAATCCAAATTTTCTGATTTTTTTCAGTATTCATAAAAATTTGATGTATAATATAAAAGACACATGAAATTGTAGTTTCTTTTGGTTGAGTAACTATTTAACATATCATGTGTCTTTTTTTGTGATACTTTGATGACTTTTCGTTAGAAATTTGGTACAATTATTATAACAATAAGAGTAGAGGGTGATTAAATGTTAGGTGATATTAAAGAAATAGTCGATAATAATGTCTTTGTTAATTTAGCTATCGACCTTGCCAAACAAACAAACTTAGTTGATTTACATGTAATATTTGAAGATGGAAATGATAAAGTAGTAGGACAAATAGTTAGTACTACCAAAACAGTCTTAAAGGCGAATATTGTGGGAGAAATAAGAAACAATACCTTTATTCCCGGAGTTAGTAGTAAACCATCTTTTAGATCTAGTGTTAGAATAGTTAATATGGATGAGTTAGCACTTATTTTAGGAAAGCAAACACCAGATAAGGGAGAAGTACTTTTTGGATATTCAACAATATATCAAAACTACCCAATTCATGTTAATATTAATTCTTTTTTCAGTAATCATTTTGCTATTTTAGGTAATAGTGGAGCTGGTAAGAGTTTTACCGTAAGTAGAATTTTTCAAAATATCTTTGCTAGTCAAACAGCTAGTCCTGTAGGTGCTCATGTCGTTATGTTTGATGCATATGGTGAGTATACAAGAGCCTTGAAAGATATAGATAAAGTTAATCCTAATATGCATTATAAAACTTATACAACTAATACAAATGATGCATCTAGTGATCTTATAAATATACCGTTATGGTTACTTGGAGTGGATGATATAGCCTTACTTTTAGATGTAACATCTACTAACCAATTACCAATTATTGAAAAAGCCTTAACCTTAGTTCCTATCTTGACAGGTGAAGATGAGATGGTTCTAAAATATAAGAACGATATAATAGCAAGAGCTGTGGAAGATATCCTTTTAAGTGGAGCCCAATCTACTAAGATAAGAGACCAAGTAACAGCTGTTCTTACTAAATTCCATACCAAGGACCTATCGCTTGAAAGCTTAATAGTTCAACCAGGATATACTAGAACTTTAAAGCAATGTCTTTATATTGATAAAATGGGAAAATTAGTAGAAATGGAATTAGTAGTGAACTTTGTAAAACAGTTTATTTTAGAGGATAGAGAAATAGCACCACAAACAGATAAATTCATCGCTTATACTCTAAAAGACTTAGAAACTGCTATGGATTTTGCATTAATTAGTGAAGGAGTCTTAAAAAGTGATAAAGTTTATGACTATGCTAATGTCTTAAGTGTTAGACTTCATAGTTTGGTAAATAGTCCTAATCATGTCTTCTTTGACTCATCCACTTACATAGATAGAGAAAGTTATATAACTGATTTATTTACTGATATAAATGGTAATCACTGTCAAATAGTAAACTTTAATATTAGTTATATAGATGATAGACTTGCTAAAGTAATTACTAAGATTTTATCTAAATTAGTATTTGATTATACTGTTGAAAATTCTAATCGAGGTAGTATGCCTTTCCATATTATCATTGAAGAAGCTCATAGATATGTACAAAAAGATACAGATACAGAAATATTAGGATATAACATCTTTGATAGAATTACTAAAGAGGGTAGAAAGTATGGAGCTTTACTAGGACTTATTACCCAACGACCAAGTGAACTTTCTGATACAGCTATTTCTCAGTGTTCTAACTTTATTGTCCTAAGAACTCTTCATCCCAAAGACTTGCATTATATAAAAGAAATGGTTCCTAATGTATCAGCAGAAATAGTAGAAGAACTTAAAAACTTAAAACCAGGTAACTGTATTGCCTTTGGAAATGCTTTTAAAGTACCAATTAGTATGTATTTTCAAAAAGCAAATCCTGAACCATTATCTAATAACGTTGATGTTAGTAGTGTTTGGTATCAAGATGGAAATAAGATGTAAGAGAAGATAAAACCACATAAGGCACCAAGAAAATGACTGCCATGAGATACGGAGTCTTTAGCACCTAATAGTCTTACCTCATCAACTACATAGAAAAGTACAATAAGAATAAAAGTTAGTGGTATCTTATTAGTAGAAAAATTAACAAAAGATGATAAAACTATTAACATAAAAGTAATACCACTAGCTCCTAAGATTTTATTTCTTGTAAAAATAGAATTAACTATACCAATTACCGTAGCAGTTATTAAAATCATTATTAAAAGATTAATACTACCATACTTTTCTTCTATCATGGGACCAATAAGTAAGATATAAAGAAAATTATGAGTAAAATGACTCCAGTTAGCATGTCCAAAGATATGGGTAACTAGTCTTAAATAAGTAAGTGGATTTAGTAAACTACTACGGTAAGTTGAAAAAAATAAATCATTACTTTTTCCTTTAGTTAATATATTTAAAATAAGAGATATTAAAGAGATAAAGAAGAAAGATAAAATAATTAAAGAATTATATTCTAAATAGTTAAAGATATTCATTTTAAACCACCTTTCTAGACCAATTATACAATAAAAGTGTCTAGCCAAGCTAGGGTTTTAAAAAAGTCTTTTCCTTTTTAGAAAAATATGTTATTATAGATAGTAGTTAGGTAGGAGGTTAAGCATATGGCTTTCAACGATAAATTAAAAAAATTAATGGGACAAGATGATACAGCAACAAATGAAGATATAAAAGAGGAGGAGTATTACAAAGTGTCAAGAGAAGAATATGAAGATGAAAATGGGGTAGCTGGTAGCAAAATGATGCTACTTGAACCACGTGCTTATTCAGAATCACAACAAATAGCAGATCACTTAAAAGATAGAAATGCAGTAGTAGTTAATTTAAAAAGAGTAACACCAGATCAAGGTAAAAGAATAGTAGATTTCTTATCAGGTACTCTTTATGCTATCGGTGGAGATTTACAAAAATTAGGTGGGGGAATTTTCCTTTGTACACCAAACAATGTAAATGTTGAAGGTAAAATTACTGATGACGTACCAGCTAAAACAAGTGGTAAAAAGTCTAAACAAGAAGAAGACGATGAGTTTGACTGGTAATAACTAACCCGAAAGGGGGATATGTGATGGATAAGTTTCATTATGAAGCTAATGGTTATAATAGAAGTGAAGTAAATGCTTTTATTGAAAGAGTAATTAGGGAAACTGAGGGTATTATTAATAAGTGTCAAGAACAAAAAGATGAAATTAAAGATTTAAAAGATAAGCTAGAAAGCTATAAAATTTTAGAAGATAGTATTAATAAATCTATTGTTAATGCAGAAAAAACTAGTGATAATATAAAACATCTTGCTAGAGAAGAAGCTAATGTAATAGTTAGTGATGCTAAAAATAATGCTTCTAGAATAGTTAATGATGCTCTTATTAGGTCGGAAAGAATCGAACAGCAAGCTGATGTCTTAGAAAGAAATATTAAAATATTTAAAAGAAAGTTAAAGATTATTGTTGAACAACAATTAGCAGTAGTAGAAGAAATAGAAGTGTTGGACTTAGACGAATCTTAAGTCTGTTTTTTGCTAGGAGGGAATTTTTTGGAAGAATTAACGGAAAGCTATGAAGAGTTATTACTTAAATATAATGCTGCTTTAAAAACTCTTGAGACACAAATTGCTATTTTATTACAAGACTTTGAATTTAAAAATCATTATAATCCAGTAGAACACGTTAAAAGCAGAATTAAGAGTTATGATAGTATTGTAAATAAACTTAAAAGTAGAGATTATGAAGTAACTGTCGCTAATATTGAAGACCATATTCATGATGCAGTTGGAATAAGAATTGTTTGTTCTTTCTTATCAGATGTTTATACAATTGTAAATTTACTAGAAGATAGTGACCAAATAACTGTTCATACTAAAAAGGATTATATTTCAAATCCGAAAGATAGTGGTTATTCTAGTTATCATTTACTTGTCTATGTTCCTGTTTATTTAATTGATGGAGTAGAAATGGTAGAAGCAGAAATACAAATTAGAACTGTTGCTATGGATTTCTGGGCAAGCTTAGATCATAAAATAAGGTATAAATTTAAAGGTGATATTCCTAAAGAAATTCAAAATAATATGTATAAGTGTGCACTTGATATAAATGATTTAGATCATAAGATGGTTGCTATGAATGATAAGATGCAAACATTGATTGAAGATCAAGAAATAATTTAGCAAAAAAAAGGAACCAAACGTTTGGCTCCTTTTATCATTATTTAATATCAATAAGTTTTCTGTTTTTATTTTCATCAATTTTTGGAACAGCAATATGTAAAGTACCATTATTATATGATGCTTCAATATTTTCTTCATCCACATCACCTAGATAGAAACTACGAGAGTACTTTCCATAAACTCTTTCACGACGAAGATATTTTTTCTTTTCATCTTTTTCTTCTTCTTCATGCTTCTTCTCAGCACTAACGATTAAATTTCCTTTATTACATTCTACTTTAATTTCTTCTTTTTTAAAGCCAGGTAAATCCATATCTACATGATAAGTATTATCTTTTTCATAGATATCACACTTCATTTTAGCTCCTTCTTCTTCAAATAAATCATCTAATGCGTTATCAAAATAAAATCTTCTTGGTAACATAATTATCACTTTCCTTTCACAATTATGTTATAGCACTATTTTTAGCACTTGTCAAGAAAGAGTGCTAATATTAGACAAAATTTTCAAAAAAAGATAAAAAAGGGTTGCAAGACGTGTCTAATTTTGGTAAAATAACCTTGTTACTTGAGATGGCGGCGTTGGTGAAGTGGTTAACACGCTGGTTTGTGGCACCAGTATGCATGAGTTCGATCCTCATACGCCGCCCCATATATTGATAATAAGAGTCTTTTTAGACTCTTTTATTGTAGAAAAAAGGTGAATTAAATGAAAATAAAGGATGAAAAGACAAATGTAATGCGTATATTAGATCAAAAGAAAATTAAATATAAGAGTTATAACTATTTAGGAACTGGTGCTATCAGTGGAATGGAAGTAGTAGAAGCTCTAGATGAAAATCCTAATCTTACTTTTAAAACCTTAGTCACAGTTGGTAAAACTAATAATCATTATGTCTTTTTAGTACCCGTAAATAAAGAATTAGATTTAAAAAAAGCTGCTCAAGCTGTTAATGAAAAGAGTATAGAAATGGTAAAATCCAAAGAACTACTACCACTTACTGGTTATGTTCACGGCGGATGTTCTCCAATTGGTATGAAAAAAAGCTTTAAAACTGTTATTGATAGCAGTGCTAAAGATTATGATAGATTAATATTTAGTGGTGGAAAAATAGGCTATCAAGTGGAAACTACTTTAGATGAACTAAAGAAAGTAATTAAGTTTGATTTAGCCAAAATAACAGTCTCTTAAGTCGATTATAGTTGATTTATACTTAAATAAGTGTTATAATACACGAACAAAGAGGGGATGGGGATGAGATTTAGTAGCCAAAAGGAACAAGAGTCGTATTTTAAAAGTCTACATTATCTAAATAGTGGCTCTCAGGGAGAATGTTACATAGATAAAAATAAGAAAATGGTGTATAAGTTATTATTCTATTATGAGGGATTAACTAAGGAAGAACTCCTTCGGTTTTCTTATATTAAAAATAAAACGTTTATTTGGCCAACAGAAGAGATTATGGTAGGACAAAGAATTGTAGGATATATAATGCCATATAGAAAAGCTAAAAATCTTTATGATTTAAATCCTATGTCCATCAACTTAAATGACTTGGAAGCTGCAATTACTAAAGTTTATACTGATATACAACTAATAACAGATAATAATGTAAAAGCTTATGATATAATGTACAATATTTTATATAGTAGAAAAAAATTTTCAATTATTGATACAGCCGATTATTCTAGCAAAAAGGTAGACTTTCAAACTAATGTAGCTGATTTTGATGAAGAAATAAAATGCTTTTTAGTAGATAGTTATTTTAATTATTTTGTTAGTCAAGACAAAATACTATATAATTCATATGAAGAAGCTTCGTCATTAGAATTTTTAAAAGAATTTAGAAAGTCACTTAGTGAATATGCGGGAGAAGATATAGAAATATTATCTAAGGTAAAACAATTAGTTAGATATGAAAGAAATGCTATATATTTAAGGAGGATAAATAATGAATAATATTGATAAACTTAAGAAGAAGTATAATGATAATGAAATGTTTTTGATGGGGGCATTAGATTGTTTTGGAGTACCACATACTCCAGATAATACAGAAGTTAAAAGTTATATTGATATGGTTGCTGATGACATGACAACTTATGGTTTAAACGTTAATTATGTTAACCTACATAGTTTAGGGTGTAATAAGACGTTCAGTCTAAAAAGAATCATTGACTCTGATTATCAAAAGCAAGAATATTATGATATAAATCTAGTACAAACAAAAAAAGCTATTGCTAAAGAAGGAATATTTCCATTCCCAGTTAATCCTAGATTCTTAAAAGACTATTATAAAGATACCAATAATCCTACTATGAAAATAACTTCTCATTATTGTGAAAGTAAAAATCCCATTTTCTTTTATAGTTGTGGCCAAATGAACTTCCACAGCTATGTGAAAATGAGATCAAATGATATAAAGCAAATAGCACCAGAACTATTACTTAGATTTAATGATAACTTTGAAAAAACAATGTCTGATATTAAATTAATGGTTGATTACTTAACAGTTTTAAATCCTACTGTAGAAATTTATATGTTTGGTGTTTATCCTATGTTTGAATCAAAATTAATGCGATATGGTTTAGCACCGATATATGCTGGGATTAACAGAAAAGTAGCCAGTTATTTTGAAGAATATGATAATATACACTTTGTTGATGTTATGGGAAATATTAATCATGTTGCTAAAAATGATTGTCATCCAAATTTTAAAGGTCAATGTTATATGAAAAATAGGGTAATGAATGTTATAGATAAATCTTTAAATAAATAAGCTTGCCATAAAGCAAGCTTATTTTTGCATAAAAAAACTAACCAACTGGCTAGTGAAATCTTATATGGTGGAGAATAGGAGGATCGAACTCCTGACCTTCTGCGTGCAAAGCAGACGCTCTCCCAGCTGAGCTAATTCCCCGTAAGAACAAATTAAGTTTAACATGTATATATAGATATTGTCAACACTTTTTTGCAAAAAAAACCAAATTTATCAATTTTGAAAGTGGTCAATTTGACAAAAATAAAAAATAGTGGTATAATTAGCTGACATTTAGGGGGATTATGATGAATAAAATAATAATTGACAAACAAAAAGAATTAAATAGGGAAGTAGCTAGTATGTTAAAGAATAGTGATTCTCCTATAACTAATTTACGTTTGATTAGTTTGGGTAACTCAATTGCTTCTGGTTATTCAATGGTAAGAACAATAAAACCATTACTTTTGAGAAATGATAGTATTGAAAGTATTATGAAAGAATATGATATAGAACTTGAAAGATATCATTTCGCTAGAGCCCAAAATAATAATGATGAACATATCTTTGAATGGCTAATTTCTAATATAACCGAAAATGAAATGCATGAAATGAATAGAAGAGATTATTCTGGAGCTACTAGTAGTATGGTAACTCATGGACTTACACCAGCAAAGATTGAAAAGTATTATCCATATGACGAAACAGATAATAAAGGATTAAGAGATTTAGCTTTGGATGATAGTCTTAATACGGCTAATATTATTGTTTATAATGGTTGCACAGGATCTTTTCTTGATGCTGCAACTCGTAATGGTAAACTAGCCCAACAATTAATGAGTGGTGTTAATAGAGATACAGTTGGTTTAGAATCAGTACTTAAATATATTCAAACTAACAACAGAACTAATCAAACTAATACACAAGTATATGTTTGTGGTGCTCCAAATTTCCTAGGTTTAAGAATATCAGAATTAATAAATGGAAAACTAAAGAAAATAGCTAAAAATTATGCTAATGTTAGTTATGTAGAACCAGTAAAATCTAAATTGTTTTATAAACCATTAGAAGAAGGTACTGAAGAATTTGAATTGAGTTTTCTTCAAAAATTCTTAAAAGAGCATATGTATCAAGTAGATATTCATTATGATGAAGAAGAATATTTAAAGTTCAATAATAATATAATGAAAACAATTAAAGAAAATTATGAGATTAATAGTTCTATGATTAGTATTGATAGACAAATGTATGAACTTAACCATTCCATAGAAGTACAATATCCAGAACTTATAGGTGGTGAATTAGTTACAGATATTGCAGATACTATAGTAAAAGAAGAGACAAAAAAACTTCCATCACAGGAAAAGAAAGATAAATTCTTAGAAAGAGCTAATAGTTATTTAATCAATAGAAGTCCATATGATTACTTCTATGTAGGAAAGAAAACCATTAAAGAATCATTTCAAAAAGAGAAGTAGATTAATAAAGTAGATTAATTTCTACTTTTTCTATTGTTATAAGAAAAAGTATGTTATACTCATCTTGAGAAGGGAAGATATTATGAAGGTTTTATTATATGCTGAAGGTTTGAAAGTTATAGGAGTAAGTGGCTTAGGAAAAGCTATTCTTCATCAGGAAAAGGCTTTAAAGTCTACAAAAGTAGACTATACAAGAGATTATAAGGCAACTGATTACGATATAGCACATATCAATACCTATTTCTTAAAGTCTTATTTTCTAGCTAAAAAGTTAAAAAGAAAAGGAATAAAGATAGTCTATCATGCTCATTCAACAGAAGAAGATTATAAAGATGGGTTTATTGGGGGCCATTTAACTAGTAAATTATTTAAATGGTGGATAGAAAAATGTTATAAATTAGGAGATATTATTGTTACTCCAACTGTTTATTCTAAAAAGATATTAGAAGGTTATAAGGGATTGAAAGGTAAAAAGATAGTAGCTATTTCTAATGGATTAGAATTAGATTTCTTTAAACCGGATAAAAAATACCGTGAATCATTTAGAAAAAGATATAATTATAAAGATACTGATAAAGTAATAGTAGGAATTGGTATATATAGTAGAAGAAAAGGAATTGTTGATTTTGTTGAAGTGGCTAAGAGATTACCAGACTATAAATTTATTTGGTTTGGATCAAGTCCATTAGCAGCCGCTACTCCTGATGCTAGACGAGCAGTAGAGACAAAACTTCCTAACTTAACTTTTGCAGGTCATGTTGATCAAAAATATATAAGAGAAGCGTTAGGTGGCTGTGATTTATTCTTATTTCCAACTCTAGAAGAAACAGAAGGAATACCTATCATAGAAGCCTGTGCGATGAAGTGTCCTATACTAGTAAGAGATATTGAAATATTTAAAGATTGGTTTAAGGAAAATGTAGATGTTTATAAAGCTAAGAATGTAGATGAATTTGTTGATAAGACTAAAAAAATAGTAGAAAAAGAACTACCATCACTAACTGATAATGCTAGTAAGAAAGCTAAGGAAAAAGATATTAAAACAGTCGGAAAACAGTTAAAAGAAGTTTATCAAGAAGTATTACAAAAATAAAAGGATTAACCAAACAATCCTTTTTTCTTGTAACTATATTGATAATTAGAATGTTCTTCTCTAATATTTAGAATAATTCCAATTAAAATCATATAAGATAATAAACTACTTCCTCCATAACTAATAAAGGGAAGAGTAATACCGGTTATTGGTAAAAGACCAATAGTCATACCAATATTTTGTACTTGTTGAAAGATAAGCATACCAATAATTCCTGCTAAGACAAATTTATCGGTTAAAGGAATCTTTTTAACAGCAATAAAGAATAACTTTCCATCAAATAGTAATAATAATAATAGAAATAAAAAACAACCTAAAAGTCCAAAATTACTAGCAAAAACAGCAAAGATAAAATCAGTACCAGACTCTGGAAAATAAATAGGAGTCTTATTATAACCATGTCCAAATACACCAGCAGAACCAATAGCAGCAAGGGCATTTTCAAGTTGTAAGCCACTACCACTTTTCCAGTTAAATACTCTTTCAAATCGATAGTATAAATTATTACCAAAGATAGAAACAAATAACTTCTCACTAGTAAAGTAACATCCTAAAACTAACCCAATTGCTAAAAGAGCAAGTCCTCCTAGAATAACAAACCATCTTAATCTAATACCTGATGCAAATAACATAGAAATATAAATTATAAAGTAGATTATAACTGCTCCTGTATCTGGTTCTAGAAAGGTTAAAATACTAGGTATTAATACTACAATAAAAGTCTTTAGTAAAAAAATAAACTCTTCCTTTATACTAGGTTCTTCATAATCTAATCTAAAGTTATTAATCATAGTACCAAGTACTAGCATTAGACTTATCTTGGTAAACTCACTAGGCTGGAAACTACCAATCTTCGGGATAATAAACCAACACTTACTATTATTAATAGCTGGTGCAAATAACAAAAGACACAAGAGCAGTAGGTTACATAGAATATAAAAAAACCAAGCATTTCTATATAAATACTCATTCTTAACCTTAAAAATTATAAAGACGAGTAATAAACCAACTCCATACCAAATAACTTGTTTTAAAGCTAAATTACCAACATCACTTGGTAAGTAAGTAAGTGCACTATTAATAGTAACAACACTAATTAGGAAAAAGATTAAAACAAATCCTAATATACTATAATCTATTTTATTTTTCTTAAACATATATCCACCTCACAAGCCATTATTATTATATCAAATATTAGCAAATTTTATTAAGAAAAACATAAAATTAATTAGGAGGTTAAAAGATATGAAGAATTTACCACCGATTTTTAAAGTGAGTAACAATATCTCTAGCAATAATACTAGTTATTATAAATCATCTAGTGTTAATAAAGTAGTTAAAAATAAAGTTGTTAAGGAGGAGGAGAGGGAAGAGCAAGTAAGTATTGAAGATAAAATTAACTCTATCTTTAGAACTAGAGGTTATCCTTTTAATATACCAGTTACCATTTCTTTTGCTGGCAAAACAGTTAATACCTTTCTAGCTGCTAGAACTAGTAGTAGTATCATAACACTAGATAATGAAATTATTCCCATATCAACAATCACATCTTTTCAAATAAAAAAAGCTCATCAATCATGATGAAGCCTTTTTTAAACTCCACTTACAAAAGTATCTGCTAAACATTTTATTGCTGAAACACAATCTAGATTAATTGTAAAAAAGGAATTAGTACTTAGGTAAGGTTCTTCACTATTAGTTACAGGATTAGGTGCAAGAACTCTACAAGTACAACAATTATCTTCCATATTTTCAATTCTAAAGACACTTGATGTATTACTTGTTTCTCCTAAAGTATAAGGAAAAGTCCAAAGCGTTCCATTCATACAATTATAGAAATTAATGGGTCTAGTATTATAACAAACAAGGCTAGGTGTAGGTCCTAAATATGGCTTATCACAACCACCTTCTTCACAGCAAGAATCCTTTTTCTCTTGTAAGCAAAGAATAGTGTCTAATATATTTGTTAAGCAGTTTCTTTTAGAATCATCTTGATTTGAACACATAATATCTTTCCTTTCTTTTATAAACTATCAATGATAATATCAGCAAGACAGCTAATGACACAAATACAGTTTAAATTAATAGTTATAAATTGATTAGTTGCAAGATAACTTCTTGTTAAATCACTTTGATCAGGGTTAGGTTCTAGTATTCTACATTTTACACAACAGCCATCTACACTTTCTACTCTAAAGACACTTGATGTTTTATTATTACCTGCTACTTGATAGTTAGCTGTGAAGATATTTCCACTTGCTGTATAGAATGTTACCGGTCTAGTATTATAACAAATGATAGTAGGACTTCCTCCTAAGAATGGTCTAGTACATGATTCATCATTACAAAGTTCTCCACAAGAGTTTTTCTGTAAAATATCAATTACTTTTAATAATTTAGAAAAGCAACAGTTTTCCTTTGTATTCATTTTATCCACCTCTTATCTATTATCTAATATAAGGTATTCTAGTAATCTCTATTTGTGTAGGTAGTTACCTATATTGTTATTTTATGCTAAATTAGTCATCTATATGATATACTGTTAATAGAAGATAAGAGAGGAAGTATAATATGTTAGAAAAATTAAACTTAGAAGAATTTAGAAAATATAAAGAAGAGCAACAACAATTACTAGGCAGATTGAATGAAGAGGAAAAAACTCTAAAGGACAGTAATAATTATAATGAGGAAGATTTTCTTAAAAAAGGCCTGGAAGAATTATCTGGATTGCAGAGTAGATTGCTTTCTTATGACTTAAGTGATATACCTTTTGAAGAATGGGAGAATGTAATACTAGTATCATCTGATAAATACCCAGCTGACTTTTCCAAAACTAAAGCTAATCTAGATTTTGAAATATCAGATATTCTTATTATTGGAAAAGAAATTTATAATTTTAAAGGCTGTAATGTTAAGAATATAGAAAGTTTAGAAAGTTATAGTGATATTTTCTTTGATGAAAAAACTGAAAAAGAAAATAGCAGTTTGTTTTTATCAGATAAATTCTCTCAAGATATTAAAGATAAATACTATAGTTATAATTTATCGATAAAAGATATTAGCAATTTATCAGATGAGCAAATAAATGAATTAGAAAATAATTGTAATGCTAGAAGCAGAAGAAAAAATGGTTTTACTTCTATTGATAAAAGACTCATTAATATACTTGGACTTAAGAAAAATATAGAATTATATAAGCAAAATGCAACTGAATATAAAAATATAGAAGATATAGTAAGACACTACTTTGATGCTGACTCATTAAATAATTTAGAAAATGCTTCATTATCTGATATTAAATTGGCAATCTATAAAGAAGTAAGAAATGAGGCTATTACGAATGGATTTTATTATAATGACTCTTATCGAGTAGACCGTACATTGAGAGAAAGTGATTATCCCCATGATTTTGTAGAACAAAATAAAGATTTATTTTTGAAAAATATTAATTTACCACAGGATATAAAGAATAAATATTTTAATAGATGTTTAACTTATCAAGATGTTAAAGATAATTTAGAAGCATTTAAGACAATACCTATACCTATAGAGTTTTTTATGGAAAAAAACATGAAATTTGTCAGACTGTGCGAAAGACTTGAATCCGGTAATTTTCAAAGATTATTAGAAAAATATCCTGAAACTATTGATTATTTGATGGAAAATGATGAAGCAATTGATGAAATAACGGGAAGACTACCACACACATGGAAAATTACAAAAGAAAATAATAAAAATGAAATGATAGAATGTTTCTTCAAAGAAGCAGTTAAAGATTATTATATAGAATATACAAAAAATAATAATATCAATATATTAGACGTTAGTAAATTTCCTCTTTGGCTTAAACCTTTAAATATCAATAAAATAGTTGATAAGTATCAAGATATTAATGATTTACTTGGGTACAATACCAATACTTTATTGTTAGATGAAAATCAAAGAAAAACAATTGCTGAATTTACTGAGGAAAGTTTTGCATATATAAAACGATTTGATGATGAAACTCGTTTCCTTTCTAAATATGGTATGAATACCATTGATATTTTACGCCATATTGATTTGGTAAATTCGTATAGTTATGATGAGTTTCAAGAAAAAATAGCTACTGAATTATGGAATATTAGAAATAGTCATCAATATTATCGGTTTGATTATGATTATATTACTGGTGACTTTAGAGAAAAGCATCCTAATATATTTATAGATTTTGATGCTCCAGAACCATTAAGAAAAGCATTTTATGAAAATAGTATAAATGGCGATTTTATAAAGGAGCATCCTGATTGTTTGGAATATATTCGTACAAGTAATAGACCTTTAAGAGATTTTTTTGAAACTAAAACAAGTGGATTAATAGATAATATTGAAAAAACTTTAGGAAGAACCGAAACATATGAAATAATAATACCTTATTTAAAGTGTTTTGAGAAAATTAATTTTGGTTACAATGAAGAAAACTTAACTAAAACTGCTTTATTAGATGAGATTAACAAGGAAATATTTAAAAACATAACAAATGGTAATGTTGACTATAATAATGATATACATGAAAGTTTTAAGAAAAAGTATCCTAGTTTATTTATAAATGATAAAGTTCCTAAAGAAATTAAAGATAAGTTCTATAATAGAGAGTTTACACTAGATGACTTTAATAACGATATTGATTTGTTTAAATATTTTAAGGATACCAATATAGCTTGTGCTTTTGGTAAAGATTATTACTGGACTATTCCTTTATTTGAAAATATTGATAATGATAATGATAAGGCTAACTACAGTAGGCTAAAAATAATAGCAGAATATCAAAAAATACCTGATTGTGATTTAAGAGATACCTTCAAGGAGTATTGTTGTGAGGAAGATTCGAATTTAGAGGATGATAAAATAAGTACTATTGTAACTGCTCTTGAAAAATTATCATATTCTAATTCTAGTGAAATGTATAAACTAAAGAAGTCAATAGCAAGTCAAGTGATTAAACTTCCCGACCCTTTAGAAAAACTTGATAAAATGGAAGATATATTTATTAAAAATAATTTACCCACCATTGGAAAAATATATTCTTGTTTTGAAATATTACATCCTGATTTAAGTGACTTTAACTTTGATAGTGATATAATTTCCCCTATTTTAAAACATAAATCTACTATGGGAAGACAATTTACAATTTTTTCTAATTTGATTAGAACAACCCTTGCTTCTAATAATAGATCTGTAAATGACTATCTTGATAATATAGAAGTTGGTTCTAATTTATATAAGGAGATAATGAGTGGGAAGAAAAGTTATGATTCATTAAGTGAAGAAGATAAGAAGACAATGAACTTATTTAGTAAACACTTAGAGACTCTTTATAACAATAGTATGAAAGGTAAGAAAGAGCCATTTACTAGTGAAAAGAATGGAATTGAAGAAATAGATGAGTTAGTAACTAAATTATCACCAAATGGAAGTAGTGATTATAATATAGCTGATAGAGTAGTTAGAATGTTTTGTGGTCATGCTGGGATAAGTACCATGAAAGAGGCAAAAGATTTTATAGAATCAAAGTTTCAACAAGCTCAACTTAGAAATATACAAGCATCAAAACATGATATGACTTTAGATAAGGGAGATTTCATTAAAGGAATCGGAGATATAACCTATCTACTTAGTATATTAGAAAGTGGGAGTAGAGCAAAAGAATTTTTAGGAGCTGATTCTGACAGTGACTTGACTCCACTTGATACGGATATTTCAATAATTTTGGATAATGAAGGAACGATAAAAGAAAAAATAAATAGGACAGTAGCTCATGAAAAAGGTCCAATTTACTTTGCTATAAAACCGGATGATGATTTTATAATAACAAGGGATGATGATGGAGAAAAAAATATAACAAATGATATGACTAAAATAGAAGTCTTTAAGACTGGGGTTAGAGGAAAAGATCATTATGGAATTGAAGTAGGGTTTCCAACTACTAAAATAACAAGTCTGATGTTAGAAAATTATGACAAAAGAGTAGGACTTATCGTAGCTATGAGTAATGGAGGTTATGTGCCAGTTAGAAATATGGAGGGTAGGACTGTCTTTACTTATGATGATTATAAGGCATTAAGAAATAAAATGAGTGGTTTATCCCACTATAAAGAAAATGATTATAATTTTTCAGATAATTTGGTAATTAGTGAAGTGGAAGAATTAAAAGAAGAAATAGAAGCTAATAATGAATTAACAGCAAAGAAAAGAGAAAAAATAAATAGAGTAATAGAAGAGGCTATGCAAGAGGTAGGCTTAGAATTAAAAACAAAAATAGATGGTGATTTATCTTCAGGAGTAGTGGAACTGATAGATACAGGTTCTACTGGTAGAGGCACTAATAAACCAGGTGATGGCGATTTTGATTTTATGATGCGCTTAGATAGAAAGATTATGTCTAAGACAGAAGAATTGGATAAAGTAAAACAAACCTTATTAAGAAAATTAGGTAAAGAAGATACTTACGATATAACATCTATTGGTGATTTTCGTCTTAAAGGTGTAAAATTAGATGAAGAAGATAGCGTGGATATAGATATTAGTTTTGTAACTAAGACAGATGAAGTGAGTTACTCAACAGATATGGCACTTGAAGATAGACTAGAGACTATAAAGAAAATAGATAAGGAAAAATATAATTATGTAGTTGCTAATATACTTTTAGCTAAACAAGTTTTAAAAGAAGCAAATGTTTATAAGAAAACTAGTTCTGATCGTAGTCAAGGTGGTTTAGGAGGAGTTGGAATTGAAAACTGGATCTTGCAAAATGGTGGCTCTTTTGTAGATGCTATGGATAGTTTCTTAGATGCTGCTAAGGACAAAGATTTTAATCAATTTAAAGATTCCTACCAAATATGGGATTTCGGGGAAAATCATATGGCAGCTAGAGAAGGAGTATTTCCACATGATAATTTTGTCTATAATATGAGTGATGTAGGATACCGAAAAATGAAACAGACTTTAATTCAATATAAGAAATCTCATAATCTTACTAATGAAGTAGCTAAGCAACATTAATATTGCTAATTTTATAACGCGTGTAAAAATATGATAAGAAGTATGAGTAAAAGAAAAAAATTATTTGTGTATTTGGATTCTTGCTTTTTAATATTTTAAGAATTACAACTGTGAGTTATTTGATAATTATAGATAAAATTATACCAAATTATGAAAAATATAAAGAAATAATTGTATCAAAAGTAAATATAAATTACTAAAAGGGAAAGCCATATTTAGTCTTTCCCCTTTTTTAATGACAAAGTTTTTTGAAATTTAATTTCTTCCTGTTTAGCCATTATTTCATAATCATCTTCTTGATAAGGCTTTCCAAGATAAGGATATAAGTCAATGCCATGTCTATATTCATGAATATTTATTAACATAGAATTGAGATTATTAATTGGTGGAACGCAAATTCTTATTCCCTTAAGTATATTGTCCTTTATAGTTGGATAACAACCATAAAAAGTAGTATCTGTTAAATTAGTATCAAGAATCTTAGTGTGCTCGAATAGATAGTAAATAGCATCTTCCTTCTGATAATAATTTAATAAATCATCCTGTGATAAAGTAAGTCCTATTACTTCTTTTTTTATGGAATCATCAGTTAGTAAAGAAGGTATAGGTTTAGTGGGAAAAGAGTAGCTTTCCTTAGATTCTAAAGCATCTAAGTATTTTTCACCTAGAGAATTAAAATATTTAAAGGTAACTTCATTTAATAAATCAATTCTATCTAATAGAGAATATAATGTATCAATACCTTTAATTTTATCAAAGTTAGAAATTAGATAACTAAGATAAGCATTTTCTTCTTTTGTTATTAATAAATAATCCTTTAGATTAGTAAGTAAAGCTTTTCTGTTTTCTTTATCATCACCATTTGCTAAAGATATAAAATAAGTAGCTAAATAGCTTTTAGCAAGTGATAAGAATTCCAATCTATTTAAGTGTTTGCTTTTTTTAACTTCTATTATCATATTTTTTCCTCCTATTAACTTTATATTATAGAGAAAAAGTATAAAAAATGCAAAGAAATTATTGACGAACATATTTTTGATAGTTATAATATAAATCAACTGATGGTTATTAGAAAGGACTGATTAAATGGCTAAGATTTTAATAATAGATGATGATAAGGATATAGCAGAGTTAGTTTCTTTAATTTTAAAAAAAGAGAAGATAGAGTCTGATATTATAACTGATTCTCTTGAAGCTTTGAAAGTACTAGAATCAGGTAATTATAATTATGACTTAATCTTACTTGATATAATGATGCCTAATATTAGTGGTACGGAACTTTGTGTAAAAGTAAGAGATAAAGTATTTTGTCCTATTGTCTTTTTATCTGCAAAAAAAGAACTAGTTGATAAGATGGTAGGTTATGAAATAGGTGGAGATGATTACATTACTAAACCATTTGATAATACGGAACTTGTTTTAAAGATAAAGTCTCATTTAAGGTTACAAACAAGGAGTAAAACCAGTAAAAATACTATCATTATTGGGGAGATTAGTATCAATAAGGAAAGCTTTGAAGTATATAAAAATAAAGAAAAAATAGAAGTATCAACTAGGGAATTTGAACTTTTAAGTTATTTAATGGAGAATGCAGGTATTGCTTTATCAAAAGAACAAATATTTGAAAATGTTTGGGGTAATTGTTATGGAGATATTGGAACGGTAGCTGTTAATATTAAGAACCTAAGAGAAAAGCTAGATCCTAATAATAAATATATAATTACTATTTGGGGTTATGGTTATAAATTTGTGAGGAACTAATTACTATGAAGAAAAAATCGATTAAAAGAAAAATACTTATTGGACTTATCTTTATTACTTTTATAAATATTTTAACGTTAGGTATCTGGTTTTTATGTAATGTAGAACCAATGGTTAACAAGAAAGAAATGTTAAAGAAAGAAGTTCTTACTAAAGATATAAAAGATAATTATCATACATTTGATGAGCTAATAAATGACCTTGATAATATAAAAAAGGAGAAAGAGTTAACTTTTAGTATTGAAAAAGAAAAGATTAAGAAAGATAAACAAGACTTATATTTATTTTCCAAAAAAGTATTTGTTAATAATCATGAATACATTGTAAATGCTTACTTTTATAAAAATATGAGCATATTAAGATTAATACTTGAGTTATTAGCGTTTCAAACTTTAGTAATTACCGTTTGTATGCTTCTAATATTTTTGTTTGCTAAAGATAAAATAATTAAACCAGTTAATAAAATAATAGAAGATATTAGAAATTATAAGTTTGGAAAAAGACCAAGTAGAGTACCAGTAGAAAATGAGTTTTCTCTTATTCAAAATGAATTTGTATCCTTAGTTGATTCCCTAGAAGAGGAAAAGAAAGAACAAAATAGAATAATAGCCAGTATTTCTCATGATATAAAAACACCATTAACTTCTATTCTTGGTTATTCTAATTTAATAGAAGAAGAAAAACTAACTAAAGATGAGATAAAGAAATATAATCAAAAAATCTATGAGAAAGCACTACACTTGAAGAATGTCTTAGCAACTTTTGATGATTATTTGGTAAATCAAAGAGAACAAAAGCTAGAGTTAACTTCTATTAAAATAAAAGATTTGATTAAAGAGATAGAAAAAGATTATAAACTGGAACTTGAAAATAATGGGGTAGAGTTAGTAATTAAAACAGACATAGAAGAAAGCACCATAAACATAGATATAGTAAAATTTAAAAGAATTATTTCTAACTTAATTTCTAATAGTATGCGGTATTTAAAAGATGATGGAAAAGTTACTATTGAAATAACCAGCGATACTAATTATTATTTATTTCATTTCAAAGATAATGGTATAGGCGTAGATGATAAAATACTTGATAAGATATTTGATCCACTATTTACTACAGATAATTCAAGAAAAATATCCGGACTGGGGCTTTCTATTTGTAAAGAATTTGTGACAATGCATAATGGGACTATTAAAGGATATAATGATAATGGTTTTAATATAGAGTTTAGTATAGCTAAAAATTTATAAACTAATTAAGATTAAGAGATATTACTCTCTTTTTTCTTAATAATTTTTAATAATTTAATTAATATTTAATAAAAATAATATAGTATTATATTAGACGAGGTGACAATGTATGCATGATTTTTTTATCCTATATGGTTTAACATTTATTGGTGTAATTATAACATTTTTAGCGGAAGTGTTTGTAACATCTTCTTATAAGAAATATGAAAGAATTTCTAATAAGAGAGGAATGACTGGAAAGGAAGCAGCAAGATATTTACTTGACAAAAATGACCTTTCTGATATAAAAATAGAAAGGACTAGTGGATTTTTAACAGATCACTATGATCCTACTAATAAAGTTATTAGACTATCTAGTTCTAATTATAATGAAGCATCTATTGCAAGTGTGGCTGTTGCTTGTCATGAGTGTGGTCATGCTATTCAAGATAAGGAAGGGTACTTTTTCCTAAGATTTAGGAATAAGCTAATACCAGTTGTTAATTTTTCTTCAAAGTTTGGGTATTTTGCTATCCTCTTTGGTTGTTTGTTTGGTTCATTTAATCTAGTATGGATAGGAATAATTCTAGAAATGGTTATTTTATTCTTTCAAATAATAACTTTGCCAGTTGAAATTAATGCTAGTAGAAGGGCATTAAAGGAACTAGATTATGCTCACTTCTTTACTAGTAAGGAGTTAGATGATGGAAAAGTTATGTTAACAGCCGCTGCCTTAACTTATGTAGCTAGTATATTAACAACTTTATTAGAACTATTAAGACTTATTATGATATTTGGAAGAAGGGATGATTAAATATGTTTAAATTATTTAAAAACTTTACTAAAAAAGATTATTTGCTAATCTTTATTTCCTTTATTTTTATCTTAGTACAAGTTTGGTTAGATTTAAAATTACCTGACTATATGTCAGAGATTACAAAACTTGTTCAGACTGAAGGAAGTAAGATGAGTGCTATCTTAGAAAATGGTGGCTATATGTTACTTTGTGCTTTTGGAAGCTTGTTATCAGCTATCTTAGTTGGTTATATATCATCTAATGTATCAGCCAGTTTTTCCAAGACTATTAGAAAAAAACTATTTAACAAAGTAGAAAACTTAGGTATAGCAGAGGTTAAAAACTTTTCAACTAGTAGTTTAATTACACGTACTACTAATGATATAACACAGATTCAGATGTTTATTTCTATGGGACTACAACTATTAATTAAAGCTCCGGTAACAGCTATTTGGGCAGTTACCAAAATACTTAATAAAAATATAACTTGGAGTGCTGTAACGGCTGTCGCTGTTATCATTTTATTAGTTACTATTCTAACTTTAATGTTAATAGTTATGCCAAGATTTAAAAGGGTTCAAAGACTTACTGATAAGTTAAATGGAGTTACAAGAGAGAATTTAACAGGTATTAGAGTAGTAAGAGCTTTTAATGCTGAAAAGTATCAAGAAGATAAATTTAGTAAGGTTAATAATGAATTAACTAATACCCAGTTATTTAACCAAAAAGCTTTTGCTATTATGCAACCAATTATGTATTTAGTAATGTATTTCTTAACACTTAGTATTTACTTTATTGGAGCAGATTTAATTAATAAAGCTATGATGAGTGATAAGTTAAGTTTATTCTCTGATATGGTAGTATTTTCAAGCTATTCTATGCAAGTAATTATGTCATTTTTAATGCTTGCAATGATCTTTATGATGTTACCAAGAGCAAGTGTTTCTGCTAAAAGAATTAATGAAGTATTAGATACAGAGTTAAGTATAAAAGATGGAACCTTTACAGGTGATACTAAAGAAACTGGTACTGTCGAGTTTAAAAATGTATCCTTTAAGTATCCAGATGCTGAAGAATACTTATTAAAAGATATTTCCTTTAAAGCTAATAAAGGAGAGACAGTTGCATTTATTGGATCAACCGGAAGTGGTAAGAGTTCCCTTATTAATTTGATACCAAGATTTTATGATGCTACTGATGGAGAAGTATTAGTAGATGGAGTTGATGTTAAAAAGTATAAACAAGCATCACTTCGTAATAAGATTAGTTATGTTCCACAAAAAGCTACGCTATTCCACGGAACAGTAAGCAGTAATGTATCTTTTGGTGATAATGGTAAAGGAAAGATTAATGCTAAGAAGATAGAAGAAGCTGTAAGAGTAGCCCAAGCTGAAGAATTTGTTTCTAAGATGGATAAGACTTACGATGCTGAAATTGCCCAAGGAGGTACTAATGTATCAGGTGGACAAAAGCAACGTTTATCTATTGCAAGAGCAGTAGCAAGAGACCCAGAAATTTATATTTTTGATGATTCCTTCTCTGCTCTTGACTATAAAACAGATTATATCTTAAGAAAAGAGTTAAAAAACTATACTAAAGATGCTACTAGCTTAATCGTTGCCCAAAGAATAGGTACAATCATGAATGCTGATAAGATACTTGTTCTTGATAATGGTAAATGTGTTGGCATGGGTACTCATAAAGAATTATTAAAAACTTGTGATGTTTATAAGCAAATAGCTTTATCACAATTATCAAAGGAGGAGTTAGAAAATGCATAATGGACCACGTGGACCAAAGATGGATAAGTCTAAAGACTTTGTAGGCTCTATGAAACGTTTATTTAAAGAATTAAAGAGCTTTCAAATTCTAATTGCTATGGCTTTAATCTTTGCTATTTTATCATCAGTTTTATCAATAGCTGCTCCTAATAAACTTTCTAAACTAACAGATACTATTTCAGAAGGGTTAATAGTAAATGTTGATGAAATGAAAGAAATCAGTAAGAAAACTACTAGTAATTTACAAAATATTAATCCCCAAGAAATAATGAAAAGCACAAGTTTAACAGTAGAAGAAAAGACTAACTTTATGATGGTGATGCAATCTAGTGATAAAGATAATATGCTAGATAATCTAGCAAAACTATCAGACAACACATTAGAATTAATTTTTAAAGAATTTACTATTAATAAACAAAAAATATCTTCAACTGATCAATTAAAGTTTTTACAAATAACTAGTACTATAAAAGACCAGAAAGATGCTAAAGCTTTATATAAGAAAATAGATAAAATGCCAAAGAGTATTAGAAAAGTAGTTGAACCTAGTATGAATATGGCTAAAATTAAAAAAATAAGTCTATTTCTAGCTTGTCTATACATAGCTAGTGCTTTATTATCATTTATTGAATCAATTATAATGACTAGTGTTTCTAATAATTTTGCTAGAAAACTAAGAGGAAGAATCTCTACTAAGATTAATAAATTACCACTTAAATATTTTGATAAGAATCAAACAGGAGATATCTTATCACGTGTTACTAACGATGTTGATACTATTGCTCAAAGTATGAACCAATCACTATCATCATTAGTTAGTGCTATAACACTTTTATTAGGTACTATTTTAATGATGTTTATAACGAACTGGATTATGGCTCTTACTGCTATATCTGCTAGTTTAATTGGTTTTTCTATCATCTTTGTTGTTCTTTCTAAATCACAAAAATATTTTGCCGCAAGACAAAGAGAATTAGGTAAGTTAAACTCACATATAGAAGAAGTATATTCAGGACTTTTAGTAGTAAAAGCTTATAATGGTAAGAAGGAAGCTGATACCAAGTTTGATGAGTATAATGAAAAAGTATATGATGCTAATAGAAAGAGTCAATTCTTATCAGGACTTATGCAACCAATAATGTCATTCATTGGAAATTTTGGTTATGTAGCAGTATGTATTGTAGGAGCTTTACTTGTAATGCATGATACTATAACTTTCGGAGTAATAATTGCCTTCATTACTTATGTTAGATTATTTACATCTCCTCTAATGCAAATAGCTCAAGCCTTCACAAGTCTACAGTCAACAGCAGCTGCTAGTGAAAGAGTGTTTGAATTCTTAGATGAAGAAGAGATGACTCTCGAGAATAACAAGACTAAGATGTTAGATAAATCTAAAGTAAAAGGTAACATAGAATTTAATCATGTATCATTTGGTTATGATAAAGATAGAACTATTATTAAAGACTTTACAGCTAGTGTTAAAGATGGTCAAAAAATTGCTATTGTTGGACCAACTGGGGCTGGTAAGACAACTATGGTTAATCTACTAATGAAATTTTATGAAATAAATAAAGGCGATATTTTAATAGATAATGTGTCTATCAATGATATAACTAGAGAAAATGTTCACAGTTTATTTACCATGGTGTTACAAGATACTTGGTTATTTAATGGTACTATTAGGGAAAATATTGTTTACAATAGAGAAAATATATCAGATGAAATGGTAAAAGAAGTATGTGATACAGTCGGACTTACCCATTTTATTAAAACACTTCCAAATGGCTTTGATAGTGTAATAGGAGAAAATGATTCTGTATCAGCGGGACAAAGACAGCTACTTACTATCGCACGTGGTATGATTGAAGACTCACCATTCTTAATTCTTGATGAAGCGACAAGTAATGTTGATACAAGAACTGAAGAGTTGGTTCAAAAAGCAATGGATAAATTAACAGAAGGAAGAACTTCATTCATTATCGCTCATAGATTATCAACTATTAAAAATGCTGATTTAATTCTTGTTATGAAAGATGGTAATATAATTGAAACTGGAAATCATGATGAATTAATGAAGAAAAATGGTTTCTATGCCGATTTATATAATTCACAATTTGAACTATAAGAGATAATAAATCTCTTTTTTTATGATTTTTTAACTATTTACAAAATTATAGTTGACATATAAATAAGTAAGAGGGTGATTTTTCATGAATGATAGATTAAACTTTAATAATTGTTATGTATTAGGACCAACAGGGCCAAAAGGACTTGATGGTGATAGGATTCTGGTTGAAAAAACAATCACTTTAGATGAAGAAATGGATGCAGAAGTAATTGATAGAGTAGATGGTAATACTCATAACCTGGAGTTTAGGATACCAAGAGGAAAAAGGGGAGTAAGTAATAATCCTACTTATGCATATAAATTTAGTGACGTTGGAACTACATACGATTTAGAATCTCTACAGGAAGAAATAGTGCATCTAAATAGAATAAGTGACTTTAAAAATGTAATAATGGATGTAGAGGATGAATTTATTATAACAACTGGTGGGATATATAAAATAGAATACTTTTTCTCTGGTCATGCCAGTGAAGATACAGCTTTGTTTGTTGGAGTAAGTCAGAATGGGGAAGTTTTAGATGGAACAGAGATTAGTAAAGATGTAATAAAAAATACTGATACAGATTTTTACGGAGTAACACTAGCAGAGCTTGATGAGAACGATTCTATTACTTTAAACATAAAATCAAGAAAAAAAGCAGAAGTAACATCTGCTCCTGATATAAATGCTTATATGATAATTATTAAAATTGCTTAATGCTACAAGATTGTTTGTAGTTTTTCTCTTTATATATTAAATAAAAAAGACAAGCAAGTTTATTACTTGCCTGTCAACTATAATAACTAAAACTTTTTAATTATTAATACTGCCCCAGTAATAGTAATTATACCTAATACAGTGAATACCAAATTATCTGAGTCACTGGTATTAGGAACTTCTATAACCATTTCACATTGCTTTTTATATGTATCTGGATCAGTTTCATTACCATTTTCATCAAAATATTTATTACCTACAATTTCACAAGTATGAGTTTTGCATTGAAGATTGTATTCATCTTCTGTAATTTCGTTTCCATTTTTACCAAAAAATTTATTATTTATAACTTCACATGAATGAGTTTTACATTGAAGATTATAACCATCTTCATCAGTAACTTTTCCATCTTTACCAAAGTAAGTGTCACCTACTTTTTCACAAGTATGAGTCTTACATTGAAGATTATAATCATCTTCATCAGTAACTTTTCCATCCTTACCAAAGTAAGTATTACCAACTTTTTCACAAGTATGTTTTTCACATTGGATAGAATAAGTAGTCTTATCGGTAATATTACCATTCTTATCATAATATTTTCCATTTTTGTATTCACATTTGTGAACCACAGGAGTAACGTTACCATTGACTGACATACTAACGTTCTTAGGAGTTTTTACTAAAACAACTAAATCTTGCCAATTACCACCTGTGTATCTTTGATAAGATAAATTAATCCCTGTAGCTTTGACAGTTACTTTAATATTAGTATTAGAAGTAATGCTGCTTTTTGGTATTTTAACATTAAATTTACTACCATTGGTTAAAGTTAGTGAAGCGCCACTTTTTTTGTTTGAAGTTATTACTGCTCCGTTAACCTCTGAAATTGAGGCAACTATTTTATTCATATCATTAGAAGTAATAGTGATATAATTTGAAATGTAATAATTTCCATCACTTGATTCACTAAAACTTAAACTAGAACTTGATAACTTCATAGTAGGATTAGTTGAAAAATTAGAATTACTTTTAGCAGTACTTGCCAATTTGTTAACGCGATTCATAAGTTGTGTATCTTTATTATAAGAAGCAGGAACATAGTTTTCAGCTACCTTCCAAATAGCAAGTTGAGTCACCAGATAATTATCCTTTGAATTACCAGCATTATTTAATAAGTATAAAATAGAGCCAGAATTAACAGTTTTGTTGTAAGATAGGCTAGTTCCTTGTGGAGCTCCTGTTTTCTTTGGTGTTATACAGTATGCTACTCCCTTATTAGTACTAAAGTAAGCTTCGTTTCTATATGTCCCATCACTGAAGTTAGTTCTTATATAGCTTTTTTCGGTAATGCTCATTTTACTTACAGCATATACATTCGTAGTACAAAGAAGAAGTGCCATAAGAATAAAAGCAAAATAAAATTTGAAATTTTTTTTCATGATATATATCCCCCTCATTTAATTGTATATTATACTAAAAAAAATAAAAAAAATCAAGACTAATAGTGGTTTTTCTGCTATACTCTTTAGTAAGAGATGAAAGGGGAATCCTTATGAATGATGAAATAAGAAAAAGTAAGATAAGTATTTTAAAAAGTTATGGTGAAAACTTTACTGAGAAAGAATATATCACCAATCCTGCTATTGGTAGAGAAGAAGAAATTAAGCAATTAGCACTTATTCTTTTAACTCCTGAAAAATCAGCTATTTTAATTGGTAAACCTGGTGTAGGTAAAACTGCTATCGTTGAAGGATTTGCTTATCGTATTCAAATAGGTAATGTACCGGATGCACTAAAGACTTATCAAGTTATAAAAGTAAATACATCAGCCCTACTTGGAATGGATCCTGATACAGGTGAGAGTAAAATACAAATCCTTCTAGATGAGTTAAAAAATTATCATAACCTAATCCTTTTTATAGATGAAATTCATACCCTTATGGGTACTAAAGGAGAAGCACTTGACTTTGCTAATATGTTTAAACCAGGACTAGATAGAGGAGATATTAAAGTAATAGGAGCCACTACTACTGAAGAATATGAACAATATATTCTAAGAGATAAAGCATTTGTTAGACGTTTTCAAAGAGTAGAGGTTAAAGAACCAACAAGAGAAGAGACAATTGCTATTTGTATGGGAACTCTACCTAAAATAGAAAAGAAAACAGGAGCAACTCTAATGTATGATCCTTATGTTAAAGAAAAGATAATGGCTTTTTTAACAGATCTTACTAGTGAATATAGAAGAGTTTATGAAACAGGAGCAAGATATCCAGATGTAACTTTGGCTATACTTCAACAAGCGTTCTCCTTTGCTCTTTATAATAACCGAAAAGATGTAAATATCTTCGATGTAAAAAAGGCAGTATTAAATACAAAGAATGTCTACTCTGATGTTATTAAAAAGGAAATTCCTAGATTTGAAAAAGAGTTTAAACAGGAAATAGAAGATGGTATAGATAGAGGATTAGATAATGATAAATAAAGCAATTTATTATCTTAGAATAGTTTCCTTTTTACTATATCTGATAATTACTATATTTTTACTACCATTTGTTTTTGAATGTGGAAAGATAGGTATTTTCTTTTTAGTTTCCTTGTTTTTATTTATTGCTATAACCTTATTTTCTATATTTTCTAAAAAGGAAATATATATTAAGACTAAGAGTTATAATTTAATAATAATTGCTCTAACTATTTATCTTGGTATAGTTTATTATAGAGTATTATTGGATGAAAGATTAAAATTAAGTGGACTGTATACCATTAGTTTAGACTATTGTAAGATGAATTTTATTCTCTTAGGATTAGTAATGATAGGAATAATATTAAATACAGTGGTATTATATTTGGTAGATGAAGGTGATAAATAGTGAAAAAATTAGTACTTATTGGTGGTGGAGATGTTGGACGTGGTAACACCTCTTATGAAACTGATGCTATCGATAAAAAAGTAGTGGAACTTACTGATAAAGTTAATCCTAATTTCCTTTTTATAGGACTAGCTAGTTCCTTTTCTGATTCTTATTATGATACGATGAAAAAGATTTATAAAGACCTAGGATGTACTTGTGCCTATCTAAAAAAGAAAAATATTTTAAATAATAGAGATATAGTGAAAAAGAAAATAAGTGATGCTGATATTATCTACTTTTGTGGAGGAGATACTATTAAGTTAGTAAATGATTTAAAAGAGTATGATTTAGTATCTTTATTAAAAAAAGCATATGATAATGGTACTATTCTTGTGGGCATGTCAGCAGGAGCTATTATGCTTTCTAAAGAAGGCTATTCTGATTCGTTAAAGTTAAGAGATGAAGCAGATAAATATACGTTTGTAGAAGGACTTGATTTTATAGATATAGTAATTTGTCCTCATTATAGTAATGTAATAGGTAAGAAAGAAGAATTAAAAGAAGACTTAAAAGGTACTGATAAGAAAGTTTATTCACTTGATAATGGTACTGCTTTAATAAGTATAGATAATAATATCAGTTTTATTAGTAGTATAAATAAGTCTAATGCTTATCTTGTCTATTATAGTAAAGATGGTTATGAGGAAGAGAAACTTCTTGAATACTAAAATTGAAAGTCATGACTTTTTGATGGTTGTGACTCTTTTTATATGTAAGGAAAGTGCGTTTAAATTATTACTGAAAGAAAAGTAGGTTTATGAAAATTAAACCCACCACAAAAAGATTAAAGCAAACCTTCAATAATAGGAAAGTTA
>CAKOZV010000001.1 GCA_934131695.1 uncultured Bacilli bacterium | reverse complement strand
GTCTTAGGCATGCCGCCAGCGTTCATCCTGAGCCAGGATCAAACTCTCAATAAAAAAATTTATTTTTGTTTTTCCTGGCTGTCAAATGTAATTGACGTTTTGCTTAGTTTTCAAAGAACATTGTTGTTTTTTTTCAAGCTGCGTTATTAATATAACAAACTTAAGTAATAAAGTCAACACTTTTTTCACTTTTTTGTTAAATTAATTTGTCGCTTTTTTCAAGTGACGTTTACTACTTTAACAAACCTCACCAGTTATGTCAATATATTTTTAAATTATTTTTCACTTTTTTTCATTTTCATATATTTTTGATAATACTTTTCTACGGTTTCCTTTGAAAAGCATTCATTTTTGGTCTTAACTTTTTGTATTAAGTCACTTAATTCTACATGTATTACTGAGTCAAGTTTCTTAGGATATTGCATTTTATTTTTATGATATGCATATTCTTTTCGATCTAGAACTTTAAATCCTCCATCTTTAAATACTTTAACATCCAAGTCATAATCTATATATTTAATGGCTCCTTCTTCAATCAATACTGGTGAAGCTAAGTTACAATAATAAGATATGCCTTTCGCTTTACATTGTGCTATTACGTTATACCAATGATTTTTATAAAAAAATAAAATAGCCGGTTCTCTAGTTCTCCAAGTTCTACCATCCATTTCTAGAACATTTGCGCAGTCGTTAACGAATACGTATACTTTTTCTTTTTTTATATAATCTAAAAAAATTGCATGATCCCACGATTTATAAATCAGCCCATTATGTTTATAACTATGAATTTTATATGATTTACCAACCTTCAGTTTTTCCATTTTGCATCCTTTCTATGATTTCTCACCAATAACTATAGCATTTTAGTTTAAAATCAGCAATATTTGAAACGATTTTCTCATAAAAATTGTAACTAACTTAAAAAGTTTGCTTCACGATAGAAAGCAAACTTATTTATTACTCAAATTAGAAATTCCCCAAAAAGAGATAGCGATAATTATTGCCAATATTAAAGTCCAAATAAGTGGATTACTACCATAGGCTTCTAGAAAAGAGTTTACTGTTGTACTTAGTTTTTCTGAAACTTCTTTAAAACTAAATAGTATCATTCTTCTTCATCTCCTTTTTTAGTCACTTCTTTAATTATCTTAGCATCCTTTGTCTTTTTATGCTTTGATTTTGACTTTGTATCCTTATCATCAACTGTACTAATACTAATAGAAACCCCACTCTTCTTAAGAACAATAGTATTACAGATATCTAAGACAGCATATATAGCTAAAAATATTCCTATAACTTTAGTAATAATAACCGCTCCTTTGAATGGATTAAATAATAATACAACTCCACAGATTAAACTTAATAGTGCTGTTACAAATGACCAAAAGAAATAACTACTATTTAAACTTTTAAGGTTAAACGACTGTTGTATTTTTAATGAACTACTAATTATAATACCAATTCCCATAACAACAGGGATTATGCTTCCAATTATCTCAGGTTTTTCAATAAAGAAGATTCCACTAATTATACAAATAATTCCATAGATAATATTTAACTGATTAGATATATCACTATGGTCATTAGAAATAAATCTTATAATAGCAAGGACACCAATTGCAATAATTAATCCTCCAAAGATATAAGATATTCCCATCAAAGTAACTGATGACTTAAAAAATAACAATAATCCTAGTACGAGTATAACTGCTGAACTAATCAATGAAGGCCACATTGTCTTTTTAACTTCTATTTTCATTCTCATTCCTCCTAGTATTATTCTATCATATTTTTATCATCTTGCAACATTATCAGACTAGAATTAGTAACTGAACAAATCCGTTCATAGTTAAAATCTTTCCTTTTACCAAGTATATTTAAAAATAATTCATAAATAAAATATAGGTAATAACTTATCATCAATAGCTTACCAAAAGTAATTAAAAATTCTAAACCATTATTTCCTAGATGTACTTTGAATAAGTAACTTAGATAACTAGGTATTCTTAAGATAAATAAGTAAAGTATCGCTTGTCTAAATATTAATCTAATAGGAAAAGAATTACTTTCATTAATACATTTTAATCTTATATTAACAAGTCTTTTTCCTATTGTTTTGCCATTATCTAGTAAAGGAAATAATACTTCATATAGAAATAGCGTAATACTATAAAATGTTACAAAAGAAACTTTACTTCCAAATAGTACCCAAATAGGTGTAGAAAAACAAAATACTAAGAATAAATCTATAAATAGGGCTATACCTCTTCTATAAATAGATATTTTTGTTCCTTTAGTATAAGCTTTTTGATCTAGTTCTTTTCTTGATGGTAAAAAAATAGTTAACGGTTTAGTACAAATAAAACCAAGCATACCACCTAAAGTATTAATCATCAAATCATCTACATCAAACAATCTATAGGCTTTCGGATAGATAAAGAATATACCAGTAAGTTGAGTTATCTCAAAAAACAAACTTAAACAAAAAGACATAATAAGTACCTGATACCATTTCTTTTCAAAATAATAGTGTAAATAAACACCAAAAGGAAACAGTAAAAACAAGTTAAAGATAACTGTATAGACTGTTGGTGTTTTAAGAAATGACAAGTAAGTACTAGGATTCTTTAAATTAAGATTTGTTGTTACCATTATATCTTTAATAAAAGTAAACGGAACTAACTGGGGAGACCTAGTAGGCATTTTTAAAACCGCTTCTTTAGACGGAAGTGGTAGTATTACTAAGAGAAAAGCTGCTAATAAATAAAGTATAAAAGTATATACTATAACACTTCTTAATAGAGGAACTGCCCCATACTTATGATACTCAATAATTAGATATGGTAAAGTTATAAAGAAAGCAATTATTGGAAATAAAATTAAAGCTGTCTTGATAGGTTCAAAATATACTGCCATTTAAACTACACTTCCTTAAATAAATAAGAATAAGAAGTAAGTAGTGAATCTTTTAATTCTTCTTTAGGAATTAAAGTTATTAAAGATTGGTAAGTCTTTTTGCCTTCTACGGTTGTTAATTTATCATTAATTAAGTTGTTAGCTAAAGCTTCTCCATAAGAGAAATTTCTACTTTCATTACTAGTAGCAGTTAATAGTAAATCACCAATTCCAGCAAAAGTATATAAAGTTGTTTTATTACCGCCTAATATTTCTAATAGTCTAGCTTCTTCCTTAGCTACTTTTGTAAAGAAAGCTGCTCTTGCAGAACTTGCTTTTTCTTTAGTATAAAAATAACCAGTAATGATTGCTAAAACATTTTTGATACAACCACAATATTCTACTCCTACTATATCACTTGTAGTTTCTATCTCGACACTAGTATCAATAAACATTTCTTTTACTATATTTGAAACATTATCTTCTTTTGTAGCTAGTGTAAAACCAAGTGGCATTTCTTTTAACATATCTTTAGCAAAAGTTGGTCCTGCTAAGACTCCATACTGATTACTTATTTTTAAATCTTCGGCTATCTCACTTGATCTTTTCATAGTATCTTTTTCTAAGCCTTTTGAGACAAAGATAAGTATTTGATTACTAAGTTTATCTTTAAGTTTTTCTAAGACCTCTCTAATAGCATTAGATGGAACTGCTAGAATAATAACACTAGCTTTATTAATAGAACTATCTAAATCCATAGAAAAGTTTAATTTTTCAAAAGAGAAATCATTAAATATTTTCTTATGAGTATGTAATTTACTAAGTTCTTCATATTCTTCTTTAAAAGAAGTCCAGACAATAATTTCATTATTTTTATTTTTTGATAATAAGGAAGCAATAGCAAGACCAAAAGCTCCACTTCCTAAAACACATATTTTCATATATATACCTCCGCCCTTATTTTAGCACAATTAGAAAAAAAGAAAAACCTCGTTATTCTAGGTTTCTCTTTTCTCTTTTAATCTTTGATAGTACAAAGTATTGGCAAAAGTAAAGTAAGGTATTACATAAATGTAAGCAATTCCGAATGTTATAGCACCTAAAAGATACCAGCCAATAAAACTTAATTCAAAAATGAAATAATCCATTTTATAACCATTCATCATTTCTCTACTTTGTCTTATTATATTTCTTGCTTCGCCAGGATTTGTTTCTTTAGAATCTGCTAATAAGTAGCCTACCATTACCAGTGAGAAAGCAATCATTATACCAGGAATTATTAAAAGTATATAACCAATCACAATAAGTACACAACTAATAATAAGTGTAACTACAATTAATCCTATCTTTTTATAATCTTGAAATATATCAGCAAGGGATACTTCTTCTTTCCTTGTAAGACCAAGTATATAACTAATAAATCCTATATAAAGTGGTAATGCTAATAACTCTGTAATAAAAGCTAATACTCCACCAGATATTATTCCTAGAATAATTGCTAAAGCTATTGAAGAACCAAATACTAATAAACTACTCTTCCAAAATTTCAAAATATTTTTAGAGGTAAGTTTTTTAGCTTCTTCTTTAATTTCTATAAAATTCATCTACTTAATCTCCGTTCCTCCGCAGAAGGAAATACAGTTAATTATTAATTTTGGTTTTGACTTATCAATATCATTAGAGGCTTTATTTTCATTAGCTCCTAAAATAGCAGTTGAGTTACATACTACATTATAATTATCAGAAACTTTAATAGTAGCACCGCCAAAGAAAGAATAAACATTTAAGATTGTGTCTTCTTTTAGTTCTGTGTCTCTAAGATCTAGTTCTGCTCCTCCAAAGATACAGTAAACATCTGCTCCTTTAAAATTTTTAGTTTTAATACAATCTTTAACCTCACTAAATATTCCAAAGTAATCTTTTGAATGTTTATTATTTTTTATCTTAATATTCTTTTTACTTATATTAAGACTATTCATTACAATATAGCCTCCTACAAGTATTAATACTACTGGCCAAAAGGCTCTATTATATGGCTCTGTTATTAAAGATGTATTAACTAGTAAGAACCATAATCCAATAAATAACATCAATATTTTAGTAAAGTCTAACCTCTCATCCTTAATTATATAATAGATAGAGATAGCTATTAATACTACTGGCCATACAATATCAAACTCCAAACGAAAGCCTGGATTAAATATTTCAATTAAATATAGTATACCTATCAATAAGATAATAATACCAATTATCATTTTATCTTCTCCTTTCTTATTGTAATTATATTATAAATCTTTCTTTTTTTAAATGAATAAATGTCTTTTTTTAGGAAATACTAGTTATATAACCACTAGTCAATTAGCTAGTTGCTTGTTAAAATTAATGTGGAAGGGCGAGTAACAAGATGGAAAAGAAACATGTGAAGATAAGAGTGGATGGTGGTACCTATATCTTTAAGTTAGAACAACTATTAGAGGATAGAGGGCTTACCAAGAGTAAATTAATCAATGACACTGGTACTGATTTTAAAGTGATTAAAAGATTAGCTACTGGGGAAATTGTGAGAATTGACATTTATGTATTAGCAAGACTTTGCAATTACTTGAATTGTAATGTTTCTGACATCGTTGAATTTAAGAAGGACAACTAATGTCTTTTTTTATTGCTTTTAGCATCATTTCGAATTAAAATAAGATATATGAAAAGAGGTGGACATTATATGAAGAAGAATATTGTAGCAATTATTGGACATCCTAATGTTGGGAAAAGTACCTTATTTAATAAGATTGCTGGTGGAAAAATTGCCATTATTGAAGATATAGCAGGTGTAACGAGAGATAGGCTTTATCAAGATGTTAGTTGGAATAACAAAAACTTTACCATAATAGATACTGGTGGGATTGAAGATGAGAAGGAAAACTTTCAAAAAGAAATAAGAATTCAAGCAGAATTTGCTATTAGTGAAGCTTCTATTATTTTATTTGTAGTAGATGGAAAACTAGGACTTACTAAGGATGACTTAATCATTAGAGATATTTTAAGAAGAAGTGGTAAAAAGGTAATTGTAGCTATTAATAAGATTGATACTAAGGAAGCTAATGATAATCTTTATGACTTTTATGAACTAGGATTTGATACTTATCTTCCCATCAGTGCTATTCATAATACTGGTTACTATGAATTATTGGATGAGATTACTAAAGATATTGTAGAAGAAGAAGAAATACCTGATGAAAGATTAAAGTTCTGTGTTATTGGTAGACCTAATGTTGGAAAAAGTAGTTTAATCAATGCCTTACTAAATGAAGAAAGGGTTGTAGTATCAAATGTTGCAGGTACGACAAGAGATTCTATTGATACTGTTTTAAAATACCATGGTGAAGAATATGTCTTAATTGATACAGCAGGTATGCGTAAAAAAGGAAAAGTCTTTGAAAGTATCGAAAAATATAGTTTAGTAAGAAGTATGCGAGCTATTGATAGAAGTGATTTATGTCTTTTAGTTATTAATGCTGAAGAAGGTATTAAGGAACATGATAAACATATCGCCTCTTATGCTTTAGAAAAAGGAAAAGGAATAATTATAGTTGTTAATAAATGGGATACTGTAAAGGAAACTAGTATTAATGATTATAAAAAACTAGTAAGAAGTGAATTTCAGTTTATTACTTATGCTCCTATCGTTTTCTTATCCGCTCTTACTAAAAAAAGAATTTCTACTTTAATGCCTGAAGTTTTAAAAGTTAAAGAAAATATTAATAGAGAGATTAAAACTAGTATTTTAAATGATGTTATAAGAGATGCCTATGATAGGAACCCAGCACCTAGTTATAAAGCTAAAAGATTAAAGATTTATTTTGTTAGTCAAACTGGTACTAAACCACCTAAGTTTACTTTTAGAGTTAATAATAAAGGACTAGTACATTTCTCTTATGAAAGATATTTAGAAAATCAATTAAGAGAAAACTTTGATTTAGAGGGTACACCTATTGTGTTACAATTTAAGAATAGAAATGGGGACGACCTATGATAATAGGAAAGAATAATTCTTTTAATAATAAACGTTTTGAGAAAACTAACTTTTCTGATTTACACAAAGAAACAGAAAGAAAGAATATCTTTACTAATGATGTTGCTGCTTATCGTTATGCTAATCCACTAGACAGTGAAAAAATGCACGAAAAGTCACTTGCTATGTTACAAGATAGACTTGATAGAGGCTTAATTTCAATGGAAGAGTTTAATGTTCAGCTAAAGAGAATCACTAGAAATAAATAGAACTTAATCTTTCTAGTTTCATATAATGAACTAGGAGGTTCTATAAATGTTTGGAGACAGTTTTTTCAAAAAAGTTGAGAAAAAGACTAATGTTAGTAAAGATACAATTTTATCTCTTGCTAACAAACTACAAGATGGAAATATGAAAGATGAAAAGACTTTAAGAGAAGTAGTTGATGAAATAGCAACTATGACTGGTAAAAATATTTCTAAAGAAAAGAAAGAAAAAATTATAAATACAATTATGAAAGATAAAGTGCCTGATAATGTTGATAAGATGTTTTAGGAAACTGCATCTTTCTTTTTTTAGTAAAATGTGATATAATATGTGGCAAATAAGGGGGGAGGAGAATGAAAAAGATTGATATTACTAGTATTAATTTTGACAAAGTAGTTAAGATTAATGATGATATATCTAGTGAAAGTGCTATTTATCATGATAATAAAATGGTATATAAAATCTATAGAAATTTTAGTATTCGTGAATTAATAGAAAGAGAAATTCATGTTGAAGAAACTAGTAAAGTTACTAATCTAAGAATAGCCACTCCTCTAGCTAAACTTTATGATCATGGTTTATTCTGTGGATGTGCAATGGAATACAAAAGAGGAATTACACTAGCAGAGTATGAAAAAAAGCATTCTAAAGAAGAACTAAAAGATAAACTTATTGATGTTTCTTTAGAATTAGAAGAAATACATAGTAATAGGAAAAAGATTGTACTGGGTGACGTTAATTACAACAATGTCATGATTGATGAGGAAAACAATGACTTTTCTTTTATAGATTTTGATGGTGTTGGTATTAAAAGACTGGAACCAATGACTCTTTCTGCTCCTTTATTTGAATACTTAGAAAATAGAGGTATAGATTATCAAGGAAAACAAAATTATGATAGATTAGCTTATCTTTTAGCATTCTATCAAACTGTTTTTCATAAAAGTATTGACGAGGTTAGTGAAGATGAGTTTGAGATGAAAACGGATGAACTACCTTTTCTTAATAGATCAAGATATGACTTTAAGGTCCTTAAAAAGAAAAATAAGACTGTCAAAGGCATGCCTTATTTCCACGATATTTTTTCAAAGTAAGAATGGTAAATTTTTAATAATGAATACTACTAATACTTTAATTGTATCCCAAAGACATTTTTTTACTTTATCATCTAAAGATTCCATTGATTTTATAATTGGTGGAATTTTTTTATACCAGTTTTTTGATAAATCCTTAAGTGTTTTAATATCTGCCCTATCAAAGATAGTAAATAAAGCTTTAACAAATTCCTCTTTTTCTTTTTTTGTTAGATTGTTTATGGTATCTTTTAGTACCTTATTGGTATAAATAGATGTTTTAGTTAATCTTTTTAAATAGATAAAACTATTATCATTTACTAACCAAGAGAATGGGTCGTGTTGCATTATTCCACTTTCATTACTTTTTACTACTGTATAATCTTCACTATTACAAAGTAACATACCTATTATTGAACTTTCTGGTACTGTTTTATAAAGTAGCGGTTCAGTATTTTTAAATTCTTTACTAGTAACTACTTTCTCTTGAAAACCAGGACCATCATGAGAGAATACTTTTTTTATTCTTCTTTTATCTTTTAAATATATAGCAGCATAAAATGCTAGATTTCCTCCTTTAGAGTGTCCACCAATATAACAGTAATTATTAGTTAAAGCCAAGACTGTTTCTAAATACTTTAATGCTTCTACCTGGGCTGGTACTGGTGATAAAAATGACATATTAAAATCTTCTTTCCAGCCATTAACTGTTCCATCAGTACCACGATAAGCGATATAGATATCCCCTGTTTCTAAGAAAAAGGTTACAGCAGAAAATTGTTTATTCTCTACTAAGTTATCTTTACTGATATAATAATTAACTATTATATTAGAAAAACGATTAGAGGAACAAACTTTTTCTAATAGGTTTAAGTTATTTAAATCATCCCTATCAGTACCTAATAAATCATAAAAGTAATTATTTAAATCACTTATCTTACAAGGTAGTGCTACTTTTTCATAGTAAAGATATGAAAGTTGTGATAAAACTAAGCTATCTACTTCATTAAGGGGTGAATCTTTCATTGTAAGATTATTCTTACTAACATAATCAATTATATTCATAATGTATTATATGATAAGAAAAAAATAAGTATAAGTTTTTATACCTACTCCAATATCAAGATAGTATTTTTTGAAAAAACTAGTATAATAGATTTGGAGGTAGTAGTATGTCTAGTAAAAAGAAACTGATTTCTATTATTATATTTCTTATATCTATAATTATTTTAATTTTTGTTTATAATGATGATTTCTTATATTCCAAGCAAATTGTTAAAATAACAAAAATTGATACAGTTAGTGAAGAAACATCTCAAAACTCATTAGGATTAGAAGAAAAATACTATGTGAGAAAAATAACAGGTATAATAACAAATGGTAAACAAAAAGGAAAAGAAAAAATCATCTCTTATGATGAATCTTATTCATCTGTTGTTACAGATAAATACAAAGTTAATGACAAAATACTATTAGATGCGAGTGGTATTGAATTAAAAAGAGATTTCTATCTAACTTTAATGATAGTCATATTTTTAAATTTACTTTATATAGTTGGTTCTTATAAAGGACTGTTATCTGTATTAAGCGTTGTTTTGAATTTAGTAATTTTTTATATTGGTTTAGCTTTATATTTTAAAGGTATCAATTTATTATTTTTATGTGTAATAGAAATGATTATTTTTTCTATTATTTCTTTAATATTAGCAAGTGGATTTAACAAGAAAACATTATCGGCAATCATTTCTGTAATTATATCAACATTAGTAATGCTTATTACAATTGTAATTATTATAAATTTTACTGGTTATAAAGGGATAAATTTCAATGAATTATCATTTTTAACTGTTCCTATTGAAGATATTATATTACCAGAACTATTAATTGGATCAACAGGGGCAATTATGGATGTAGCAATTACAATTTCATCTTCTATATCGGAACTGATTCAAAAAGACAATAATATATCTGTCAAAAATTTGAAAAAATCTGCTAGAGAAATAGGTAAAGATATAATGAGTACGATGAGTAATGTTTTGTTTTTTACTTATTTATGTTCAGGTCTTCCTATTTTTGTGTTAGCATTACGCAATGGATTTTCAATGTATAATTATATTTCAAGTAATTTTACATTAGAATTAACCAGATTCTTAATTGGTAGCATTGGTATTGTTTTAACTATTCCTGTATCAGCACATATATCAATTAAATTAATGAAAAGAGGGGTAAAATGAATATAATATTAATTATTTTATTATTTTTATTAATGATTTATATTGATATAAAAAGAGGAATAAAATTATTTTTATCTATATTTAATTTTATTATTTTAATGATTATTTTTTACTTAATTGCTCTTGGACTAAATCCTATAATATGTTCTTTAATAGGCTGTTTTATAATAAGTTATATAATATTATATTATGTAAATGAAAGAAACATAAAAACAGAATCTAGTTTGAAATCAGTTATTATTGTACTAATTATATTATCCTTTCTCATATTTTTTGTAACAAAGATATCAAGAATTGCTGGTTTTGGATACGAGTCTTATGAAGAAATAAATATGTTTTCTTATGATGTAAAAATAGATTTTACTAACATTGCAATTTCTATGATATTAATTAGTTTAATTGGAGCAACGGTTGATTCTTCAATAGCAATTTCTTCTGCATTATATGAGGTATATGATAATAATAAAAACTTATCAAAAAAAGAGTTATTTCTATCGGGAATGAACATAGGAAGAGATATATTATGTACGACGAATAATACCTTAATGTTTGCTTTTTTAGGTGAATTTATGACATTATTAATTTGGTTTTATAAAGGAGATTATTCATTTTTAGAAATTGTAAATGCAAAGACATTTGTTTCAGAAATGATTAAAATATTATTTAGTGCACTAGGCTGTATTATAGTTATACCTATAACTGCATATATTACAACGGAAACACTAAAAAAAGATAACAAAAATAATTAAATAAAAATTATCATATGATTTCATGTGATAATTTTTTTAATTATCGAAAATGAAAAAGCTTTTCAAATTCTATTGAACAAAATGAAAAAATGTTGTAAAGTGAAAATGATTTTACTATAAAGAAATCTATGAAAAGTTAAATCAAAATGTAGGTTTAACAACAATTTATAGAACAATGCCAATATTATTAACTTAATAACTAAAATTCATGAATACAAAGATTTAAGTAGATTGCTTAAAGAAAATTAAATGGAAGATATATCGAATACAAGTGGAATAATTAATTATACGTGGAGGTAATATTATGAATATTTCTTTAAAGGAAGTTAATAGTAACAATGATATAAAAACATTTGGAGAATACAAAGTTGAGCTTATTAAATTTCACCAAGAATATGCTGAAAAACTAGGATTATTTGATAAAGTTGTTGATAATTATAATTTTAATGATGCAATACGTCATATTAAGCAAAAAGGATTTTTTCAATTTTTGATTCAAATAGAAAATAAAACAGTAGGAATTATAGAGTACCAAATTACTAAATCAGATATTGATCAAAAGAAAATATTATATATTAAAAACATTTATATTGATAATAATTTTAGAGGAAAAGGTGTTGGTAAAGAAGTAATAAAACTAATAAAAACATTAAATTATAGAATTGAGCTTGAATGTTGGTATGGAATACCTGCTAATAATCTATACAAAAGTTTAGGAATGAAAGAAATAAAAACTCGATATATGATGAATTAAAACTTTAAACTTACATTCTAAATGATAAAAAAACAAGTATAAGTTTTTAAGCCTATACATGTTTTTTATTTGGTTGATTATCATTAATTAACTTACTATTTATATCATTTATAATTGATGCTGTAACTGTATTTAATCTAGTATCATCTTTATCCATTACTAAACCATAAATAAAATCATTATCATAATTATTAAATAATTCTTTACCGATAGAATATACTGCTCCATAACCATCTATACTATCAAAACTTGTTTGTAACTCTTCTAGAGTAAATGGTGTTTTAATATCATGTTGACATTCAGGGTTACCAAGATTTGTAGCTAACACTTCATAAAACCAACCTGGATTAGTAGAACCAATTTTAGTTTGACAAACATGAGTAAACTCATGAATAGTATTATAACAAAATTCATCTTCCGTATAGTTCTCAAAGGTATTTATTTGTCTAACTAAATCTAATGATAACATATTAATATTACCATCTTCGGTATTAGCAATCATCCAGTCTTGATATTCTCTATAACCATAGTTTCTCTTAAAAGATTCCATTATATTTTCTTTATACTCAGAAATATTATCATATAGTTTTATAACTGGTTTAACATTTTCTAATCTAAAATACTTTGTCTTTTATCTTCAAAGACATTAACTATTTTTGCTAAATATCTTTTATCACAATCATTATAATAAATGGTAAATTTTTCAGTCTCATATTTTAAACTCATTATTCACAAACCTCCATATTCTCTATTCCAACCAATTCTCCATCTTTAAATAATAGCTTAACCGTCTCACAATTCCTACAACCATCTTCAAGAATAACCTTATCTTTATATAATAGACATTTATTATCACTTATACTACACCATTTCTTAAGAAGAAATATTATAGCTGTATGATGTGATACTATTAAAATAGTTTTTCCTTCATTATTATTAACCACTTCTAATAAGGCTTTACTCATTCTTTCTCTTACTTCTTTTTGACTTTCACCTTGCCCTATCTTATAGTCATCTTCTTCTAGCTGTCTTTTATAAAAGTCAGTTGGGATATCTTTATAATTATCTATTCCAAACTCTCTTTCTCCAAAATCTTCTACTATATTTAGTTTATCATCTTTAGTAAAATATTTTGCTGTAGCCATAGCTCTTACATAATTACTAGATATAACCATATCAATATCAGAAAAGATTTTATTATTACTAACTTTTTTAGCTAATTCTTCACCTTCAATAGTTAAAATTTGTTTTTGATTTCTAACAAGTAGACTATCATTATCATTTAAATAGTTTACTCTTTCAGTTATAGAATGTCTCATTAAATAAACAGTAGTAATCATATTTACATCTCCAATCTTCTTATAGAATTTAATGCTTTCTTCTGCATATCTTTTTTATTAAGTAATTCATCATGTGATAATTCTAATGCATCTGCTATATCATATATTAAAAACTCATTAGCATATCCTCTATTACCTCTTAAAATACTAAAAAGATAGTTAATAGCTTCAGTTGTTGATAGCAAATATTTTTCTTCTACTATTTCTAGTAATCCTCTAATAAGCAAATATGATGATATATATGATAGTCTAAAAGAACAAGTCATATTTGGTAAAACAGAATCATTACCATAAGAACCATCTCTTTGTTTATTTAATAATTCTTTAAGAGAATAAATATTATTTTCTTCTAAAGTAGCAAGAACTTGTTTATGTTTTTCAAACTTTTCTTCTAATCTTAAACAGTATAGTGGTAATGTTTCTGCAATACCCTCAGAAATAACTTGATTGCCAAGTAAAAACTGACTAAGTACAATGTGTGATAATTCGTGTAATTCATTTTCTAAATCAGCTATTTCTAAATTTTCAACATTTTTATTTTCTAAACAATTTTGACTTAGTCCATAAGCAAGAGGAAAACCATCCAAATCATAGCAAGTAACAGGCTTTCCACCACTTTTTTTATCTTTAGAAAATAAAGTAGGCATTTGTAATAGGAAGGTAAAGTTATCATCTGGTACTACATAAATATAGAGTATTGGTTTTGCATTTGCTGGGTATTTAACCTTTAATTTATCTAGCATCTTCATTTCATTTTCAATTCTTGTTAAAAAATTGGTATAAACTCCCAAATCATATTTTATGGTTAGTTCACTAGATAACCTTACTTTTATTCTATCATTAAATACTCTTAATTCTGATTCTTTTATATAATTTCTCAAATAATCTTCTTGATACATTTTCCCTCCAATTTATTTATTTCTAATGGTTGCTTTTTTAATTTTATATATTCAATTGCTCTTTCTAACTGTGAATCTTTATTACTTATAATATCATCAACAGTATTATAAACATATTCATCTGGTTCAATAATTTTAGGTTTCAATAATTTCTTCTTATCCTTAAAATAAGAAGAAAAATTATCTTTTGTAAATCCTTGACACCTCAAATTCTCATCATAATACCAATAAGTATTACTCCTCTTAACAATCAAATCTAACTTTTCTACTTCTAAACCACCAGGTACATTTCCAAAGGCATTTAGTGATGTACTAATATTTGTACCTATAACATAACTACCAATCTTTTTTAAATCAACAAGCATCATTCTTCCTGATGAAAATACTGTTTCATTTATAAGAGTAACTATACTTTTACCTGTTAGAAAGTCAATTAATATATGATTGATATTGGAAAATCCACCACTATTATTTCTTATATCCACTATGTAATAATTGATATCGTTTTCTATAACTTTAAGTTTTTCAACTAACTTTTTCATCTTTTCTATATCTTTACAAGAGTTATAATGAATAATTAAAATATCATCCACTTTTTCATAAGTATAATTTTCTTTAGCAGTCAATTCTAGTTTATCATACCTTTCTGTTTCCTTAAAACTAACATTTATTACCTTTCCATCACAGTTTATTTGATATGTAATTTTATCTATATTATTGTTAATACTTGGTAATGATTTTAAAATATATAACTGTTTTATATCACTAGTCAACATTATATTTTTATATTCTTCCGTTGAATAATTAATTATCTGTTCTAATTCATAGACTATTTTCTTAACAGGTATATTATTTATTGAAACTAGTTTTCCACCTACTACATTTTTATATTTATCTATTATGTTAACAATATAGAAATCGTTATCTTGAATTTTAAAACTTATAGGAAAATAGATACTATTTTTAAAGTAAAGTTTAGTATGTGAATCATACTTATCAAGTAAAAACTTTATTAGCTTTTCTACTATATAATAAATGTCATATCTATCATAAGATTCTTTATCTAAACATTTATCCAACATAATAGAAAATTCTTCTTTAGTATGAAAGAAATATAATCCTGGATGACCATAAAAATCTCCAAATGAAGTTTTTTCCACGCCACTTTCTATATAATTAAATATTTTAGATATTGTTGTTCTAGTTTCTTTTAGATTCATAATAACCCCTTCCTTTTAAATTTAAGTATACTATACAATAAAAATACTGCTACATCAACATTAACATAATATTTCTATTCATAAAGACATATATTTCTACATAAAGTTAAAATGAATAAAAGAAAAAGGTGAATATATGGAAAAATATGAAATCATTAAAAATATTGCACAAAGAACAGGAGGTGATATTTATCTAGGAGTTGTTGGAGCGGTTAGAACTGGTAAGAGTACTTTTATTAAGAAGATGGTTGAAACTTTAGTAGTACCATATATTGAAGATGAGTATGAGAAAAAAAGAACACTTGATGAAATTCCTCAAAGTGCTGCTGGTAAAACTATTATGACAACGGAACCTAAATTCATTCCTAATAGAGCTGCTAAAGTGAAAATTGATGACTTTGATTGTAACATTAGATTAGTAGATTGTGTCGGATTTGTTATTGATAATGCTAAAGGTGCTACTGATGAGAATGGTCCAAGAATGGTTAAAACGCCTTGGTATGATGAGGAAATTCCTTTTACAGAAGCAGCAGAAATTGGAACTGAAAAAGTTATTAAGGACCATTCAACTATTGGAATTGTAGTAACTACTGATGGTTCTATTGGTGAATTTAATAGAAGTGATTATTTAGAAGCTGAAAATAGAGTTATTGAAGAATTAAAAGATATTGGTAAACCATTCATTGTCTTATTAAACACAACACATCCTACTCTACCTGAGACTGAACGTCTAGCTGAAAGTTTAAGAGAAGAATACAGTGTTCCTGTTTTACCCATCAATATTGATGCAATGAACGAAAGAGAAATGACTACTATTTTAAGAGAAGCTTTATATGAATTTCCAATTCTTGAAGTACAAGTTAATATGCCTGAATGGATTGCTATTCTAAATCATGATAATCCTATCAAGAAAGTTTATATTGATGCTATAAAAAATAGTGTTGTTGAAGTTGATAAACTAAGAGATATTGAACATATCACTGATCATTTTAGAGATTATGAAGAAATAGAAAAAGCCTACCTATCTAATGTAGACCCTGCTACAGGTATTGTTACTATCAACCTTGAAGCACCTAGTGATTTATATAATCAAGTCTTAAAGGAAATTGTTAAGATAGATGTTACTAGTAAAGCTAGTTTATTATCATTATTCCAAGAATATGAAGAAGCTAAAAGAGAATATGATCAGATTAAATATGCCTTAAAGATGGTTAAACAAACAGGATATGGTGTAGCTACTCCTTCTCTTAACGATATGAAACTAGAAACACCTGAAATTATCAAACAAGGTCCAAGATATGGTGTTAAACTTAAAGCTATTGCTCCTTCTATTCATATGATTAGAGTGGATGTTAATTCTACTTTTGAACCAATAATTGGTAGTGAGATGCAAAGTAAAGAATTAATTGATTATCTAATGAGAGATTATGAACATAATCCTAGTGAAATCTGGAAGAGTGAAATCTTTGGTAGAAGTTTAGATAATATTGTTCAAGAAGGAATCCAGTCTAAAATAGCAATGATGCCTGATAATATTAGATATAAATTACAACAAACTCTTACTAAAGTAGTTAATAAAGGTTCTAGTAATATGATTGCTATAGTTCTATAAGACCAATATAGGTCTTTTTTATTTTTCACCACTTAAAAACACTTTTATTACCAAAAAGAAAAATAGAGAATGAATCTCTACTTAAATACTTAGTAACGTTCCTTTACTTAAAACCTCGTCTATTTTATTAGAAAAAACATATTCACCTTGTTCAACAAGAGTATAAAAATATTTCTTAATAAGTTTATCATCGAATAAGTAATATTTATCTTGATAAAAATATACTTTATCAAGAGGAATAATTTCATCTTCAAAAGAAAATCCTATATCCACCTCATTCATAATAGTAATTCTAAGATCAATGTGATCTTCTCCAAAGATAAAATCTTCTTCTTTCTTTATTATAAAAATTGTTCCTATTAGTTTATTATATCCGACACTAACTTCATAAAATCCAGTCTTCAGAAAGGAAAAATAATTATTATATGTTAATAAGAAGTTCTTTAACTCTCTTATCATTTTATCTTTCTCTTCTAAATAAAGATTCTTTGGAGTTATTAGGATAAATCCATCACTAATAGAAACAATCTTCATTATCTATCACCTAGTGTATGTTATGCATAACAGTCTAAATGGTGTCTACTAACAGTTCGTCTATTTTTTTTAATACTTCGTCTTTTCCTTCTTTAGTAACACTTGAGAAGATTATAACATTATCTCCTACTACTAAGTCTAAAGTTTCAAGTAGAAGTTTCTTACTTTTCTCTCGTTTGCTAGATCCTACTTTATCGGCTTTAGTTGCTACTATGGTAACAGGTATTTGATAATACTTTAGAAAATTATACATCATTACATCATCTTCTGTTGGTTTATGACGAAGGTCTACTAACATGAAAACTCTTTGCAACTCATCTCTTGTCTCTAAATATTCTTCCATCATCTTACCAAATTTAGCTTGAATAGTTTTACTTACTTCAGCATAACCATATCCTGGTACATCAATTAAATAAAATTCATTATTTATATGGTAAAAGTTTAGAGTTTGTGTTTTACCTGGATGAGATGAAGTATGCGCTAAATTCTTTCTATTTAATAAAGTATTTATGAAACTACTCTTACCAACATTACTACGCCCTACTAATAAAAACTCTTTTTGATGATTAGTTGGATACTGACTTCTTCTAGTAACAATCATCTCTAAATCAACATTATTTATCTTCATCATTAGTCTCACTTTCTATATATTCTTTAGTTACTTTGTCTAAATCGTTAATTAATTCTTTAGCTATATCAAAGTTTTCTAGTCTTGCTCCACTAGCATAAGCATGTCCACCACCATTATACTTTTCAGCTACTTTATTTATCACTGGTCCTCTTGATCTAATATTTACTCTGATATTGTTATTTTTAACATCTTCAGTTGCTATAACCCAGACAAGTACTTCATCTATATAATTGAAAAAATTAATCATATTACCAGATGAGGCACTATCAGCTTTAAACTTAGTTACAATATCATCAGTTATTAAAATAGAAGCCACTTTATTTTCTGATACATTCATGTTCTCTTTAATATATCCTTCTAGTCTTATTTCTCTTAAGGGTCTAATATAGAGTTTTTTATAAACATCTGATAAGGTAAACTTATACTTTTTTAGATAATAACTAACTAATGCAAAAGTTTTATAACTAGAAGTATCAAATAAGAAGCGATTAGAATCACTTACTAGTCCGCAATATAATCTTGTAGCTATTTCCCTATTGCACATAAGTTTTGATACTTTAAAAAATTCCATTAGTATTTCTGAGGTACTAGAAGCTTCAACATCGATATGTTCAATTCCACCAAAGTCATCAATAAAAGGATGATGATCTATTTTTATTACTTCACTTGCTTTATCAAAATATTTAAAGTCAATTCTTTTTTTATCTGGTGTATCCAAAACGATAAGAAGGAAAGAATCAAGTTCATCATAATGATCAAGCCTACCAAGATAGGAAAACTTGGCACTACCATTTCCTACTGCTAATACTTTTTTATTAGGAAATGTTAAAAGTATTGATTCTTTCAAAGATATTTGACTAGCTAAAGCATCAGGATCAGCTCCAATATGTCTAGCAATAACTATGTTATCGTATTTTTTTATTTTATGATAAATTTGATTCCACATAATTATTATCCATTCTGACGTAAGAAGAATAATGTATCTCTAGCAATCATTAATTCTTCATCGGTTGGAAGAACATAAACCATACTACTAGAGTCATCAGTACTAATCTTAGCCATTTCTCCCATTACATTGTTTTTATCCTCATCTATTTTAATACCAAGACATTTTAAGTTTTCACAAACTGCTTTTCTTACTGGAATACTATTTTCTCCTACTCCAGCAGTGAAACAGATAACATCAGCTCCATTTAATAAAACATAGTATTTAGCAATGTAATCTGTTATTGTTCTTACATATTTATTAAAGGCAAGTTTGGCTTGTTCATCACCTTCATTAACAGCAGCAATTATATCACGCATATCACTACTTTTCTCACTAAGTCCTAAAAGTCCTGATTTTTTATTTAAAGCATTTACTACTTCACTAGCATTTAATCCTTCTTGTTCCATGACATAAGGAATAATTGACGGATCAACATCTCCTGATCTTGTTCCCATCATTATACCAGCTAGTGGGGTGAATCCCATAGATGTATCTACACATTTTCCATCTTTTACAGCTGTTATTGAACCACCATTTCCAATATGGCAGCTTATTATCTTTAAGTCTTTTCTTCCTAACTCTTTAGTAAGAGTTTCAGTTATATAACGATGACTTGTTCCATGAAATCCATATTTACGTACTCCATATTTTGTATACCATTCATAAGGTACTGGATATAAATATGTTTCTTTATCCATAGTTTGATGGAATGCTGTATCAAAGACACCAACCATTAATACATTAGGAAGAACTTCACGGAAAGCTTCAATTCCTAATACATTAGCAGGATTATGAAGTGGTGCAAAATCTTTAAATGCTAATAAATCATTTACTACTTCATCTGTAATAATAACACTAGATGCATATTTATCTTTTCCATGTACTAAACGATGTCCAACACCATCTATTTCATCAAGTGATTTAATAATTTCAAGTGATATTAATTTTTCTAATAAGATTTTAACGGCATCAGTATGATTCTTTAATTCTACTTCTTCTTTAATCTTTTGACCTTGATATTTAATAGTATAAACGCCATCAAGACCAATTCGTTCAAATAGTCCACTAGCAATTACTTCTTCATTATTCATTTCAAATAAACTAAACTTTAGTGAACTACTTCCTGTATTAATTGATAAAATTTTCATAATATTCCTCTTTTCTAAAACAACTTTATTATATCTAAAAAAGATAGAAATGTAAATCTTTCTATCATTCTTCTACTGATAAGTTATAAGTATCTCTTGCAATCATTAACTCTTCGTCAGTTGCTAAAACATAAACTGGTATTTTAGATTCATTACTAGAAATGATTCCTTCAACACCTTTTCTAACAATTGTTTCTTTATTTTTTTCTTCATCTAGGTATATACCTAATGGATAAAGTTTATTGATAGCTTCTTTTCTAATGATATCATCATTTTCTCCACCACCAGCGGTAAAGCAAATAGCATCAACTTCTCCTCCTAGTTTTACATAGTATTTAGCTACATAATCGACTATCTTATCGGTATACATATCTAGTGCTAATAAGGCTTTAGCATCACGTGCTTCATAAGCTCTATCTATATCTCTTAAATCACTCATACCAGCAATTCCTTCAAGACCACTTTTCTTATTTAATTGACTATCCATCCAATCTAGATTTCTTTCTTCTTTTTTCATAATATATGATAGGATAGAGTAATCTATATCACCTGACCTTGTTCCCATCATTATACCGGCATTTGGGGTAAATCCCATAGAAGTGTCAATAGATTTTCCTTCTTTTACAGCTGTTATTGATGCTCCATTTCCAATATGACAAATTATTAAATTTGGATTTTTTCCTAAGATTTCTCTCATTTTTTCAGTTATAAACTTATGACTTAGTCCATGGAAACCATATTTTCTAACATCATACTTAACATACCATTCATAAGGTACTGGATAAAGATATGTTTTTTCTTTCATTGTTTGATGAAAAGCAGTATCAAAACAAGCTACTAATTTAGCATTAGGAATATTTTTCTTAAAGGCATATATTCCTTTTAAAGCAGCTGGATTATGAAGTGGTGCTAAATCACTGATTTCTTCAATTTCCATTAATACTCTATCGGTTATTTCTACTGATTTTGAGTATTTATTACCACCATGAACGACTCTATTTCCAACAGCTTCAATTTCATCTAGTGATGATATTACTCTATTGCTTATTAATTCATCTAATAAAATCTTAACTGCTTCATTATGATCTTTTAATGGTACATCTTTGCTAATCTTTTCATCACCAATTCTAATACTATAGCAACTGCCAAAAAGACCAATTCGTTCAAACATTCCTTTCATTAAAAGTTTCTCTTCTGGCATTTCGTATAAACGAAACTTTAAAGAACTACTCCCAGCGTTAACTGATAATAATTTCATTTTTTTGCATCTCCTTTTTCCTATTGTATCAAAACATATCTAAAAATTCCAACTATTTTTATTTTATGTGATAACCATTAGAGTTTAGTCCAATACTTTTTAAAGTTTTTACCTTATTTTCAACATTCATAGTATCTATTTCTGGAATAGCCTCTTTTATCTTATAAGAAGATGCATAGGCAATAACCATTTCTACTACATAATCATTATTTTTAAAGTCATCTGATAATTTTTTAAAAGGCATGAATTTATTATCATCATACGTAGACCATAGATAGTTATCTTTATTCACATATAAAACACTATATAATTCTTTTTTATTCATTAATAAGAATAGATGCTTTTCTATATCTTCTTCATTATCTTTTAAAAATTCAAAATTAGTATCTATAAAAGATAGAATTGTTTTATCTTCTATTTCATTATTCTTAAATACTTTAATTACTCCACTAAATTCTTCTGACACTCTTTTCTGTATCATCCTTACTACCTCCTTGATACTCTTTATCCATTATAGTTGCTAATTTATTATGATGATAATCGAATACGTTATAAATGTAACTTTCTAAATTATCACTCATTTCTAAGCCATTTCTTAAGGAAACATCCTTTATTATCTGTTCTAAGTTTTCAGAATTAATAGTACTAAATAGTGGTCTTACATACATAAGAGAACTACTGCCTGTTTTTCTTAAAAAATCTCTAAATATCTCTAGTGATGTGTCTTTTTTATCAATTTTCATATTCTCACTAGAAAGAGTAAAACTAGGACTTGCTTTATAAATAGCATTATCTATACTTTGGTAATCTCTAGAAAATCTAGCATTCATAAATTCATTTTTGAAATTAGCTACTCTTCTTTCCATAAAGGGATAACCAAGTCCAAATGATGTACTATTGTCAAATAATGGACTAGGTTTGTACCTGCCATCTGCTGTTTTAACTACTCCCCAATTATTAGGATGTCTATCAGCTTGCATGGTAAAAATATCAAATAAAAGCATTTTTGTATAACTATTAACTAGAGTAGTCAATTCTTCTTCACTAATATCTTTTCTAGTAGCTAATACATCCCAGACTTGTTCTAAATTATTTAATCGTTTAAATACAGAATCATTTTGTCTAAACGAATCATAATTACGCATTTCTTTAGGAATCTCATACAAATCAAATTTTTCTTTCAATATTTTTTCTAGATTTCCATTTCTTGTTTCTTGATTAAAAAAATCTTGAAATATTTCACTACCAAGTATTAATGTCTCATCATCTTTTAGCATTTGCTTGGAAATCACTCCTTTTTTGTCACCAAAATAGGCAGCTCTATAAGATGCACACGGTATATTTAATCTTTTTGCAAATTCCTCTGATAGTAGTTCACCCCAAACATTATATTCAAAGTCTGGAAGAACTTTAAATAAGTAACTATCATTTTTATATTTTATCCAACAAAGAGCATCCACACCTTCTCCTTCTATTTCTATAAAAGGCATGCTGTATAATTCTTTCAAATCTCCCTTAAACGTATAATCATATTCATCTTTCAAGACTTTATCTATATTGATTAATCCTTTATAATCAGTAAACATTTTAATCACCTACTACTTAAGTATACAAAAAATATCATAAAAAAGATAGGCTTTTTCAGCCTATCGACTAAGTTATCTATAATTACTTGTTAGTATAACTTCCGCTTACTTGATTAAGTCCGTTTTGAACTAAACGTCTTGTGATTTCACCACCAACTGATCCGTTGGCACGAGAAGTAGCATCTGGTCCTAAATTAACACCGAATTCATTAGCTATTTCGTATTTCATTTTATCGATTGCTTGTTTAGCACCAGGAACACGCATTTTCATTGAACTGTTGTTACTTGAGTTATTCATTGTTTCACCTCCTACATTAGTAGAATGTGAATTTTTTTAGATTTCATACATTTTTTTTGATGGTAATTTTTACCTATAGAAATTCTTTTAAGTTTTCTTCTTGTTCATTTTTAATTTTTAAAGTAAAGGTATTATTTACAGTATCCATAAGAATCTCTTGATAATCTATTTTTTCTTCTTGTTTAATACATTCGTCTAAACTTGGATTAATTACAGGATGCTTTGGTACAAAGACTGTACAACAATCTTCATAAGGCAAAATGCTAGTTTCATAAGTATCTATTTTTTTAGCTATATCTATTATTTCTAATTTATCAAAACAAGCAACTGGTCTAATAACTGGATAATTAGTTACATTATTAATAACATGCATACTATGTAGTGTTTGACTTGCTACTTGACCAATACTTTCTCCATTGATAATAGCATAGGACTTATTTCTTTTAGCTAGCATCTCCATTATACGGTACATCATTCTTCTCATTATAGTAATAACATAATCTTCTTTAACATTTTTATAAATTTCTTCTTGGATTTTAGTAAATGGTACAATATGTACTTTTACTTCAGTTTGATATTTAGCAAGTTTCTTAGCAAGTGTTAAAACTTTTTCTCTAGCTTCTAAACTAGTATGTGGTATAGCTTCAAAGTAAACAGCTTCTATTTTTATACCACGTTTCATAGCAAGGTATCCTGCTACTGGTGAATCTATTCCACCACTTAACATTAATAATCCTTTAGGTTGAGTTCCTATTGGATAACCACCAAGTCCTTTAAATGCATTATAATATAGCAGTGTTTTTTCTTTTAGTATCTCTATATTAATAAGTACTTCTGGATTATGAACATCTACTTTTATATTACTTTTATTTTTTAAAACTATCCCTCCAAAATATGGTGCTAACTCTTCACTTGTTTCCCTAAATGATTTATCACTTCGTTTAACTTTTACTTTAAAAGTTTTAAAATTAACTTTAGAAACTGTCTCTATTAATAATTTACTAATTGCTTCTTTATTTGATTCACAGGTATATATCATATGATAGGAATGTATTCCAAAAGTAGTATTTATAGCTTCTATTATTTCTTTTTCTACTAGAGAGTCATAACTTATATACATTCTAGCTAAATCCATAGTAATACTAGCATCATATTTTTTTATTTTAGCTTCTAGATTATTTTTTAAAGTCTTAACAAAGAAATTTCTATTTCCTTTTTTAGTAGTTAATTCTCCATATTTAATTAATATCATTTTCTCCATTATAGTATCTCCTCCTTTAAAACTTTTATGAATGTATCTATTTCTTCTTTAGTATTATCTTTTGATAGACTAATTCTTAAAGAACTTTTACTTATATTCATATTATTAGTTAAGGCATAAAGTGTCTTTGAATAATCTTCTTTTGATGAGCAAGCTGTTTTACTTGATATATATATATCAAAAAGTTCAAAGGTATGTAAAACTGTCTCTGGTTTCTTACCTATTATACTAAAGTTTAAAATATAAGGTGAGGAATCTATTGGTGAATTGATAACTACATCTAAGTTAGCTAGTTGATCTCTTAAATATTTATTAAGTTCTACTACTTTTAGAGTATTTTCATCTTCCTCTTCCAATATTAAACGAAGAGCTTTAGCAAGTGAGGCAATTAAAGGAACAGATGGTGTGCCAGCCCTATATATGGTTTGACTATCTCCTCCAGATATCAATGGTAAAAGATTAATATTTTCTTTTTTGATTAAGCAAGCAATACCTTTTATACCAAAAAACTTATGAGCACTAAAACTAAATAAATCTACATTATCTAAGTTTACAGGTATTTTACCAACACTTTGAGTACCATCTACATGAAAAATTGTCTTAGGATATTTCTTTATAAGTTTACCAATCTCCTCTATATCTTGAATAATTCCTGTTTCACTATTAACGTGATGAATAGTAACAAGGACTGGTTCTTCTTGTAAAAGAGTATCAAGATTATCTAAGTCTATATGTCCAAATTTATCAAGTTTTACATATTTGACACTTATATCTTCTCCTAATTGTTGTAAAGTCTCACTAATTGAAGCATGTTCTAACTTGGTAGTAATTACTAATTTATTACGATGTTTATAGTAATCAATTACTCCTTTTATAGCCATATTATTAGATTCACTTGAGCTAGATGTAAAAATAACCTCATCACTCTTTACACCCATAAGAGTTGCTACTTGACTTTCTGCCTCCTTCATTAATTTTTTACTTTTTAGTCCTAGTTTATGTAAAGAATTAGGATTAGCAAAAAACTCTTCACTAACTTTATAAAATGTATCAAGTACTTCTTTTCTAGTTTTAGTAGTTGCACTGTTATCAAAATAAATCATAGACTACCTCCTTACAGCAAGCTTATTATAACAAATTTATTAAAAAAGAAAAAGAGGAACTATTCCTCAATTAATTTATTAGCTAGTAAAAATTCTTTTGCCACCTCTTCTGGATTCTTACCTACTTCATCTACTTGATAATTCATCTCTTGCATTGCTTCATCAGTTAAATAAGGTCCAAGTTTAGCCATTAAGCTTTCTACTTGTGGATACTTTTCTAAAGTTTTCTCTTTTAATAGTGGAACAGCATAGTATGGCGGAAAGAAATTCTTATCATCTTCTAATACTGTTAAATTAAACTTTCTTAATAAACCATCAGTAGTAAAGGCATCTATTACTTGACTATTATTATTTAAAAGAGCAGTATATCTAGGACTACCATCCATAGCAATAGTATTTTTAAATTCTAGATTATAAGCTTTTAACAGTCCAGGTAATCCATCATTTCTATTAACAAATTCCAAAGTTGGAGAAATTGTTAAATTCTTAGATACCATTGCTAAATCACTAATAGTTTTTAAATTATACTTGCTAGCTAAATCTTTAGTAACTGCTAATGAGTAAGTATTATTAAAACTCATTGGTGAAAGTACTGCTATTTGATATTTACTTGCAAACTCTTCTTTAACCGTTTGATAAACTTTATCAACATTAGAAATTGGTTCATATTTTAGGATATCGGTATAATCAGTTCCTAGATAATCTATATAAAAATCAATATCATCTCTTTGTAAGGCTTGGAAAACTACCTGAGCTCCACCTAAGTTACATTGTTTATTAATCTTTATATTAGTATTGTTAGCAAGATAAATACTTGATAGTTCACAAAGAATATTTTGTTCTGTAAAGTCTTTGCTAGCTACTGTTAGAGTATCAGCAGATTCTTTATGGAAATCTATTTTACTAATTAGGAAAATAGCAAATAAAATAATAAATACTATTAATATTACTTTGTCTTTCTTCCTATTCTTTAATACTTTTTCTTTATTTTTTCCTTTCAATTGTAAGGCTACTGGAGTTACTAGTCTTTCAACTATAGAGAATAAATAATCTACAAAAAGTGCTAAAAGACAAGCTGGTATAGCTCCTGCTAAGATTTGATTATTATTAACTGTTCTAATACCAGAGAAGATTAAGTATCCTAGTCCACCTCCACCAATAAAAGCAGCCATGGTCATTAGTCCTACAGCAGAAACAGCAGATATTCTAACTCCAGCCATAATGATAGGTAGGGCTTGTGGTATTTGAATTTTAAATAGTATTTGTGAGTTTGTTAATCCTATTCCTTTAGCTGACTCTATCATCGTATCAGAAATACCAGATATTCCTGTCGCTGTATTCTTAATTATAGGCAAAAGTGAATATAGAACAACTACAACAATGGCTGGCACTGTTCCTATTCCAAGAAATGGTATCATAAAACCAAGTAGAGCCATACTAGGTATTGCCTGGAAAACACTAGCTAGTCCTAGTATAGGTTTATTTAATTTTTTAATATAACTTATTAAGATACCAATTGGTATACCAATAACTATAGCTAGAAGAACTGCAAAGAAAGTTAATTCAATATGTTCAAGGAATAAAGACCAAATTTGGGCTCTATTTTCAAAAAAATATGTTACCATTATTCATCCTCCTCAAGGAATTGTTGAGATAAGGCTGTTACTAAACTACTTCTTGTAATTAAGCCAGCTAATGTTCCGTCCATATTAACAACAGGAATATTAGCTAGTCTATTTTCTCTAACTATCTTTGTTAGTTCTATAATAGTATTTTCTTTTCTAACTGTTACTACATCACTTATCATAAAGTCTTTAGCTTTCTTCTTAGTAGTTTTAGCATCTTTTAGACTTTCTGCATATAAGCATCCTAAGAATACTCCTTTATCATCAACAATCATTAAACTATCAATTTTCATCATTCTCATTTTATTTAGGCAATAGAATATTGAATACTCAGGTGAACCTGTTATCGGATGTTCTATCATTAAATCTGCCACTTTAATTAGAGATGGTTGACTCCAAATTCTTTTCTTTCCAACAAAATTCTCCACAAATTGATTAGCTGGATGCTTTAAAATGTTTTCAGGTGTATCATACTGAATCAATTTTCCCTGTTCCATAATTGCTATTTTATCAGCTAGTTTAATGGCTTCATCCATATCATGTGTAACAAATACTATAGTCTTATGTAATTTACTTTGTATTTTTAATAGTTCTTCTTGTAAACTCGTTCTTGATATCGGGTCAAGAGCAGAAAACGGTTCATCCATTAAAATGATTTTTGGATCAGTCATAAAAGCTCTTGCTATACCTATTCTTTGTTGTTGACCACCTGATAATTCACTAGGATAACGATCTAGCATTTCTTCTTTTAAACCAACCATTCTTAATACTTCTTTTATTTTTTTATTAATTTTCTCAGTGGGATACTTTTCAGTTTTAGCAATTATTTCAATATTTTCTTTGATAGTCATATGAGGAAATAGTCCTGTTTGTTGAATAACATATCCCATATTTCTTCTTAAATCTATATCATTTAAATCTTTAATATTTTTACCATCTATATATATTTCTCCACTAGTAGGCGTAATTAATTTATTAAGCATTTTTAAAGTAGTAGTTTTTCCACAACCGGATTCACCAATAAGTGTTATTAATTTACCATCTTCTATAGTTAAAGAAATATCATCTAGAATAGTATTATTTTTATATTTCTTACTTACTTCTCTTAACTCTATCATACTTCTATCCTTTCTATAATAATTATACACACTAAAGAAAAAAATGTATTAGAAAATACACTTTAATTAACTTATATAGACAAATTTTGTCATATTTTAGTTCTTATAATCAGTACATAACTCTTTTAAAGGGCATGTTGAACAGTCAGGTTTTACTGCTTTACAATAATATCTTCCAAATAATACTAGCTGTAAATGTCTCTTAGCCCACTCATCTTTTGGAAAAAACTTTTGCAATTTTTCTTCTACTTCTAGTACTGTAGCTTTCTTACTTGCTATTTTCAGTCTTTTACTTATTCTTTCTACATGAGTATCTACGGCAATAGCTGGATAGTTATAATATTCACTAAGGAATACATTGATTGTCTTTCTCCCTACTCCTTTTAGTTTCTCTAGTTTTTCTCTATCTGTTGGAACAACTCCTTGATATTTGGTAGTTAGATTATAAGCGATATCTTTAACATAGATAGCTTTCTTTCGAAAAGAACCGATTGGTTTTAATATCTCTTCTAATGAATCTAATGGAGCTTCACTTAACTTTTCTAAGGTAGGATATTTACTAAAGAGGATTGGTGTTACCATATTAACTCTCTTATCGGTAGTTTGTGCACTTAAGACTATAGCAATTAACAGTTCATAATCATTATGATAGATAAGTTCACATTTAGGATTAGGAAAAAGTTCATCTAAGTATTTAGAAATTATTTCTCTTTTCTCATTCTTCGTCATCTTCATCAAACCAGTCATAATCAAAAACTTCAAGAGGTTCTTTCTCTTCTTGTTTCTTTAAATTTAAGAAGTGTTCTACATCTTCTTTTTTCTTGATTCCTTTTCTATCCCACTCATAAAGTATCTTATCAATGTAACGAATACTAGATACTCCATTAAGAGTCGCTTCTTTAACCGCTTCTAAAATAACATCTTTATCAAAGGTATCAAGCCAAGCCTTAATAAATTCTAATTCGTTAGGACTAAGCGTTCTTCCAAATTCTCTTTCTATTTCCTCAAATAGAGTTTTAGGTACTTCTTTATTTTCTTTTTCTACAGTATTATCGATAAATAGTGACAAGTATTTCTTATAAAATTGAGTTAAATCTAACATTTCTTCTAAGACACCACTGTCATTTTTTGTAGTTTCTAGAGTTATCATTTTCTTATCAGTAAGATTAGATATCAACTGCATCACTTTCATTTTATCAAAGCCTGTATCTTCTTCCATTTCTATAGGATTAAAAACAAATCTTTCACCTTTATCTTTTAAATACATTAGAAATAAAAACTCTTCTAGACTTAGTGCTAATGATTCGATATTTTGTAATAGAAATAAGGGAATAGTAACTGCTTTTTGGGATAAAATTTTTTGTAACTTATCTTGACTCATTATATTCCTCCTCTAAATAGTATTTACACATCTTTAAAATTTGTTCTTTATCATTTTCTATTTTCTTTGTTAGTACTGCTTTTATTAAATAATCATAAAGTGGTTTTAGAAAACAACCTGCTTCTTTTTCTAAGTAATTAAGTATTTCCTCGGTTGTTACATCTAAATCACTTTGTTTATGAATAGGTAATACTAAATAGGCTTCATTTATTTCTTTATTAGAGTATCCCATCAACTCTCCTGCTACTACAGAAGGATATAGTCCACATTCATAGAGTGTTAAAGGATTTAGTGGTGATGAGTTTAATACTTTTCTAATATTTTCCATCAAGTCTTTTTCATTATTACTAAATGGATAAATATCATCAACATCTAGTTGGGTCCATATTCCAATCAACTGGCTACAAGGTTTAACCTTAGAAAGATTATTTAATTTTAAGATACTATCTAGTTCTAATTCTTTCAAAAGATTTATTCCCTTAATAGCATTAGAACTACTGAATATCTTATCTAGTTCTTGTTTTTTTCTCTCCATTGATAAGGTATCAAGAAGATATTTGTTCTCTATTATAGCATTTTTTTCTAAAGAACCAATAGTAAAATCTAGTGTTGTAGCAAACCTTACTGCTCTTAATATTCTTAATACATCATCATTAAAAACAGTATTAGCATCTTTTATTGTATGTATTTCTTTTCTTTCTAAATCTCCTCTTCCATTTAATGGATCAATTATATTTTTATCTTTATCCATACATATGGCATTAATGGTGAAGTCCCGTCTTAAAAGGTCTTCATTAAGATTCTTTATATAGATTATTTCTTCTGGATGACGATTATCTTTATAAGTTTGTTCTTTTCTGAAGGTTGTTATTTCAAAACGTGTATTATTATACATAACGGTTACTGAACCATACTCATTAGTAGGTAGGCATGAGTCATTAAAGATTTCCATTAGTTCTTTAGGAGTAGCTGAGGTGGTAACATCAATATCACTAGACTTTATGTCAAGTAGGTAATCTCTTACAAAGCCTCCTACTAAGTATGCTTCATAGCCATTATCAGTTATTTTATTTAGTAATTTTATTGCAGTATCTAACAAATCAATACACTTCCTTGTCTATAAATAGTCTTACTTTACATACTAATTATAGCATATTTTCTTTTCTTTTACACTAAGTTGACAAAGAAAAAAGGACTTAATCATTTTTAATATTTCTATTTTTAACAGTTACTTATTTCATTTCAATTTTCTTTTCTTCTTTATATTCATAATTTAATTTATTACTCTTTGTTATAACAGGTTCACCAAGTTCTTTTTCAAGGTTGTCTCTTGCTTGTTTAGCTATATTTCCACCTTTATGTGCTACTTTAATGTTTTCTGTTAATCCTTGTGGCTTTTGTTTAGATGCTATTCTTTTAGTTGCTTCTTCTGATAAGTCAGTTAATATTAGTTCAATATTATCCATATTATCTCTTAACGATTCTTTTCTAAGTCCTTTAAATTATTTATATTGTTTTGCAGTCATACCAGACCATTCTTTATAAATCTCATTTGTTAAAATTGCATATTCTTTTGATTCAGTTATTCCACCATCTTTCCATATATCTGTAAGTTGCTTTCTATCTTGAATTTCCTTTATTCTCTTAGCAATCCACTGTTCATCAAAGCCTTTAGACCTATACAAATCTATTGCTCTTTGTGCTGCTACTGATGGATCAAAAGTCTCATCTATTCTCTCACTACCTAATTTTGCCAACCATTGTTTAATTGGCTCAGCATTCTTACTAGGAATAGATTCAATTATTCTAAACATTCCTTCAATATCAACTACATCAGTATTATAATATTTGCCATCAGAAGCTTTCAATTTCAGTCGGTTACAATTTGTAACCGACTCATTCCCTTCTTTTTTTAATCTATGTTTTAAAACATTCCAATAATTTCTTGGGTTATCGCTTTCTGATACAACACTAACAATATCAACAACACTAATAATGTATTTTTCTTTTTCCTTATCCCAAACAGTTCTAATAGTTTCATTATTAAATATTTTGTTTACTAAATGTATTTTATCTTGATTCAAAATTCATCACCTCGCAAATATTTTGCCAAACGTTTGTTTTATAGTCAATAAATAAGTTATATTTTATTTGAATTTTTTCAATAGATTAATCTGATTATTATCCTTATTTAATTATTACTATTTACACCAAATTGACAAAGAAAAAAGGACTTAATCCTTTAGCTTGCTGGTACAATTAACTCTTGCCCTATAGTTAGTAAATTAGTTGATAAGTTATTTAATGATTTCAAATTATCTACTGTTGTATTATATTTATTAGCTATCAACCAAAGACTATCCCCTCTTTTGACTACGTAGGTAGTTGTATTAGTAGAATCTGATGGAACAGAAACAGGAATAATTAATTCTTGTCCAATAGTTAACATATTATTGGTGATGCCATTAGCATTTTTTAATTCATCTACTGTTATGCCATAGCTGTTTGCTATACTCCATAGACTATCCCCTCTTTTAACAATATAAGTAGTTTCATATCCAATGTTATTATCAGGTGGAGGTAGTGTTTCACTTGATGCTGTAGGAATAACTAAGACTTGACCAACACTTAGTGTATTACTAGTTAAGTTATTAGCTTTTTTAAGTTCTTCTACAGTTATATTATTCTTATTAGCAATAGTCCAAAGACTATCTCCTCTTGCTACTATATAGGTGTTAGTTATAGTATTATCAGTATTGTCACCTGTACTAGGTATAACTAGTAATTGTCCTGGTGTTAGAGTATCAATGGTTAATGAATTAGCTCTTCTTAAGTCTGCTACTGTTACACCTAACTTTCTTGAAATGCTATACAAAGTATCTCCTTTTTGTACTTGATATAAATCTCCTGATACATCACTTTGAGGGATAGTTAATTTTTGTCCAACTGTCAATGTATCACTAGTCAAGTTATTACTAGATTTAAGTTCATTTACAGTAATACCAAATTGTCTAGCTATACTATATAAGCTATCACCTTTCTTTACAGTATAAGTTGTTGAATCAAACGGTGGTGTATATTTAAATCCTAGATATTCAGTTACAGCTTTAACTACCGCTTCTACATAACTTAATAAATCATTTTGTAGTTTAACTTGATCTTTTGCATTATCTATAAAACCATATTCTACTAAAAGTGACTGCATTGGTGATGTTTCTCTTATAATATAGTAATAATCTTTATTAGGATTCTCTGGTAAACGTCTTTGGTAATACTTTCTCATAATTTGCCCAGCTTCTCCAATAGATGTAAGTACATCTTTAGCTAGTGTGGAACTGTTACGCAAGGCATAAACCACTTCCGCACCTTCGCCACCTGGCGATAGTCAATGTGTAACTACTTTATTTTTTTATATTCTTTATATAGTTCATCAACTATATATTTCAAAACTTCTTTTTGCTCATCAGTAAAATTAACATTTGATTGGATTATTAATTTCAGTGCTAATTTTTCAAATTCATCTTTAGTCATTTTACATCACCTACAACATTTCAAAATAATCATTATCAATTTTTTTGATATCATAAGAATAATTAATTTGAACACCAACATTGTACTCAATCATTAATTTTGTTAAATCTTTTCCATTAATTAAAATTATAGTATGAGATAAATTATTTGCATATTCTTTTGCTTCTTTAGTAAAATCAGATGTTGTTATAAATATTCCTTTATTAGATTTTTTTGCTGATAACGCTCCAACAAATTTTTGTAATTCTGGTCTACTTACATTTTCATTCCATCTTTTAGCTTGAATATATATTTTATCTAGACCTAACTTATCTTGATTTATAATTCCATCAATTCCTTCATCACCTGATTTTTTTGTTACAATATTGGAATTATTATTTGAATCTACATAACCCATTTTAGTTAAAACATCCATTACCAACCTTTCAAAATAATATGGATCTTTTTCCAATATTATTTCTAACAAATCATCAGCTAATTGTTCATTTATTTTTTTATAAATCTTATCAATATTCTCTTCTGGAGTTATTTCATCATTTTTTTCATCACTAATATTAGAAAACATTGTATCATTTACCGGATTGCTAAATAAACGATACTCTTCGTACTGTGATAATAGTTTTTTATCCACTTTTTTTGGATTTGTTCTTAATAATGCTTTTCCTCTGTCAGTAATTATATATTCTCCTCTTCTTATTGTATCTAATAATAAAGATTTCTTTAAATAAGTCAGAGACCAATATACTCGATTAGCAACTAATGTTTGTTTGCCACTTGGAACAGTCAATTTTATATCATTTTCATCTAATTTAAAATAATCAATAGCCGCTTTCATGCATTCATTAGTAGTGTGAATATTATTATCAGAAAATAAATTCAAAACTGGTAACATAAAACTTTGGAACTCTGGTACTGCCATAAAATCACCTCTTGATACACTTCTACCACGATTATTGTTATTCTTTAACAAAAATGATAAAATAAATAACTAAATTATGGAGGTTTTATTATGTTACATTTTATCTTATACAATCATATATTTGAATATCTAATTATTGCAATTGCTGCTATTAACTACATATAGAAAATGAAAAAAATGAAGTAAAAAAGGATTTTAAACAAGCTACAAAATCAGATACAATTACTAAATATAAAATTACTTCGATTTTTCTAACCGTTTTATATCTTACTATAATTGCAGTTTGTGTAGCAAAAGAAGTTATTTTATCTATAATTCTAATCATTGCTCCATCTATTGCATTAGTAAAATCGTTAATTGATACTTACAAAAACAAAAATACTAATCCTATAGATGGTAATTATACATATATTAGTGCAACACTTTTTTTCATAGTTTTTCTCTCTGCATATGTGACACCTTTATATTTTACATCATTAGCAACTATTGAACATACTATAAAAGAAATTTTATTAATAATATATTTAATCTTAAAAATAGTTTTATTTACTTTTTTATTTACTATTAACTTCTTTATTTTACTCTCAAATATAACATATAAATTAAAGAAAAATTCTAAACTACATGTTAAAGAAAATCAATATTTCACATTAATTTCATATGATTTTCCAATATTTAGAAAATATAAAAATCAATTAACAAAAATCCTAGATAACATAATTTTCTTTATATTATGTCCATTTACTCTAGTAATTAATACGATTTGTATAATCTTTCTTAAAATTATTAAAATCATCAAGTCTAAACTTACAAAATTACTAGAATTTACAGCCAAGAATATAAATAATAAAAACATAATAGTTAAAAAAGCAACTAATATTTCAATAATAATTACTATAACGGACAGTCACTTGTTTTCAAATAATATCTCTCAAATATATAATTTCATCTCAACAGTAATTTTAATACCTTTTATTTATGATAGCATTAAATCAAAATAATGCTTTTTTGTATAAGTAATTTATCATTTTATGTAATACTTCTCTCCAACTTGGAGAAAAGTTTTAATTATTCAATATACTAAATTTATATATTATTTCAATATTTCTATCTTTATCAATAATAATTTTGTCTATTAACGCTTGTAAAAGTTCCCTTGATGGATTTTCAATATTCACAAGTTGCTTAATTTTATCTTCATATTCTTTTAAGTCATTTTTATTTACTTTTTCTTCTTTTTTATTATTTCGTAATTTCTCTATCTCATATCGTATCTTATTCAATGAATTTTCTGTATCTTTAGTAATCCTTGTAAAAGTTTCTTCTGATATTACACCTTTAAACTTATCTTGATAAAGCATATCCAATTTACTTACATATTCTTTTTCGCGTTTTCTAAGTTCATTAATTTGCTCATTAACTTGATTATCCTTCTTCTTACTATTTATTGCATCCTTAGATAGTTCAGTAATATTTAAACTATCTATATATTGTTTACAAGTGTTTTTAATAACCACTAACAGTGCTTCTTCTAGTTTATCATAAGGACTAAAATGTGGCTCACACATTCTTCTTCGAGGATCCCTTGAGTACCTATTACAGTTAATAGTCCAATAATTATGATTCTTTCTATATGATACTGTTAAGGTATTACCACACTCTTTACAATATAATAAGTTTTCAAATAATCTTTTATCACGATTAGTTATATTAGATTTAGTTGTTCTTTTAACATTATTTTGTATACTCTCAAATATATATCTATCGACTAAAGCTTCATGAGTATTTTGAACTACATCCCAATTACTCTTAGGTAAAGCTTTTTTCTTTTTAGATTTATAAGACACTTTAGTCTGTGTACTTTGAACCATATCACCTACATACATCTGATTTTTTAATATCTTTTTAACTGAAGAAATAGTCCACATTTCATTATACTTACCTTTAGAATTAGGATTTTTCCTTTTTAAACTACTTGGTGTTTTAATCTTATTGTCATTCAAATAAGTGGTTATATCAGATAATCCAACTCCATTGTAAGCCATTTCAAATATTTTCTTAACTACAGGTGCATATTCTGGATCTGGCATTAAGTGTCCCTTGTCTTCTGGATCTCTTAAATATCCATAACTCGGCATACTACCTATAAATTTACCATTTCTTCTTTTATCATTTAGAACATTACGAATTTTAATAGAATTTTGTTTACTATAATAATCATTACAAGCAAATATAAATGTTGATGAATCATTACTAGCTTGGTTAATAGCATTGTCATAACCTTCTTGCATAGAAATAAATCTTATTCCATTTTCAGGAAAGAAATTTTCTACATAATAGCCAGTCAATATATGATCTCTACCTAATCTAGACATATCTTTAACGATAACTAAATTGATTTTCTTACTTTTAATATCATCAATCAGTCTTTGAAATCCAGGTCTATCGAAGTTAGTACCTGAATAACCATCATCAACATATTCATCTATAAAGACAAAACCTTTTTCTTTTACATAATTCATTAGTATATTTCTTTGATTAAGGACGCTCTCACTATCTGATTCGTAAGATTTTCCTTCATCTGCTTCAGATAATCTTATATAAATTCCTGCTTTATAATATTCTGGCATCTGTATTAAAGCGTTATACAATTTTTACTCTCCTTCCATTTTGTATAACAAATTAAAGCCACTTAAAGTATAACACATTAATTCAAGTACATCTATGATGTCAAGCATTATTAATCACACTTTTTATATATTTAGATACCAGTTCTTTGAAATTAGGAGAATCATTTTTAAAAGTTTCAGTTATATTAAACATAAGCCACCTCATTTAAATTTATGACTTGTTTATACATATTATTTATTCAATCCTCCTTTATTACTTGAAATTTTTTAATAAATCTTCTAATTCTTTTACTTCTCCATCTGTCATTTTTTCTGATTCAATTTTTACGCCATGCCAATATTCGTTGCCTTTATCATCAACTGAATAAATATCATTTAATATATCTTTTTTATTATTTTTATATTTATTATAATGGTTAAAATTATTTTGAGTACTAGCATTAGCATTTTCTTGAATACTTATTATTCTTTTCTTTAATACCTCAGATAACCTAATTATTCTCTTTGAGTTATTTTTTTCACTATTATTGATTTCTATATCAATATAGTTATATTTTGATAAACTACTTATACTTTTTGATATTGTAGGCTTTGTGCAATCAAATTTATTCATAAAATATCTGTTAGTAGGCCAACATTACTCATTTTTCTTACATAGTGACACTATTTCAATTAACAATAATCTTTCTAAAAATGTTAGTCTATTATCTCCTAATACTGCTTCTGGTATTACTAAACTTATAAAAGGTTCTATATCTTTTCTCATTATCTTTCCAATATAAGATTATCAAATTTAGTAGTTCCATTATATCCTCCTTTCTTTACCAGTGTTTTTTAGGAACACATAAAAAGAACTGGACATATTAATCCACAGCAAAAGCAAGGGAATTTTATCCAATCTTGTTTGTTGGAAAAATATGTACAGTTCTATATGAACTTTAAATTATAGGTTATTTACCTATTACTTGTGTCTAAACGCTAAATGACACTATATGTTTATATGTTTCAGAAGTTACATTCCCAAGTAACTATAATAATTATAATACTATTAATTAGTTTTTTAAAGTATTTTTATATGACAAACTTTGACATCATTGACATAGTAACATTATAATTTATTTTTCCTCAAATTGATTAAAGTTGAATAATTTAACTCTTTAGCAGAATAAATATTTTCTTTCAAATTAAAAACTTTATTCGCTAAGCAGTATTCACTTGTAACAAACATGTAATAAACATTATAATTTCCTAATGGCAGATTATATTCTACAATAACATCGTGAATATGCTCTTTTACCCATTTTGCTCTATTTTTATGTTTTGTTAAAAAACTTTTATATCCTTCTTCATCAATAAAAATGTTTTTATATTCATTATATAATTCATAATAATTTTTAACAGAATTAAAATTTTTCGTTTCAATTAATATTATTTTCTTATTTTTAGGTATAATGCAAAGAACATCTATATCTCCTAACGTATCCTTGTTAAAATCTACAATTTTTTCTTTGTTAACTTTACTTACATTTTTATCTACAATAACATTTGGAAATTTAGAAATATAATTAAATATCATATTATTAAAATTTTTCCCTCTATTTTCATTTATCTTTGAAATATATTGTTTCATTTCCAAACTATGAGATTTTAATTTTCCACTACTAATTAAATCAAACAAGAAAAATACAGAATTGCTTAAGTTTCTATTCCCCCATATTATATTTTCTCCGTCTAATATCAAAGGTCTACGATTAAATGATAATTCTCTATTAAATCTCCAAGGGTAAACATCTTCTTTAGAATATGGCTTGTCTACTTCTAAAAAATTTTTTCGGGATTTTAATGAAAATTTATCAATTATGTTTCTTATTTTTTCTTCACTAAGATCACCATGCAGTACATTAACTAATTTTATAATACTTATTTCTGATATTTCATCTTTACATAAATCTATTAATTTCCAAAAAACAACAAATAATTCATTCGTGCTAAAACCATATTCTTTTAAAAATATATCTTCGAATTTTTCATCATTCATTTTTTCTCTAACGAAACCGTTTAAAAGTTCTTTCATTTTATCTCGACCGACAGATCCCATTTGTTCTTCTCTTAGAGTTGCAAAAGAATTATTTATAGAGTAATATTCATCGTGATTAAATCCTAATCTGTTTGACTTTAACATTTCTAGTGGGGTATCCATCATTTTATAATTAAATAAATCACTTCGATATGCCCATTCAATTAATAACGAACTTTTAGCCATTAATAACTCTAACTCATATTCATCAATTATATTATCTCCACATTTTTCAAAAGAAGAAGATAGCTCTATTAAGAATCTAATTGCCATTGAACTTTTATTTGACTCATTGAATCTTTTGTCTATATCATCTTTATGTTGAGGAAAACAAGCGATATTATTTATATAAGATTCTTTTTGAATCATTAAATTAGATAATATTCTCTCACTTTCATAATATAATACATTAAGTAATTGTTTTTTATTAAACTTTTTAATTGTATTAGAAATATCATTATATAATTTATCAACAATAAAATTACAAATATTTTTGCTTTCATTCAAACTAATTTTTCCATATGATAATCTTTTTTCATTCTTAACTAAAAGACCAATTTCATCTAATATTATATTTTCATCTGAAGCATTAATTAATCTTTCCTTATTATCATGGAATGGTTTCAAGTACGCAAATTCTTCACAACGTAAGGTTACTGACCTTTTTCTATTTGGATCAGCAAATATTTTTTCAATTATTTCATTATTATATAAATTAATTTTTAAAATTTGTCCTAACTCTTTGATTATATAAATATAAAGTTTTTTTTCATTTAAATTATCTTCACAATCTAAGACAGTCATAATAGATGGGTAAAAATCAAAAATTATATTTTCAACACTTTCAGAAATTTTTAATGTATCAGACATTTCATCTATATTTTGAGAAATAAAATATTTTGTTATTTCGCCATTTAATTTTAGTTTAATTGTAACATTAAAATCACCATTAAAACCATCTAAATATAGATTAAACCAATACGATATATAATCCATAAGGTTTTTATATAAAGTTAATGAATTTACATCCTCTATAACATCTGTAATTATCCAAACAAGTTTATTTTCTTTTTCTATACATATTTTTAAGCATTTATCTCTAAAGTGGTCACTTACTAAATAAATATCATCATCATTTTTTATAACTTCACAATTATAATTCTTATCATAAGATGAAACTAAATGTTTATTTTCTTTTCTATCAGCCTTTTCTATATAAGAAGAACTATATTCTCCAAAATAATGAAGACTTGTTTCTTTCATATCAATATTATCATCGAAATAGAATGAATAATCCTTTTCAGTGTACATCCCAATTAAATTTAATTCACTAAATAAACTCGGAATTACTTGAATTTTATTTTTAGCTATTAGATATCTTTTTAAAAACATATTTTGATTAGTTTCGTTAATTGATATTGCTCTTAATTCATATTTATGTAAACTAACAGTTTCTATTCCAACATTAGGAACTCTAAATATAAAATTTCTTCCCATTGAAAAAGGTGTTACTATTATCATAATTTTATCATTTGAAGTGCCTATATCGTTTAGTTTAGATATTACCTCTTTCAAATGATTATAAATAAATTGATCATCAATTTTCATTTTAAAATCAGAAACTATTTTATCTTTTGAATACTTATCACCATTATTTATAGGACTAATGCTTATAATTACATTATCATTACCATTTGAAAAAATTTGTTCAGTATAATTAATATTATCCAATAATTGAATGTCATGTTTAGATGCATTTATTTTATAGCACCCCATCATATGATAATATTCTACAATTTCTCTTTTTGTAATATTTATGTAATCACTAACCAGAATTTGAGCATTTTTATCATTTAAAATAATTGAACATATTTTATTCATTAATAATAATGGAAAAATTGTTATATCTAAAGGAAAAAATTCATCACTGGATATTTTTAATAGTGGATGAAAATAATAATATTGATTATCAAAATCAAAATAATCACTATAAATACTATCACAATGTTCAAAAAACAAACCATCAAACGACTCATTATCTAATTTTAAATGTAAGTAATCATTTACATTTTGTATCAAAATTTCCTTTAGAAATTTAAATTCATTTGAATTTGGAAAAATAATGTCATCATCATAAGAATGATCAGATTTTAACATGCTTTTTATTTTTAATTTGCTGCTAATATTGGTTGAAATATTCAAAAGCATTTCAATATAAGTATTTATTCTTTTTAAATTAGGTTCAGTCAAATTATTATTATTTTTTTTCAAAGTATATAAGAAACTTTGAATATCCAAATTAGAAACATTATTAACACCCATAAACAAATCATAATTTTTATAAAATATAACTTTCTGAATAAATGGAAACTCTGGAGGATCTATATTCCTCTTTATATCTAGATTTTCAAACTTTTTTATTATTGATTTAAATTTTCCCATACTTATCTTGTTATTCATATTATAATCAGTTATGGGAATAGAGAGTGCAGCACTAATAACAGTATTAAAGATTATTGATTTAGATTGATTTTCAGGTATTAGATTTAGAGCTGAAATTCCAAGTAAAAAGTCATAAATATTATAATTTTTTATTTCATTTTTTAATATTGCTATTTTAACCATATCCGAATCATTTGATTTTTTAATCATGTTATCAAATAATTCATACATTTTATCTTCATCAAAATCCATTTTAAACTCCATATTCTATTTACTTATTTAAAAAATCTAAATATCTATTATACTGTATATACATGACATTTTTGATATATTTTTCCATATATTCATAATCTATTTTATTATTTTTATAAGGTAGCAAGATTGTTTGTCGTTTTATACGAGTTTCGTTTGCTTTATATGCATAGGTAAATTTACTCTGATTTTTATTAATTGCTGCTGATATAAATATAAGAACATATTTATTTAAATTGATTTTAAACTTAATTTTGCCGCAATCGGAGTTCAAATTAAATTGGTAATCATGATAAGCAGAATAACCTGTTCCAACACCATTTAAAGATATTGTAACACCATCAGTATATGCATAAGCAATATCACCAAAAAATGCCACACCTTGATTAGAAGCAGATGCTGTTACAATAGGACAATTACCTTCAATAAGATTACCTATATTTCCAACACAGCCACGATTTACTTCGTCAATTAATAAATCTAATTTAACCTCGTGCCATTCTTGTAAAGATAAGTCAGTAATTTTTTCATATTTTAAATCTTTTAATTTATTCCTCTGATTTTCAAATAAATAGTTCTTTTTTTTCATAATCATATCAAATTGAAATGATAAATAGTCTGATACGGATTCTTCAAAATCCTTTTCATTTGGTACTTCATCGTTAAAATAGTAGAAAGAATGTAGCCATTCATCATCATACTCTACAGTAGACTTAACACAAAATTTTGTATCTGTTTCTATTCTATCAAACCATACATCAAGCAAGTGTTGCTTTTTATCTTTGGCACTTTCTGTTTCAACTAATCCTCTATGAGGAGATACCTTAAAACCATCATCAATATAATCTATAAATTTACATTTTTTATCTTTATTATGAGGTATACCAGCAGTAAAAACTGCTATACATGGATTTGTCCCAACACCATAAAATGTATTTAAATTAAGTGTAATTACACCTTCTAAAGTATGATGTTTTAAAATATTATGTTTAATATTTTGCTCATACTTATTTTTTCCAGTCATTGCACTTTGTGGAACAATAACAATCGCTCTACCACCACTAATTAAACTATCCAGCAAATGCTCAATGAAACTTAATTCACACTTCTCAGGGCTTACTTTTCCCATTGAATAAGGTGGATTCATCATTCCTACAGTTGCACCTTTTAATTGCAATTTATTAGCATCTTGAGCAAGAAAATCATCACATATTAAATTACTCTTCCCATCACCTCGAAGTATCATGTTTGTTGTAGCAATAGTAAACATATATGGTTGTAATTCATACCCATGTAATTGATTTTTTCTTATACATATTCTCTTATGCTCATCTTTTGTTTTTCCTAACATATCATGCATTGCCGATATCAAAAATCCAGCAGTTCCACAACATGGATCTAGAACTACATCAGTTGGTTTTAAATCTATTAAATCACAAAATAAATTACAAATATGTTTTGGAGTTAATACAATACCTAATGATTGCCCATCACCTCCTGAATAACTCATAAATTCACCGTAAAATCTACCTAAATAATCTTCTGATGTCTGATTATATCTAATTGTTTTATATAATTTATTATATAAATACTCAGTGTAATATTTTAATGGAGTTTTCCCTAATACTTCATTTACTTCATTAAGTATTACAGTATCCTTAATAATTGCAAATTGAGATAACAATTTATCTTTTTTGGTTTCTGGAGAAACTTGGGACCTTTTTAAATTATCATTAATAGCAGAATAAATTTTAGAACCATCTGTATTAACATTATCTCCAACTAAATCATTAATAGAAAAATTTTTAAATTCTATTTCTTTTAATGCAAGTAAAATACCACTAACAACTAATGGTTTATCTTTGTCACTAAGATTACCATAATTTCTTAAATATTCATGTAACTCTTTTGCATCTTTTAAAATTTCAGCAGTAGTTTTCTCTTCTTCAGTGTTTTCTTTTAAAATTTCTCTAACATAATATTCATCAATATTAATCTCATTAAAAGAAATAAAACTTTCAACTTCTGGCAAATCTATAAAATATTCTCTTCCATCTAAATAAATTGGTTTAATAGTATGATGTTTTTCATCTCCACTTATTCCAAACGCAATAGCTTTTTTATAATTTGTCCTTTCTAATATATGCTTAGCATAAAAATATGCACCATTTAAAGCATAATCTCTGATTGAAGAGATTTCCATATCTAAAATACCATTATCATTATATTTTGATTGTTTATCCATTGAAGCTTTATCCTCAATTACTATTACAAAATCTTTTACAACACCACAATATTCTGGATATCCTGAATTACCCGTTCCTTTTTTTGAAGCTGTTTTTAAGGCCTCATCAATCTCTTTAATATTACATCCTTGAGGATCTATTTTAATTTCTGCCTCTTTCAATAAATCATATACCCAAAGATCTGTTCTTATTTCCTTTTTTGCCATATTTAATTACCTCCTATACTTAATTTTTCTAATTTTAGATTATTATTTTTACCTAATAACAAATTCTCATAAAATTTAATTAAATAACTATTATCCTCTTTTATATTTAATATATCATTACTATAATTACTTCTAACTAATGCATTCCTAAAATATTTTGAATTGTCTTTAAACAAAGAATAATTAATATTATATCCTATTTCTTTTAAATATTTAATTATAAATACTGCCATTGCCCGAGTATTACCTTCCATAAAAGGATGTACTTGCCAAATACAAGAAGTAAAATTAGATATACTTATTATTTTATCTGATACACTTAACTTTTTATAATCTTCCTGTCTTTCATCTGAAAAATCATAAATAAGATAATCTTTAACTCGACTATAGTCACAATATACTACTGTATCACCATTCAATATTGCTTCATTTTTTGAGATATTAGCTTCTCTAAATTTACCTGCAAACTTATAAACATCTTTAAATTAAAAGTAATGAACATATTTATAAAAATCTATCGTTAAATAAAACATATCATTTTGTAATATTTGCATAATTCTTAATGATACGAAATCACATTCATGCTCATCTCTATTATAGCTACCATTTAGATCATCATAGTATTTCTTTAGTCTGTTTTCTAATTCATCTAGTGATATTTCATTCTTAATATTTAATTTTACTAAATTTTTCATATATTCAGAGGGTGTTAAATTATCAACTTGCTGTAGTCCAATTGCCATTTTCCATTTTGATTCTAAATCAGATTTGTCACTTCTTATTTCTATGTATTCGTTTACTTCAGAGTCTAAATACTGCTCATTCATTACTTCACCTTCTTAACTTAGCAAGTATTGAAAAGTTCCTCCCACATGCACTTTTCGCATATTATGGGAACACTCCCAATCCCTATACCGTTACTAATTCTAAATTTAATTCTTTTATAAAATTGTTTAGTAAAATCATTATGTGATCTACTTCTAAATTTTTTGCATAACTATTCTTCTTCGAATAAGATTTCCAATTAGTTTTTATTCTTTCGCTATCAATAATTGATTTAATAATTTCACGATAATCATTTAAGTATTCAAAAGAATCTCTTTTAGTAAAAGTATTATTAATTGCATCTTTTAATATATTTACATTAATTTCATTTTTTAACTTTGTTAAAAAGAAATATATATCATAATAATCTTTCATTCTACTATTATACTTTCCACGTCTTAAAACAGTTTCCATTTTTTCAGCTAGTATAGTTTCAATATTATAACTATTAATTAAAATACTTCTATCTTCAAATAACAAAGGATATTTAAACTTCAACTCTTTTGGAGTTACTTTATCACCTGTTGATATATCAATTTCCAAATTTACTTTAGTACTATTTACTTTACCAGTAATATGATATTTATTTCCACCATATTCATCTTCTTCTCTTATATCAGTAATACCTACAATATCAAATTTAACTCCATCATTTAAATTAATAGATAGTATCTCATTTAAAACATTTACCATTTTATCTTTTGAAATATCTATACCAGTAATTGTAGTATCCATATCTTTTGTTGTTCTGTTTTCTATACCAAACATTGCAGCAAGCAACAATCCACCTTTTAATATAAAATTATCTTGATACTCTGAAACAGATATTCTTTCTATTATTCTTTCAAACATAAATCTTTGTAATGATTCATAGTAATTTAAATTATACTTATCTTCGAGTTCTTTAGCTTTTAATTTAATCTTCTCTTCTACCATTTCATCATTACCTCCACAATTGTATTAACTTTTTCATAAATATTAAAGCTCTTCGCATATTCTAATAATTTATCAATATCTTTATCTTTGCTATGAAAATAATAATCTAAAACTCTATTTTGAAGTTCTAAATCAAATTCTCCTTCAGTTCTTAACATGTCACAAATACATCTTTCAGCATTATATATTTTTACTGGATTTCCATTTGGACTTAGGGCTTCAATTATTCCAATATCATAAAACTTCTCTGAAACTCTATGAATATTATAATTTCCTCTTACTTTTTTATCTCTAGGAACAGTTATATCTATTTGTATTGGAGTTCTATTTGTTAAATTAAGAATATGCAGTGCAGTATTATAAGAAAATATTGCTAATGGATATTTTTTTTGTAAAATAAAGTATTCATCTTTTAATATCTTATTATCCATATATAAACCATAGCTTACTCTTTCAATTAATCCTTCATATAAAAACTTTTGAATCAAAGGTTTACTCATACCCAATGTTAAAAATTCTGCAGTAGTAATATATCCATGATTTCTATTTAAAAATTCAATTAATTTTTCTTTATTACTCATATTTTCACCACTTTACTCTCGTACCTACATTATAGCATTTTGTGGAACAAGAGTAAATGTAAATTTATTAATTTAGTAAAAAAAATATTTTTTTAAAGGGTTTGGGAATTTTTTCACAATAGAAAACTTGACGGGAGTAAGTTTTCAATGCTAACTAGGACAAAATAAAAACATTATTATCTAATAAAATTTAGGATAATAATGCTTTACTTTATAAATACTTTACAACATTTTGAATATCAGGAATGTCTAACCAATTTAATAATCTAATAAGAAAATAACCATCTGGTATTGTGTCGCCAACTTCCCATTTTTGATAAGTTCTAACACTTGTACCAACTGCATCAGAAACCTGTTTTTGAGTAAAACCTAATTTTTTTCTTTTTTCTTTTAAAATTTCATAATCAAAGTACATATTTTGAGGTCCTGCATAAATTTGATACCAATAATCTCCTTCTTCATCTTGATAATTATAATAATTTAAAGCATGTATTACTGTTTTAGGCGTGATAACAATTTCAAGCCTTCCACTTTTTGATTTCTCACAATTACATTTTATATTCTCTACATTTGTAATCTTTAGTCCAATCCATTTCATGATAGGATTATTATTTTCATCAACTGGAAAAACTCCTTCAAATACTAATTTTGTTCCTTCTCGAAAAAATGGTTCAAAATTAAAATACTCATCAATCTCATATATTATTGGATTTAGATTACTTTTTTCTAGTAAATAATTATAAGAACTAATAAAATGTTCAGGACAATAATCTTTCTCCCCTAGTTCCTCGCATAAATGAAGATAATGATTCCATTCCAAAAAAATATCACTACTCACAACTCCAGATTGAATAATATGATAATTAAATATTGTATATAATGGTATATTTAATGAATAAAACATATATTCAAGAGCATTAAAAATTTCTTCTAAATTAGTATTATCTTTTGTATAAAGATAACTTAAGCAACCAAAATTTTGAAGATTAATATCATCCCTATCAACAACATAAAAATAAAAAGGTATTCGCTTAATAAAAATATCTTTACTAACTGGCTTATATCCTGCTTCACTATCAAGCCAATTGGAATAAGTTGGAGAACCATATATCTTTTTATCACAATATGAAAATATTTCATTGCCAACAATCTCATGCATATTCAAATATTTTATCAACTTACTTTTATCATAATATTTTTCATTAACATACTGATCAATAATTTTGTTTTCTTCTAATGTTAACATACATAAATCACCTCTAAAAGCATTATAACACGAAGTTTTTGGGTAATAAATATGACTTTTTATTCGTAATAATTTTAAAAATTATATTTGAAACTTAAATACTATTACAATAATTTATTAATTAATTATTTTTTATGATTTATAATTCATTTATTTCTATATTTGGCTTTAATCGTTATACATACTTTGTTACATAACGGCTATCTCCTCCCCCTGCATTTATGTGATTAGATATTAATATAGTGTTAGGATCACCATTAAATGCTTCATTAGCTCTTTTAAGTCTATCTGCCCTACTTAAATCCTCATCAAAATCTCTTGTAATAACAACAGGAACACCTAACTGTTTAAATCTATCATACATATATAGAGCCGCTTCCAAGGTAAAGTCCTTTTCTCTTAAATTACCACTAATAGCTCCAGGATCGCTACCTCCATGTCCAGCATCTACAACCACTCCACCATTTACACGCTCATCCATATTCTCACCTCACTATAAAATATGAATAAACTAGTAATTTGACACAAAAACAATTAAGGCTAAAATAATCATCAAAACTATATGTAACTTGTATCACTCTTTTTATTAGCTATTTTACTACTGGTTATGTCTTCAGTGTATATAAACTAATAATATCTATCAGTAAGCATAAGATATAACAAGGAGTTTATTAATATGACAATAATTAATGACAATACTGTAGTTGTCTTTTCAAGTGATGAGTTGAAAACTGTTCTTGAAAAAGATAATTCCTATAATTATATCTATTTTGGCAGTAATATTTCTCTTACTAGTGGTATTAAAATAGCTAGTACTAAAGCAAATATTATAATAGATGGAACGTATGATGGTACTACTTATACTTTCACTGATATGAAAACACTAAATACAGGTGATACTATTTCTGCTACATACCAAACTATTTCTAAAGTAGTAGTTAAAAACTTAAATATCACTGGAAATAATTATTATGGAGTTATCTATGTTCCAGATACAGCTAGTTTAAAAAATATAATCGTAGAATATAACAATATCACCTACACTGGTCCTCAGATTAGCTTTCATCCAACAGGATTGACACGATTTATAGATTCATCTATTACTATAGGTGATACTTCTTTAACAACTGGTAATGAAGTAGCTGAATGTAATAAGATAGAGTTAGGTGGTACTACTGTTATAAATCATAGTTCTAAGAGTAATTCTTCTTTCTGGTTTCGTAATGCAAGTCCTAGTCTAACAGTATTAAAAAACTCTAAAGTAACATTTACTAGTGAAGCCAGAGAATTATTCTATGGGCCAAATGACTTGGCTTTTACCGTTGCTAGTAATTCAACATTTGATGTAACTACTTATAATGGAATGGCTTATGGCACTTTTGGAACTGGTACCACTTTAATAGATGAAAATGCATCTTTCACTTTGAAACAAACTAATAGAAATGGTAGTTATGCAACTTGGTACAGCTATGGTGTAATAACTCTTAATAATAATTCATCTCTTACTATCATTAATAATTTTACTAATATTTCTAGTAATAATTATAATATATCTTTTCAAACAGCTAACAGTGGTCTAGTCCTAAACAATCCTAATATGTTACTTCTTTATAACACTACTGCTAATATAATATCTACTACTACCACTATTCCTTTTACCTTTAACTATTCTAGATTAAATCTTTTTAATAATTCCATTCCAATAGATAATAATATAAGCAAAAGTACACTACCTACTTATTCTTGGTACAAAGATGATGCTATTTCTACAGTAATTGGTACTTTTAATAAGACAACAACTAGTATTACTAGTCACAACTATACAACTGAAGAATTAGAAAATCTTCCTGATCTTAAAGAATTAATTTTTCCTAATAAAAAAGTTTTCTCTATTGGTACTATTCCTTTAAAGATTCATGCCCTATCTGATACTGATACAGTAATGAGTGGAAAAACTTCTCCTAATGCCAGTCTTTTAATAGAATATGACAATATCTCAAATGTAATAGTTGCAGATTCACTTGGTAATTTTTCCTATTCTTATGATTCACCTTTACCTATTGGTACTAAAATAACTTTTAATGTTAAAGAAGCTAATAATTTAATTTATAGAACGAAAACCATTGAAATAGTTTATAGTGGTGAGTTAACAATCGACAGTGTACCAAATATCATTTCTTTTGATTTAAATCCGATAAGATTAAGTCCTATTCTTTGTCCTAAAAACGAAAAGTTAGTGATTACAGTTACTGATTCTAGAATTGATAGTACCCCTTGGAATCTATTTGCTAGTATTAATAATGAGTTAGAAAATGAGGATAATAGTATCTTAAAAGATTCTTTAGTTTTTCTTGATAGTAATGACAATATAAATGTAATTTCTACTACTAAGACTTTAATTTATCAAGGGGAAGGAAATGATGGTAGTACTAAAACAACAGAAATTATCTTTGATAAAGATGAAGGAATACTATTTCAAGTTCTTGAGACTTTAATTGCTAATACTGAATATAAAACTAAAATCATTTGGTCACTTGAAGAAAACACCTAGATATTTTATCTATCTGGTGTTTTTTATTTAAAAGTTTAAGTTTTCTTCACTTGAAAGGTAATTGTCCTACTACTTGATGCTGTTATATCTTCTAAGTTAATGGTTAATTTACCAGTACTCTCATCATAGTTATATTTATCACTACTTGCACTATTTCCATCGATTGTTACACTTCCATTTACAAATGTTATAAGATTCTTATCAAGATTATCAGTAATAATAGGAGTAGTAAATGTCTCTTCTGCATCATTTGTTACTACAATAGTATAAGTTAAATTACCATCAGCCCACATCATTTTATCTGCTTTTTTGGTTACAGTTAACCCATTAAGCATTGTAACTACTAATACATCAGATGTAATAGAAAGTGGAACAGCATTATAGTTTCCTTCTACACTAACTGCATTAGTTAATTGTGTTTCCATATATGTTCCTCCACTTTTATTTTATGATATTGAAAGAAAAATATAATTAATAGGTTCTAAATGACCAAAGATTTTTAATCTGTGGTTCTAGTCTTTCATAACTCCAAAGTCTTTCACTTCTTTCTCTACTATTAGGATCATTTACCGTAAGCTTACCATTCTTTACACCTACTAGTACTATTAAATGACCAGTTGTAGTAAAGTCACCTTTTCGCATACTACAAATTATTGGATGACCAAGTTCTAATTCTTTAAATATTTTACTTTTTACTAATGGTATTTCTTTACCAACTATTCCATAGTTTTTAACTCCTTCTGTAAAAAAATTCCACCTAGTACCTTTCTTGTAATAACCATTTTCATAAGCATAACTTGCTACATCATAAGGAGTGATAATATTTCTTCCAGTAAGTCCTGCTATTACCATGGCTACTGATGTTGGTCCACAACCATTAATAGCTAGTACTTCATCACCATACATACCATAACCCCATCTCTCATCATATTGTAACAACAAAGGGACAGTATTTTTCTCTACTTTACCTATATCATTTGCAAAGACTTTTCCTTTATTAACCTGATAATTATAAACAAAATCAGTCATATCAGTATTCCTATCTAACATTTCTAATAACTCTTTCGGATAAATACTTTTATTTTCATATATTTGTTTTAGTCTTTCATCCTTAGTTAGATTATTCTCTTCTTTAATTACTGGTTCACTAACCTTAGGCTCATTAACTTTTCTATAATTATTACCAAATATGAATAAAGCGACTATTAAGATGATTAAGATTCTTCTAATAATTTTTTTCATAAAATACCTCTTTCCAAATACAACTATAGCAGTTATAGAAAGATTACTTTTTAACTTTTTCTTAGAAAATTCTTAATTTTTCCTTAATTATTCAATTGGTAATATAACTGTAAACTTGGTTTCTTTCTTATTACTTGAAGCTTTTATTTGTCCATTATGTAATTCTACTATCTCTTTAGCAATAGCAAGACCTAATCCACTACCACCTGTTTTACTACTTCTTGCCGAATCAAGGCGATAAAACTTTTCAAATATTCTAGCTAATTTCTCTTTAGGTATTACTTTTCCTTGATTAATCACCTCAATTTTTACACTATTATTATTCTTGGAAGCTTTTATTATTATATCAGTACCATCACTACTATAGTTAATAGCATTCTTAATAACATTATTAAAGACTCGACTTAACTTATCAGAATCTCCCTCTATAATTAAATCATCTACTTGATTATACTCTATCTTCTTATCAAGTTTCTTTAAAATAGGATAAAAGTCATCTATTATCTGTTCAAGCATTAAGTTGAGGTTTAATTTTTCTTTCTCTAGAACTATCTTTTCTGAATTAAATCTTGCTACATCAAATAATTCATTAATCAACTCTTCTAAGCGATATGATTTATCTAAAGCGATAGAAATATATTTTTTTCTTCGCATCTTGTCCATATCATCTATCTCATCTAATAATGATAAATAACCAATCATAGATGTAAGTGGTGTTTTTATATCATGAGCAAGATATACTATCAACTCATCTTTTTTCTGTTCGTTCTCTCTTGCTAGCTTTTCACTTTCAAGATATTTATTCTTAAGATGATTAAGCTTTCTCTCAAGTGGTGCTAACTGATTAGGTAGTATTATCTCTTCACTATTCTTATCAAATATTTTATCTACTGATTCTGATATAGTATCAATATATGCTGATACTTCTTTTATACTTTTGTAAGATGATACTAAGATTATTATAATAGCTACTAATCCTAAGATATAAGGGGACGTTACTAACTGATATACTCCTGATAAATTATTATACAAATTAGGATTATCATCGTATAACCATTGAAAGTCAAAGACACTAACTACTAGTCCAATAGTTAATGATACTATCAAAATAATAGCAATATAGATAACTACTTTTTTTAACATATCAGAATATATTTCTTTAAACTCTCTATCTTTCATCTTACACCTCTATCTTATAACCTACTCCATAAATAGTTTTTATATATTTGGGTTTTCTACCTATATCATGCATCTTTTCTCTTAGATGTCTAATATGAACCATTATAGTATTATTATCTTTAGTAAAATATTTTTCTTTCCATACTTTAGAAAATAAATCATCACTTTTAACTACTTTACCTTTATTTATACATAACAACCACATAATAGAAAACTCTGTTTTAGTAAGTTCTATTTTTTTATCATTAAAATAAAATTCATGAGTTTTATTATTAATTACTATCCCTCGAAAATCTATTTGGTCCTCACTATTTTCTTGATGATTATAATTTTTATATCTTCTTAATTGCGCTTTTACTCTAGCAAGTAATTCTAATGGTTGAAATGGTTTAGTAACGTAGTCATCTGCTCCCATACTTAGCCCATTAATCTTATCTATATCTTCCACTTTAGCAGTAGCAAAAATAATTGGAAAGTTATATTTTTCTCTTATTTTATTGCATAAGGTTAACCCATCTATCTCTGGCATCATTATATCTAAAATAGCTAAGTCTATCTTAAGATTATCTATATCTTTTAATACTTCTATACTAGAATAATATTTATAAACGTTATAATTTTCATTCTTTAAGTATATTTCTAATAAATCTGCTATTTCTTTTTCGTCATCTACTATTAATATGTTTTCCATTCACTCTCTCCTTTCTCCGATTATAGCATGACATAATAAGTTAATTCTTAATTTTTTCTTAATTATTCTTAAATCTATGTTATTATTAAGATAGATGAAAAGGTGTTGAAGTATGGAAAGTATTGATTATAATGAATTATTTAAAAATAAATATACTAATAAAGAATATATATCTAAGTATCTAGCAAGAATGACTGTTAACAAACCTATAGGATTTGATTTAGATTCTTATAATAACAAAGTTTTAGACGATTTATATATAAAGTATAAGTCTTATTTTGATACTATGTATAGAGGGATAGATGATAATATAAGACTTGATGAAGAACAAATAAAAGCTATACTTACAGATGAAGATTTTTCCCTAATAATTGCCGGAGCTGGGACTGGTAAAACTACTACTATGGCTGCTAAGGTAAAATATCTTGTTGATATTAAGAAGGTTGATCCTGAAAAAATACTAGTTATGAGCTTTACTAGAAAAGCAACTGAAGAACTTGATAAAAGAATAAGACTTGATTTCAATATTCCGGTAGTAGTCTCTACTTTTCATGCCCTTGGTTATATGCATATTAAATCTATTTTCAAAAATCATAAATGTAGTGTAGTAGGAGATAATGAAAAGAATCAGATTTTTCTTAAGTATTTTAAAGATAATATTTTCCCTAACAAACAACTTTTAAAAGAATTAATAGAGGTATTTGACCAAGAGGAAGATATTATATTAGGTAAGTTTTTCAAAGAAAATTATGATAAATACCCTACTTATGATCAATACTTTAAAGAGTTAAAAATTAGTAAAATTAAAGAAATAACTGATCAAGGCAATTATATAACTACTAGATTAGAACATGATTATAATCAAGAAATTATTTACACTATAAAAGGAGAACTTGTTAAATCTAAAGGAGAAGCAATTATTGCTAACTTTCTCTTCATGCACCAAATACCTTATTACTATGAAAAAATTTATGAGGAATTATTAAACAATCATACACCATATCATCCTGATTTTACGTTAAATCTAAACGGTGAAAATATTTATATTGAGTATTTTGGTTTGGCTGGTTCTAGTGACAATGAACTTAATCGTTATAGAAAGAATATGAAAGAAAAATTATCTTATCATGAAAAACATAAGAATAAGCTTATTGCTATAACTGCTACTAAAAAAGAAGATATTATTAAAAGTTTAAAAAGCCAATTACTTAGTTATGGTTTTGAACTTAATAGATTAACTAATGAGGAAGTTATTAACAAGATGTTAGATAGATATACTCTAAGTCAAATATATTCTTTAAGAAATCTTTATTATAACTGTATTGATAAAATCAAATCTTCTGTTAATCGAAACAGTATAAACGAAATGGTAAATGATTATTTAAATTCTTTAAGTTTTACAGAAAAGAATATAGCTATTAAGCAGTACAAATATATAACTGATTTTTATAGATATTATCAAAATGAATTGTTTGGTAACCCTAATGAATATAAATTTGATTTTCCTGATATGATTTATTATGCTAATAAGTATATTGATAATGCAAACGATGACAATTTAGACTTTAAATATTTAGTTATTGATGAGTATCAAGATATATCTCAAGATAGATACACTTTAGTTAATAATATAATTAGAAAAAATCATTCTAAAATTGTAGCTGTTGGTGATGACTGGCAATCTATTTATGCCTTTAGTGGTTCTAATATTTCCTACATATATAATTTTCAAAAATACTTTACCGATGCTAAGATACTCTATATTTCTAAGACTTATCGTAACAGTAAAGAGCTAATAGACTATAGTGGAAAATTTATTATGAAAAATCCTACACAAATAAGAAAGGAATTAATATCTGATAAAAGTATAAAAAAGCCAATTATTTTTAAGCTATTTGATGATGAAATAGAAACATTAAAAAAGTTAATTCTTGATATTTATAGAACAAATCCCGATTATCGTATTTTAATACTTGCTAGAAAGAATAGACAAATAGACAACTTATTTAATGATAAATCTCTTATAGATAGTATTGGTACTAAAGTTACTTATCTAGGGTATGAAGATATTAATATAGATGCTATGAGTATTCATAAATCTAAAGGATTAACTTTTGATGAAGTTATCATAATCGGTCTTGATAGAGATTTCCCAATAACATCTAGGCATAATTTCTGGTTAACTAATTTATTTATATCTAGAACTAATAAAGAAAACTACACTTATGCTGAAGAAAGAAGAGTATTTTATGTAGCACTTACTAGAACAAAAAATCATGTTTACCTACTTACTAATAAGGATATTAAAGAAAGAAGTCCTTTTCTTACAGAACTATATAATTTAATTAGAGACGAAAAAAACAAAGAGTAGTTGTTTCCAGTAAATACTACTCTTTTATTCTTGCATTATATAATCCTCTAAAACCATCTATTTCTTAAATGTCACTTGAAATGTTGTTATACCATCCATTGATGAAGCTTTTATCTTACCTTTATGTAATAAAACAATATTTTTAGCAATAGCTAGTCCTAAACCATATCTGTTATCTTTTCTATTTCTAGCTTTATCAACACGGTAAAATCTTTCAAATATTTTTTCTTCTTCTCCTTTAGGAATAGCTTCTCCCTCATTTTGTACTAGTAAGGTTATTTGTCCATCTCTTTTTAAGGAAATATTAATTGTTCCTTTTTTCTTAGAGTGTTTAATAGCATTATCAAGTAGTATTTCTACTAATTCTTTAATACTATCTTCATCCATTAACATTAAAATATTATCTTCTATATCATAATTAAATTTAATATCTTTTTCATATGCTCTTCCTTCAAATGTCAATAATGATAACTCTACTATTTTAGAAAAATTATTATTAACTAATTTAACTTTCTCCATCTGCTCACTCTTAGCAAGACTAAGTAGTTTACTAATAAGAAGATTCATTCTATTAGTTTCATATTCTATATTCTTTAACCATTTACTATTTTTCTCATCTATATCTATCGCTTCACTACTAGCTACTATGACTGATAAAGGAGTTTTTAGTTCATGAGAGGCATCAGCAATAAATTGTTTCTGTTTATCAAAACTTTCTTTTACTGGTTTAATCAACCAAGTAGTTAAATATTTACTACCTATAATAATTAATAGTTCTAAAATACTAAGGATTAAGATAGACATTTCTAAAGATAATTGCAAAGACTTTTTAATCTTACTATTATCAAGTATCACTAATGTATCCCCTTTTAAGTATGAATATGAATAATCACTTAGATATAAGCAACCAATATATCTAGTTCTAGTCTTTTTATCTTTAAGTATTTTTCTAGCTAGTTCACTTATCTTTTCATTAGATACTTCGTTATTAGAATGATTAATAACATCTAGAATATTATCATTATCATCTAAAAGTATCGTGTATATTACTGAATCCATAAATTTAATATTTCTATTTTCTACATTATCAATATCACTACGTTCCTTTATCTTAGCTGGCGGTATTTTTCTATCTCTTTTATTAAGAGAAACATTTAAGCTATTATTAATAGAAATTTTCTGTTCCAAATAGTTTTGAACATTAAAGATACTTACTACCGTCAACATAGAGATAGTTAATATTAGAACTAGGGTATAAAATATTTTTTTACTTAATTTCTTTATTTCCATATTCTATCTTATACCCCATTCCTCTTACTGATTTAATTACTACTTTAGATTCTATCGCTCTTAGTTTTTTTCTAATAAATGATAGATAAGCTTCTAGATTATTAGATTCTATTTCATTCTCTATTCCCCAGACTCTATCATATATCTGTTCTTTAGATAATACTTGATTAGGATTATTAATAAAGTACTCTAATAATTGAAATTCTTTTTTTATCAGCTCTACTACTTCATTAGTCTTAGCGCAAGTTACTTTCAAGGTAGTAGTATTAAGTACTAAATCACCAAATAACAAGTTATTATTATTATTGTTTCTTTTTAATTGAATATTTACTCTTGCTACTAATTCATCCATATGAAACGGTTTAGTTAGATAATCATCTGCTCCATTCTCTAAACCATTTAATTTATCTTCAATAGTAGACCTTGCTGTTAACATAATTATTTTACTATTTATATTATCAGTTCTCAATTTATTAAGTATCTGAAAGCCAGACATATTAGGAAGCATCACATCTAATATTATTAAGTCATATGTATTAGTTGAAGCATAATAGTACCCTTCTTCTCCATCTTCTACTATATCAACAATTAATTTTTCTTTTTCTAATCTTTCTTTAATCACATCTGCTAAATTATATTCATCTTCAATAATTAATACTTTCATACTCATCACCAATATTAGTTAATCATTTATTTATTAAATAAATATTAAATTTTTATCTATTATAGCACAGAAAAGGTCTTGTTAAATAACTAAGTTATGTGCTATAATCTAGTTGTAGCAGTTAGGGGATTAGTTTAATGGTAAAATAGGAGTCTCCAAAACTTTAGATGGGAGTTCGATTCTCTCATCCCCTGCCATTTAGATTATTAAACTGTCAGAATCTTTCTGACAGTTTTTTATTTGTAATTATTAAGCTATCTAGATATTACATTTCACTTGACAATGATTGTAAATTTTTAATTTATTTTTCATTAGATATGGTCTATAATGATAATAGAGATAAGGTGTTTGGTGGTGATAGTATATTAGTGAAAATTTTTAACAATAAAAACAAATTGAAAGTTAGGAGTAAAAATGAAAAAAAATATTAAATTAACAGCATTGTTAATCCTGTTAGTTATTTCCCTAACAGGATGTGTAAAGTTTAATTCTACAATGGAAATAAAGAAAGATAAGTCAATAGATTATACAGTAATATATGCCTTTGACAAATCATTATTTGGAGATCAAGAAATATTAACTAGTGATGATAAAAAGGAACTAGAAAATAAAGGATTTACAGTTTCCAATTATGTTGATGGTAATATGAATGGATTAAAATTATCTAAAAATATTAAAAATATTGATGATGTAAGTTCTACTAACGATACAACTTACGATTTATCAGGATTACTTGATAGTAACAAGAGTGAAAGTAAAGTATTTAAAGTTAAAAAAGGGTTTTTAAAAAACACTTATACAGCTAGTTTCAAATTTGATTCATCAGACAGCGATTTAAATAATAGTACAAGTGATGACACAACAATTGATAACGATTTTACAATAGATGATAATAATACTACAACAGACTCTGATTTTGATTTTTCTAATATGAATACTAATATGGATTTAAGTTTCAATGTTAAGTTACCTTATAAAGCTATAAGTAGTAATGCTACTACTAAGAAAAATGATGATAAAGATTTAAGTTGGGATTTATCATCTACTGGGGAAGATAAAATAGAATTTTCTTTTGCATTATATAATAAGACTAATATTTATATATGTGGCGGAGTTATAGTCTTATTAATTATTATCGTTATAGTAAGTATTTTAAATAAAGGCAAGAAAAACAAAGTTTCTAATAAAGATGTAACTAATGATAAACAAACTACAACTTTTAATTCTTCTGTTGAAACACCAATTATGAGCAATAATGTAACAAGTCAAAATATTGACAATCAAAGTAATGAAAATATTAATAAGGTTGAAGCTTTTTATCAACAGCCAGATAAAAAATCAAATATTGCGGATATGTATTCAAATCAAAACTTACTAGAGCAAACTTCTACAAGTTCACAATCACCAGTTTTTTCCACAACTAATGTTGATAATATACCTGTAAACGAAACTTTATCCACAAGCTCAGTGGATAATCAGAGTTCTTCACAACCAGTTCAAACTGCAAGCATACTTTCCACAACCAATGTTAATAATATACCTGTAAATGAAACTTTATCCACAAGTTCAGTGGATAATCAGAGTTCTTCACAACCAGTTCAAACAACAAACATATTTTCCACAACTAATGTTGATAATAATCTTGCAAATCAAACTTTATCCACAGATACTGTTAATAATCAACAATCTAATGTAAACAACGATAATCAAATTGATACTTTATAGTAAATTACTAGACTTATGTCTAGTTTTTTATATATAATTAGGATGGTGAATGATATGAATAATAAAAACAGATTAATAGAAATAATAAGTATTATAAAAATTAATAATTTAGTAGATGACAGAAGTCCTAAAAATCTTAGAAAGACCATTGAAGACTTAGGACCAACTTTTATAAAAATAGGGCAAATTCTTTCTACAAGAGTTGATTTAATTCCTAATGAATATGCTAAAGAATTATCGAAATTAAGAGGCAACGTTACGCCACTACCTTATTCACAAATAGAAAAGATTCTTAAGAAAGAGTACAAAAATTTAGATAGTATATTTGCCCATATCTACGAAAAGCCAATTGGATCAGCTTCTATTGCACAAGTTCATAAGGCAAGGTTAAAAGATAAAAGAACTGTTGTTTTAAAAATCAGAAGACCAAATATTGAAGAAGAAATAAAACAAGATATAGAGTTATTAAAGCAAGCTACTAAAATATTACATCTTAATCACTTTATCAAAATAATGGATTTAGATAAGGTATTAGATGAGTTATACACAACTACCATGATGGAACTGGATTTTTCTAAGGAAAAAGAAAATATGTTGTTCTTTGAAAATCATAACAAATCTATTTCTTATATATCTTCCCCTAAAGTGATAGAAGAATTATCAACTAAAAATATTTTAGTCATGGAATATATTGATGGCATAATGATATCTAATATAGAAAAATTAGATAATGAAAATTATGATAAGAGTCTTATTGCTAAAGAGTTGAGTAAAAACTATATCAAGCAAGCTTTAGAAGATGGTATGTTTCATGCTGATCCTCATCCTGACAATATAACAATTTATAATGATAAAATATATTTTCTAGACTGGGGTATGGTAGGAACTCTATCAAAACTTAATAGAGCTTTATTAAATAAATGTATGAAAGCTATTATTACAGAAGACTATCAAGAAGTTGCTAATTGTCTATTATCAATGTCTATAAAGAAAGATGAAACTGATTACCAAAAACTAGTTGATAATATTAAAGAAATTTTAGAAGAATTTTCTACCCTTGGTCTTGATGAAATAGATACTAGGAAATTTATTACTGATATGTTTAAAATGCTCCAAGAAAATAATTTAATATTAGACCATAATGTTACTATGCTAATACGTGGTATTGGTGTAATTGAAGGAGTCTTACAGTCACTTGATTCCACTATCAGTCTAACTAGTGTTTTAAAGGATAAAGTACTAGAAAATGAGAAGAAAGCCTTACTATCAGGGGAAACATTAAAAAGCATAGAGAAAAAAGTTTTAAAGAGTAGTAAAAGCTTAATAAATATTCCGGAAGAGACAGAAAGTTTACTAAAATATATAAAGCAAGGAAACTTTAAACTTAAATTAGAACTAAGCAATTCAACTAAACATATTGATAAACTAGAAAATCTTCTTCATGAGTTAATACTTGGTTTTATTGATGGTTGTTTAGTCCTAGCTTATAGTTTTACAAAAACAGAATTAGCTAAATTTATTATGCTTACTTTTATAATTATTGTATCAGCTTTATTAACATTTAAAATGATAAGAGACTTATTACATAAAGGATATTAGTGATAATATTCTTTTATTATTGACTCATTTCATTGTAAATCCAAACCATTATAGTATCTACTATCTCATCTATTTCTTGTTTTGTTAAGCATCTATTTTTATCTATATGATACCATTTAGAAAGACAAGTTCTGCAACAAATAGCTGTAGCATGCATAGCAATAAAAACAGGATGCCCTCTCATTGGTGTTTGTTTACCATCATTTAAAGTAGGATATGGTGCTAACCGTTTACTTATAAAATCATAAGCATGCGACTTTATTACTTTATAACCCTTATCTGAAACATATTTTCTATCTTTATTAGAAAGATGAAACCTACTACGGAATTTAGAAGTTTTAAACCTTTCTAATTTTTTATCTATTATATATTTTTCACTCATCTTCATCTTGATTCACCACATAAATTCTATCTCATTCTTAAAAATTTAACAAGTGCCTTTTTTCTTTCTAATTCCTTAATAAAAATTGAGTAATTATTACTAGGTACTAACAAATAACACCTATTTCTAGTTCTAGTTATTGCCACATAAAATAGCCTTCTTTCTTCATTATAAGGATAATCTTCTGCTTTTTTAGTTACTAATCTCATTATCCTTTCTTCTTTTATTTGATTAGGAAAGCCTAGCACACTATTAAAAAAGTTAATCACTATAACATTATCAGCTTCTAGTCCTTTAGACTTATGGATGGTTAAATAATTAATAACTAAATCTTTTCTTTTTTTATATATTATCTTATCATTATCAACTACTAACAAATCACTTAAGATAAGATTTATATCATTGTTATTTCTACCTAAAATGAATATACTCCCTTTATCTAACACATCAAGTACCTTTAAAATAGTACTTTTTAAATCATTAGAATAAATAACTTGTAGTGGATAATCAATATGCTTAAATGATGTTAATTCTTTTCTTAACTGATATTTATTTTTCAATATAAATTCACTAGCTATTTTTATAAGTTCTTCACTATTTCTATAGGTATTTCTTATTTTATGAGTAACTGCTTCTTTATAATAATCTTTAAAATTATAAAAAAGACTTATATCACAACCACTAAATCTATAAATAGATTGAAAATCATCTCCTACTACCATTAAAGAACTATTCATCTTATCTACCAATTCTTTAATAAATAAGAATCTAACATAAGATGTATCTTGGTACTCATCAATAATGATATAAGATATTTTTCTTTTATAGTATTTAACTCTATCTTTAGCAATAAATAGTAAATCATCAAAATCAAGTTCTTTATTTTCCTTCTTTTCTTTTTCATATAGTAGATATATATTTAAAGTCAGTAAAAGAAAATACTTTTCTTTTAAATAAGTAAATGGTAAAAGATAACTTTTTATCTTTTTAAAGAATTTTTGATAATCTTCCATTTTGTAGTTACCACATTTAAACAAGTGAATAAAAGTTATTATTTGTCTTTTTAGTAATAGTATTTCCTTACTTTTAGTTACCAATATTTTTTGATAGCTCTTATAATAAGCTTTACTAAAATATATATTAAAATATCTTAATACTACTTTTAAAAGATATGGGGAAGATAAAATATCTATATTAAAAAAGTTTTCCACAATCATTGTTAATAATTCGTCACTAGCTATTTCATAAGTATAGTTAGTCTCATCTAGTATTTTCATAGCCAACTTATGAAAGGTATAGCATTCTATATTGTCATTAATTTCTTCTCTTATTTTCTTTTTCAAGTTTTCAACTGCCATATTTGTAAAGGTAATACAAACTATCTCTTCTTTTGGAATATGTTTTTCTTCTATTAAGTATTTTATCTTACCAAGTATAGTCAAAGTTTTTCCACTACCTGCTCCTGCTAAAACAAAGAGGTATTTATTATCATCTTTAACAATTTCTAGTTGGTCATTATCAAGTTTATAATTCATTACTGTAAAGTCCAGAATCATCACCTCCAAAGTTGTATATATAATATCTCATAAACATATGTTCGTCAATACTTTTTTATTTTATTTTTCTATTTAGACAAAAAGCAAACCTTATATAATCTCTTCTAACATTTGCATCATATATATGCCCATTCCAAATACCATTTATTACATAACATACTAATAGAGGTGAAAAAATTGTTTGAAGCATTTAAAAACTTATCTCCTGTTTGGCAAACATTAATTGCCACTTTATTCACTTGGGGTGTAACTGCTCTAGGAGCTAGTATTGTCTTTTTCTTTAAAAAGGTTAATAAAACAGTAATGGATGCGATGCTTGGCTTTTCTGCAGGAGTAATGATAGCAGCCAGTTTCTTTAGTCTAATTGAGCCTGCCTTAGAAATGACAAAAAGTTTAAAAATGAATGGACCAGTAATAATATCAATAGGTTTCCTACTAGGTGGTACTTTACTATTTATTGGTGATAAAATCTATAACCTTGTTGATAAAAGGAAGGATGGTGACAAAGGCAGTAGAAAAAGATGCTTTATGTTAATATCATCTATAACTATTCATAATATTCCTGAAGGACTTGCTGTCGGAGTAGCTTTTGGTAGTCTAGCCTATAACATAACAGGTACTACTCTATTATCTGCTCTTACTATCGCTCTTGGTATAGGTTTACAAAACTTTCCTGAAGGAAGTGCTGTTAGTCTCCCATTAAGAAGAGAAGGATACAGTAGAAAAAAAGCTTTCTTTTATGGACAACTATCTGGAATAGTAGAACCAATATCAGCAGTTATTGGTACTATACTTGTTTTAAAGATAAAGACTATTCTACCATTCTTATTAGCTTTTGCAGCTGGATCTATGATTTATGTTGTAGTAGAAGAATTGATACCAGAAAGTCAAACCAATCAAAAAAAAGACCTGATGGCCTTCTTTACATTATTTGGTTTTGTCCTTATGATGATATTAGATATAACTCTAGGATGAAAGATTATTCAATATATAATTTTTCATTTTCTTTTAATTCAATCGCATATAAACCATTTTCCTTACAAGTAAATACTAATTCTATTTTTCTAGTTGAAGTATTATTCTGATTATCAGTTACTTCTTCTTTTTTTGTTTCTTCTTTTATAGATTCTATCTTTTTAAAACTATAACCATTACTATTTAATACTTTTATACTATCATCTATCCAAAGACAATCAACTGGATTCTTAGGATTATTAATAGACCAATAACCACTTTCATTCTTATGCCAACCACTACCAGTAAACTTTCCTTTTCCACATTCCATATGCACATGATTACCAGTTACATTTCCCTTAGTTCCTTCTTCATAAAACCTTGTTCCTCTAGGAATTACTTGCCCAACTTTCAAATTAGAAACATCATTATCATGAGCGAATAACATAGTCATATAATCAATTGTGCCATCAGGATACTCTACTTTATCAATACTCTCTAACCATACTTCGTTAGCATCATTGGGATAAATCTTTTTAATAACTCCCGTAAATGGGGCTAGAATAAAATCTATTCCCGAATCACTTCCCCCATCATCTATAGCAAAACTATTCTTATGAGTTCCTACTCCATAACCTTGAGTTATTCGCATATAAGGACTAGGATAAAGAGGTTTTTCCATTATTTTTTACTCCTCTCTATAACATTTTTCTTATTAATCACAATACTTTCACTATTAGTTAAATCTCTATATGATTTAAGCTTACCTTCTAAAGATTTATAGATTGTATCAGCTCCAATAAAACTAAAAAAGCCTACCCATAAACTTTCAGGAAAGGTAATAGAGGTAAAAGTAATACAGAAAAGAACACCTAATACTAAGTTGACAGCAAAGCTATAAAGACATAAACATGAAGAACACTTTAAACATCTTTTTGTTTTTTGAACTAGAGCACAAGTAATAGTACTTAAGGCAATGGAAACTACTAGCATCTGTTGTAAAATAGTTAGTTTTAACATACACATTCCTCCCTCTAAAGTAATTTATGCAAAACTAAAAAAAATGCTACAAAATTTGCAACATTTTTAAAATCAAAAGATGTAGTGGATAATATAGATAAAAGAAATATTTAATATTTTTCCCTTTTTCTCCATTATACATATAGATAAATAGAAATGACAGTAAACTATAAAACTGAATAGCATTAGTAGCAAGAAATATAACTGCTAGCAAATATAGTAAAAATGATAAATAAAGATTAGGTACTAAATAAAATATAAAGACTAAACTTATTCCTAAAGCCTGATAGTCAACATTTAGTATTATAGAAAAAAGAACAAATAAAATATAAGTTAATGAATAAAATACTGTTTTATAAAGATAATTTTCTATACCTTTATTATATTTATTTATAATTTTCTTTATAAATTCTATACTACTTAATAATAGAAATGATAAAGAAAAAGTAAATAAAATATTTAATTCACGATTATTAAATGCATAGTCATAAATAGGTTGGGTAATAATGGCAAATAAGAATAGTCTTAAAAAATATTTAAGTTTATTACTAGTATGTTTAAATCCTTCTACTAACAAGAAGGCAAAGATTGGAAAACTTATTCTTCCTATTATTCTAAAAATATCTATATTCGGATACATAATAGCCCCAATATGGTCAATTGTCATAGTAATAATAGCAATTATTTTTAAATCAAAATTAGAAAGAAATTTTTTCATTTTACCTCCAAAAACACAAAACCCCGAAAATATAAATTTTCGAGGAATAGAAACAATTAACGTTTTGAGAATTGTGGTGCACGACGTGCTTTTTTAAGTCCTGGTTTCTTACGTTCCTTCTTACGTGGATCTCTTGTAATAAATCCTTCCTTCTTAAGAATTCTACGGAAACTATTTTCTGATTCAACTGGAGTTGCTGCATCATAGATTAATAATGCTTTAGTAATACCATGTCTTACTGCTCCAGCTTGTCCTGAACATCCTCCACCTGATACATTAGCTGTTACATCAAATATATCTCTTGTACCAGTAATATCTAATGGTTGAGTTAAATCCATTACCATTGTTTGATGTGGAAAATATTCATTTACATCACGACCATTAATAGTAATCTTACCAGTTCCTCTTGTAAGAGTTACACGAGCAACTGATGTTTTTCTTCTACCTGTTCCAGTATAAACTTTATCTTTTGCCATAACTTAAACCTCCTTAAATATCCATTTCTTCTGGTTTTTGAGCCATATGAGGATGATTTTCACCTGCATATACAAATAATTTCTTGTACATAGCACGACCTAAACGGTTATGAGGTAACATACCTTTAACAGCTTTTTCTACCATTTCTTCTGGATAACGTTCTACCATTTCTTTTGCAGTACGAACTCTTAATCCACCTGGATATTGAGAGTGATTGTAATATTTCTTATCTTCTAATTTATTACCAGTTAATAATACTTTAGAAGCATTAACAATAATTACATAGTCTCCACAATCAATATGAGGTGTATAAGTAGGTTTATGTTTACCACGTAGTAAAACTGCAGCTTTACTAGCAACACGTCCTAGAGGTTTTCCCTCAGCATCGATTACATACCAATTTCTTGTAACTGTTTCTTTTTTTTGCATAAAACTATTCATATTTTTCTCCTTTACTTAAATCAAACGTTCCCACCGTTTAATTTATGTGGGGATTTAAATGTACCGATTAAAATTATACCATAATCTTTTGATTTGTCAACTTCTTAGCACAATATTTTTTAGATATAATCCTTCTGCTTTTGCTGTTGTTCCATATTTTCCCCTTACTTTACTATCAAGTACTTCTTTTACTAGTTTATAATCTATCTTACCAGTACCAACTTTTATTAGTAAACCAACCATATTTCTAACTTGATATCTTAAAAATCCATTACCTTCAAAAGTAAATACTATTTCATCTTTATAATAATCATCTAAAGTTATAGAAGCATTAGTTATCGTTCTAACACAATTATCTTTAATACTATTTTCTGTAACAAAAGCTCTAAAGTCATGGGTACCAATAAAATAAGTAATAGCCTTCTTCATCGCTTCTATATCTAATTTATAATTATGTTGATAACAGTAATTTCTTCTAATAGGATTATACTCTCCCATATTTAAGTGATACTCATAAGTCTTAGAGATAACATAATACCTAGCATGAAAATCACTACTTACTTCCTCTGTTTCAAAAACATGAATATCACTAGGTAAATATCTATTCATTGCTCTTTTAACTTGTTTAGGACTAATAGAAACATTCATATCTAGGTGTGCTACTTGATGATAAGCATGAACTTTCTTATCAGTTCTTCCACTTGCTACTACTTTTACCTTTTCACCATTATTTATTTTAGTAGCAGCGTTTTCTAACTCTTCTTGAATAGTCCTATATCCAGGTTGAGTTTGATAGCCATGAAAAGAACTACCATCATAAGAAAAATGTATTAAAAATCTCATATTATCTTACCTCTCTATAAATATCTTTCATTAGATCTTTTATATCTTTTCTATGATCTAGTTTAACTTTCTTACTACTTTCTACTAGTTTGATAAAAGAAACTATTTTAGGAAGGGAAATACCCAACTCTTTCTCATCAAACAGATAATAATAAACGCTTTCCGTAAGTCCTTCTTGATATAAATACCCATCTTTTAGTACTATTAAATATCTAGTTATTTCATATAAAAGATCCTGATCATCACTAGTAATAATTATTGTTTTATGAAACTTATCTTTAAGTCTTTCTAAGATTCTTATTAGTTTTATCTTCTCTTTCTCATCAAAATAAGTAAAAGGATTATCTAGTAGCAAGATGCTTGGATTAATTAAGAAAGCAAGAGATAATTGAAACCATTTCTTTTCACTTGATGATAGTGTAGTTATTGTCCTTTTAAGTATTTTTTTATCAAAGCCTACTATCTTTAAAGCTCCATCTATCTTTTCATCTATATCTTTTGTTTTTAAAAAATTAGTTAAAATAAAATATCTTAGATATTCTTCTACTGTATATAAAGGATAGTCTAGTTCAAATTCTAAAGGAACATAATAAGTCTTACCCTTATACTCATTCTGTTTCTTTTTAGTTACTCTTTCTTTATCAAAATAGATACTACCTTTAAAGGAGTTAGAAAAAGAAATAACTTCTAGTATTTCTTTACTATTTTCACCAGTTATACCTGTAATAACAGATGATGGTATGGTAATAGATATATCAGTTAAGTTAGTTGTCTTTACATGAGTAAGTTTTATTTCCATAACATCTCCACCATTTCTTTTTGATCTAAAATAATTTTATCGACTAAATTATAATACTTTAGTTTTAAAGATAAATCAATCATAAATGGTAGTCTAAATCCTAATTTATTTAGCATACTGTCATCATCAAGCACTGATAAGATATCTCCTTCTTTAACAATTCTACCTTTATCTAAAATAGATAGGTCAACTTCTTCAAAGTAAAGAGGAACATCAAGATTATTGGTCATACAGATAAATTTTATTTTATCTTTATATTGTTTAAATACCTTTGTAATAAATTTCAATTGTTCTTCATTTAAGTATTTAAAGATATCATCAATTAACATTACTTCTGGACTATAAATAAAAGCACAAGCTAAATTCAATTTTATTTTACTAAACTTATCTAAATCTTCTATATTCTTATTTTCTTCTTTAGTAAGTTGAAATAATGATAATATTTTTCTTTTAGTTTTAGTAAACTCTTCATCGGGGATATTAGTTTTGATAAGTGTTAAAATAATTTCTTCTTTTACTGTTGTTGTTTTAAAGTTCTCATCTTCAAAGATTACTTGAATTTGGTAAGGATACTGCTTAGTAGTAATTTGTTCTACAAATGTTCTATTGACTCTTATTTTTTCTTCTGTCTTAACTATACCTGATAACACTTTAATTAAAAGTGTCTTATAAGAATTATTAGCACCTGCTACAAAGGAAATAGTACCATTTCTAAAGGTTTTATTCATTCCTTTAAATGGAATAATATCAAGATTTTCTACGGCTAATAGGGCCATTACTTTTCCTTCTTCTTTTGAATATTATAAGTTATTTTAGCAATAAATTTATCACTTACAAAGTGAGAGAAAAACTTTCCTAATTTCATAGTTAGCGAAGGAATAATAATGGTCTTTCCTTTTAAACATTTCTTTAAGGCATAGTCTGCTACATAATAACTAGTTAGTGGTTTAACAGAAAAAGTAACTCCTGCTCGATTATTAAAATTAGTAGCTACTGGTCCTGGACATAAGACTAATATTTTAACATTACTCTTACATCTCTTTAATTCTTCATTAATGGCAAGACTTAGCTTGTAGACATAACTTTTACTAGCATAATAACTAGATAGTAATGGTCCTGGGAAAAAGGCGGCACTACTAGCAACATTTAAGATAGTACCACTATTTCTTTTTTTCATATTTTTTAGATAAAGTTTAGTTAGTATGTGTACAGCTTTAACATTTACATCTATCATATTTAACTCATCATCTAGATTAGTTTCATCAAAAGAACCAAATATTCCATATCCTGCATTATTTATTAGTAAATCAATTTTTTCATTCTTAGTTTTTTCATAAAGTTCTTTTACTTTAGAAGTATCACTAAGATCTACAACAAATATTTCTACTTTAGTCTTTAACTCTTTCTTTAGAGTCTCTAAAGCTTCTTTATTTCTGGCAACCAATATTAAATCGTAAGATTTATCACTAAGTATTTTAGCCATATCTCTTCCAATTCCACTCGATGCCCCTGTAATCATCGCTTTCATATCATGGTCTCCCCTCATATTATCATTTTATCAAATTTCTAATAAAATGTCTTAAATTAGACTAAAATTTATTAAATTTATTTTTTTAGCTAACTTAGATTTCAACTATTTTCACCACTTTTTACCATTATGTAGTAATTTCTGGTGAAAATCAATGAATTATTTGCAAAAAGAAAAGGATATTTCTATCCTATATTATTATCATTATTAATATATTCAGAGAGTTTGTTTGGTAACTTTGAAACACTATATTCTCTATCAAGTGCCTTTTCCCAAGTCTTTTCCATTTCATATTTAAAGAATTCTACCATTGATGATAAGTCATCTTTTTCATCAAACTTTTCTAAAGCGGCATAATAATAGTTTTTATCTTCATCATATATTATGATAGGTGGCAAGTTATAAAACATTAAAATATAATTAGCTAGAGTTCTTCCAAGTCTACCGTTCCCATCTGCAAACGGATGAATTTGTTCAATAACATTATGTGTATAAGCAGCTATTTTGATAACTTCTTCATCAGTTGGATTAGAAACATGGTTTATTTCTTCTAATAATTCTAAAACTTCTTTTTGAACATTTTCTGGATTAGTCCCAACTTCATTTTTACCTGTTACATAATCGTGTTTTTTGTATTCTCCTGCTCGTTCTTTATTAATTTCATATCTTCTCTCATCATAAGTACCTTTTGTTAGTGTCTTATGGATTTTTTTTATAAGTTCTTCATTTAAAGGTACTTTATCAATTATTTTAGGTATGACATAATAATAACTTTTTTTTTGATTTTCAATTTCATATAATGTTCTTAAATTTCCAGTAAAGTTTATTACCTTTCCATTTACAAATATTTCTCTAGTATCATGATAAGTAATTTCTTTATTTTCAATAGTTCCAGAATTGTAAGCAAACAAAATACTAAAGTTATCCAAAATATTATTAGCCTTTTCTACCGTATTTATTTCTTTACTTTTCCAGTACTCTATGACTTTAGAATATTTATACTTTGGTAATGCCATAATATCAACTCCTTAATGGGTTCCTCATAAATTATTATATCATACTTTCGTCTCTAGTAGGATTAAAGAAAAAAGAAAAGGATATTCCTATCCTAGACTTGTTCAATATATTCTAATAATTTTAAGAATAGATTTATATATTCTTTTGATAAAGAATCACGTTTTAATTTTCTAATAGCAATTCTTTTCTTCTTTATTGGTAAGTCAGAAAAGATTATATCTGCTATTTTTTCTTTTAAGTAAGTTTCTATTTGTAAGTCCATTAAGATACTATTGATATCCTCATTTATTAAACGAACAGCATCTATTTCAATATCTTTACCACGACACATTAGAGTTAATTGTCCAATAGTATTAACTTTTCTTACTTCTACTACAAAGTCATTATCTTCAATATACTGAGAAGCGATTGGTATTTCTCTATCATTGTAGTAAGCTTTAACCTCTTCTGCTTGCTTAGTATTTCTAAATCTAAAACGATAATTTCTCTTTTGTGGTACTACTCCACTTTTACCTTCTACTGATCTAACAATAACAGTATAGTTATTTTTTAAGTAGTTGTAATCTATATCTGTTTTCAAGAATAGTCCTTCTTTATATAATGAGGTTAGTCCATCATCTTCATATAAAGTATAGACGTTAGAAGTTCCTGGGAAGATATGAATTTCAAGATCAAGCGGCAAACCAATATTATTTCTATCACTCCTATTAGATAGTGGTATAATTGCTCCACTCTTAGCGAATACCGGATAATCTTCTTCACGGAAGAAAGATACATACTTTTTAGCACCTGGAAATTTTTTTCCTGTCTTAAAGTCATACCAAATACCTTCAGGGATATAAAACTCATGAATAGTACGGTTCATAGTAACTTCTTTCTTTTTAAGAATAGGACATACTAGCAGTTCCTTTCCAAAGAAATATTGATACTTATATTTATTATCATCTATTACCCAAGGATACTGGTAATAGAACGGTTCTACAAGACATTTACCATCTTTATAATAGTGATAACATTCTGTATATAGATATGGTATTAAACGATGTCTTAATCTTAAATAATCATTAGCAATAGTTTCTGTCTTTATATCCCAACGCCATGGCTCCCTTTTATAGTAAACTCCTCTTGCTGCATGAAATCTTAATATCGGACTAAAACATCCTAGTTCCACATAACGAAGGTATAATTCACTTTCCTCTATACCACCATGGTTACCACCAACATCATGACTCCAAAATGATACACCTATGTTACTAGCACTTAAAGTACTAGCTGATATTTCTCTTAAACCATCCCAAGATACTTCACTACTACCAGCATACAAAACCGGATATCTATGAGGGGCATATATACCATTTCTTGCTAAAATTAAACTACGCTTAGCGGGATTTCTTCCTGAATCTAAATAGTTATAATGATTATATGCTAATAATTTTAAAGCTTGGTTATCGCCTTTATAGTCATGAAAGAAGAAATCCACTCCCATACTTTCTAATGGATGAAGAAATAATTTAAAGTAAATATCTAATAGTTTAGGATTTAATGGATCAAATTTTATTATGGTATTATCTTTTATATCAAGATATTGACAGGCTTGCTGATAATAAGCTTCATGAGGGTAGATTCCTTCTGTAGGATCTATTTCTAAACCAACTCTAACATTGTGCTCATGTAAGGTGTCAATAAATTCTTTTGGTTTAGGAAATAACTTAGCATTGAAGGTAAAGCCAGTATGAAGATTTTTATTATTGCCAATATTACGATAATGCCAGTCTTTATCTAAAAGAAAGATAGCAAGTGGTACTTTCCTTCTTTCAAAATGACTAATAGTATCCATAATCTTATCAGGGTCATATGTAGTATTTCTACTCCACCAGTTGCCTAAAGCATATCTGGGGATAAGTGAAGGATTACCTGTTAATTTAAAATAATCACTAAGAGCTAAAGAAAAGTCCTTATTATACATAAATACATATATATCAATACTACCATTTTCTCTTTGTTCAAAGGTTCCATCTTCTAAAAATAATAAACTATTAGAGTCATCAATAGAAGAAAATCCTTCTAAGGAATAAAGTCCTCTTTTTAAATTACTTGGAATAGTAATATCTTCACTTATCATATTACCATTCATATTTCTAACTTCAGGATGACCATAATACCAATCTCTATTTTCATTTTCATTTTTACTACTAAGAAGTGTTATCTTTAAGTTTTTCATAGGGTCTACTTTACTACCAGTAAAAGGCATTTCCTTAACATAAGTAAGTCTAAAGTAATTAGTAGTAATTTCTAAGAATTTACTATCTTGTTTTACCTGATAATTAGGATAATTAAAAGAACGATATAAAGCAAACTGACTAGGCTTATCTACAAAATGGCCATTTACATTATATTCAAGTCTAATAAGTCTTTCACTAAGGATAGTAAAACGATACTTATCACCTTTAACAATACATTTTTCATCACTTTTAGATTTAGTTAAATCCATTCTAAACTGTTTACCTAGTGGATACATTTATATCATCCTTTCTATTCTTTATTTTATAATAACACAAATCAGTCTTGTTGTAAAAACATAACATAGTATTCATCATAAGTTATATTATTTTTCTTTATATAACTAGCTATTTTAGTACCAACATAGCGATAATGCCATGGTTCACATTTATATAGTGTTACATCTTCTTTAGATTTTGGATAACGTAAGATAAATCCATACTTATAAGCATTTTCCATCATCCAAGTATATTCTTCACTATCAGTAAAGACAGTAGTATTTTTACTAGCTACATCTATAGACATTCCTGTTTGATGTTCAGAGTACCCTGCTTTAGCAATATTTTTTTCCACATAACTATCACCATAAGCATTTTGATAGTAAGAGACAGTCTCTTCTTGGTCTGCATAACTTCTATAGCCTGAGTTTACTACTATATCTTTACCATCTTCTTTAGCCGCTTCCCGCATCTTATGAAAAGCATTTACTACTTCTTTATTAGCTCTTATCTTACTAGTACCTTTTACATCATCACTTTGAAAGTTTATTAAATCTTTTGGTACATACTTACTACTTAACTGATGATGTTTATTAACTAAAACATTAGGAGAAAACTTATCAATCACTTCTACATCTTGATATTCATCCTTATCAAAGTCAAGTTCAACATTTAAAACAGTAATATCAGCAGTATCATTTTCCCTATTTTGATAAGCTACATATCTATCATATTTAGATAGATGCGAATAATCTACAGAAAAGAATTCATCTAAATATTTAACTTTACCTCTTTTAGCAAATTCTTTTACTTCACTATTATTGCCTCTTGCTAGTATCAAAGATATCTGACCATCGGTATAACCTTTCTTTATCAAGTTATTAATACTTGGAATTATATCCTTTAATGGTTGATACTCTATATTCTTATAATGGTCAAAATTTTCTTCTTTATAATCATTACTTTCAAAAGCGGCATTTAAAGTCTTATTTTTTCCAACTTCTTTAACCTTATTCCATTTTAGTTTTCTAACTATTACACTTGATGCTTTTTTACTATATCCTAATTTTTGTAGGTTTACTTTTTTCGTAAAAAGAAAGAGGAAAATAGCGATTAAAATTACTAACCCAATCAATATATATTTACCAACGTCTGTTACTTCTTTTTTTAATTTTAATTTTTTAGTTTTCAATTACTACCACCTACTCTTAGATTAATTATACCAAAAATCAAAAAAACTCATCAATACTATTTGACAATTTTCTTGATTAATGTTTTTTATTTTTCTATTACTTTACTTTATCTTCTAGATGAGTCTCATCCATTTTTCTCTTTTGAAAAACATGATTAGGGAATCTCTTGTTAAGTATTTTTATAGTATCTTTTGGTAAAGAAGAAAAAGTCTCCTCTTTTTTAATATTAGCTCTTATTCTCTTTAATTCTTTTAAACTATACAAGTCTAACGTATTTATATTAAGTTCTAAATCATCATTATCTATTCCAGCAAAAACTACTATTTCATCTAAACTTTCTATTTTATCTTTATTTTGTAGATAAATATTATACTTTTCGTATTCTTCAAATCTAATTGAACGATCTGTTTCTTTAAAAAGAAAATAGCATAAAGCTGTTATTTTAGTCATTAAACCAAGCGTTTTCACAGTGATAGAATCATATGGCTTAGTAATATCAAGACAAAATAATAGGCTTATTAAAGCAAAATTAGTTGCTCTATCACTTTTTTTACTAACTAAATCTATACTTTCATTTCTTTCTTTCGCTTGTTGTAACATTGTTTCTAGTATCTTCTTTTCATTTTCTTTAGTATTAGGAGTAATATACCTACTACCGTCTAAAAAAGTAATAACTATTTCATCATTACTTATAACTTCATATTCTTTAATTAATCTTCCTAAATCTGCATCTCCATAACCAAACTGCATCCAATCACTCCTTTTCTTACACAAAAAAAGAAACTATTTAGTTCTTTTATATTTTCATCATTGGTTTTATATCCATATTGTAATCGTATATAGAAATAATTCCGCTAAAATAGACTACCATTATTTAATTTCCTTGTCAAATTTAAATTAACATGCTTCTAAATAATGGACTTTTGCCCTACTTTCTGTTATAATAAGTGCAAATTTTAAAGGAGTGGTTTTATGCGTGCTGTGGTACTATCAGGTGGAGGAAGCAAAGGTAGTTATGAAATAGGAGTTTGGAAAGCCCTTAGAAAAATGCATATTAAATATGATATTGTTACAGGAACCTCTATTGGGGCATTAAATGGAGCTCTTATGACTCAAAACACCTATTTCAGGGCTTTATATATTTGGAATAAATTAAGTCTTCAATATTTATTCGAACAAGGACCTAAAAATGATACTAAAATTGATATTTTGAAACTTTATGGTGATAACTTTATTAAAAACGGTGGTATGGATATTAAGAAAATTGAAAATATCATCAATAAATGTGTTAATAAGAAAAAGTTTTATAATTCAAGAATTAATTATGGTTTAGTTACTTATAACTTTTCTACTAAGAAACCTCTAGTTATTTCCAAAAAAGATATTGCTGAGGATAAACTTATTGATTACTTAATGGCTTCTGCTACTTGTTATCCTGCTTTTCAAATGAAAAATATTGATGGTGAAAGATATATTGATGGCGGTTTTTATGATAATTTGCCAGTTAATCTTGCTATAGAATTAGGTGCTACAGAGGCTATAATCGTTGATCTTAGAGCACCAGGACTAAAGAAACTACCAAAAGGAAATATAAAGGCAACTTATATAAAGCCAAAGAATAAAATATCTTTCTTTTTAGACTTTAATAGTAAGCAAGCTAGAATAAATATGAATTTTGGTTATAATGACACAATGAAAGCATTTGATAGATTAGATGGCGATTACTTTACATTTAAAAAAAATGAAATAATTAAATTTTACGAAAGAAATAATAATATCCTTTCTGAATTATTAGATACTAATCTAACAAAAAAGCAATTGTTGAAATTAATCGAAGATATTGGTAAGGAGTTTAATTTAAGAGAAGACTCAATTTACTATTTAAATAATTATTTTAGAATAATAAAAGATAAAACTAATTCCTGTGAAAAAATAACTAAAGAAATTGAAAAACAAATTAAGAGTAAAAAAATATCTAAAGCTGTTAACTCTAAATTAATAACACTATTTTTCTTAAGAAATATAACTAATAATAAGAAGGAAAATAAAGCTCTTAGTATTTTCTTTTCTAAAAATTATAAACAAGCTTTATTATTATCTTATATGGGTGTTAGTTATGGAGAATAAGTTTCCTTACACCATTGATAATAAAAGATATCATACTTTAACTTACTTTTATCAACATAAGTTTGGTTGTAAAATTGCTAAAGTTAGTTTAAATGCTAACTTTTCTTGTCCTAATATTGATGGTAAAAAAAGTTATGGTGGTTGTATTTTTTGTTCTAAGTCTGGTAGTGGTGACTTTGCTGGTGACATAAACGACAGTTTAATGTTACAATTTATCAAAGGTAAAAAGATGATGCAAAGCAAGTGGCCTAATGCTAAATTTATTGCTTACTTTCAAGCAAGGACTAATACTTATGCTAGTGTTGATATTTTAAAGAGTTACTTTGAGCCATTTATAAATCATAAAGACTGTGTAGGACTTGCCATTGCTACTAGAAGTGATTCTATAAGTGATCCGTGTCTTGACTATTTAGAGTCAATTAGTAAAAGATGTTATTTACAAGTAGAGCTTGGATTACAATCTAGTAAGAAAGAAACTTTAAAGTTAATTAATAGAGGCGAAACTGTTGAAGAGTTTGAATCCATGGTAAAAAAATTAAGAGCTAGAAATATTAATGTCGTTATCCACATCATAAATGGATTACCTTATGAGACTGAAAGAGATATGCTAAATACCGTTAAATATTTAAACAAATTAGATATACAAGGGATAAAAATACATATGCTTCATATTCTAAAGGATACTCCGCTAGAAATAATGTATAAAAATCATCCTTTCAAAGTATTAACAAGAGATGAATATGTAAATATCACCGTAAAACAATTAACTTATTTAAGAAAAGAGATAGTAATTCATAGAATAACCGGGGATCCTAAAAAGGAAGATTTAATAGAACCTACTTGGCTTTTAAAGAAATTTGAAGTTTTAAATGAGATAGATAAAAAGATGGTAAAAGATAATATCTATCAAGGCGACAATGTCTAATTCCAAAAAGAATTAGATTTTTTACTTGCCACAGAAAAAAATCTATCATATAATGTAAATAAGATAGAAAAGGTGGGATTATAAATGGATAAGAAAATCCGTTTAATAGTCGTTTCTTCTTTTACCCTATTAGGAATACTTTGTATCTCATGTGGATGCCTTTATTCCAAATTAGATCAAGAGAGTAATAATCAGACTATTGCACTAGTGGTATCACAGAAAATGCAAGATAATGAGAAAGCTGATTTTAATATAAAGCTTAAAAACTTTGAGATTGAAACTAATACACCACTTAGTATAAAAATAGCCGATTATTTAGATGAAACGGTTAGTGATGAGGTATTAGCTAATTTAAAACTTGACACTAGTAGTGTTAATGTTAAAGAAGTAGGTACTTATAAATACAAGGTTTATTATAAAAAGAAAGAGTTTGAAGGTACTATAAAAGTAATTGAAAAAATAGCTCCTACTAATCAAGTTGATACTATATCAATAAAATCATTTACTATTAAGAAAGGAACTGCTCTATCAACTAATCCAGCTGATTATATTACTGAGCCTAATCCTTTAACTGATGAAATCAAAGCTTTGTTAAAATTCAATTTTTCTGAAGTTGATATTAATAAACCTGGAACTTATCAATATACAGTAACTTATAATAATAGTATTTATACAGCTAATATTACAGTAACAGAAGATCAAGAAAATAATATCTTATCAACTGGTGATAATACTACTACTGATAATAAAGATAAGTCTACTACTGATGGAACAGTAACTACTGTGCCTAGTCAAAGCACAACAACGCAAACTGATACAACACAAAAGCCATAGAATAATCTATGACTTTTTTATTTTATGAATTAGTTTTACAAGATAATAAACTAAAGATGTACCAACTTCATATTCGCCTAATAATTCTTCCATATATCCATTAAAGCTGGCTTTAAACTGATAAATACCATAAGTTTTATCATCTTTATTAGTTGTAGGTGTACCATAGAAATTGTATCTTTTATAGCCATGTTCTATTGCATACTTAATCATTTCCCACTGAATCAAATACTGGGAATTATACATTAAATATTTTTCATAATTACCACTAGATAGATAAACTATTTCTGGATCAGTCATAATAAACATAGATCCAGCAAGTGTAATAATTGATAATCCTTTTTCTTTTTTTTGCTGTTTGGCTATATCTACCTTTTTCTTTAATGAATTAATAGTCTCATCAAAACTCTTTCTCTTACCATCATTACATCTAGAATCAGATAAAGCTTCTTTCTTTTTAGTATTTTCTTCTATTTCTTCATTTAATAAACTGATATACCTGTTAAGATCTAGTCTAGTAACTAAATACTTAATTTCTTTTTTCTTAGAAAATAAATCATACATATTTTCATAATAAGCAATGTTTCTTACTCTAAATCCTTTACGTTTACCCGTTTCAAGCATTATCTCATAGAAGTTTTCTAACTCATCTTTTTTTAATTCTGACACCTCAATACCTGTTTTAATATTCTTACGAATAATATTTCTAGTATTAGGTTTCATTTCCTTTAAAACATCATCTTCACTTTTCCCTTCCAAATCAAGGACATACATAGAAGAAACTTGTTCTTGTTTTTCACTTTTCTTAAACTTTAATGTTTCAAGTATTTTAAGTATGTTTGTCTTTGGAACTTCTAGTTCTTTATCATTATCATATCTTCTAATAGGAAGGTACGGATCAATCCTTAGACAGTAACCATTATTCTTTTTAACATAGTCTTTCAACTCTTTCAAAAATGTTTCTACCTGATTATCATTACTATAATCAAGTAGTGGCCCTCTTAAAGCATAAAATTCATTCATATTAAAATGTCTTTTCCTAGAAAGAAGCATTGTTGCTCCTACTATTTTTTTCTTTTCTTTAAGGCCAATATATTTAACAGTCCAACCATTTTTCCTCCTAAGATTACCTATTTCTACTGTTTCCATAAAATTTCTTAATGGGTGTTTTTTTGAAAAGTCTTGAAACTCTTTTTCAGTTAATTCTTCTAGCATTATTTTTTAGCCACCTTTCTTTTAATTTTAGCTAACATTTTACTACCTAATACTTCTTCAACAACACCTGATTTATAAGATGCTAATAAATAAACCCCTGCTCCTATAATAGTATAAACTAAAATAATTGGAATATTTAAAAGTCTTATAGATGAGGAAATTGGTACTACGAATTTAACTAGGAATAAGGAAAGTATCATAAAGATATCAGCGATAACAATCTTTCCAATAATTCTAATAGTCGGTTTATAACTAACTCCACATTTCTTTTTTAAGTAGTAAAGGCATAAGACTATCCCTACTAAATAACCTAAAATAGTAGCAGTTATGGAACCATATACTGGTTGAAGTCCTAGTCCATAGAATGTTTTAATTAAATAAACATTAGTTAAAGCTTTGATTAGCACACCAGCAAATAGAGAAATAAACACTTCTTTATAATATTTTAAGACTTGTACGATAGATACTAAAGCTGTATAAGTAGAAATTATTAAAGCAACAAAGATATAGTATGCCATAATTTCTGCCCCTACTGCTGATCTATTTCCATAGAATACATCCCAAACTGGTTTTGATAAGAATGATAGACCTATAGTCATTGGTACTGATAGGAATAGCAATATTTGTAAGGTTTGATTAATCTTATGATGAACATCTTTTTTATCACCTTTAACAGATGATGAAGTAAGGTTAGGTATTAGACTTATAATTATACCTGTAGAAATAGAGACAATTATCATATTAAGTTTATTTCCCCAAGTAGAAATTACACTCATAGAGTTTTCTGCCGCTACTGTAGTATAACCTGCTGAATGAACCAAAGTCTTAACAAGGGTGGTCATATCAACAAAGTTATAGGCTGATTTGAAGACATCTATCATAATGAATGGTAAGGCATAGAAGAATATCTTTCCTAATATTTCTTTAGTAGAAATAACTGGTTCTTCTTTTACTTCAGTTATATTATTTATTTCCTTCTTATGTTTAAATACCTTATCAAGTAGATATAAATAACCAACTAATGCACCAGCTGTTGCTCCAAAAGTTGCTACTCCTACTGCTGTTGTCAAAGATAAATGAAATACATTTAAAGCAGCATATGAGCCAGCTATAATAACCACAATACGAGCTACTTGTTCTACCACTTGGGAAATAGCTGTTGGAGTTATAAACTTATGACCTTCTAAATAACCTCTATAAATACTTAAGATTGGTACTACTAATATAGCTGTGGCAATTACTCTAATAACATAAGTTACATCACTTAATGTGTTACCTCCTGTTAAATCGCCAATAATTGCCTTTGCTATAATTGGAGCAAATAAGAATAAGATAATAAAAACAAATATTCCCATGAAGATAGCTAGTCTTCTACCTATCTTAAAGGCTTTTTCTTTCGCTTTACTATAACCTAAAGTTTGATACTCACTAATTATTTTAGAAATAGCATTAGGAATACCAGCACAAGATAAGGACTGAAATAGCAAGTAGATAGTATAGGCATATCCATATAGTGCTCCACCTTGTTCACCAATAATTGCATAAAACGGGATTACGTAAAGCATACCTAACACTTTAGTAATAACTATTCCCATGGTTGCTACAAAAGCTCCATTTAGAAAGGAGTTTTGTTTTAATTCTTTCTTTCGCATATATTCACCACTTTCCTATATAATCATATCATAATCTTGCACTAAGTTAAAGAATCAAGTATAATTAGTTTAAGGTGGGGTGATAAAATGAAACTTGTAGAACTTTCTAAAACAGAATTTAATGAATTTATTAATTACCTAGAAATATGCCCTTTTGAGCAAAGTATTTATTGGGCTAACTTTAAAATTGGTGAGAATTGGCATTCTTATTTTTTAGGTCTTGAAGATAAAAATAAATTGTTAGGAGCCACTTTACTTTTAGCTAATGAAAATAAAAGTATTAAGAAAAGATTTTTCTATGCTCCTCAAGGTTTTTTAATCGACTATAAAAATTATGATTTATTAGAAATATTTACTAAAGAAGTAATTAACTTTGTTAAGGAAAAAAATGGTATCTATCTAAAAATAGATCCTGAAATATTAACCACTGAGAAAGATGAGGATGGTAAAGAATTGCAAGGTGGTATAAATAATTTATTTATAAAAGATTATTTATTAAAACTAGGTTTTATTGAAACTGATAATAACACTATTAATCCTAAATATACGATGAAACTTGATTTAACTAACAAAAGCCTTAATGATATATTAAATAATATGTCAAAAAAAGCTAGACAAATTCTTAAAAGAAATGAAAGACTTGGTTACATTGTAAGAGAACTAAAGCAAGATGAATTACCTATCTTTATTAAAACAATGGATAAGATTAGTAGTAAGTTTAATACTATTGAATATGAACTTCCTTTTTATGAAGATTTAGCTAATTCTTTTACTAGTGAACATTTAAAAATAATGATTGCTGAACTTGATTTAAATACTACTCTTAATAATCTTAAGAAAGAAGAAAAAGTATTACAAATAGAAAAAGAAAAAAGAATAGGTCTATATAAAAATAATCAATTAACAGAGGAAACTTTTATTGAGAAGGAACTTGGCTATAAAGAACAGATTAATATTATAAATAAGCGAAGAAAGTATTATTTATCCCTAAAGGAAAAAACAGATAATGATAAGATTTTCTTAGGGGGATACTTATTCTTGATGTATGGAAAAGAAATTACCGCTCTAATTGGAGGAATGGATGATGAATATATTGATTTAGATGTATCTTATTCTATTCACTTTAAGATGCTTAAAAAAGCTATTGAATATGGCTATAGGTCTTATAATTTTTATGAAGTAAAAGATATAAATGATGGTGGGTTCTTCTTTAAACAAAACTTTGGAGCTAAATTATTTGAACATATTGGTGAGTTTGATTATCCAATAGATTTAAACAGTTATAAAAAATATAAGAAATACTTTCCTCTTTATTATGGTGTTAAGTCTGTTTATAAAAATAAATAATCATAGCAGAAAAACAATAGATTTGTTCTTCACCACTAGGAAAAGAACTAACTTGATATTTAATTTCTATTACATCCCCTTCTAATTCTCTCAAAAAGTTGTTTATTGCATCTTCTAAATCACTTTCATCTTCAAAATCAAATATTTTTACTTTCATATAATATCACCAATATTAATATAAAATATTTTATCCACAAAAATTGTTGAAAAAAATTTTGTATCATAAAAGCACCCTTATTATAAAGAGTGCTTTATTTTACTTTTTAAAGATATTAATAAAAATCACATTGAAGTTCCCATTTTTGTAGTTTCTTAGAATAGAATAGATAGAAAGAACCTCCATCACCAATATTAAGATTTACTTTTTTATCAGAATTTATTTGAAATATAAATTCATAGTTTTCCTTATCCCATTTTCCTGATTGAATATAATGAGGATAGCCACCAATTTTATGAGTCTCTCCATCAGATTCATAAATATCATCAAAATAATTTATACCTTCTTCATCACTTAATTTCATTATTTCATCTTCTATATCTAGCGGTATTCCTCCACCATCCCAAACTGGATAGTCATTATTAACTTCCTTTGTTTTCAAAGGGAATCCCTTAAACACTTCACTTTGCCAATCGCAACTAACTAGATTATCTGTCTTTTTATACATTCTAACTTTATAATAACCCTCGTATTTTGTTTTGTAATGTTCTAAAATATTTTCTGATATAAAAATAGAACAACAGTAATAATCTTTCACTGACTCAGGGACACCAGATAAGCCATCTAGAAAAAAAGTAGCAAGTGGTAACATTTCGTTTCCATCGATATCAATTGGTAAATTTTCACCTTCTATTTGACAATTTACCTTTCCAATACAACTTTTTTCCGTTGTATTTAACACATTAGAATCATCTACATACAATAATGTAGACTTTTTAGCTAACTTATTTTTAATTTCTAATATATCCATTATTTCCTCCTTATAGAAATATAATAACATAAAAAAATAGCTGAGACAAGCAGTTCACTTTTTTTCCCAGCTATTATATTATTTCACTTCTGTATTAGAAATAACCAAGTTGTTATCCTCTACATCAAATGTAACGGTGGCATTAAATGGTATAGTACCTTTAATTAATTCATGGGCTAATAAACTTTCAATTGTTTTACTAACTTCTCGTTTTAAAGGTCTTGCACCATAGTTAATATCATATCCTGCATCCACTAAATAGTCTTTAGCTTTTTCTGTTAAAGATAATTTAATCTGGTCATTACTTAATCGTTTTTCTATATCATGAATAATTTTATCAAGAATTTGATATATTACTTCTTTAGTTAATGGTTTAAAGATAATTACTTCATCAATTCGGTTAATAAATTCTGGTCTAAAATGACTTCTTAATTCACCTTCTACTTTACTAGTATCACCGTCTAGGATGTATTCACTACCAAGGTTAGATGTCATTATAATAATAGTATTTTTAAAGTCTACTGTACGTCCATTAGAATCAGTTATTCTACCATCATCTAGGATTTGTAGTAGTAAATTAAGTACTTCAGGATGAGCTTTTTCTATTTCATCGAATAATACGATACTATAAGGGTTTCGTCTTACTGCTTCAGTAAGTTGACCTCCTTCTTCATAACCAACATATCCTGGAGGAGAACCAATAAGTCTTGAGACACTGAATTTCTCCATATATTCACTCATATCAATACGAACCATATGTTTTTCATCATCAAATAACTCATTAGCAAGAGTTCTAGCTACTTCTGTTTTACCAACTCCAGTAGGTCCTAAGAAAATGAATGAACCAATTGGTCTATTAGGATCTTTAATACCACTTCTTGATTTAATAATAGCTTCACTTACTAAATGCAAGGCTTCATCTTGACCCATTACTCTATGTTTCATTGCTTGTTCTAGATTTAATAGTTTTTCTTTCTCACTACTTACTAATTTACTTAGTGGTATATTAGTCCATTTAGAAATGATAGATGCAATATCTTCTTCATCTACATGGTCACTTAGTAATTTTTTAGTATCTTTACTTTTTAACTCTTCTAGTTCTTTTTCAAGTCTAGGTAAGGTACCATGTCTTAATCTAGCAGCAGTTTCTAAATCATATTTATTTTCTGCTTGTTCTAAATCAAATCTTGCTTTTTCTATCTCTTTCTTTTTATTTTGTATCTTAGTATAAAGACCTTTCTCTTCTTCCCAAGCTGATTTAAAGTCTTTCTCTTGTTTCTTTAAATCTACTAATTCTTTATCTATTTCATCTTTACGATTCATTGATAACTGGTCTTTTTCTTTCTTTATCGCTTGACGTTCTATTTCTAGACTCATTATTTTTCTAGTTAAAGAGTCAAGTGCATTAGGAACTGAATCCATCTGAACTCTAATTGTTGCACAAGCTTCATCTATTAAGTCAATAGCCTTATCAGGTAAAAATCTATCAGTAATATATCTATCTGATAAAGTAGCAGCAGCAACAAGAGCCTTATCTTGAATAGTAACTCCATGATGGATTTCAAATCTTTCTTTAAGTCCTCTTAAGATAGTAATAGTATCCATTACTGTTGGTTCACTTACTTTAATCTTTTGGAAACGTCTTTCTAAGGCACCATCTTTTTCAATATATTTACGATATTCATTCAAAGTAGTAGCACCAATCACATGAATTTCACCACGAGCTAGCATTGGTTTTAAGATGTTAGATGTATCCATAGCCCCTTCCATATTACCAGTACCAACTATAGTATGAATCTCATCAATAAACATTATGATAGAGCCTTCACTTTTCTTTATTTCGTTTAAGACATTTTTTAATCTCTCTTCAAATTCTCCACGATACTTAGCACCAGCTACTAGAGAAGCCATATCTAGTTCCCAAACAGTTTTATTTTTTAAGCTAGCAGGAACATCTCCTTTTACTATTCTTAGGGCAAGACCTTCTACAATAGCAGTTTTACCTACACCAGGTTCACCTATTAATACGGGGTTATTTTTTGTTTTACGTGACAAAACCCTTGTAATACTTCTGATTTCTTCATCACGACCAATAACTGGATCTATTTTCCCAGCAAGGACTGCTTCATTTATATTACGGCCATATTTTTCTAATACTTTTTCTTTTTCTTGATTTTGTTCTTGATACATATATATCCCCTCACTTTCAAGACATATTATATAGCAAAAACTAGCACTTGTCAATAACGAGTGCTAATTATATTTTTACTTACTGGCTAATTCTATAGCAGCTTTTAACTGGTTGTCATTATCTTCTGTTAATGTTTCATTTTCTTTTAACTCTAGTTTAACCTCTTTAGTAGGAGTTACACCTTTTTCGTTAATCCAATTACCTTTAGGAGTTAACCACTTTTGAACTGTATACTTAATTGTATCACCATTATTTAAATCTCCTGTTTTTTGAACTGTACCTTTTCCATAAGAATTAACACCAACTATTTCGGCATTATATGTTTCTTTAAAGGCACTAGCTAATATTTCACTAGCAGATGCACTATTTTCATTTATTAAAACTACTACTGGATAATTATAAGTAGCTTTACTACTAGTACCATAAACTTTTTCTTTATTATTCTTAGTTTGTAACTGATAGATAACATCTTTCTTAGTCATGAATAATGATAGTATTTCAGTAACTTGAGTTAAATAACCACCTGGATTATCTCTAACATCTATAACTAACTTATCAATATTCTTTTTCTTTAAAGATGTTAGTTCATTCTTTACCTGTTTAGTAATATTATTAGAAAACATTTCTATTTTTAAATATCCTATCTTCTTACCATTTTCTTCATAAACTTTACTACTAGTATAAGGCATATCAACAGTTGTTCTAGTAACTTTCATAGTCTTTTCTTGCTCATCTCTAGTAATAGTTATTTCTACTTCTTTATTCTTAGCATTTTTGATAAGACTTACTACATCTGATAAGCTTTTACCATCTACACTTTCACCATTTACTTTAGTTATATAGTCTCCTACTTTTAAGCCAGCTTTTTTAGCAGGAGTATCAGCAAATACCTTAGTAATTTTTACTTTATTATTATCAAGAGTAACTTCAATACCAATACCTTCATAATTTCCTTCTAGTGTTTGATTGAAGTTTGTACTACTAGTTCCATCAAAGTATGTAGCATAAGGATCATCTAAATAATTAATCATTCCTTTTATTCCAGCATCTATTAATTCCTCTTTATTAACCTTATCATAGTAATTATTTACTATATCATTATAAGTATCAACAAATTCTTTTAATTCACTAGGAACAGAACTACTAACAGTTTCTTTCTTCGTAAAACTAACAACATTTCCTATTAAGAAACCAAAAAGAATTGCTATTATCATAATGATAACCATTTCTGGATAACTAAATCCTTCTTTCTTAATAGTAACTATTTCTTTTGTTGTATCTATATTTTCATCTTCTATTATTTCTTCTTTTTTCTTCATCTATTTCACCTACCGTCTATATAATTGTATCATAATTTTAATAATTTACTAAAGAAAAAAGCCTTTTAGATAAAGACTTTACATATTTATTTATTAAGATAATCTTTTATTTCATTTTCATCAGTTATAGTATCAACTACTTCTTTATTTTTAAAATGAACAAGTGTAGGATTTTTTACTTTCAAGTTTTCAATACTACTAGTATCAACATCACCAGCTGTTTTATATTTCTTATTCATACCATCACTTAAATCTACACTATATAGTTTTATATCTTTTTTATCTGATTGATAAGTAGAAATTGTCGAAGAAAGTTCAGTATCAGTACTATCATAATATACTACATAATACTCTTCTTGGTCCATTGTAAATGATTCTCCTGCTAATATTTTTTCATATTGAATACTTGATTCAGTTACCTCACTTTGTTTTCTTTTCTTAGTAACTTCTTTTGATAAAATTCTTGTAGTTAGAAAGTACATTAATCCAAATAGTAATACTACACAAATTAAAATAATTACTACTCTTTTACCTGTTCCTTTAAATTCACTACTGTCACTATAATATCCTTTATTCATTTCATCCTCCTAAAATTCGCAATTTCCTGGTGTTCTTGGGAATGGTATTACATCTCTTATATTTTCCATACCAGTTAGGTAAATTAGTAATCTTTCAAAACCAAGTCCAAATCCTGAATGTTTTACTCCACCGTACTGTCTAAGTTTTAAGTACCAGTCAAGTTCTTCTTCATCCATTTTTAGTTCATCCATTCTATTTTTTAGAACGCTATATCTTTCTTCTCTTTGACTACCACCCATTAATTCTCCTGCTTGTGGTACCAAAAAGTCTACAGCTGCTACTGTTTCATTATCATCATTTAATCGCATATAGAAAGCTTTAATATCTTTTGGCCAATCAGTAACAAATACTGGAGCTTTAAAATATTCTTCTGTTAAATATTTTTCATGTTCTTTAGCAAGGTCTTCTCCATATTCTGGTTTGTTTTCAAAATCTTTTCCACTTTCTTTAAGAATATTAATCGCTTCTTTATGAGTAATTCTTTTTGGTTCTGCATTTAAGACTGTATTTAGTCTATCTATCAATCCTTTATGAACAAAGTTATCAAAGAACTTAAGTTCAGAATATGCGTTTTCCATTACATATTTTATAATATAACGAAGAATATCTTCTTCTACATCCATTAATCTATCTAACTCACAAAAGGCCATTTCTGGTTCAATCATCCAAAATTCAGAAGCATGAGTTTTAGTATTAGAATTTTCTGCTCTAAATGTTGGTCCAAATGTATAGATGTTTTTAAAAGCTAGAGCAAATATTTCCCCTTGTAATTGACCTGATACTGTAAGGGCTGTTCTCTTCCCAAAGAAATCTTTACTATAATCTATTTCTTTACCTTTTAGATTCTCAAAGTCAAGTGTTGATACTTGAAACATTTCTCCTGCTCCTTCACAGTCACTTGCCGTAATTAATGGAGCATGTAAATAAACAAATCCTTTATCTTGGAAATATTTATGAATGGCCATTGCTGCTACACTTCTTACTCTAAAAACAGCTTGGAAAGTATTAGTTCTAGGACGAAGATAAGCTATTTCTCTTAAGAATTCCATAGAATGTCTTTTAGGTTGTAGTGGATAATCTTCTGGACAATCTCCTTCTAGTTTAATTTCTCTAGCTTGAATTTCAAACTCTTGTCCTTCTTTTGGACTTTTAACAACTAATCCTTTAACACTAATTGCACTACCTACTCTTAGTTTTTGAATCTCATCAAAGTTTTCTAGTGATTTATCATATACTATTTGTACAGATTCAAACACAGTTCCATCAAAGAAAGTGATGAATCCAAATTCTTTTTGTTTACGATGGTTTCTAATCCAACCATTTAGTACTACTTCCTTATTTAAATACTCATTTACATCTTTATAAATATCACGTACGTCTATCATAGTAGTCCTCCTCTTCTTCTAATATTATAGAAAAAAAAGTTCTTAACGTCAATCAAATGGCTAAATAAATATTAATGTAATTATTTTTATTATAAGCAAAAGGAAGAGATAAACTCCTCCTTTTGAAACACAACTACCAAGTGTATAAATACACCCGCAACAATCTAAAGTATTTCAATTATATCATTTTAAATATTTAAGTCAATACTTTTTCACGATTTTTCTTATATTTGGATTTATTTTTATTAAGTATATGATTATCCTCTATTTCTTCAAAAGCATAATATTTTTTTATTATCTGTAAAATGCAATCATTATCCTTTTTAGTAATGATTGCAATTCTATTATTTATATAATATGGTTCTTTAATTCTATTTAAACTAATATTAATTAAATTTTCCACCCTTACGGTTCCTAATTTTGAATTTGATAAATCGTAATGAAAATAATAGTTATCATTCTTATGCTTTGATGTAAGTGGTATAGCAGTCCACATGCTTTTATCAGATGAACTTCTCCATAATATTGCTGGTCTTAATTTTCTAAGCTCACTGCCTATATTGTATCCTAAATCAACCCAATATATTGCTCCAACTTTTAAATTTATTTTATTATCAATACTTTTGTTTATTAACTGTAGCTTATCTTTACACCACTTACTATATGATATACCATTTGAATCGTTACTTGTATTGTTCTTAACATAATTTAGAAAACTAAGCTTAGATTTTAACAAAATATCATCATATTCTTTATTATTTATTTTGATAGGTTTACCTTTAACATAAATACATCTTTTAATATTAGAACGATTATAATCAGTTATTTCATCTAACACAATATATTTATTAATAGATTTCAAATAAATACTGTCTTCTCTCTTTTCTTTATAAACAGGTACTCCAACATAATGATTTTTCGATATATTATATAAAATTAAAACCCACTGTTTATTATTGTTTAAATCAAACTCATATATTTGTTTCCAACTTATCACAGTCATTTAACCACCAACTTTCATAAGTATATTTAGTAAAACTAATACTGTATAGATTTTATATTTCTAAAAACTATGTACATCTTAGCATACAAACTAATGTTCGTCAATACTTTTTTATATTATTCATATAGAATTTAATAAGTCAAAAAAACAGTCTATTTCTAGACTATTTCATGGTAGGTAAAACATTTATTGAAGAAGCAACTTCTATTAACTCTTCTTGGTTCATTACATCACTTACTAGGTAATACTCCATGTTACCACTACTCCAAGTAAGGGAATTATCAGATAAGGCTCCTATTGTATCCATAAACATATATGGTTCCCCTATTGTTGGAATAATAGTTAACTCATCTTCTTGTTTTGCTGTCTCCTCTACTAATAAGAATGGTTTTTCCCCTTCAAAAGTTAAAATTACTCTTTCTCCGCCTGTCTTATTAAGCTTTTCTTCACTCTTTAATTTAGTACCTTCTGGAACAACTAATGGATAAATTATATCATCAATACTACTAGTCTCTTTAGTTTGTTCCTCATCTGTTTGAACAGTACTCATTATATCTTCTATCTCAAAATAATTCTTACCAAATTTTGGACTTTTATCAATATTCTTGACATTAAGAGTAATCTTTGGAACATCATTATCATTAAGTACTACTACTTTTTTAACCATCATTTTCTTATCAACTGTTACTTTTTGTTTTATTAAGTTTCGATTATTAGGATAATTAACAGTACTAGTAAATACATAATTACCTTTTTCTTTTTCCATTGTTGCTTTGCTATCATTTTCTATATCATTAATAATTGATTGTAGTAAATATACTTGAGAATTGTTATATGGCCAATCACTTTGAAATTTAAAACTCTTTTTAAGACTTGGCGTTAAAACATAAACACCATCATCATTTTTTAAAATTATTTGTTCATGATCATTAGCAGTATTTTTTAAACTGATACGATAATAATCACCTTTCTTATAAGCTGATGTCACTTCATAATTATAAGTATCGTCATTATTAACTACTTCTAGTTTTCCTGTTAAAATATAACCTTTACTATTAGTTATATCTTTAGACATATTTTTTAAAACATTTTGTTCACTATTATTAGCACATCCAGTAATAAGAAAAACAGAAAGTAGCAATAAAAGACCAATCTTTTTCAATATATTCACCTCATTTATAGTTTCATTTCATTATATTAATTTTTTTATTTAAATATTCATGAATAATTTTAAATTTACTACAAATACTAAGAAAGAAAAAGGAGGAAATGTATGGACATATTAAAAAAGATTTGTTTAGTATTAATTATTATTGGTGCTATTAACTGGGCTTTTGTCGGTTTATTCGGTATTGACCTTGTAGCATCTTTATTTGGAGGAACTGATAATATTATTGCTAGGATTATATATATAGTTATTGGTATTGCTGGTCTAATTGACATTAGCTACTTATTTGAACGTGACTAAAAAAAGAGCTTATCGCTCTTCTTTATTTTGCAGTAATTTTTACTTTTACTTTCTTAACCTTAGGTGTATAAGTAAGTTTTACATCATCACCAGTTACTTTAACTTCTACTTCATGTTCACCAACACCTAAGTCTTTTAAGTCTACATAAGCTTTGATAATTGATTGATCAATACTATCAATTATTGATTTACTTCCCTTAACTACTACTGTTACTTTACTATCAGCTTCACTAGATGCCTGTACTTTATATTTGGATGTATCTAAGTTTTCAGTAGCAATAGATATATCTTGGAACTCTTTAACGGTTGAATCATCAACGGCTACTTTAACAGTTACTGTCTTAGCACTAATATCAGTTACACCGGTTGGTTTCTTAAGAGTTACTGTATAATCTTTACTCTTTTCAAGACCAGTTACATCAATTTCAACTGGTAAAGAAGTAATACTTGCTAAAGCTTCTTCACTACCATAGATAGTTACATTATTAATACTTGTACTTAGTGACTTAATTGCTTTTCCAAAAGCTAAATCTCCTTTTGGTACTATCTTTAATGGAACTTCTTTACTAGGTGATGTAATAGTTACTTTAGCAGTTACTGTCTTAGGTACTATTTCTACATCAACTACTTTTCCATTTGTATCATAAGCTACTAATTGAACATTCTTAAGTGTCATTTCACCTGGTTCTGGATTAGCAAAATCATCAACATCAACTAAAGCTTTAACAGTAGCTACTTTCTTAAGCTTTTGTTCAGCTCCTTTGATAATAACTTCACTTCTATCTAGTTCTACTTTATCAATATTTAACTTACTATCTAAATTATCTTTATGTAAGATATCATAAGTTAATGTTCTAGTAGCACTTACTTTATCATAAATAGTAATTGTTACTGTTGATGGGTCTAATCTATAATCTAGTGATTTAAGTCTTTGACTATATTTTAATGTTACTTTATGTTGTCCTGGTTTTAATCCAGTTAAATCAACATTTACTCCCTCACTAGGTGATTGTTTAGCTAAGAAGATATGTCTTTTTTGTCCTACTAAGGTTATATCTACAGTCTTAGGTAATCCTTCTACTACATAAGCTTCTTCGTTATAAGTAGCTGTTACTGGTTGGTCATATAATACTTCAGCATATTGGTCTATAGTAGCACTACTTTCACCATCTATTATAAAGAATATACATAAAGCTACTAATAAACTAATAACTATTAGGGTTTGTTTTCTACCTAAAAATCTTTCAATACTTTTAGCATTCTTCTTAGAAAAGTCTGTTATCTTTAAAATCATTTTTGTAATGGGAGTAATTAAAATACGATCAAAGAAAGCACCTATATGGGAAAATAATTTTCCAATTCCTCTACATATCTTCTTCATATAACTCTTCCTCTTCTATTTCTTCTTGATCATAAGTACTATTTGTCTTTGGCTTTAATTCATCTATTAACATCATTCTAACATCATCTAGTGATAAGTTATAATAAAGTTCTCCCTTAATAGCTACTGATAAACGTCCAGTCTCTTCAGAAACAACTAGACAAATAGCATCTGTTTCTTCGGCTAGTCCTAAAGCAGCTCTATGTCTTGTACCAACATGTTTGTTTATTTTAGTACTACTACTTGTTGGAAATACTGCTCCAGCACAAGTTATACGATCTCCTTGAATAATAACTCCACCATCATGTAATGGATTTCCTTCATAGAAGATAGCTCCTAGTAAATCACTTGTTAAATCAGCATATACTTTTTTAGCCTTATCTATATAGTTTCCTAGACTTACATCTCTCTCTATTACCATTAAAGCTCCAATACGATTCTTTCTTAAGTAATCTAGGGCTTGAATAATTTCATAAACTAAGTGTTCTCTTTCATCTACAGTTAAAACCTTATGTCTACCAAGTAATTGATTTCTTCCTAACTGCTCTAATATATTACGTATTTCTGGTTGGAAAATAACGATAAGTGCAAGTGGTCCATACATGATAATATACTCAAGTAAAACTCCTACGGTGGTAAAACCACACTTATCACTTATTACTTTCAAAAATACGATAATAATGACACCCTTAAATAGAAGCGTCAATTTTACATTATTTCTAATACTTTTTAATAATATATAAACCATTAACCAAACTATCGATATATCAATAATTTTCTTAATAATTGTAATTACTGTTGTTGCTGTAATAACCATAACATTCCTCCTTACCTCTTATTAGTATACTATATTTTAATTATTTTGTAATCAATTAGTTTTTTGTTCTGGAACGGGATTAACTGTTTGGGTAGACTCTTGAACAACTTGCGGGATTGGATTAACTGATTGAACTGGTGCTTCGACTACTGGTGAAACAGGATTAATCCCTACTGGTTGTACTTCTACTTGTGGTTCCATAACTGGTTGTATTTGTTGTGGTGGTATAGCTACTGGTTGTAAAGGTACACTATTTACCACATTTTCATTAACTGGTGCTACTTTAATTTGTTGATTACTATTTGGTGTTACTGCCTGATTTAAATTTACTTCTTCAACTGGATTATTAACAACAGGAATAGGTGCTGTTTCTTCTAAAGATTTAACAACTTCTCCTGGTTTTGCTACTTCAGCATATTTATCTTTCTGTTTTTTCTCTTTAAGTTTATTTTCTGCTATATAACCAATACATGCAAAGATTAAAATAACTAATACTATTACATAAATTATATAACTAGGTCCACTAAGTGTGTCCCTAAAAAAATGTATAACGTTTTCCATCATTCACCCTCTATTCTTATTTTTATAATAACATTAACAAGCTTGTTTTTCAAGAATTTAATTATCTTTAACTAATAGTAAATAAATATAGCTTACATAAAATGGCATTAGGAAAGTAAATGGCATACTATAACGGAAATAGGTATTGGCTGGTGAGATAAAACATATTGCTAATGATAATAGGCTTGGTAACATAGCAATTACATACTTTTTATACTTTGATGTTAATAAATAAACTATTAAGGTAATTAATCCCATAGCAGAAAATCCTATATTAGATATTAATCCTATTAAAGGTATGTAAGGGAAGATAATTCCATAACCTGAAAGTATCATTCTTAGAAATGATAGATTATTATAGTGATAGTTAACTAAGTTATCTTCTGTAATAAGCTTATTATAATGAATACCACTATATATATACCAATTAGCTGTATCTGGATAAAAATAACCATAAGTATTATTTAGTGTCGCTTCTATATAAGTAGTTGGATGAATTAAAAATTCTTTCCACCAAACTTTAAAGTAGTCTTTTAACTCTTTCTTTGTTGTATATTTATTATACTTATTTTTAACTGGGTCTGCTAGATTAGGATTATATCTATCTTTTAATGTATCATATTCTAATAGTTTATCTATCTTCTTTCTATCTTTTAAAGGTATCTCATCACCATGCTCTTTCACATATCTAGCTGTTTGTTGAAATGGTACTGATAATGTTTCTCTTATACTACCTGCTGGTATCTTTAAAGCTGGTAAAAGTATTTTATCGTAAGAAATATAAGTACCTATCACGAATAGTAAAATAGCTATTAAATAGATAAATTCTTTTCTTCTATAAATAGCTAGTACTAAAATAGTACCAACTGCTACATATATTCCATTATTTCTTAATAGATATAATAAGATACTTAATAGTAGTAATACTACATACTTAGACATTTTTATCTCTTTGTTATTATCTATTATAGTAAACAATGTTATAACAAAGAAGATAATTATGGCAGTATATAAGGTATCTTTAACTGCACTCATCGCATAGAAAGGAAACATTGGTACTAATGAATAAATCATAAGTAAGACAAATGATAATATTAATGATTTCTTTTTCTTATAAAGATAAGAGATAGTATAAGCTAAACTACTAGCAAGAGTAATACTTTGCATAATAGCATAAATAAATAATCCTAAATTATCACTACCTAACAATCTTCCTAGTTTAATAGAACCACCTAAAAGCATAGTATGAAAAACTGGATGATGATTAGTAAGATTAACTTTATCTGATAAGGGAATAACATAATCTATATATTTAGTTTTTACATTAAAAAACTGTTTTATTTGAAAACTTGGATCTTTTGATAGTATTAATGGATAAAATGCTATCATATAAATCAACCAAAATAGTAATATAACTATTAATGAAAATAGGAATGGATGCTCTTTAAAAAGTTTAATAATTTTATTCTTTGTATTAAATTTAAAAGTTACTTTTTTTTCTAAAAATGTATCTATAAAACAGAATATAGTCTTTATTAAGTAATAATAACAAAATACTTGTATTATACTTATCAAGAATAATGGAACACTTGAAAAGACTAAATCCCAAGAAGATATTTCTTGATAGCTATTACCTATTACATAACATAAAGAAAATACAAGGGCTAAAACATGCTTCATTGGATGAATTCTTTTATTATATCGTTTATAAAATAAATATAGAGCTATAGCAAGAATAGCCATCACAATAAAACTTAGCTTTAAAATGTTTAGATTTGGTAATAGTTTTTCATAAATCATTTTCTTATTAATAGAAATTGCTATAACTGTTAATATACTTAAGAAAAAATATTTAATCTTATTTCTCATAACTCTCCTCATTCCTATACCAATTATATAATATTTAAGGAAAAAAAGAATAGTTTTCTTTACTTTCATTGTAAATAGATGTCGACTAATTAAATTTATTAATAGTTATTTTAAATCATATTCTTTAATGAGGTGACATAATGGGTACTAGTATTATTATTCTTACTTATAATCATTTAGAGAAAACTAAGAAGTGTATTGAGAGTATTAAAAAGTATACTAAGGATGAGGTTTATGAAATTATTGTAGTAGATAATAATTCTAATGATGGTACTATTAACTGGTTAAAAACTCAGTCTGACATTACTGTAATTTATAATAAGGAGAATAGAGGGTTTCCAAGTGGGTGTAACCAAGGTATTAGTGAGGCTAATAAAAATTATGATATTCTTCTTCTTAATAATGATACTATTGTAACTACTAACTGGTTGACTAATTTAAGAAAGTGTTTATATTCTAAGTCTAACATTGGAGCTGTTGGTCCTGTTTCTAATTGTAATGATAATCTACAAGGCGGTAGTTTTACCTTTAAACGCTTTATAGATATGCAGATGAAGGCTATAAAAAATAATATCAGTGATAGTAATAGATGGGAAGAAAAAGTTTTTCTTACTGGTTTTTGTCTACTTATTAAAAGAGAAGTTATTGATAAGATTAAGATGTTAGATGAAAGATACAGTCCTGGTTATATTGAGGATAATGATTTAGCTTTACAAATACTATCTTCTTCTTACAAGTTATTTTTATGTCATGATTCTTTCGTCTATCATGAAAGAGGTACTAGTTTTAGGGAAGATATTAATAAGTTTAATTCTCTTATATTAAGGAACAGAGCTATTTTTGAAGATAAATGGCATTTTTCCTGTTTTGAATTTGATAATAGTAAAAACTCATCTATTTTCCTTGCTAATAAACCCAAAGATATTCTAGATTATAATTCATCTATTGGAGTATCATCTTTAAGAATTAAGTACTTCTTTAGAAACAGTAATATCATTTCACTTGAAGAAGACGCTGATAAGAGAAAGTTTAGTAATATGTTTTTTAAAACAGTAAGTTGTTTAAATGAATTAAATGGTAACACTTTTGATACTATTTTTATTGGTAATTATCTAGAAAAGGTTGATAGTCCTATTTTATTTCTTAATAGTCTAAGACCATATCTAAAGGATAAAGGTAGAATAATTGGTGAGTTTAAAAATATTAGTTATCTTAAGAATATTAATTTATTACTAAGTGATAATTGGTATTATGAAAATTTTAATAAACAAAATAATTTCACTAGAAATGATATTATAAGAATGGCACTTGATTCTAAATATAGAGTTGTTACCATTTATCCTTTTTATCATAAAGAAAAAGAATCAATATCTTCTATTCATACTAATTCTTCTTCTATTTATTATTACTCTTTTGTTATAGAAAAGATTTAATTATTCATCTTCAGCTATTTGTTTTTTATAAAATGGAAGATTTTTAAGTTGTTGAAAAGCAACTACTATTACTGCTCCTATAATAAAGAATAAAATACTAAATGTTTTAATAGTCATTGCAGCTTGTGGTACTTTTAGCGTTGTTGGTCCTATTACTATAGCATATAATGAACCTAACATCATTCCAATAATAGCATATACCATGGCAGAACGATGTTTATCTAATAGTTTTTTAATTATTCTTAGTACTGTAGCTACTCCAAACAAGATTCCAAGTCCTAGTGCTAATAAAAGGGGAAAACTACTAAAGTCAAAATGAATAAAATCTTTAACACCGCTTATCACTGGTATATATAGTCCAAATGATAAAAGTATAGTAGATCCTGATATTCCTGGTAAAACCATAGCAGAGATAGCAAGCATTCCAGCAATAAAGATATAGATAAGCATTCCTATATTTAAGTGAGTTAGGTCTAGATTACTTCCCATCTTTAATGATGATAGTAGTATAACTGCTAAAGCTCCTACAATAGCCCATATTATATTTATATATTTTCCTTTAACTGTCTCTTTTTCTTCAATAATCATAACGGGAATTGCTGCTATTATAAACCCTAAGAATAAGGAACTCATCTTATATATTTCTTTATCAAATAAGTTAGCTAAGATAGTGACAGCTAAGCCCATTCCAATAATCCATCCTAAGAATAGTTTTGCTAAGAATTTTATTGATTTAATTCTTTCCTCTTTTGTTCCTTTCATTAAATAATTTAATGAATTAATAAATTTATCAAAAAATCCCATTAAAAATGCTATTGTTCCACCACTTACTCCTGGCACACTATCAGCTAGTGCCATAAAAAAACCTCTTATAACATCAATTATCATTAATAACCAACCTTTCTTTTATCATATTATGATATACTTTTCTAGATAATCACAAATGATATATTGAGTATAGCATAATTTTATTAAAAAAAATAGTTAGCATTTTTGTTATTTTACAATTAAATACTAACTCAAATTACTACGGATTTTACTAAAAAATTAATAGTTAAATTGTTTTTACAGAACGCAAATAGTATAATTAAGCACAGGGAATACTAACTGTTCGAGTACTTGCCGACTTCTTATAGGAAGGAGGCTTGATATTATGAAGAAAAAAGATTTACTAATCTCATTTCTAATACTAATTATCATTTTATTAATAGTCTCTTTAATGATTCTATGCATAAAAAAATAGTACTCAATCTAAGTGTAGATTAAGTACTCTGTCTAGATTAAGTATAACTTAATTTTAGGGCAAGTACTCAACAACGCAAAGTTAAGTACTCCCTTTTTTTATTGTATGCAAGTAGTCTTACTTACATACTAATAGTATCATATAAAACAGCTTTTAACAAGATGCTTTATGACCTATCAGGACTTTATTTTTTAATATATTTTCTCTTGAGTAAATATATATTGATAAAACTCTTCACAACTAAGGTGATATTTTTTAGGTTTTTGATATTCATATAAATGAACTTTATCAGTTGATTCTATTTCATCTTTTCTACTACTTAAAAACTTTTCTTTAACATCTAACAATAACTCATTCAAAGTATTATACTCATGAATACCTTTTTCATCATACCAAGAATGTTCAAACCAGTAGACTTTATTATTCTTATAAAATACAAGAAAAGTATGTGATGGTAGTGTATCATGATTATCTACATATATGAAGTATGTTTTGTTTTTAATACTATTGTTTGTAAATAGTTTTCTTTCTAATTCCACTTGATCCCAACAGACGCCTTTCTTTTTTACTAATAATTCTTCTGGTGACATAAGATAATAAATTTTATTAAAAACTTGCTCTACATCTTTATCTTTAAAGATATCATTTGAAGAATTATCTAAAAAACCATACTCAATAGTATCCATTATTTTCATTATTTCATTCATAAATTTTCACATCCTATAATAATATTATCTTATATAATATATATAATTATCTTTACGAGGAGTTGCTTTTGGAGTTTCTTTATTTTTGTAACCTAATGCACAAAAACCAATCCCCTCATAGTCTCCTTCTATTCCTAAATTTTTAAGTAATTCTTTTCCAAAAGGTAATTCAAATTCTTCCTTTGCTCTATGGATCCAAATGCTACCCAAGCCTAAACTTTCAGCAGCATTTAACATATTACCAAGAACTAAACTTCCATCATAAATATAGGTTGGTACAGTTTTGTCAGCTAAGACTGCTAAAATAACTGGTGCTCCATAAAATGGATCAATCTCTTCTTTAAAGTCAGCTATTTTTCTATTCTCTTCAGCAACTTTATCACGTATTTCTTTATTAGTTATTGCTATAATAATTGGTGATTGTTTTCCATGTCCAGTTGGAGCATAAGTACCAGTTTCTATAACAGCCTCTAATTCTTTTTCAGTTATCATATCATTTTTGAAGTTTCTACAACTTCTTCTACTTTTTAAATCTTCTAATGTTTTATTCATTATTTATCTTCTCCCTTACTATTATTTATTTTTCACCTTTGTTAATACCACTCTTTTTTCATCAGTTGATTTAAATGAATCATAATTATCAGCAGTTGATAACGGATTGTTATTTTTTTTATAATTATTTATTTCATCAGCACTTTTATCTAGTATCTTCAATAAATTATTTGTTGCTACTGTTAAATCATCTGATTCGTCTTCAACTTTTTTTTCATTTTTAATTAAATCAATCACATTTGATAAAATTGCACTTGTATGTATGTTCATACCGTTTCGTCCAATATGTTCTAAAATATCATTTGGTAATACCTGATTATTACTCTTGATATAATTATTTATTTTATTAATCAGAATTTCAAGATAAGAATAAACGTCTGGAACCTCAAGACCAATGGATTGAAAATGATAACTTGTTGTAAAGTACAGTTCTAATTCATCACCTAAAAATTTTATGTAAGATAGCAGTTGAATGGTTTTGTCATTCTTATCTTGTTGAATATTATATAGGCTACCATTTATTTTCATACTTATTATTTGATTATCTGTGGATTCTAATATTTCAGTTATATTAGATAACTTTATTATCTGTTTTAAGGTAAACTTTTGAATTGGATAACATGACCATTCGCTTAGTGGTATTATCCCATGAACTTTACAATAATTGTACATCATTTTTTCATCAGAACAAGACCAAAAATCTTTATTCCAGTCAAATACGTTTATCGTATTATAATTATTATTGAGCAATACACACATATTATTTGTTGAATTATTTACATATATTTCTTGATGACCTAAACTAAAATCATCCCAACTTAAACCATATAAATTACATTTCTGTCTAAACCTTTCATCTCTTATAATATCTTCTTTTCTCATAACGATTCCTTTCATGTAGTTATATAATTAAAATAGTGTAATTTGTTCACCATCTATTATATCATTTTTGTAAGCCTTTATAATATCTTCCATATTATACAAAATACCATTGTTATCTTTCTTTTTATTAAATTATAAATAGTCCTAAAAACATTACTAGTGGTAAAAATATTAATAGATAATCTAAAGTTTTATTTAATATATTATTTTTCTTAGTTATTGAAAGAAATATCATCATTAAAATCATTCCTATGATACCACCTATAGTGTTCATAATAATATCTGTTATATCTGATACACCAATATGAAAGATGTATTGTAATATTTCAAATAAAAGTGAAGTTGAAGAAATTATAATTATACTTAAAATTTTTCTATCATTTAAAAGATATTTTAGATACATTCCTAAAGGAATAAATAAAACTAAATTGATAATTGTTTCTCTCATTCCATTGACTACTCCATTAGCTTTAAAAGGAATAATGTTAATTGTTCTTATATATTTTAAATCCGATAAGTTTAATCTAAATTTAAAGACAATAATCCAAGTTAGTAATAAAACATATAAAGTAAACGCCACTATTATTAATTTATTTGACTTTGTATTTTCTTTACTCATAACTACTCCTATACACATTGATTTTTTCTTACTTATATTATACTTCTTTTGATCAAGATAAAAAAGAAAAAACTAACTGTTATAGTTAGGAATATTACTTTTCAGAAGAAATTTATATTTACTATATCTTTCGTTTGCATCAACAAATAATTCTAATAATCTCTTATTATAATTACACTTTTTAACTTCTATTAGTTACATTCTTATTTATAATTTTGCTATATACTTTTTTTAACTTTTTACAACAAAATGCACAATATTTTTGAATTATTGTGCATTTTATGCTATTTTTACTATTGTTTTTACCGTTTATTGTGCATTTTTATGAAAAACGAACTTCATAAAAAATTCAAATAATCCTTAATAGTGTTGACACTCAGAAGCTTATAACTTTTTCGCCAATAACAATTATAATGAATCAATCTATATAAATAATACAATAAGCGAAAATAAACGGAAAGACTCTTTATAGAATACTATTTAGTTTTATGACGTTCAATTGAAGATAAATTTTCATCAAATTGATTATAATCAAAATTTTCTTTTATTTGACTGTCACCAATTTTAACAGTTGCTCCATCAACTTCAACAAGTCTTCTTATAAACTCTGGTAATAAATCTTCAGGTACACTTGTTCCACCAATTTTTCCAGTGTTTTCTGGAGTCATTTGTTCATTTTCATCTACAAAATAAGGCATCATATAATCTTTTCCTTCATTTGCCCTTGCAGAATTTGAACCATAACTTCCAATTAATCCTTCTTTAAATAACTTGTAAATTTTATCTTGTTGTTCTTTGTTTTCATAATTAAATTTAACAAAGTATCTATCACCATAATTAAAATATTCCCCTTTTCTTAAATCTACATTCATACATTGCACTTCCTTTCAATACCATTGTAACACAATTGCTTGAAATATTATATTTTTTACAATTATTTTACATTATAATTCAATATCATCATCTATCAATATTCAACACAACTTTACTTTGTCACTGATATGCATCTCATTTATCCTTTATCTAAAGTGTTTAACTTTCTAAGGTGGTTTTCAAAAATAAAAAAACAATCATTTCTGATTGATATATATCTAGAAGGTCGAATAATCGAATATATTAATTAATGGTGCCGACTAAAGGATTCGAACCTTCGACCTACGCGTTACGAGTGCGTTGCTCTACCAGCTAAGCTAAGTCGGCATGTAAAAACTTTACTACTTAAGTATAGCAAAGTTTTTTTACTTTTTAAAGACTATTCTGTTCTAAGAGCAATAACTGGGTCTTTTTTACTTGCCATCTTAGCAGGAATGAAACCACTAAGTACAGTTAAAGATACACTTATTAATAAGAGAATTAAAGCATGAACTGGATTAAGTTTAGCAACAGAAGCTAGTCCTGACAAATTTTCAATTATTCTATTAGCTGGAAAAGTTAATAGATAAGCGATAACTAGTCCTAAGATTCCACTACATAAACCAATTAACATAGTTTCAGCATTAAATACTCTAGTTATATCTTTTGCTCTTGCACCCAAAGCTCTTAAAATACCTATTTCTTTAGTTCTTTCTAAGACAGATATATAAGTAATTATAGCTATCATTATACTAGATACTACTAAAGATATTGATGAAAAAGCAATTAATACTACGGTAATAGCATCCATTATTCCACTAGATAAACTACTCATTAATTTTGCCATATCTGTATAAGTTATTTTATCATTATCAGCTTTATTTTTATTATATTTATCTAAGTAACTAGTTATTTTATCCTTACTAGCAAAATCCTTTGGATAAAGATAAATAACAGCCGGTGTCATATCTGCTCCTAAATAAGCTAAGATATCATCTTTAGTAGTAGTATCATCAAAACTAGTACCAGTTAAAATATTATAATCTTTATCTTCTTGATCTTTTACTATCTCACTATCTTTATTTATAGAAATAACTTTATCAACTAAAGCCCCAGTATAAAATATTACTGCTTGATTAGTAAACATTTCCTTATCTTCTTTTCCTCTAATAATAGCTTTTATTTTAACCGTTATACTATTAGCATTGTTATATGCTTCGTCATAATTACTAGTCGGAATAAAATTATTACCTAGTTTTTTATAGTAATCATTATTAGTAACTATTTTTAATTCTTTATTTAATATGTCATCGAAGGATATATTTTTAGATGAATCAAATCCTAAAGATTCAATTAGTGTTTTACTAACCTCATTTTTGGAATCTATTGCTAAAATCAGTCCTTCTTCTTTACTATCTATCTTTCCTGCTAAAACATCATAATTATCTTCTACTATGCCTGATTCTTTGTCTTGTGTCCTAGTAGGGAAAATTTGCCACACCATACTATTTGCCATATCTACTTTTTTATAGTTATTATTGTTATCTTTAGTTATTAGATTAAGTCCTGTTTTCTTAAGATAAGATATACCGCTTAAAAGATTACTATCAATGTTTTCTATATAATTTATATAATCTTTAGTTATATTGTTAGTATGTACTATTTTTTCCATTACGGATTCAGTTGGTTTTATTATCTTTTCAGTTGGATACTTATCTTCTTTATTAGTTGATGTTTGCATTTGTTTTTCAAGAGTATCATCATCCATTTGCATAGCTTGACTACTAATAGTTATAGGCATTTGTGATAAGGTACTTTTCTCAAACTTATCTATTTGTAGTTGAAAACCATTGGAAAGTGATAGAATTAGAGCAATACCAATTATACCAATAGAAGCAGCAAAGGCAGTAAGAAATGTTCTTCCTTTTTTAGTTTTAATGTTATTGAATGACAAGTGAATAGCTGATAAATAACTAAGTACTGTTTTTTTGATATGAACTGTTCCTGTATCTATTTCTTCCTCTTTAATCGGATTAGAGTCTGATAGTATTTCTCCATCTTTAAATTCAATAATTCTACTAGCATAATCTTTGGCAAGTTCTGGATTATGAGTTACCATTATAACTAATTTATCTTTAGCTATTTCTTTAATAAGATTCATTATTTGCACACTAGTAGTAGAGTCAAGTGCTCCAGTTGGTTCATCTGCTAGAATTATATCAGGGTTATTGACTAAACTTCTAGCTATTGCTACTCTTTGCATTTGACCACCACTTAATTGATTAGGTCTTTTATGAGCATGGTCTTTTAAACCAACTTTATCTAAGGCTTCTAAAGCCTTTTCTCTTTTATTTTTTCTTTTATAACCAGATAAGGTTAAAGCCATTTCTACATTTTCTAAAACACTGATGTGACTAATTAGGTTATATGATTGAAAAATAAAACCAACACAGTTATTACGATAACTATCCCATTCTGTTGCTTTAAACTTTTTAGTACTCTTTCCATTAATAATTAAATCACCTGAGTCATATCTATCTAGTCCACCAATGATATTTAATAGAGTTGTTTTTCCACTACCAGATGGACCAAGTATAGCTACAAACTCATTCTTTCTAAAACTTAAGTTTACTTTTTTCAAAGCATGCTGAACAAAGTTACCTGTCTTATAACTTTTACTTATATTTTTTAAATCTAACATATTTCACCTTCTCTTTATAAGTATATCATTAGAAGTTAAAAAACAGTCATATTATTTTATAACGACTGCTCTTTTAGATGTATTATTATATATTTGTTCTATTTTACTTTTAGGAACATGCCAGCTGGTTCTTCCATCATCATGTGTCCATGGGTCAATTAATATTTGTTCTTTAGTGATTGAATTATATCCTACTAATAATAAGACATGAACATTCTTAGGTGCTCCTTCTATATAAGCTTTAGGTTTATTTAGTTTTGATGTTAAATAAATTATTACTGGATTACCTGCTGCTACTTGATTGTCTAAGTCGGTTAATGTTGCTCCTGTAGCATCTTCTATATTAATATACCCCGATGATGTTTTACCATAAGCTACTAAAGGGCTAGGTGCTATCCAATGAGGTACGCTTACTGGATCTTCTGTGAAAATATCATAGGTAAAACCACTAAATGGATTAGTACTTTTAGGCATATCAGTAGCATAAGTCACTAAATCCATATTTTGTAAATAACCTTTATATTGTAAAGCCATCAACATACAAGCTGCTTCACAACCATTAATAACCCCATTTTTATTTTGACTAATATATGGCACATTTAAAACTGTCCAAGCTTCTTTTATTTGTCTTTCTCTTTCTTTTCTAGCTTCTTCTTCTTTTCTTTTTCTCTCCTCTTCTTGTCTTATTCTTTCTTGTTCTTCCCTATAAGCTAATTCTTTATCTACTATATTAAGATAATTATCTTGTTCATTAATTACATCTTGTTGTAATACATTATTTTTTAGAGCAAGAACTTGATTTAAATTTTCTCTTGTTATATCACTTCTTACTGTTTGATATGTATTATCAGTAAATAATGATACTACTGATGATTTATAAGTGTTAATATTAGTAACTTGTTCTTTAATGGTATTAATCTTAGGAAGTAATAATTCTTGATGAGCCTTTATTAATTTATTATTTCTTTCTAATAGTTCATTTACCATTTCAAGAGTGGTACTAGACTTAACTATATCATTTTCATAGTAGTTATTAATATCATCTCTAAGTTTAATGTATTTATTTAATTCTTGTAGATTTGTCGTTAAATCTTTCTTTTTTTCTTTATCCACAACTAAATCAACTGACTTTTTAACTTTTTCCACAGATTCCAAAGTAATATCATCTATGGGAATCTTTTTATCCACATCCTTATATAACAATGTATAAGCTTGATAAGTTTTTTTATATTGTAATTCATTTCTATCGTTAACTATCTTAGCCATTCCAAAAAGAGAAACAGCTATAATCAGTGATAAGATGCCTAATACTATTAACACTTTTTTTCTCATACCGCATACCTCTATTTTAATAATATCTTATATTAAAATTTTGTCAAGAAAAAAACTGTTTTCCACAGTCTTATAAGTATTCTTTTAATTTATCCACAGTTTTCTGTTGAAACTTTAAAAAGTCTTCTGCTAATTTTTTATCTTCTTTCTCTGCTTCTTTTGCAAAGTCTTTTATTTTCTTTTCCATTTCAATAGAGCCCATTGATACACCTTTAATTAACATATCAGCAATAGCAGCATCACTATTATCTTTCTTTATTTCTTTAGTAATTCCCATCGTTGACATCATTTTTGCAATTAGTCCTTCTTCTTCAAGTTTAACATTTTCTTTTTTTAATTGTTCTTTAGCCTTACTTTTAAATTCTTGATATTCTTTTAAGATATCTTCAGCTAGTCCTTTAATCTTATTATCTCTATCTTTCAAATCTTCTAATAAGTGTTCCATTGTATAACTTCCCATGGAAGCATCTTTATAAATATGTTCTAATAATTCATTTGTCTCTTTCATTTTATTCTCCTTCTATTTTTTCTTTTTCTTGTGATAATATTTGATATTTTTCTGTCATTTTAGTAGCATCCGCTTCTTCTAATTTATAAAATCCACATCTAAACATAGTTTCAAATGTTTCTCTTTGTAATTGTAATAAGTCATCATACATTTTCTTATATTTACTAAATAATGTCTCATTACTTGCTTCTGTAAGTGCTACGTTATAATCTTTCACCATATATTTTAAGGTTGCTAACAAATCATTTATATAATCTTTATCATTTAATTCTATACCTTCTTCTACTTCTATCTTTTGATTAGAAATTTCTTTATTCATTGTTACCTCCTTGTTTTAGGATATCTAATATCTCTTGCATATTTTCATTAAAAGTATTACCTGCTTTTTCCATTATCTCTTCTATTTCTAGATTATTTACCATATCTATATAATTAACTATTTTTTTATAACCTAGATAATTATAATTAAACATATCTTCTAAATAATCTAAATCTTTACTAGAAATAATATCTGGTACTTGTTCATAATTCATTTTTATCATCCTCCAATATTATTATTAATAGTTTTTTAACTTTTATACAAAAAAATATCAGTTATAATAACTGATACTAAACTCCTGTCTTAGGAGGTATAATTTCATCTGTTTGTTCTTCAACTACATTACTAACTTCTACTTCTTCCTTTTGTTCTTTTACTAATTGAAATTCTAAATAACTACTAAATTCATAATTCATATAAGCATTTGTTGTATATGGTCCATTTATAAAGAATTTCATAGTTGTTAGATTATTTTCACCCATTGAATTAATTGTCTCTAAATCTTTAGCAAAATAATTATTACCTAATTCTCTATTTCGCATATAACTACCAACTGAGGTTAAATCACTAGTCTTATAGTCATATTTCTCATCACCAAATAAAAGACTAAATAACATGTTATACCAATAATTATAACCAAGCTCTACTATTTCTAGATTACTTTCTTTAATTGGTAAGTCGTTTCCATTAAATATTTCACTAACTACTTTAGCTGGAAAATCTTCTAACTTAGTACATTCTAGATTATATTTCTTATTATAGAAGTCTAAGTAATATTTATCTAATTCTTCTATACCTTTATAACCATTCTCTTTGAGTTTTTCAGCTAATGCTTCATCTGTTACCATCTCTTTTTTAATACTTTTTTGATACAAGCTTCGTAATGCTGTATTGGCAGTTCTATCTGGTCCATAGCTAGTTGCTATCTCCTGACCATCGAATCCTTTACTACCAATAATTTTTTCTTGATAATCACTTATATCCATAGTTGATAAAATAAAACTTTTATCTTTATAGTGATATTTATTATTTGATTTATTTACTATTTTAATATTTACTTTTATTCCATCTCCTGGTAGATAGCCATCACTTTCACTTATTGATTTAAAAATAGTTGGTACTATATCAATGGTATCTTCATTATAATTTTCAGGAATAGTATAAGTTGCTGTAACACTATCTATTACTCTCTTAGTTATATTCACATCAATTTTTTCCACAATACCTGTGGATAAAGTTTTTTCTTTTGTCTTTACTGTCTGATATTTACTTAAGTTTTTAGCAGACACTGGTATACTACTTATTAGTAATAGAAATGCTATTACCATAATTAAAAATAATTTTCTTTTCATAATTTCTCCTTTAATTTTGCTCCTATTACCAGATAAAGTCCATCTTCATCTTGGGAACAGGTCTGTAGTATTAATAGTTTATTAGTTTTATCTATATTTATACCTGTATCATATATAGATTTTTTCTTAAGTTCCTCTAAGTGTTTCTTAAATGTTTCATCAGTAAACTCTAATCTAGTATAAAAATAGTCTTCTTTTAATAACATAACGGTGAATACTTGATATGTTTCTTTCTTGTCTTTGTAGTTAAGTTCTATATCTTGATGTTTTAAAAAAAAGTCTTGTTTTTTATACCCCAACAGTTTAGTAAATGGTATATCTACTGTAGAAGAACTATGTCCATAAATAATTATTTTTCTAGTACTATTTAAATTAATTCGATAATCCACAAAGAGACTTCCACCAATAAATTCCTCTTTTTTATTATTATGATTCATATAGAACTCATTATCAGTAGTTTGCATAACTGGTTCTTTTGTTATTAAGTTATTAATTGATAGAGTGAATTTTTGATCTGTATTTTCTTGGTTTACTACTGGAGTTGTTGTTATTTCTTCACTTTTTATCTCTTGCTGTTTATTATCTACTATCTGTTTTTCTTCCTTACTAGGAATCATAATTACTAAAAGACATATTATTATACTGACAACTGCTATCTTTTTTCTCATCTTCCCTCCTTTTTTCCAATATAGCAGTTTACTAACATAAGATTTGTCGAAAGAAAGGTATAAAAAAAATTAATCTATAATAGACTAATTTTTGACTAAGTTATATATTTTTTCATGAATAGTATTTATATCCTTCATTTTACCATTATCACTACACTCTACTTTTTCCCATGAAAGATAATCTGCTACAAACAAGGCATTATCATAGACTTTTTTCATAAATTTCAAGTCTCTTTCATGAATATCATTTATTATTCCTTCATTATCTGGTCTTTGCTTTCTAAGATTTGTAACTAAATCAAATGGAGCAGTTAAAAATATAACTTTATCTGGTTTTTTTATACCTAATTTGTTATATTCAAAATCACTTACATAATCAATAAATTTCTTTTTTTCTTCCATATTATCAATAAGTGCAGACTGATAAATTAAACTCGAGGTAGTATATCTATCAAACAACAAAATATTTCCATGGTTATAACTATCTTTTAAAATAGTATGCCATGTAATTGCCCTATCATTAGCATATAAATTATTTACAAAGTAAGGCGACAAATCCCTAGGACTTCCATATTTACCACTTAAATATTCTTCTATAGGTTTTCCTTGATATGTATTATAGCTTGGAAAATGGTGTGTTGTAACATTATATCCATCTTGAAGAAGTCTATTATGTAATAATTCATATTGAGTAGTTTTACCTATACCATCACATGCTCCTTCTATAACTATTATTTTCCCTTGATTCATATTTTCCTCTTTCAATTATATAAAATCGTACATCTTAAGGTGTACGTCTACTTACATTATGGTGGAGATGAGGGGTATCGAACCCCTGTCCAAAAATAGAGCTACATAAACTTCTACAAGTTTAGATTATTTATTAAATTCGAATTATAGTAAAGAAATAATCAACCAAACTATAATTCTAGTCTTATAATATTCAATTATTTACTAAGACGATAAATAATTATATCTTACTAAATTGAACCGTACATTCTTAACGTAAGAAATTAAGAAAGACAGCGTACAAGCCTATTCTTAGGCAAATGCTAAACTAGTGTTTCCACCAAAGTTTGCAAGTACATTTTTAATTTTGTTTCCAGTTATTCTGGTTTAATCTGTGACGTAGATAATTCGACTTGCTATCTATGCTCTACTATTCCTGTCGAAACCAAGACATCCCCAAGTAGCTATATTATAACACACTAGACTCTAATTGTCTATTAGTGATATTTTATTTGTTTAGCTATATCCCTGTTAATATCTCTTTCTTTTATCGTTTCTCTCTTATCATAGTTTTTCTTTCCACGACAAACTCCCAATTCAACCTTTGCTCTTCCTCTTACAAAGTATACTTTTAGAGGTATTAAGGTATAGCCTTGCTGTTCCACTTTAACTGCTAATTTCTTTATTTGTTTTTTATGTAAGAGAAGTTTTCTACTTCTTGTTTCTTCATGATTAAATAGATTTCCTTCTTCATAAGGTGCAATATACATGTTAACTAAGAATACTTCTCCATCTTTAATTCTAGCATAACAATCTTTTAAATTAGCACTACCTTTTCTGATGGATTTAATTTCTGTACCTTTTAGTACTATTCCACATTCTAAGGCTTCATCTATAAAGTAATCGTGTTTTGCTTTTCTATTTAGTATTTCCATAATGCCTCCCTATATATCTTTCATTTTAACAACATCTGTTTTTGATAAAACTATATCTTTATATTTATTATAGTAGTCTCTATATCCCGGTAACAAGTTATCATTTAGTTCACTATAAGGATATACTTTAAAATCTCTTTTCTGTGGATAACTATTAGAGTAAGTATATATTAATTCAGCTGCCTGATTCTCTAAACTTATAGTGGTATTATCTTTTTCCACAGTTTTTTTAATATCTACACTTACCATTAGTCCAGTTAAACGTTCAACTCCAACTTGATCAGAGATAAAGTTTCCCAATGAATATATTACCATAGTCTTTCCAATAAACTCAATTGGTTCTACTACATGTGGATGACTTCCTATAACTATATCAACCCCAAGATTTGCTAAATAGTTAGCTATTTCTACTTGAGTATCACTTATTCCGGTTGAGTATTCTGTTCCCCAATGCATGGCTACTATTATAACATCTGCTTCTTCTTTTACTCTTTCTATATCAGCTTTAACTAATTCTTCATTATAAACATTATTTAAATATTCTTTACCAGTTGGAGTAGATAAACCATTTGTCCAAGTTGTGTAAGAGAAAAAGGCATACTTTATTCCATTTATTTCTTTAATTACCTTTTTATCTCTATCTTCAAATGAACTATAGCTACCAGCAGTTAAAACATTTTTCTGTTTATTCCAATATGCTAGAGAATTTAAAACACCTTGTTCTCCTTTATCCATAGTATGATTAGTAGCAAGAGAAACAAGATTAAATCCGGCATCTATAAAGGCATCTCCTACTTCATAAGGTGAATTAAATCTTGGATAGTTAGAAAGGCCTAATTCTTCACCACCTAGTATAGTTTCTTGATTATAGTACTCTAAATCATATTTACTAGCTATAGGTTTTATTCTTTCTAGCATTGGTTTAAAGTCATAACTATCATTAGTTTTAGCATCTTGATATAGAGTACTATGAATAAGGACATCTCCTACCATAAACAAGGAAGCTTTCATTTCCTTTTTAGTTTCTTTTTTTAAAACTTTTTTGATACTCTTATTCTCTTTTATTTCTTTTCTAGGGATACTTTTAAAAACGAAAAAGGCCGTAAGAAGGAAGAAAAATATGACTATTACTTTTACAAAAATAGTTAAATTATGTCTTTTCTTTCTCTTCTTACTACGCATTGTAATCACCTACATTTTTTTAATAATTTTAAAGTCAATTGTTTTAGCTTGTTTATTAGCTGCTACTACTTTAATTTTTACTCTGTCACCAATAGTATATCTTATATTTGATTTTTCACCAGTTAGAGTCATTCTTTCTTCGTCATAGATAAAATAGTCATCTAATAAACGAAGAGGTACTAGTCCTTCAACTAAGTTATCTAGTTGGACAAACATCCCAAAACTCATAACAGAAGATATCATACCTATATATTCTTCACCAATATGTTCTTCCATATATTCAGCCATTTTCATATCTTCTACTTCTCTTTCACAATCAATAGAAGCTCTTTCCATAGCAGATGAGTGATCTGCTACAAAGATTAGTTTTTCCTCCCAATGATGAAGAGTTTGATAAGACATATCATGATTAAATAAATAAGTTCTTAATAGTCTATGAACTGTTGTATCAGGATATCTTCTAATAGGAGATGTAAAATGCGTATAGCAAGGACTTGCTAGACCATAATGTCCTAAATTTTGTGGTAAATAGATAGCTTTTTGCATACTTCTTAATAATAGGCTTGATAGTATAGGAAACTCTTTTTTATTTTTCAAACAATTTAGAATATGTTGAACAGTTGTAGGTTTATTATCTTTAATATTTCCAGTTACGTGATAACCTAAATTACTAACAAATGCTAAAAAGTTTTGAATTCTTTCCTGCTTAGGATATTCATGTACACGATAAATAAATGGTAAATTCATATAGAAAATATGAGTTGCTACACATTCATTAGCTGCTATCATAAAGTCTTCAATTAAGTTTTCTCCTAAACCTCTTTCTCTTAAAACTATATCAGTTGGTTTACAATTTTCATCCACTAATATTTTAGGTTCATCTACATCAAAGTCTATATAACCTCTTTTAGTTTTAGCTTTTCTTAAAATAGTTGCTAACTCTTCCATTTCTCTTAAGTCATCAGCAAATTCTTCATAACCTTCTGGAACAATATTCTTTTCTAAAATACTATTAACTTTCTTGTAAGTCATTTGTTTTCTAGATTTAATAACACTTTCAAAGATATCATAATCAACTAATTTACCTTCATTAGTATATTCCATTACACAGCTTATAGCTAAACGATCAACATTAGGATTTAGTGAACAAATACCATTAGATAATTCATGAGGAAGCATAGGAATTACTCTATCAACAAGGTAGACAGAAGTTCCTCTATCCATGGCTTCTTTATCTAGTGGGCTACCTTCTTTAACATAATAAGAAACATCAGCTATATGAACCCCTAAAACATAATTACCATTTTCTTTTTTATCAATACTAATAGCATCGTCAATATCTCTAGTATCATCACCATCTATCGTAAATATTACTTTATCGCGTAAATCTCTTCTTCCTTTTAAATCTTCTTCTCTTACTTCCATAGGTAAAGTTTTAACTTCTTCTACTACATCTTCTGGAAAACTACTATTTATATGATACTTTTCTACAATTGATAAAATATCAACCCCTGGATCATTTTTATGTCCTATTATTCTTAATACTTTTCCTTCCGCTTGATGATTACTAATTCTTTTAATAATTTCTACAACTACTTTATGTCCATCTACAGCATTTAAAGAGTTTTCTTTTTTAACGATTATTTCTAAGTTAACTTTATCTTCATCTAGTTTTACTTTCCCAACATTATTAAAGAAGTTAATCTCACCAACAAATGTATTAGTTTCATGTTTTAAAACTCTAATTATTCGTCCTTCTAATCTACCTAAGTCTTTTTTAGATGTTAATTCTACAATAACATAATCCCCATGAAGTGCTCCATTCATATTATCAGCACTTATATATACATCATCACTTAAAGAATCTACATCAACAAAACCAAATCCTTTTTTATTAGAATGTAAATATCCTTTTAATAAATGACTATCAGAAAACAACATATATTTATCTTTATTAGTATGATATATACTTGTTTCTACTTCCATTTCATTTAAGATATGTAAAAGTTCTTCTAAATTACTAGTACCTAGTTGTTCTTCTAATTCAAAAACAGTTAAACTTTTTTCTGATTTTTTTAGTATTTCTAATATTCTATCTTTCATCTCATTACCTCACTATATCTTTATTTTACCACAGTAATATAAATTTTAATAATTATTTTTGACTATCTACTTTCATCTCAAATAAAATATTTCTTAATTCCATTGCTCTTTCAAAATCTAACTCTTTAGCTGCTTTCATCATTTCCGTTTCAATTCTTTCTATTTCATTTAATTTCTCTTGCTTAGTTAATCTCTTAACTTTCTTGCTACTTGTCTTATTATCTATATTACTTACTACTTCTCTAATCTCTTTAATTATTGTTTTAGGTACTATTTTATGCTCTTTATTATAGTTATCTTGAATAGTTCTTCTTCTTGCTGTTTCATCTATAGCTTTTTGCATACTATCAGTTATCTTATCTGCATACATGATAACATGTCCGTCTTTATTTCTAGCACAACGACCTATTGTTTGAATCAAACTTCTTTCACTTCGTAAGAATCCTTCTTTATCAGCATCTAGAATTGCTATTAGTGATACTTCAGGAATATCTATACCTTCTCTTAAAAGGTTAATACCAACTACTACATCATATTTACCTACTCTTAAGTCATGAATAATTTGTAATCTTTCTAAGGTTTTAATCTCAGTATGAAGATAAGCTACTTTTATATCAACATCTTTTAAGTAATTAGTTAATTCTTCTGCCATTCTTATTGTTAAGGTTGTAATTAATACTCTTTCATTTTTTTCTTTACGAATTCTTATTTCTTCTATTAAATTATCTATTTGTCCTTCTTGTCCTCTTACTTCAATAGTAGGATCTAGTAAACCGGTAGGTCTAATGATTTGTTCTACATACTCACCATTTGTCTTAGAAAGTTCATAATCACCTGGTGTAGCTGATACATAAATAGCTTGATTAATTTTCTTTTCAAACTCTTCATATTTTAATGGTCTATTATCTAAGGCACTGGGTAAACGAAAACCATAATCAACAAGATTCATTTTTCTAGCTCTATCTCCATTATACATTCCTCTTACTTGTGGTAGGGTTACATGCGACTCATCTACCATTAGTAAATAATCATCTGGAAAGAAGTCCATTAAAGTAGTTGGAGTTTCACCTCTTTCTCTACCAGCCATAGGAGCAGAATAGTTTTCAATCCCATGACAAAAACCAGTCTCTTCTAACATCTCTATATCATAGTTTGTCCTTTGTTCTAATCTTTCAGCTGCTAATAATTTATTTTCTGCTTTTAATTCAGTTAATCGTTCTGCTAGCTCACTTTTTATTCTCTTAATTGCAGCTTTTAATTTATCATCACTAACTACAAAGTGACTAGCTGGAAAGATACTTATTGTCTTTTTATTAGTAATAACCGCTCCTGTTAAAACATCTATTTCACTAATTCTATCTATTTCGTTACCAAAAAACTCGATTCTGTAACCCGTTTTATCTTGATTAACAGGAATTATCTCTACTATATCACCTCTAACTCTAAAAGTTCCTCGATGAAAATCATAGTCATTTCTTTCAAATTGCATTTCCACCAGCTTTGCAAGTACCTTATCTCTTTCTAATTCATCAGTTACACTAAGAGTTAACATTTTATTCTTATATTCTTCTACTTCTCCAATACCATATATACATGATACTGATGCTACTACTATTGTATCACGATAAGTTAAAAGAGAAGATGTTGCCTCATGTCTTAACTCATCTATCTCATCATTTATAGATGAGTCTTTTTCTATATAAGTATCAGTACTTGGAACATATGCTTCCGGTTGGTAATAATCATAATATGAAACAAAGTAACAAACATGATTGTTAGGAAATAACTCCTTCATTTCAGCATATAATTGACCAGCTAAAGTCTTATTATGAGCAAGTATCAAAGTTGGTTTATTAGTTCTTTTAATAACATTAGCCATAGTAAAGGTTTTACCTGTACCCGTTGCTCCTAATAACACTTGTTCTTTTTTACCTTTTTCTATACCATCAACTAACTTTTCAATTGCTTCTGGTTGATCTCCACTTGGTTTATATTTACTAACTAATTCAAACATTTTTACCTCCGCTCATTTATATCATCTATTTTTATTATAAACAATTAATCAAATTTTTTTCACTTGTTTTTAATTATCTCTATTATAATTACCAAATATACGTTCGTCAATGTTTTTTTACAAAAGAAAAAGAAAATCATTAAATTCTCTTTTCTTTCTTACTAGTATTTATTCTTTCATTAATTTCTTTCATCTTAGCTTCATTTGGTTCAAAATGTTGCCAGTCGCAAGAAAATTCATCACTCTGTAATGGCCAAATACCACCACACTCATAACCAACCGATGCAAACACCTTACAGATTGTGTCACCTAGGGTAATTATATGGGGATTATGTTTAGCTTTTTCTTCTCTATCAATAAGCAAATCTTTTTCATAGTCTGTCAATAAACTATCATCAAAACTACCATCCTTATTTCTTGGAGTATAAGGATTATCTAGTGGATTGATATCAATAGCAAGTCCTAAAGCATGCTTTGACAAGTTAGTTTGATTAGGTATTTTTCTATAACAAAAAGAACTACTATTATTATGATAAATACTATTTCTATCACTTTTAATTGCACTTTCCACCCAAAAGTCATCTATTAATCTCATAGAATTAATCTGATATTTTAACATAAATAATGAAGAAAATGCTTCTCTTACTTCATCAAGAATAACTTTATTAACTATCATTTCTCCTACTACTACATCATCATCATAATTATAATGTAACATTTTTATATAAGTTAAATCACTCAAAGAAATATCATCATTTTTTTGATAACTCTTACAATTAATTCTTTTATATATATCATCATTTTCTACTATATCTTTATTTTCAAAAAGGAAATCAGAACAATTAACTTTTTGACCAACTTTTAGATTTTCTAGCATAATATCAACTCCTCTAAATTATATGCTTTATTTTAATTTAATTGTAATAGAATCAATATCTGGATTGAATTCTCTATAAATAACTCCACATTCATCAAATAATCTTCTAGAAGCAATACAACTATCAGTATCTTTATATTTATTATCTAAATAAATAATCTCTTTTATACCAGATTGAATTATTGACTTAGCACATTCATTACAAGGAAAAAGTGAAGCATAAAGTTTGGAACCTTCTAAGTCTCTTTTGTTTCCTCGAAAATTTAAAATAGCATTTAATTCTGCATGACAAACGTACATATATTTAGTATCTACTGGCTTTCCATCTCTTTCCCAAGGAAAATCACTATCATGAAATCCATTAGGTGCCCCATTATAACCAATTGATAAAATTCTGTTATCATTACTTACAATACAAGCACCTACCTGTGTTGATGGATCTTTACTTCTTAAAGCTGATAATTTAGCTATACTCATAAAATAGCTATCCCATGATATATAATCTTTTCTATACATACTTATCACTCCCTAATTCTTTTATACATTTTCTTATTTTTAGATTTAACTACTACTTGGTAATTTTTATCAGTCTTCAAATAATTATACAAGAAATAATCAGCTTTTCCAACTATTAAGTAATCAAAATCATATTTTTTTAAGAACTTGGCTATATCAGTTTTTCCATAATAAACATCAAAATATTCATTTAATATATCTTCTTTTTTATTATTACTCTTTAAAAATATTTCTGCTCTTCCATCCATATAAGGATGATAACCACTATACTCAAAATAAGAACCATCATTATAACCTGCATATAGTTTTATATCTTTACTAACATTTTTATCAAGATAATTAATATACTTTTGATTAGCATTTTTTAAGGTGTAACTACCATTATAAATGTTCATAGAAATAGTTAGAACTATCATAGCTATAAATAAGATATATAATTTAATAGGTATTTTTTCTTCTTTTCCATCTTGAACTGGTAAATAAATACTAAGGAAAGGAAGAGCACACACATAAAATATACTAATATTTCTAAAATTACAAAGTGCCATATAAGTAGTACCTAATATTAATAATAACTGACTAGCTTCTATTTTCTTATTCTTATGATAAATAATTCCAATTAAAAGGATAAAAAATGTTCCAATAAAACAATAATTAGCGAATGTTAAAGGTTCCATTGTAGTAAATGAATGCATTTCAATAACTTCACTATTTATTATATCAACCCCATAACTAGTTAGTGAATAAAACATATTCTTTATACCATAGGGATTTAAGAAGCCAACTAAGAATGATAATAAAACCATAAGTACTAATTTAACTATTCTCTTATCCTTCTTTCTAATAAATAATAAAGTAAATTCAAAGATAAAAGGCATAGTAAGTATAAATAAACATAACCACATAGAAGCATGAAAATTAATCAGTAATAGTGATATCAAAGGTAATAAATAAATAGATTTACTATTCTTTTTAAGATACAACTCTAGTATATATATAGTTATTATAAATAATAATAAACTATAAATCTGTGGTCTTGGTATTATAAAAAAGCTCTGTAATAAAATATCTATCATACAAGTAGTTACCACGGAAGAAAATACTTTATTATCACTTAGTAACATACATAGTTTATATAAGAAGAAGATAATTAAAGTATTTATAATAAATACTAGTAAGAATAATCCTACCCCTCCTAGTAATTTATAAACTTGATAAAAAGATAAAACTGACAACCACTGTTGCATTACAAAAGAAAAGTTTTCATGCATTGATAAGAAATCATATTTAGGAAAACCACTTGTTACTATTTTCTTACCGTATGATAACAAAAACCAGATATCACTTTCCTTTCCAATATTTATTTTTGTTACTAAAAAAAGAGGAAATATAAAATATAAATAACTAAGCCACTTACTTGGTTTATACTTTTTAAACATTTTAATACCTACTTTCTAATATAGAGATAAGTCTCATCAATTGTTACTACTTTTTGATAGTTTTCATTATTTTTTAAATAGTTATATAGTATTTCATTTTTATCAACAACTAAATGAGTAAATTTATACTTATCTAAAAACTTCTCTACATCTAATATTCCAAATGACATATTATAATACTCTAACATGATATCTTCTTGATGATTATTAGCTTTTACAAATACTTCTACCCTTCCATCTATATAAGGATGATAACCACTAAATTCATAGTAAGAACCATTATCATTATTAGCATATAGTTTTATATCTTTCTTGTCATTCTTATCTAAGTATTCTATTATTTTCTTATTAGGATTTACTAGATTATACTTTCCATCCACAGTATTATAACCTATTAGTATTAAAAGACAAATTATAACTACTATGTAAAGTTTTTTAGGTATAAACTTACTTTTTCCATCACTAAATGGTAGATAGATACTAAGAAATGGTAAAACACAAATATAGAATAAAGTTACATTTCGAAAATTACATAATACCATATAAAATATTCCAAGCATTAATAATACTTGATGGACTGAATATTTCTTTTTGATAAACATACAAGCTAATAAGCCAAAGAATAAGCTTAACACTATATAATTAGTAGGAGCTAATACACCTTTTAAAGTGAATGGTGACATTTCCATAACCATTTTATTTATAGTATCTACTCCATAACTAGTTAGAGAATAAGTCATTGCTCCTAAGCCATAAGGATTTAGAAAACTTACTATAATAGAGAAGAAAATAACTTGTAATAATTTAAATACTTTTTTATCTTTCTTCTTTAAGTAGTTATAACTAAATTCGACCAAATAAGGTAGCATAAGTATAAATAAACAAGGCCACATAGAAGCATGAAGATTAACTAGTAACAAAGAAAGAATTGGAATAAACCAAATAATTTTTGATTCTTTTTGTAAATATTTTTCTAAGATATAAAGTAGTATTATAAATATTAGAAAAGTAAACATCTGTGGTCTTGGTGTTACAAAGTAAGTCATTAAAAGTATATCTATAATAGAACTAGTGATAACTGAACTAAATACTTTTTTCTTACTTATAACCATACTTAGTTTATAAAGAAAGTAAAGTATTAAAGAATTTAGTAAGAATACTAATATGTATATTCCTACTCCTCCTAATAATTTATAGGATAAGTAGTAAATTATATCTGATAACCATTGTTGAACTACTAGAGAAAAATTATTATGCATAGATAGTATATCATGATGAGGTAAACCATTTTTTAGTATGTATTTACCATATGAGAGAATAAACCAAATATCCCTTTCTTTACTTATCTTTATAGTAGTTGAAAGAAGAAGAGGAATAATAAAGTATAAATAACTAGTATATTTATTAGGTTTATATTTCATTTACTTCTCCTCATGGTATGACTTATCCACATTAACATTCCATAATTTATCTAAGTCATGTTCTCCTTTATTAATCATTTTTCCACATAACAATCCACTATAAATTGAGTGATCCATATTATTATAAGAATGCGTTCCATTTCTTCCAATACAATATAAATTATCTATATTATTTATATACTTTCTTACTTCATCAATGTGTTTATAACTATCAAAGTAAGCGGGATAGGCTTTCTTTACTCTTATTACAATACCATCTAATATTTTTCCCTCATAAAATTTCATTGTTTTCAATTCTTCTTTAGCCATATTAATTATATCTTTATCTTGCATAGTCCAAAATTCATCATTTTCTTTACAAAAATATTCAAGTCCCATCCAGATAGTATTAACAGGATCTTTAACCATATATGGTGACCAATTATTAAATATTTGTATTCTTCCTAATTTTACATTTTTATCTTGAACATAAATCCAGTTATCATTAACGCTACCATGAATAGTATGACTATTTTCTACTTTAAAGCTTGGTACTAACAAACCAACAGTTACAAAGTCACGATATGGTAAATTACTACTTATCTTAGTAATTCTCTTAGGTATATCATTCATACTTAATATTAAATCTTTCAAAGGCATAGAACTAACTAAAGTATCACATTGATAATTTATATATTTATTATCTTTTAAATATACAATAGAGGTTATTTCTCTATTATTTTTCTTTATTTTTACTACTTTAGCATTTTTGATAATTTTACCGCCTAGTTTTTTTACCTCATCTGCTAATGTTTCATATAACTGACCGGGTCCATATTTAGGATAATAAAATGATTCTATTAAAGATGTTTCTTTATTCTTATTTTCAAGATGAAAGATACGTTTAAAATAATCAACTAGGACTTTACTAATAGAAATTCCTTTTACCCGTTGACTACCCCAACTAGAGTCTATTTCACTAGGCGTTCTACCCCAAACTTTAGTTGTATATCCTTCAAAAAACATAGAGTATAGTTTCTTACCAAAGCGATTAATATAAAAATTTTCTAAGTTAAATTCATCTAATTTATGAATTGTTGATTTTAAATAACTTACTCCACAAGAACAAGTAGTAGCAAATCCCATATTTTTAATGGTTTTAAAATTAAAATTAACAGGATAATCAAAAAATTTATGATTATAATAAATTCTACTCACTCTATTTCTAATAAGCATTACTGCGTCACCTTTTTCTGGATTCTTTCCTTTCTTGGGAAACCTTTTTTCTGTGTCTAATATCTTATCATCATAAGCTGGTTTATTTTGAGGTGGTAATAATTCTAACCATAGTTTTTTTACCTCTTCATTTTTAGTAAAGAAACGGTGTCCTCCTATATCTATTCTATTACCTTTATAATTTACTGTTTTACTAATACCACCAACCATTTTTTCTTCCTCAAGAATTGTTACCTTAATATTCTTATTATTTTTTAAAATCTCATAAGCACAAGCTAGACCTGCGGGACCAGCTCCTATAATTACTACATTTTTCATCATATTTTCCTCTCTTAACTAAAGTTTATCAAGCTTATGATAAATTGTCACTAAAAAAGAGCTAAATAATAGCTCTATTTTATAATTATTACTAGAAAGTATATCCACCATCAACGCCAATATTTTGAGAGGTGATATATCTTGCTTCATCAGTACATAAGAAAGCTGTCATATAAGCGATATCTATTGGTTCTTGTGGTTTTCCATTAGGTGTTACATTATTACAAGCATTCCATACTTTTTCACGAGTAGCATCTTCACTTCCAGCCATTTGATCAAGAATATCTTCCCACATACTTGTTCTAATAATTCCTGGACATACACAGTTAACATTAACATTATCTTTTGCAGCTTCTCTTCCTAAACTAGCAGTTAATGCCAATACTGCAGACTTAGTACAGCTATAAACACTAAATCCAGCAGAACATGCCTTTGCTGCTATTGATGACATATTAACAATCTTACCATATTTATTAGCTCTCATAATATTTAAAGCTTCTCTACAAGAATAGATTGTTCCTTTGATATTAATATCTATTGTCTTATCAATATTTTCTAAGCTTTCTTTAGTTAATTCACCAGTTAAACAAACACCTGCTGAGTTAACAACTATATCAACTGTTCCCCATTCATCCACTATTTTTTTGTACATTGAAGCTACTTGTTCATAATTAGTAACATCTACTTGATAGGCAATTGCATTAACACCATATTTTCTTACTTCAGCTGCTACTTCTTCACATCTTTCTGGTAATAAATCAGCGATTAAAACATCTGCTCCATTCTTGGCAAAAAGTATAGCACATTCTCTACCAAGACCGCTTCCTCCTCCAGTAACAAGAGCTTTTTTTCCTTTAAAATTAAATTTCATATTGTATCCTCCTTAATATTAAGTTTAACACAATCCAAGAAATTTACTAACATTTTTAGATTTTAAATGTAAAGTCTTGTCTAGTTTTAATTTAATTTGTTAGTGAATAAACTTTTTGTCTAGCCAAATCACCTTTATGTATTTCATTATCTATTGCCTTATGTATAATATTTCTATTTTTCATAAGATTATAACTAACCTCACTTAATACCAGATCACGATAAATAAAATATATTTGTTTTAAATCAGCAGTTTCAATAAATCCTTTTTTAAAATGTAAATTCATTTCTAAAGCAGTTGGCAGTGGATTATTAATACCAGAAAGAGACGGAACAACTACTTGTAATCTATTATTTGAGTCTACTTCAGTCTTATATTTATGTGCATGACCATGCAGTGTGATTATTGCATCCGAATTACTTTTACCATAATTATCTATATGATGATACAAATTTATGCTTTCATTTTTAATATTAATAGTGCTCATTAAGAAATCACTAATTATAATATCATGTCTATAATTATTAGTATAATCAATTATTGACCTTGACTCTTTATAAAATGCATATATATCATGATTACCACCTACTGCAAAAGTTAAAATATTCTTGTCATGCGGATAATCTTTAACAAAGTGTTTTATTTTTTTTCTAAAGTATCATATTTTTCCTTACATCTAGTAAGTGATGAATCAATCATATCACCAGCACACAAAATAATATTTATACCATTCTTTGCACAATAATTAAAGGCATTATCTACTAAGTCTAATCGTTCTAATTTATTACCAAAGTGCAAATCAGATATTACTAACATTTTCATATTAGTTTCTTCATGCAAAGACAGAATATTATTAGAAATATCGTTATATTCACTATGTACAATAGATGAGGAAGATGGACTTTTATAGGTTATTTGCCCATTACTATAATAACTTCTTTCTAGCATTATTCCTTTATTTTTAAGAGTAAGCAACCTGTTATATAATTGCCTATTAGAGATATTCAATTCTTTACTTATATCATTACAAGTTCTCCCCTCTTTAATAAGTTTTAATAATAATTCTTGATTTTCTGTCATAAAAACCCCTCACTTTGTTAGTTATTGTAAATAAAGAAAAGAAAAAAGACAAGAATTTTCTTATCTTTCTGTCCACCAAGCCCTAAGAGCAGATGGGAAACCAATATATTGTCTTGGATTAATAGTACTTTTTTCATAGGCATAGTAACTACTACATCCTCCTCCAACATTCCAATCACAACTTGTAACTTCTAAGTGTAAGTGGGCAGCAGTTGAACAACCACTATTACCCATTCTACCAATCATCGTACCCGTATTAACTTGCATTCCTTCACGGATATTTCCATAACTACTTAAGTGTGCATAAGTTGAATAAATATATCTACCATTTACTAAGTGTCTTATTTTAACAACCTTAGCATTTCCATTACAGCCATAAGGACACCAGTTACCACTAGTACATGAATCACTATATATTTTAAAGATAACACCATCTGCTATTGGATAAATCGGAATAGTTCTATCATTTGAATTAGATAAATCAATTCCTAAGTGTCCTCCATATCCACCCCAGTTTTGCGTAACATAACCACTAGTCATTGGTCTAAAGAAACCATTTACTGAAGGAGGAACAGGAATATTACTACCACCAGCACTACTACCTCTATGAGCTCTATCATATCTATATTGACAAGCATAAATATCTTCACTTGGTCCACAACCTAACTTTTTATAGTAAGCTAGATTGGCTTTAGCAGCTTTTAACTGTTCTTGAACCGATGGCATTGATTCTCTAATAGATTTAGTATCAGCATTAATTCTTTCTTTTTCACTTTCAAGCTTGGCTTTAAGTGATTTTAATTCTTCTTTCTTAGTAGCTATTTCTGCTGACTTAGCTTTATTTGTTTTAATTAACTCATCTAATTCATTCATTACTTTTTGATTATATTCTGTTAATTGTTCTACTACACTTAATCTATAAACCATCTCTGTAACACTTTCTGCTCCAAAGACATATTCCATATAAGCATTATTACCATTACTTACTTGTAAATACTGAAATAGTTGTTTACTCTCTTCTGTTTTCTTTTCTATTTCAGCATTAGACTTATCTATCTCATCTTGTAAACTTTTCATAGATACTTCTAAATCACTTATTTGTTTTTCATAAGTAGCTATATTTTTCTTAATTTCTGCTACTTCTTGATCATTTTTAGCAATCTTTGCTTCTTTCTCTTCTAATTGTTTTGCATAAGAATTTACCTCATTTTCAAATTCTTTTATGGTCTTAGCATCTACTTTAAAAGGTAGTAAGCAAAGAGATATTAATAGTAAGATAATTATTTTTCTTCTATTCATACTACACCTTTAAATACTTTCTTACAGCAGAAGATGAGCCTATCATACCTACTAATATTCCTATTACAAGTATTATTCCTGATACCATATAAATAAATGGTTCTGGTTCTACTAGTCTAATGATTTCTGTATATAAGTAACCATGTAAGTGATTATAAAGGGCTACATAACCAAAACATACTCCTAATATTGGTAATATTGCTCCAAGACAACCTAGTATCATTCCTTCTACAATAAATGGTGTTTTAATAGCTACATTACTAGCTCCAACAAGTCGCATAATTGATATTTCTCTTTTTCTTGAGAAGATTGTTAGTTTAATAGTGTTAACAATTAAGAAAACAGTTACTAATATTAAGGCAATAACTACACCATAAGCTCCTTTTTCTACTACACTAAACATACTAATCATCTTATCAACCCAAGCTTCACCATAATTAACAACACTTACTTGTTCCATTTTCTTAATTTTCTCAGCCGTAGTTTTAATCTTCTCTACATCTTTTACTTTTACTTGAAATGTATCCTTTAAAGGATTATCATTGTCTTTCCAAGTAGACATTACCTCATTAAATACTTCATTTTCTTTTCGCATCTCTTCTTTGACAGCATTTTTACTTTGATAAGTTAAACTTTCAACATTATCCATCTTCTCTAATTTATTTTGAACATCTTTTACCTGCTCTTCTGTAGCATTATTATTTAGAAAGACAACTATTGTTAAGTCTTTTTCCATCTCTTTAGTAAAATTTTCTACATTAAATGTTAAAATGATTGCAACTGCTACTATAAGCAAGGTTATTATAATACAAGAGATAGAAGCTAGTGATAGAGAAAAGTTACGAAAGACTGATTTAAAGGCATCTCTAATACTTCTACCTAACATTCTAAAGAATTTCATTCTTCATACTCCCCTTTCTCTACATGTTTTACTAAATGTCCATCTTTTAAGACTATTACTTCTTTTTTCATTCTATTAACAATATCCTTATCATGAGTTGCCATAATAATGGTTGTTCCACAAGACTTGTTAATCTCTTCTAGTACTTGCATAATTTCCATACTCATATCAGGGTCTAAGTTACCAGTAGGCTCATCACAAAGTAAAAGTTTAGGTTCATTAACGATGGCTCTTGCTATTGCCACACGTTGTTGTTCACCACCTGATAATTGGTCTGGATAGTTATGAATCTTATGTTTTAAGCCGACTAGTTCTATAGCCTTTAGCGTTTTCTTTCTAATTTCATCACGTCTTGCTCCTAAAACTTCCATAGTAAAAGCAACATTTTCATAAACAGTAGACTTAGGTAATAAACGGTAATCTTGAAATACTATTCCTAATTTTCTTCTTAGTTTATAAACCTTTTTATTTCTAAGTTTTAAAACATTAAGTCCACCAACAATTATTTCTCCTTTGGTTGGTTTCTCTTCACGATATAACATCTTTATAAATGTACTCTTTCCACTTCCGCTTCCACCTATTACAAAGACAAAAGATCCTTTTTTTATTGAAAGAGATAAGTCATAAATTGCAGTTACACCATTTTTGTATTGTTTGGTTACATTTTTTATTCTAATTAGTTCCATCTTATCCCACCTTTGTATTCACTTAACATTTTAGCATAATTAGACATTTTTTGATAGAGTTAATTATTACCAAGCACAAAAAAGCATCAAAATCTTTAATCTTGACACTATTAATTAGTAATTATACATAGCAATTCATCTTTTCTTAAAATTTTATCCATTACTAATTTACTTATTATTAAGATAAAACTAGCATATAAGACTTTAGTAAAAGTAAAATAAACGCCACCAAGTACTACTATTATCATATTGATAAATAAAGTGGTATTACTAAGAGGAATCTTAAAGTACTTATAAAATATTTGACTAATAATATTAATTCCTCCGTTACTAAATCCTACTTTATACATAAAACCATTACTTATTCCTAAGGATATACCAATTATTAGACAACTTAGAAGTAAGTCAGAGGTATCTATGGTAATAATTTTAGTAACAGGTGATGTTATTGATACAAAAAATGGATAAATAAATGTTGCTAGTAGGCTTGCTATTGTTTGTTCTTTAGATAAGAGGATTGTACTTAAAAAAAGACAAATACTACTTCCTACAAAAATAATTATTGATGGTGATACTTTTATTAGATGATTAACAATAATTGCTATACCATTCATTCCCCCAGTTACCAATTTAATTGGATATAAAAATAGGTTAAAAACAATACTAGAAAAAAAGAGACAGATTATTAATACTCCATATCGATATAGAATATTCTTCATCTATTCTCCTCCAAATACTTGATAAGCATCCGTTACTACAAAGAAAGCATCTGGATCTATTAGATGAATTCCTTCTTTGAATCTATAATACTCTTTAGTTGGTATAACACTCATTAAGACATTTTGATCTTTATCTTTATAACCACCAGTTGCTTCAAATTTAGTAACTCCATGTTTCATTTCTTTTAAGATATACTCTTTAACTTCCTTATCTTTTTTAGTTATTATATAAAATGCTTTAGCATCACTTATTCCTAGTAGTACTCTATCCATCGCCCATGTAACTAGATATAAAACTATCAAGGCATACATTAATTTATTAAAGCCAAAAGCAAAGAATCCTAGTAAAACTATTGTTCCATCAGTAAATATCATTGCTTGTCCCATACCTATTTTTAGTTTTTTAGAGATAATCATATTTAAAATATCAGTTCCTCCAGTAGAAAAACCAGCTTTAAAAATAAGACCTGCTCCTACTCCTTGAAGTAGTCCACCAAAGATTGCTACTAAAAGCATCTCACTTTGATTAAAACTAACATATTTAGATAAAAAACTGGTTAGGTTTACAAAGACGGGAAATAAGATTGAACCTAAAATACTTAATTTTGTTTTATCTTTTCCAAGAAAAATATAAGATAGTACTAGTAAAAATATGTTAGCTATCATTATTACATAAGATTGATTAAATTTAAAGAAATGATTTAAGACGATAGATAAACCACTTACGCCTCCTGCTACTATGTTATTAGGTGAATAAAATAAATTAAAAGCAAGAGCTACTAGTAGACAACCAAAAATAAACTGAAAATATCTTTTTATTTTACTATGCTGATAAATATTATTAACAATTGCCTTGGGATTCATTCTTTGCTCCTTTCAAATATGCTTCCATAAATGGAGTTAAGTCTCCATCTAAAACTTTAGTTACATTACTTGTCTCATAGGATGTTCTATGATCTTTTACCATTGAATATGGGTGCATTACATAACTTCTTATTTGTGAACCAAACTCTATATTCATTTGTTCTCCTTTTTCTTTAGCTAATTCTTGTTCCTTTTTTTGTTGTTCTAATACATAAAGTTTAGACTTTAGAACCTGTAGAGCTGTTTCTTTATTTTGAATTTGACTTCTTTCATTCTGACAAGTTACTACTATACCAGTAGGAAGATGAGTTACTCTTACGGCACTATCTGTGGTATTTACTCCTTGACCTCCTGCTCCAGTTGAACGATATACATCTATTCTTATGTCCTTTTCATCTATATTTATATCTATATTTTTATCTATTTCTGGAGTAACATCAACACTTGCAAATGATGTATGGCGTCTATTGGAAGAATCAAATGGAGATAACCTAACTAGACGATGAACACCTTTTTCTTCTTTTAAATAGCCATAAGCATAACTACCATCTACTTTGAAAGAAACACTTTTAATACCCGCTTCTTCTCCTGCTTGATAGTTATATAATGTTACTTTATAGCCTTGTCTTTCACAGTATCTTAGATACATTCTATATAGCATTTCTGCCCAATCACAAGCTTCTGTTCCACCAGCTCCTGAATGAATATCAATGGTACAAGAATTAGCATCATATTCACTATCAAATAGTAAGTATATTTCAAATTGTTCTACTTCTTCTTTTAATTTATCATAATCTTTTACTAATGTCTCTTCTAATTCGTTATCTGGTTCTAGGGATAATAGTTCTATTAAATCTAGAGCATTCTTAGTATCTCCTTTATATGAAATTATATTCTCTAAAATTGCATTTATGTTGCTAAGTTTAGAAAAAACACTTTCTCTTAATTCTTTATTATCCCAGAATCCTTCTTCTAGTTGTTTCTTTTCTAATTCTTCTTTTTCTTTTACTTTCTTATCACAGTCAAAGTAACCTCCAAAGTTCTGCTAATTTTTTATCAATCTTTTCATAATTTCTTTTTAATTCTGATAGTTCCATAATAATCCCTCTTTCTATTCACATTTTAACAAATTATTTTTTATTAATCAATTATGTGTATAAATTAGTAATTACTGCATAATATATTAGTGGGAAGGGTTCACGAGTTTAGTGAAGATTCCCATTATATATAGATGATACTGTTAAGTATCAAAAAAACAATGTAATCAAAGTGATTAGATTGTTTTTTCTTTTACTTTAGCTTTCTCAGTAGCTGATACTAATGATAAATCACTACCAAGAGATGCTATTATATCTTCTTTCTTTAATGATGATAATCTTTTTTGTAATAAATCACATTCTTCTCTAGTCTCTGTTTGTGTATAAAGTTTTAGAGAAGGTAATAATATAATCGGTTCTTTACAAATTCCTACTGTTCTTTTTAAATAGTCTAGCTGAAAGTCTTCTTGTACTTCATCAATTATTCTTAGAGCAGGTAGTAATAGTCCTGTACTTTTATAATATTCATCTTTAGCAAGTTTTTCAATAAACTTTACTTGTCTTTCACTTTTAGAACTATTAATAGAATCAGCTGCCGTTAATAATTGTTCTTTATTTAATTCTTCTTGATCATATAATAATTCACTTATCCCTCTAGCTTGATACTCTTCCCTACTATTTAAAACTTTACTAGCTAGTTCTAATGATATATCTTCTTTTATCGCCTCACTATTTAATAAGATATTTCGTTCTGCTATTCTTTGATAACTTTCTTTTGACTTTTTTAGTATTATTAGTGACTCTTCTACCTCATTATTTTTATGAATACTAGAGCTACACATAACATCTCTCATACAATTAAGTAATACATCATCATTTGTTCTTGACAAGATAAAGGAATAATCTAAAATCTCTTCTTTTGATAAAAATGAATAGCATAATAGTTTTCTTAAACCTTTAGAGTATCTATTGGTTATTAAGTCTTTTAACTCTTCTTTAGTAAATTTTCCTTCCTGTATAGTACTAACTGACATTAATTCTAAGATTCTTTCTATTTGTTTTTTATCAGTAGTTTCACTAAGTAATGTTACTATTAACATATTGTCTTTAGATAACTTAACATCATATCCCATATTCTTTAATTTTTCTTCTACTTCTTTTAGCACTTTAAACCTCCAAAATATTACTAAAAATACTATAGCACATATTTAGCTAATAATTAATTAATTTATCAAAAAAATGACTAGTCATTTGCACTAGCCATTAGTTTTTGTTAATACTTTTTGGTATGCCGTAGTTTCTCCTTCTTTTACACAATCAACAAAGAATTTATTTCTCATTTTATAATATCCCTGCCAATCATTCTTTTTATTAGTCTTAATAACAGTATGTTCATTTTCAAAGTCTAATTGTTTTTCTGGTGTAATACAGTTATGCATTTTTTCATTTTCTAAATTGACATATAATAAGAAATTATTTTTTACACTAGGAGTAGTACCAAAAGTATCTAAATATTCTTCTAAAGTATATTTACCAATTAAAAACCAAATATCATTAGTTTCTTGTATAACACCTTGCGTATATTTTCCAAGTTCATGAATTGCAATTTCTTTATCACTCTTTAAGTTCAAACCATTTTCTAACTCTTCTTTTAAATGCAATAAATGAATATATCTTTTAACTTTAGGATTTTTTTCTAATTCTTGCATTTCCTCAAAGTTTGATCTAATTATTTCTTTTACATCTTCTATATCTAATCTTAAATTTTCTAAAATTTCTTGTTCCATTTTATTCCCCCAATCTATATATATAAAAAATAACTCAATACACTAATATACTTTAAAAGAACCATTTATATGTATAAATGGCATAATAATTATATAATATTTTCTTTTTTATCACAAGTTATTTTTTTATTTTATCTTAGAAAAAAAGCAAAAACGATACATATTTTATAAGCTATGTATCATTTTTATAATTATATTTCTTCAAACAAATATACATTTTCAGGTAGTTTTAGTTTTTCAAATACTCTTTGTTTTATTAATTTTCCACCCATATGTCTATAAAATTCATTTGTAGGATTAGCTACTAAACAACCTACTATCATTTTTGTAAATCCCATATTTTTTAATTCTTTAATTGCCATAGCAAATAGCTTTCTACCATAACCCTGTCCCTTATAATCATTTATCAAATATAAAGCATACAACTCTCCACAATCATTATATTCAGCATCATCAGATACATCTACATTAATAAACCCTACTATCTCATTATTTATTTCAAGAACATATTGATGATTAATATTCTTATCAAATTCTTTATAGAAATTATTTGCTCTTTCTTGTTCATTTAAATAAAGATTATCTAAAAATTCATCATTTACTATACCTCTATAAGTTTCATTCCATGCAGTTGTTACTATTTTTGCTACAGAAAAGCAATCATTTTTATTCATTTTTCTTATAATATAGTCCATAATTACCTCCATCATTAAAGTTTAGATTTTTCAATATATTTTCTAATTCTATCTAGATTTTGTTCTTGATATGCTGATACTTTATTTTCTAGTATTATATTTTTTATTTCTTGTAATTCCTTTGAATTAATATTATCTAATTTTTTCAACCTGCTATTAGAGATTTTTTCTTTTGATTTAGCGTTATTATAATCTATATCACTATAGCAAAATAATTCTATATTAGGAAATCTTTGTTTTAACTTTTCTGCTATTAATAATCCTTCTGGATCAAAATCACCATTATAATATATTTTAGTATTACTTTCCTCTAATTTTTTTAATAATGTATATAAGGATATATTGGGAATTCCAGATGTAATTACTATTGGAACATTTAAATCAATTAATGAGGTTAGTAAAGATGGATTTTCAAAGACATATACTATTTTATTATTTGTATCTACTTTACTTAGTTTATTTATATTTAATAAATTTAAGTTAACTACTTCATTATTTTTAGCTAGTTCATTTAATATGGAATTTCCTGTTAACTTGTAAGTTATTACAAAATTAGATATAGGATCAATATAAACATTTATCTCTGATAGTATATTTATTTTTGATTCTAACTTTTCCTTATATTCTATATTCTTTATCTTTGATAATATCTTAAGAAATAAAGTACTTGTGGTTTTATTTAAATCTAAATAATGTGGATTACCTGTTAATGATGCATAAACTGCTAAAGAGGTAGGATATTCCGGAATATTATCTAATAACAATAGTATATTGTTAAGTTCTTCTTGTAGAGTAATCTTATTCTTATGATATTTTTGTTTAATTATTTTACTAATTATTTCATCATTTATAATTATATCCTTTATAGTTTTTATATACTTTTTATTATTATTTTCTTCAAATAACTTTTTATAAAATTCTACTTCTTCCTGCTTTTTATTGAACTTTTCTTCTTCCTTAGTTACTATATTCTCATTAAAGTAGTAGTTTAGTAATTCTCTCCAAGTGAAATCACTGTATTTTCCTTCATTTATTTTCTTAGTTATTTCCTTAAAAGAAGTTTTTAATTTTTCCTTATTAATTCTTTTACCTAGTAAATTACTTATATCTATACTTTCTATTTCTGTTAGATTATTAAGTACAACAGTACCACTAGGTCTAGAAAGCGATATATATTTTTCTTTTAATTTGTTCATTAATCTTGTTAAGCCTTTTTTTGACTTTAAATAGTTTGCTAATTCTTTATTTACATTATTCATATACATCACTTTTTTCTAATATCTCTTTAGAATGCCCATTCCAACGATAATGACGAACTGCTACAGCTTTATGTATTTCATCCTTTATAAGTTCACATATTGATAGTTCTCTTACTGTGTCATAATCACCCCATAATGATTGAGACGTTAAAATATAATCAAGATTTAACTGAGCTAAAATATCAAACATTTCTCTAATGTTACTGTTGTCTACTCCTGCAAAAGCTTCATCAAGAGCTATTAATCTCAATGATAATTTTTTAGCATTTAGTAGTTTAGCATAAACAGCTGCAAATAATGGAACATACATACTTTTAGCTCTTTCTCCACCACTTAGTATTGAGAAGACTTTATTAGTTAATTCTTTCTTTTCACCAGATTTTCTTCTATAGTACAATTTAAATTCAAACCAATTTCTATAATCTAATACTTTAAATATTATATTTGAATAACTATCATTTATCTTTTCATTAAATTCTAATTCTTTCTTTATTTGACTACGAAAATGAGTGATTAATTTTTCACTATCCTTGGGATTCAACTGGCCAGCATCTATTTTAAATAATCTAACTAATTCTTTGGTATCTAGTTCATCTTCTGTAAAAGCTGTTTTACTTCTCCATTCTAGTTCAAAAGATAAATTACTATCTATTTGAGTTTCTTTCATTATTGTATTTATTTTCTTTACCCATTCTTTAGATGATTCTATCTTATCTCTTATTTTATTACCTACTGTTTTTAATAAAATATCTTCAAATAAATGTCTTTCTTGAGTACTTATATAATTTTCACTTTCTTTTATAGTCTCTTTTAAGCAATCTGTTAATTCATAGATATTTAACTTTTTACCTTGATAAGTTGTTTCTAAATCTTGTCTAGGCATTAAATCTAGTATTTCTTCAATCTCAGCTTTTTCTAAACCTTTTTCTAAAAATTCTTCTCTTAATTCTTCCTTACTTGCAAATATTTCTTTACTAGTCAATCTATAATCAAGTAGATTTTGTTTATGATTGTTGAAAGCAATAAAGTAGTTTTCAAAGGCTCTTTTAATGTCACTATTCTCTCTACTTTTTAAATCTAATATAATTTTATCTGCATTTAATTCTTCATCTTTATAAACATAATTTAAACTATATTCTTTTTCTAAGATATTATTTCTTAAATCCAGCTTTAATTTTTCTTTCTCTAAATTACTTTTATTTGTATCTAGCAAAACATTTAAGTTTTCTAAGCTATTTTCTAATTTTCCTTTTTCTTCTCTTAATGCATTATTTTCATCAGGTATCTTTTTTGCTCTTTCAGTTAATCTTTTTATCTCTTCTATTTGTTTTTTATAATCAGGATTTTCTAATATTTCATCTATAGCTTTCTTTTTACTTGATAATTCTCCTAATATCTTAGTTTTATCTGATAGTTCTCCATTTTGATATTCTATTTCTTCTTTTGCATTTTCTAACGATATTTCTTTACTTAATTTTTGTTCATTATAAGAATTTTGTGTTTCAATATTATTTTTTAATGTAATTACGTTTTTAGTTAATTCATCAGTTAGAGCTAAAGCCTTTTTATAACTTGATAAGTTTAAAGGAACATTAATATTTTCTTTGATTTTATTTATTTCTTCTATTTTAACCTTAATATCATTATTTATTTTATTAGCTTCTTCAGTTAGCTTTTTACTTCGTTCAAATATTAAATCTATAGAAGTTGTTATTTTGGTTATAGCCGTATTTATCTCTTCTAAGTTTTTACTATTAGGAAACATAGTTGCTACTTTTTTAATATCATCTAATTTATCATTTATTGATAATAATATATTTTGATAATTATTTAATATTTTTTCTTTTTCTAATATTTCTTCTTCTTTTAAACTAATTTGTCTTTTATGTTCTTCTTGTCTTTTAGTTATTCCAATATATTTACTTTGATATTTTGATGATGGATAACCTAATAAAAAGTCATATTCATAGTTATCTGCATTTATATAGAATTCATCACTTTTATCTACACTTATACTAGATAAAATATCTGTTATTTCCTGTTTAGATATAACACTATTATCTATAACATTAAAGTAGGTTAATATATTATTTTTCTTTGGTGTACCTTTCTTTAGAAATACTGACTTAATATTTTTAATATCATTAAAATACTTAGCTGGTACTAATTTAGCATTTAAAATATTTAAAGATATCAATAACTCTTCTAATTTATTTTTTTCTTCTTCCTTAATATTATCTTTAAATTCTATTACTTTATATAATGTAGTAAATGGTATGTTTGCCTCTTTTAGTAATATTTCTGATTCTTTAGTTAGTTCTTCTTCAACATATTCTAATTCGTCAGTTTCTTCTAATACTCTTAATTCTTCTTTTAAACTATTTAACTCTTTCTTTTCATTAGTTATTTTATTTTCAATATTACTCTTTTCAGTAATAACCATCGTTTCATAATAGCTTATTTCTGTTTGATATTCTTCTTTGGCTACTATATAGTTTTCTACATTATAATTATTTATTAAGTCAAATATCTTTCTTTTTCTATCTTCACCAAGTTTTACTACCTTACTTTGTTTATCTATTTTATTTACTTCATCTTTAAAATTATCTATTTCTTCATTTAATCTTTTGATATCATTTTTTCTTTCATCTTCTTTTTCTTCTAGTTCCTTCTTAGCTATTTCGTTTTCTTCTTCTAGCTTACTTAATGAATTTTCAAGATTCTCCTTTTCTTCTAACTTTATCTTTATCTGATTTAACCTATTCTTATACTTTAATATTCTATCTTCTAAGTAATCAAAATTTATTTCTTTATTCTTTATACCTATATTTATATCTGATATTTTTATCTCTTCACTTAATAAAGCTATATCTTCTTTAATACTTGTTATTGCTTTTTCTTTTTGATATATTTTGTCATCTATTTTTTCAATATCATTTTGACATTTTCTTTCTCTATCTATATTTCTTTCTAGCTTTTGTTTAATATTATCTATTGAAGTTTTTACTTTTTCAATATCTATTTTTAACTCATTTAATTTTTCGGTATAATCTTTTAAGTCTTTATTATCAATACTTGCTAACTTTGTTGTTATTTCTACTGATTCTTGTTCTAGATAATTAATACTTTCATCTATTTCCTTTAGTCTATTGTTTATACCTTTAATATTTGTTTCTTTAGTTTCTAATTCTTTAGTTAAAAGTTCAATTCTTTCTTGGCTATCTTTTACTATTTTAGCTTTGTTATATAAATTTATCTCATTATAATTTTGATATGACTTAGATATATTTGATAAGTCTTTTAAATTATTATTTAATGTATCTATCTTCTCTTTTGTCTTATTAGTATCTTCAATAGCTTCAGATAGTGGTCTTATATCATCATCTGTTAGTGGTTGAAGAACACTACTTAATATAGACATTAGTTTGACAGGATTATATTCTTTTGATAATTTAGAACTTCTTAATTGTAGTAACACATTTATAAATTCATCATATGAGTCTAAATCTTTAAATCCAAATAATAAGTCGTTTACTAAACTTTTATATTCTTTAGTTGTTTCTACAAAGGCATTATCTACACCAATATTTGCCTTTAATTCTTTTTTAGTCATTAATACTTTATTGCTATAACTTTTATAAAGTTCAAAGTCTTTTCCTATTCTCTTTCCATCTTTTAAAGCAAAACCCCAAAAATCAGTTGATCTTCCTTTTCTTGCGTGAAGTCCCATTCCGATTGTTATATATTTATCTTTTTCTTCATTATATGTTTCCATGTAAAGATAGCCAATAGCATCATCTTTTTGTTCTCCATCAGATGGTCCTAATAAATAGTCTTCTATTCTTTTTTCTTTAGTACCAAACGGATCCAGTCTAGATGGTGTTTTATTACCATCTAATATCAAAGGGATAAATGACTGCATAGTTACTGATTTACCACTACCATTTCCACCTCTTAATAATAGTTTTCCATCAAAGAAATTAAATTCTTCATCGTCAAAATACCAAAAGTTTAATAATCCTATTTTTGTTACTTTATAATTCATTACTACCTCCAAATAAACTTGTTTGCTTTGCTGTATCTTTTTCTATAACCTTTGCCTTGCCTACTAATCTAGCTACTGTTGGATAAATTATTATCTCATCATTATTTTTTTCTATAATGTTATACTTTTCCATATATTCTAATATCATGTCATAAAATTTCTTGTCTGTTTCTCTTAATAAGGTTTTTCCTATATATGGTGCTTTTGTCTTCTTTATGTCTTTTATTATATTTTCAAAGTAATCTTCTTTTATAGTAGCTATTTCATGATTATCTAACACTATTTTATTAGCATTTATCTCTTGTAATAATTTTTCATTTACCATTAATACAATTTCTGTAAGTTTTTTACTATTAGGAAAGTTATCTTTCTGGGTATTACTTTCTTCATCATATAATATAGCTAAATTATGGGTTATTTCTACTTCCATATTTAAGTTCTTATCTATTTCTGATTTTATATAATTGCGGTTTTTCTTTATATAATCTAGTTCAGGTATTGATAAATCTTTAGAAGATACTGCTGGTGTATATAAGATATTTCTAAATACTTTATATCTTCTTATATCCCCTTTTTCTTCATCTTGAGTAGCAAATTCACTTTTGATAAAATCTTCTGGTGTTGTTAATTCATTTATATTATCATCAAACATTCTCATCAAATAATTAGACGTTCCTAACGACTCATATAGTGTTTCTGCTTCTGTACTTTCGATGAATGATACTTTAGACGAGTCTTTTACCTTTATAATTTGTAATTCTTCTAATAATGATATTACATTTGATAAGCATCTTCTATCTTGAACTTTATTCCAATCGGGTATATGGTTTAATTCTAAAGTTATTGAAGTGTTTTTTACATATTCGATTAAATCAGATAGAACAAAATAGTCTCCTCTTGTCTTATCTTCAAGAAATAATAACATTATTGTTAAGATTACGTATTCTAATACTGAATAAAAATTATTTAGTTTAGCATTAGATTTAACTATTGTTGGAATCTTTTCTAATTTTATAAATCTATCATGAATTATTAAATTACTACCTAAGTTTTTAGAAATAAATTCTTTCATTTTATTTTGATTATTCTTTATCTGATAATACAGTTCTTTATCTTTATCTTTTGTTATCCAAAAGTTATATAATAGGGCTTTCATTTCTTTTTCTATATCATTATTCATTATCTTCACCCACTTCAATCACTATCGTTCTACCTAATAACTCAAATATTCCATCTTTAGAGATTATCTTACATTTTTCTTTAGTTTCATTAGTTATATAGTATGAATAGCCAAATTCTGATTCTTTATTTGACTCTTTTTTTGCTTTTTCAATTAGACCTAATACATATCTTCTTTCAATTTCATCCAAATATATCTCTTTTTCTAAAACTATTTTACCTGATTTTATTAAATTTCTAATCTTTTCTTTTCTAATTTTTTCATTTTGTCTTATCTCTTCTAAGATACGTTCCTTTTCCATTGATTTATCAACAATCTGTGAATTTTGACTTTTAATTTTATATTCTTTAATAGTTGTATTTATTGGTACTTCAATTGGTGGTACATCATAACTTTTAATTAAGGAATCAGTATTAATCATTGATGACATTTTATAATGATTAGCTACAGTTATTCCAAATATTGCTGATGATAATTTACTTGCATCTTCAACTGTTTCTAAATTATCAAATAAATGACAAATATGTTTATACTCTTCTTTCCTATTAATCATATTTCCATGTAATTCTATTAATGAACTGGCATATTTGTATATTTTTTGAATAATATTTTGTGTTGCTTCTAATAGACGTTCTCCTTCACTCTGGGTAGTAGATGAAACAAACCATTTCTTAAGGCTTTGCCATTTTCCATAGTTTACTTTTCTTAATTTTTCATAATCAAATTCTGGTGATATCTTAGGTGCTTTTTTCTGATGGGAAATAAGACTATCCATTAGATATTTTGTCTTTTTATCATCAATCTCTATTAAATAGTTTTTTATTGATGTAGAATTTTTTATATAACTATTAATAAAATCATTAATATAATTTATTACACTACTTTTAAATTCTAAAAATGCTTCACTTTGTAGTAGTTCTTCAGTTTTAGCCTCATGAAATTTTTTCAAAAAGTCTTGATAATGTTCATTCAAGCTTTTAAAGTCATTATTTATATCTATCCATAATTCATATATTTGATTCTCATCTAGATTATAAATATCAGTAAGTCTTTTAATTAGGTTATTAATTCTTTCAAATAATCTTGGCTCTAATGATGCTACTTTTACCTCTATTTCTTCTAGCTCTATAGTCATTCTTTCTATTATTACGGCTTTATCAGTCATTTGATAACGAAAGTTATGAAACTTAAAGTCACTGATTGTATTAATATTTTGGGTATCTTGTAGTTTAGTTAAAGAACCATTATTTAGTAAAAATTCTAAATCCCTATCACATTCTTCTTCAGTATAATCAGTTATTGTTTTTTTTACCTCAGTATATATTTCTTCTTTATATAGCCAGTACTCTGCTTCTTCATATTTATTAAATAAATATTTCATTATAAGCCTATATCGAGGAGTATTTTCTTGAGCTAAATATTTTACTTCATCTATTTGTTCTAAAGACTTATTTTCCATAAACTACCTGCTTTCTTCTTTTCTTCGTTATTTTAACATATGAGTAGCTACTTGTAAACAAAAAAGGGGCTGTCGAGAAATTAGTAAGCTAACTAATTTACGATAATCCCCTTTTTTAATTTTCCTTTTAAAATAAAGAAATTAAATTATACAAAAAGAGGCTTTTGGCAAAATTATACAATTTTGCGACAGCCCCTTTCATTAATTATCTTGAAGTATTATTTGTCCATCTATAATTGGTATATTTGGATAGCTTTCATCCATTAATGTAAAGTTTCTAAGTGGAGCTTGAGGATTTGTTATTTCTACAGTTTGGGTTTCTACAGTCATAGTAATTGATTTAACACCATCATCAAATGTATGTCCTCCATCTCCTGCTATTTGTTTGTAATATATTGGATTACTTCCAGTTGCAGCGAAAGGAACATTATTAAATACGGCATTACCATCTTGATTAGTAACAGCTTCTGTTCCAACTATTGCCCCTGTACTATCAGTTCTTATAAACTTTGCACCAACAATATCAACACCAGTATCAGGATCACCTGTATCAGTCACATGAAGAGTTAAAGTTCCTGTAGCACTTATAGTAAAAGCATATGTATCAACACCATCTACCACATTTACACTAGTTGGAGTAAGAGTTGAAGAATCATATCCTCCAACTACTGCTGTAGCATTATAATTTCCATTAACTAACTCAATACTTCCTTTACCATTTGTTATGTTTATTGTCTGTCTTGCCATAATGTCATTTTACCTCCTTCTATTTTTATATTAGGATAATTCTTATCCATTAGTAAAATTGTAATGAGTTTACCATTGCTTTTATTATTAATATTTATATGATAGACTCTATTCTTTTTAGCGATTAAAGATACTTTGATAACTGTTAAATTAGAATATATTATTAGATTATAAAGTTCATTGTTACATATTGGTATTTTAATTCTTCCTAAATTATCAGTTTTACCTTCAAAAACCACCTTATTACATTTATCCTTTAATTTAACATTTAATTTTACTTCTTTATTATTATAAAGTTTAATATAAATATAATCATTTTTCATATTTCACCTCATTACGCAATATTTTATGAATCAATTTAATATTTGGAAAAAGCATTACTCCTCTACACTCCAAATTATTAATGTAGAATAATCCTCATCTTCTAATAAATCTTTACTCGGTTTAAGTAATAATCCTTTATCCGTAGAAAAAGTAACATTACTTACACTTATATTTCCACCATTATCACTTGATTCATATATTAGTTTCTTATTAGTCTTTAAAATAATCTCCTCATTATCAAACTTTTTAAAGACTAATGAATCTATTAATACTTTTCCCTCTTTTTCTATCATTGGATTTGTATAGTTTAAATATAGTTTCCACTTACTACTATTTATTCTACTATCAACTACTGTTACTATTGTTTGATTCTTTTTAGGTAAAATAAGTGGTTTAATAGATGACGGATTCATACTAAAAGGAATATTCTCTGTTACTCTTAAAAGGGTTAATTCTCCACTAAATGGTACTGTCACTTTTCTTTCGGTATAACAACTATTTAAACAAGATATTATTTTAATTCTTGTATTATCAGGAATAGTAGTATCAAGATCAGCTTCAAATAAACCATTTTCATCAGCAGTTGCTAGTAAGTTTTTACTATCATATTCTATTTTTACATTAGCATATGGTGTGGTATGACCTGATATGGTATTGGTAGAATTGAGGACTGGATGTACATTAGTTTTTAATTGTCCTAAAGTTAATATCTTTATACCTTGAAATTTAAAACTAGTTATATCTGATATTGAGCTTAATTCACTATCTGTAAAATTGTGAGATGTAACTGTAGTAGTATCTTTACTAAAAGAGCCAGTTATTTCAGCAGGAGTATTTTCTTTATACCAGAAAAATGCAGGTTGGTCATCTAGTGTACAAGCACTTGTATAATCTAGAGCATAAATCCACATATTAATCCTTGAAAATTTAAAGGAAAAATCAACAGAATTATTGGCATATACTACATTGGCATTTTTAGTATAGATATTCACATATTTAGGATTATCTAATATAAATTTTTGGTTTGTACCTTTAAAATAGATATTATAATTATCAGTTGGAGTAGTCATATAAGTATTTAGTACTGATATACTAGCTCCTTCTAAAACTTTAAAATCACCAAATACATTCCACATAGGGACTCGTTGATGGCTCTTTTCTATAAAAGTAAAATTAGCCATTTGTTCAATTATGACATTCCTAGCTCCATGTGTTGTTGTGATAGCAAAACCATTTCCAGTAGTTAAAAGGAATTCTGCTCCATGTCCTACTATTAAATCAAGTCGATTAGTACCATTCATTAATTCTTTATTAGTTGTGATATTTACATTACTATTGGGTACTATTTTAATATAAGATGGTATTACATCATTAAAGAAGAATACTGTGTTGGTAGTGGAATTACTTGTAATTGTTGTATTTCCACCTATTATTATTCTATTAGAATCACATACTTTTTGAGCAGTTACACCATTTGTATCACTGACAGTTATAATAGAATCCATAATCTTTGTTGAACCATAGTAATTATTAGATAGTTCTATACCATTAAAATTAATATTATTATACTCAACAGTTAAGTTAGAATAATTAGGATGAGATGGTACATAAACTACGCTATAGGTATGGGAACTAACTATATTCATATTTTTAAGTATAATTCTTTTATTCGTAGTACTAACCGTTATAACATCTGTACTATCAGTTAAATTATTTGTATAGGTTGCTTTAATATTATTATATGTACCATCAATAGTTACTTTTGTTTTATTAGCATTTATTTTAAATCCACTCGTTAAAGTTATATCATTACCTAAATATACATAATTATAATCATTTGTATTACTTAGTACATCTTTTAATTCTTCACTATTAGTTACTACCACTGTATTATTATTAATTATTTCCATATTATCACTTTCCTTTACCATAAATTATGCTGGAAAAGTATTTTGAAATAATCAATTTTCATTACTTTTAATGTATTTTTACAACACTTAATATCGCATTAGTACTTCCATTAAACGTTATGTTAACTGCCATAGATGGTTTTACATTTAATGTTATTAAATCATCTTTACTTAGTGCTACAATGGTAGATGAACTTATAGAATTAATTATTTGTGCTTGAAACTCACTAGTAAGATTTGTTGCTGGTTGTAATATATCATTAGCTCTTACTGACATAGTTAAAGAACATTCTTCATTGGTAGCACCACATAATGAATAAGATATGAGATAAACTCCATTTTCTTTTATTTTAATTGAATTACCATCTGGATATTCGGTAAGAAAAGCTGCTCCTTTTTCAGGTAAAGGAATAATATTATCTGTTCCTTGAAGTAAAGCAAGTGGAGTAGTAGACATTGAATATCTAATCCCATAAGAAGATACAAATTCTGTTCCTGGTGGTCCGGCTGGTCCTTGTGGACCTCTTTCTCCCGTAGCACCTTTTTCACCTTTTGGAATTAAAAATGCTAAATGATGTACCCAGTTTTCAAAAGTATCCATAACTTGAGCTGGTTCACCTGGTTCTAAAGTTTCTGTCTCATCAATAGCTATATGTTCTGTTCTTCCTATTTCTCCTGGTAATCCCCTAGGTCCCATTTCTCCTTGGTCGCCTTTCTCTCCCTTTGGTATTTTAAAATCTAAAACTACATCAACAGGTGTACCAGTATTTACAACTTCAGCATCTTTTGTCGGATCAACTGTTTCAACATTTCCAATTTGAATAGTGGCTGGTCCTTGATCTCCTTTTTCACCTTTTATTCCTTGGGGTCCAATATCTCCTTTATCTCCTTTAGGTCCGGGAATTCCTTGGGGTCCTATTTTTCCCTCTATCCCTTGCTCCCCTTTTGGTATTCTAAATCTTAAAACTACATCTTCATTGGTACCAATATTTTCTACTTTAGCTTCTTGATGTGACTCTACTGTTTCTGTAATACCTACTTCTATAGTAGTAGGTCCTTGTATTCCTCTATCTCCAGTATCTCCCTTTTCTCCTTTAGGTCCTGTTGGTCCTTGAATATAACAATTTCTACATTTATCTATTCTTTTTTTTAACTTCTCAAAATTATCATTATTGTACATAACAACCTCCTATTAGTATAATATACAAAAATAATAATAATTCTACTCTTAAATAAAAAGGGGCTGTCGCAAAATTGTATAATTTTGCCAAAAGCCTCTTTTTGTATAATTTAATTTCTTTATTTTAAAAGGAAAATTAAAAAAGGGGATTATCGTAAATTAGTTATCTTACTAATTTCTCGACAGCCCCCCTATTATAAATATCATTTTGATAGAAATTTTGCTACAGATTTTGCCATTTCTCTTTTACCTTTTGTTGGAACAAAATTATTTATAAATAAATTATCTTCATTATGTTTCAAGCCAAAGTAAGCAAAGAAACTAAATACTAAAGCACCAACAAAATTAACAAATAAATCTTTCATAGTATCATTTATACCTATATCCAAATAACCGTTATCTATTGTTTGGATTATATTTCCTTTAGTATCATAAATAACCGTTTTTCCAATATTATCAATTATGACTGGCTTATTTTTACCATCAGGATTTAATGCTACTGATGATATTTCTTGTACAATCGTATCTTTTTGCATATCGAGTTTTAATATTTTATCGCTTCCATATTCAAAAAATTCCCATAATACTCCTATCGTCATAGAAAAACAAAAAGCTACTAAGCACAAATAAAATGGTGATAAATTAATATGTGTACTATTATTGTTTAATAAATTTACTAAGGAAAAACCAACAGCTGTCGCTAAAAATCCATTAATTGTATGTAACATTGTATCCCAATAAGGAATTATTCCATAGAAATTGTTAATTTCGCCTAATATTTCAGCAGAAAATATAAATAGGTATATAGCTATTTCTAATCCATCTGGCAAAGTTATTTCAAATTTATTTTGAATAAATAATGGTGCAAATAATAGTATTAATGATAATAAACATAATAAAGCATTATTTAAATCTCCTCTTATAAGTTGAAGAACCATACATAATATAACTAAAAATCTCAATATTAAATATATAGCTAGAGAACTTCTTTTATTTTCTTTATAAGCCATTTTGATTAATTTTTGAACTTTCATTTTTCTCTCACCCTTTAGTTTTGTAATTTAATTTGTTCTCCTTTATTTAAATAATTTAAGTAGAAATTAATTAAATCTTTATCCATTAAATTTTCAGGTACTTCCTCTGGTTTAAAGAATTTTAATCTTTTAGTTTCAGAATCACCTTTTAAATTATTAACGTCAATATTAGATACTTTTGCTAAATAAAGTGATGTATTGTTATAAACTATATCTCCATTTGGATAACTATTCTTTCTTGATTTACCAGATAATGTATCTATTAGAATAATACTATTTGCCTCTATTTTTAATCCTGTTTCTTCATAAGCTTCTCTTACTGCAGTTTCTCTTAAATCTTCTCCAAGCTCTTGGCATCCTCCTGGTAGTCCCCATTTATTTCTATCCGTTCTTTCTTGAAGTAGTATTTCACCTTTATCATTTTCAATAACAATGGCAGCTCCAGTTTGTATAAAAGGTATATGACAGATTCTACTATCTAAAGCCATCCTAAATAATACTGGATACCCTCCATAATTTTTACTTAAATTTAATAGTTCTTCTTCACTTAAACTTAAAACTAGATTAACAAATTCTTCATGAGTATATTCTCTCATATTTTTTAATTTCATACTACTCTCCTTCATTTAACATTAGGTATTTATATATCTCTCCCCAGTTATTTACATTTATAACTTTTTCTTTATTAACTTTATTTGATGCATTATTTTTAAAATACAACGCACATATTCCATTATCAGCTGCATTTATACAAATATTATCGTCATCATCAATTATATAATCAACATGTTCCTCTAATAACTTCTCTATTTTATGATGTTCATTATTAAATATTTTAATATTTTCAAATCCAATAGTTTTTAATTTTTCTCTTGCTATTTCAGTCTCAAAATCATTTCTAGATGTTACTACAATAAATTTAAAATGATTTTTTAGTTTATTTAATACTATAGCAACACCAGTCATGAAATTTGCTGTAGTTAATATTTTTTCCACATTAGTATTATAAAATTCCTTAAATTCTTCTTCAGTCCAATTATATCTCTTTTGAAATATTCTCTGAGTATTATCTATAATATTATCTTTTCCATTCTTTTCTACATCATATATTTCTGTATATACCCTGTATAAGTTTTCAGAATCAAATACAACTCCATCCAAATCAAGTGCTATTGTTTTCATTTCTATACCTCCAAATATCCATTATATATTATTTTTTGAACTTTCATTTTTCTCTTTCTCCTTTAGTTTTGAAACTTAATTTGTTCTCCTGTATTTAATTCAAATACAATATCTGGATGAGCATAAGTTCCAATACTATATCTCCCTCCTTTTGAAATTATTCCTATTGCTTTAGTCCTTTTTATCCATTGCGTTGGTGACATTGCAAACGAATTTTTACCATACTCAGTTTTAATTTGGTCGAATTCGATCAAATTAAAATTCTGATTATGAATTTCTTCCCATAGGCCAATATAATCAATATTATTTATTCTTCTTAACCAGTTTTTAACTGTAAAAGATGGCTCATTTGAGTTTTGATACTTTACTGAATCAATTAAAGAAATATAATTAACATTTCCAACTCTTAGTATTCCTACTTTATTTTCTTTAACTATTATTTCTGCTGTTACTAAATCTTTTTTCAATCTTTTTTCTCATTCCTACTTAGATTTTAAAAGATATTAACAAATATATTTATTGTTCACACCTTTATTTTACTACATAATTTTAATTTTTGTGAACAAGTTTTGAAATAAACACAAGTCAAAGCACTATGTTAATATCATTTTAGATAATTTTTTTAGTTGTAATAACTCCATTATTATCTTCTATAAGTTGTAAAATTAATTTTTCTTTATTCATAAGTATTATTTTCTTTAAATTTTATAATTCTATCTTCAAAAGAAAAATGTTATCATATTTTCTGTGATAGCATTCCTTATTTTATGCAGACTTGCGAGCTTATTTACCACAACAATTTTTATATTTTTTTCCTGAGCCACACAGATGCGATGTTTTGCAATTCTGAGATCTTAGATACTATTCTAATCCCTTTAAAACACGTTATTTTATGTTAATTCACATTAAATCGTTTTTGGCAAAACTCTACTAAAATGTAGATAAAAATTTATTTTAGTTTTCCATAATACATGTCACTAAAGATTCCTTCTTTTTCAATCAATTCATCAAATTTTCCACTTTCTTCAATCTTACCTTTATTCAATACAATTATTCTGTCGCAATTCTTTAAAGTAGTTAATCTATGGGCAATTGCTATTATAGTAGTATTGTTTTCTTTTTGTAATTTTTCTATTTCACTTTGAATATGTTTTTCTGATGTGTTATCAAGAGCACTTGTTGCTTCATCTAATATTAATATTTTAGGCTTTCTTAAGAATATTCTTGCAATTGCAATTCTTTGTCTTTGTCCTCCTGAAAGATTATTTCCACCTTCAGATATTAATGTATCGAATTTTTCTGGTAGTTCTTCTATATAATCAAGTATATAGGCTTTTTTAGCAGCTTCTTCTACTTCTTCTATTGATACTTCTCTATTAATTCCATAAGTAATATTTTCATAAATTGTTCCAGCAATTAAAAATGGGCTCTGAGGAACTAAGGCAATTATATTAGAAATATCTTTTCTATTTAAGTTATCAATATTTGTATCATCCAAAATGATAGTACCATCTGCTTTTTCTAATTTACAAATTGATTTAATTAATGATGATTTACCGCATCCTGAAGGACCAGCTATTCCTAAATACATTCCTTTTTCTATATCAATATTTAAGTCTTTTAGAATTAACTTATCTTTATCTTCCGAATAGTGAAAACTTAAATTTTTTATATTTATAATTTCATCAGTTACTTCATTATTTAATTCTCTTTTCGTATCCAAATATGAGAAATCATTTGGTATTTCAACCATTTCAAAGAAATCACTTGCTAGTATTGTACATTCTGATACTTCATCAAATATTCTGTGTAATTCTTCTAATGGTTTTGTTAATTGATTAAAACATAAATAAGCTGTTAATACAGCACCTACTGATATTATACCTTTAGTTGCTAAATAAGTAGATATTCCTATTATTAATACCGTGAACACCGCTTGATTTATAAATTTTAAACAATCATATAATGCCATCGCTTTATGATGTTTCATTTCTTTATTTCTTAAAAATTCAGACTTAGTATCAAACCTATTTGTTTCAAAGTCAACACTATCACAAATTCTAATAACTTCTATTCCATTAATAAGTTCAACTATTGTACCATCCATACTTGATTTTCTTTCTAACAATTCTACTCTTATACCTCTTTGACTATTTATTTGAGCTAAAACAATAGTAACACCTATAGGAATAACCATTAACATAGGCAAAGCAAGTGTAATTGGCAAAGTTAAGAAAATTGTTATAATAGCAGCCACACTATTAAAAACAGCTGGAGCAAAATCCATAAATAATAATTTTTCTAATTTTATAGTACCATCTAAGCATCTATTCATTCTTCCATGAATATTACCTATCATATTCTTTCTAAAATATGATAATGGGGCCATTAATAGTGATTTTATAACCATTCCACGAGCTTTCTTTTCAGTTCTTGTTGCAACATCTTCTACCATTACTCTTCTTATAATCTTGATTATTTCATTACCTACATTAACTACAAGAATCAAAATAAGAAAAGGAACAACTTTTTCAAACGTAACACCATTTACATTTAAAACATCATCTGTTAGCCATCCAATTGCTTTTGGAGTCATCTGAGTTAAAACAGCTGATACAATCATTATTAATATAATAATTAAAAATTTTATTTTTTGCTTAAAATCTAATAATCTATATATTTTTCCTAATACCTTCTTCAAATTATTTCTTTTCATAAATACACCTCTATTACAATTATAACACATTTTTACCAACACCACTTTCGAAGTGAACGATTCTTGTTTTTCCCTTTTGTTATAAGAATTTTAACGTATTTTTGAAAAGTTGTTAAATGTAGATAATGTGTCGATAGTGCTGTAGTCTTTACAATTTATACCATTTTTTCAAGCAAAGAAAAATCTCACAACCGGAGTTTCTCAGTTGTTGCTTCTATCAACACTGCGTTCAGCCTTTTAGTATAAGGATTTTATATTGTCAAGCAATAGTTCAGGTCAAAGACTATGAAAAAAACTTTTCATGTCTTTGACCTGACATATTTTACTAATAAAATTACATTTTTTTAATTTTAATACCTAATACACCATATTTAGATTGTTCTTCTGGCGAATAATATTCTTCCATATCTTTCGGATCAGCTATATCATCTTCATCATATCCCATTGCTACCTTATCAAAATGTTTATATAATTCTTCGAATGATGGATAATGATATAAGTTCGCGATTTCAACTAACATTTTTTCGTTGTTAGTTCTATTAGTAAATTCTATTAAATCCTTAATTTTTAGCAATTGTCTTTTTTCATCATTTAATCTTAATTCTATAGTCTTTGTTCCATTTTTTATTCGTTCAAATGGTCCATTGTTTAATTTCATTTCATGTTTCATATTATTTGCTTCCCTCACTATATTTTCTTTATCATTGTTTCCATTCTTGCATGATAATCTTTTTTATTATAAAAATTCTTACCAATATCATTGTAGGCGAATACATCAACTATTACATATTCACATTCAACGTATTTAAAGTATTCTTCCATTTTATTTATTAGTTCTTGACCTATGCCTTTACTTCTAATTTTATTTGTAACGATTAATTCTGTAATTTCTCCTCTTTTTGGACATTTATAGTCTAGATAATCATATTTATCATATGGGAATATGCAACCCATGATTAAGCCAATTGCTTTATTATTTTCTACTGCCAAATAACATTTACCGTTGTTCTTATTAACTTCTTCTAAATCTAAAACTGCCATTTTTTCCCTATATTCAGGATGAACTTGATCCAAATGATCTTTATCTATTGATACAATATACTCTTCAAGTTCAACTAATAAGTCTTTGACATCTCCTAAATACTTATTTTCATATTCTACTATTTGCATAAATTAACACCTTTATTTATTATTAAAAACGAATACATCCTCTATTCCATCATTTTTAGTTATATAATTACCATTTGTATATTCTGATATAATATTCTTCCAAAATGAATATGCAATAGGATTATTCTCCATCGGTTGAACTTCCCAATTGCCCTTAAATTTTTCAAATATTTCATATGCAACCTTTTTACCAATATGATTTCTTCTGAATCTTGGCATTATTAAGAACTCGGCAATGCATTTACCGTCTTTATTAAATTTCAAATTCTCGTTTACCATAACCATTCCTACATAGGCATTTCCACTTTTAATAAAATATGAATTTCGATCATTATCGGTAAAATAATTATCAAACCATCTATATTCAAATATACAATCTTTATTTATGTCATTATCAATGTATTGCGAACCATCATATAAAGCATACTGTAATAATTTATATAACTTTTCTTTTTCATCTTGTTTTACATCAATTATTTCATAATTCAATTTAATCACCAACTTTCATACATAATTATACCATGAAACCATAATAGATTTTACTTGTATAGTCCAATATTTAAATCAAAATGTCTCCAAAGTGGCTCCAGCCCATATTTTGGGCAATTTTTTGATAAAAAGAAAAACTCGCGTTTTCCCTTTATTTATGGGACTTTACGAGTCATTTGTCACAACATTGCTTATATTTTTTACCACTTCCACATGGTAAAATATTAAAATAACCTAGTAATTTTTTCCTTTTAAATTGTTATTTTTTATTTTAATTTAATGATTTTTTGTTGAAATATTACAAGTTTTTATTCAACAACTTGTCTAATAACTTATCTAAAAAAAATCTATTTTTTCTTAATACTGTTGTTTCTATTTAAGAATAATTCTTTAGTTCCATGATATTCTTTAGATATCAAAATCTCATCATCTTTAAAATATGATGATTTTTTTGTTCCAACGAATTCAAATCCAAGTTTTTCCATAATTCTCCATGATCCAGGATTTATTTCAGCTGCACTTGTTTTAATATCAGTTATTTCTACTTCATTAAACATAAAATCTAATATTGCAACGGCTGCTTCTGTTGCATAGCCTTTTCCCTGACAATTAGGATCAATAAACCATCCAACATCTCTTATATTTTCAGGTTCATTATCTTTTGGTTGACAAGTTATTTGACCTATAACTGTATTGGTTCCTTTAAGAAAAATACTCCAAGTATACTTTTGACTATCATCTTGTGCTTGGATGGATTCTATCTTCTTTTCATAAAAAGGTTCTTGTCTTTTCCAATCAGACAATTGTTCTGTAAAAATTCGTCTTGCTTTTTTTAAATCTTCTATATTGTCCTTAGACAAATTATTTTTATCAAATATTCTATCTGGAGTAGGAAAATAATATTGATTGATATCTTCATTAATTAATATTTCCCATAATCTATGTTGCTCCTCCATAGTTGGAATCCTCAATTCCAATCTATCAGTATATAAATTTTTAGAATTTATTTTATTCATTGTTATCACTTCCTTTTTAATTATATCATATACGCCCTATTTTACGGCTGATTTTGGTGAAAAGACTTATCTAAAACTTATCCAAGACAAAAGACATGCCTATAATTACCTAAATATTGTAATCATAGAAAAACCCGCAATTCCTTATTTTATGCGGGTTTGCAGGTTTATTTACCACAACATTGTTTATATTTTTTTCCTGAACCACATGGACAAGGATCATTACGTCCTACTTTTTTACTTTTCTTTGGTTTCTTTACTGAATCTGATTTATCATCATTAGTTTGAACATTTCTTGTAACTGGTTTTCTTTCAACAGTTTTTTGTATTTCTGCTTTTAGTAAGAATATAGTAACATCATGATCAATCTTTTGTAACATTTGATCAAATAAATCAAATCCTTCAGTACTATATGCTCTTAATGGATCTTCTTGACCATAACTACGTAAATAGATACCTTCACGTAAGTGACTCATTACATTAATTTGTTCCATCCAATAGTTATCAATGACTTGTAAAGATAATGCTTTTTCAAATTCACTAGTTATTTCTACTGGAACATCACTAAGTTTTTCTTCATATTCCTCTTTTGCTTTATTATATAAGAAGTCTATCATATCATCATCTAATAGTGAACTAATATCATTTTCAGTAATATCTTTATCTAGTAAATTTTCGTTAGCAAAAGATACTATTTCTTTCTTATCTTGTTCACTTAAAATACCATCTATAGTATGTGACTTAACTAAGTCAGTAACATAATTTCTCATACATTCAAGAACTTGTTCATGAACAGATTCACTATCTAGTATTTCATTTCTTCTACCATACATGATTTCACGTTGAGTATTCATTACATCATCATATTGTAATAATTGTTTTCTAGCATCAAAGTTATTTCCTTCAACTCTTTTTTGAGCAGTTGTAATAGCTTTAGAAAAGTATTTGTTTTGAATAGCTTGATCACCAAATCCAAAACTAGTCATCATTTCTTTAATTTTTTCACTACCAAAGCGAACCATTAAATCATCTTCCATAGATACAAAGAACTGTGTAAATCCAGGATCTCCTTGACGACCAGAACGTCCTCTTAACTGATTATCAATACGACGAGATTCATGACGTTCAGTACCAATAACACATAATCCACCAAGTGCTCTTATCTCATCTGATAATTTAATATCAGTACCACGACCAGCCATATTAGTAGCGATAGTAACTGACTTATGTTGACCAATTTTAGAAATAATTTCAGCTTCTCTTGCATGATTCTTAGCATTTAATATTTCATGTGGAATCTTTTCTTTCTTTAATAAAGCACTTATTAATTCACTAGTTTCAATAGCAATAGTACCAATTAATACTGGTTGACCTTTAGCATATCTTTCTTTTACTTCATTAATAATAGCTTTATACTTAGCATTTTTAGTAGCAAATACTAAGTCAGAAGCATCAATTCTTTCAACTGGTTTATTAGTTGGAATACAAATAACATACATATTATAAATATCACGGAACTCTTCTTCTTCTGTTTTAGCAGTACCAGTCATACCAGATAATTTTTTATACATTCTAAATAAGTTTTGGAAAGTAATAGTTGCTAAAGTTTTAGTTTCTTGATTAATACGAACTCCTTCTTTAGCTTCAATTGCTTGATGAAGTCCATCACTATAAGCACGTCCTTTCATCAAACGTCCAGTAAATTGGTCTACTATGACAACTTCTCCATCTTGAACAACATAATCTACATCTAATTTCATAGAATAGTTTGCTCTTAAAGCTTGATTAATATAATGTACTAAAGTTGCATTTTCTACTTCATAAAGATTTTTAACTCGAAAAGCTTTTTCTGCTTTTTCACTACCTTCATCAGTTAATGTTACACTCTTAGTAGTTTCATCATATAGATAATCCACATCATCTTTTAATCCTTTAACAAAGCTATCAGCATCTTGATAAAGGTTTGCACTAACTAATTGTCCACCAGAAATAATTAATGGAGTTCTTGCTTCATCTATTAATACTGAATCAACCTCATCAACGATAGCAAAATTTAATGGTCTTTGTACTCTATCTTCTTTTCTAATAACCATATTGTCTCTTAGATAATCAAATCCAATTTCATTATTAGTAGAATATAAAATATCACAAGCATAAGCTTCTTGCTTTTCTTTAGGACTTAATTCTCTTGTATTAACTCCTACTGTTAGACCTAAAAATCTATGAATTCCACCCATCCATTCAGCATCACGAGTAGCTAGATATTCGTTAACAGTAATGATATGTACTCCTTTTCCATCTAATGCATTTAAGTAAGCTGGTAAAACGGATGTTAGTGTTTTTCCTTCACCAGTTTTCATTTCTGCTATATTACCATAGTGTATTGCTAAAGCACCTAGTATCTGAACATAGAAAGGTTTTTCTCCTATAACACGATAAGCTGCTTCTCTTGCGGTAGCAAAAGCTTCTACTAAAATATCTTCTAGTGTTTCTCCATTTTCTAAACGTTTCTTAAATTCCTCTGTTTTATTCTTTAACTCTTCATCAGATAACTTTTGATAGTCTTCATCTAAGGCTACTATTTTGTCTGCTAAAGATTCAAATTTTTTTAATTCTTTATATTCATGATCAAATAATCTTGTAAATAATCCCATTGTATCATCTCCTACTGATTATTGTAACAAAAAAAAGAGACAATAGAAAGCATTTTCTCTTAATTTTCACTTATTTTCTAGATAGAAACACAACTTTCACCATGATACCAAGCATCAACTATAACAGGTGTTACAATATCATCAATAACTTTATCCACTTGTCTTGCTCCAAACTTTTCATAGTTTGCTTTAGAAATTATTTTTTCCACAATATCTGTGGATATTTCTACTTCTATATTCTTTTTCTTAAAAGCATTTATTAACAGGTCTAATTTTAGATTTACTATTCTTTCAATATCTTCTTTAGTTAAATCTTTGAAATAGTATTTCTTATCTATACGGTTAACAAACTCTACTCCTAAAAATTCTTCTATATCTGTATTCTTACTATCTACTGTTTCCACAAAACCAATATCTTTTTTATTTGCTCCTAAATTAGTTGTCATAAAGAGAAAAATGTGTTCAAAAGACACTTTTCGTCCTTTAGAGTCTTTTAAATAACCTTCATCCATCACTTGGAGAAATAGTTTTAATACAGAAGGTGATGCTTTTTCTATCTCATCTAATAGTATTACACAATGAGGATATAGTCTTATCTGATCAAGTATAGTCTCATGATTATCAAAGCCCACATATCCTGGAGGAGCTCCAAGTATTTTACTTACTGAATGTTCTTCTTTATACTCACTCATATCTAATCTAATAAAGTGATCTTTTCCATAAAGAAGAGAAGCATATTCTTTTACTAAATAAGTTTTACCTATTCCTGTACTACCAGCTAAAAGAAAGGTATGTATCTTAGGACTATCTTGAAAACCTAATTGTATTTTTTTAGTTAAATTACATAAATCATGGATTATCTCATCTTGACCAATAATCTTACTTAATAATTCTTTTTCTAGGGAAAATAGTTTTGTCTTATTACCTTCTATTATTTCATATACAGGAATTTTTGTTTTTAAATAAATAACTTCTGCTATCATTTCTTTAGTTATTTTCCTAGGTTTCTTTTTACCAAGAAGAGAAAACTCAAGTTCATTCTTTTTAGTAATTAAATTTTTTTCACTTTGTTTTAGTTTAGATGCTTTTTTAAAGTTTTGACTTGTAACTGCTTCTTTTTTTTCTATTACAATTTTTTGCAGTGAATTATTTAATTTTTTTAGTTCTTTATCTTTTTTATCTTCTATAAGACTAGCTTTAGCACATACTTCATCTAATATATCTATCGCTTTATCTGGTTGATAATATTCATATATATAAGTATTTGATAAATCTACTATCATATCAATCATTTCATCTGATATTGATACAGAGTGATAAGCTTCATATAATGGTTTTAATTTCTTTAATATTTCTTTAGTCTTTTCTTTATTAGGCTCTTCTATTAATAGTATTTGAAATCTTCTATTTAAGGCTTTATCTTTCTCAATAAATTCTCTATATTCAGATACAGTAGTGGCTCCTATCAAATGTATTTTTCCTCTAGCCAAAGCCGGTTTTAAGATATTAGATGCATCTATTGCACCTTCTGCCCCACCTGCACCTACTAAAGTATGAATCTCATCTATAAAGATTAGGTACTCATCATGTTCTTCTATTTCTTTAAGTATTTTACCTACTCTTTCTTCAAATTCTCCTCGATACTTAGTGCCTGCTACTAAAGATGCCATCGAAAGAGATAATATCTCTTTACCTCTTAAAGCTCTTGGAACATTATTTTCTACTATTTGTCTTGCTAATTCTTCAACTATAGCTGTTTTTCCAACTCCTGCTTCCCCTAATAGTAGTGGATTATTCTTAGTTCTTCTACAAAGTATTTCTATCATTCTTTTTAGCTCTGTTTCTCTACCTATAACAGGATCTATTTCATTGGACATAATTCTTTTATTTAGATTAACGGAAAACTCTTCAATTAGTAATTTTTTATGTCCCGTTATTTTCTTTTCTGTAAAAGAAGTAGAAAACTCTTGATATAGTCTATCTATATCTATATTCATACCCATTAATAATCTAATAGCTATACCTTCTCCTTCTTCTAATAATGATAAGAATAACTCTGTAACTGATACTTCACTTTCTTTATTTTCTTTACTATTTAACATAGCTGTCTCTAGTACTCTTTTTAAAAGAGGGGTATATAAAAACCAGTCATTGGTTGTCTTTCCTATTCCTACTACTCTTATTAATTCATCTTTAAATTTATCATAAGTTAAACCTAATAGTTTTAAATGATTAGTTACTTTTAACTCTTTCATTGATAGTATAGCTAATAGTAAATGTTCACTTCCTACATAAGGATGCTTTAAAGTCCTCATTTCTTTTCTAGCTAATACTAAGGCTTTCTGAGCATCTTCACTAAATTTCGAAAACATTTTATTTCCTCCTTGTATACTTATATTTTAACGAGAAGGAATATGGTTAAGCAATTACTTTAAGACCAAAAAAAGTGACAAAAAAAACTAGTTCTTAATGTGAACTAGTTTAATCAACTTGCTCAGTAGCTTCTACTCTTATTCTACTGTAGAAAGATTTTGCCATAACATCGTTTGTAGCATCTAAGTTTAACCATAAACGAAATTCAAAGTTTTGAGTAGTATTACCTGCTATTGAATAAGAACCTAATTTATTGCTACTAGTTGATAGTTTCCCATTTGATACTGATGTCCCATCTTTCTTTAAATCATATGATAAGAAGCTATGAGTGAAGGTTGCACAATCAGTACAATCACTATCATCATCAAGATAAACATCATATGTTATAGTTCTAGTACCAGTATTTTTTAAGGTAAAGGTATAAGGTGTATTCTTAAGTCCATCACTATCTTCTTGAGGAGCTACTTTAGTAAGGGCAATAGTTGAAGTTCCTTCAGTATAATCAAGTTGAAGGTTTTTAGCTATTAAGGTTATATTTTTATCTCCTCTTAAAGTCATCTTAGCTAGAGCAAAACTTATTCCTACAAAAATAACTATTAATATTAAAAGACTAATAATTATAAGTTTCTTGTTACTATCAATTTTTTTCATTATTCATCCCTCACTTTATTATCTATAATATAGTTTATCTCTTATTAAAAAAAAGAAAGGCTTTTATGCTATATAAGCATATCATAGAGTTAAAAAAAAGAGAAGAATCTCTTTTTTAAATTAGTACTAATATTGTAAATATTATAAATGCAACTACAACTAGTTCTAATAATATTTTCCAAATATATTTTAACCAATCTTTATAAGGTACTTTTAAGTAAGCAAGTGTTACCATTAATGGAATACTTGTAGGTGCTACTAATGTAACAATACCATATAATGCTTGGAAGATAACTGAGATTAATGGATATGTATCTGTAGCAGTTACTACACTTACAAAATAAGGTAAAACGCTATAGAAAGCATATGTTGGATCTCCGTTAATTATACTTGAAATAATTACTACTAATCCTGTTGTAAATACATTGAATCCTTTTGTTAGTCCTAATAATGCTTTATATATTACTAATTGATAAGGATTATAAGTTGTAAGTACTAATATTAAGTAAATTACAAATACAATAAATGCAGGTAATAATGCTTTTCTTAGTCCTTCACTAAATCCTACTATCATATCATCCCAAGTTATTTTATATACATATTTAATAACAACTAAGGCTAGTAATAATAAAACTATTACTTCTGTTAATGTCCAGCTACCAAAAGCAGGAATAGTACTTCCTAATAGTTTACCGAATACTGGGAAACTAGTATTTAATGCTTTAGTAATTCCTGTAAAGAATTTAGCCTTTACTCCAAAGCTACCAATTAATACAATAACAGTAAGTAAAGCTACAATACCATCTAAGATGATATAAGCTTTTTTGTTAGACTTCTTAGCAAATAGAATAATATTTATTATTACTAATAGTGCTAATAGAGCAACATAAGCTGGAACACTGAATCCTGTAACAGCTGTTTTAACATCTTCAAAAAGATTTACATTGAATGAATTAGTCCAAGTAATAAATCCTAAAATAGTAACTAATAATACTAAATCAAGAATAACTACTAATGGCCAATTCTTCTTTTGCTTCTTGTCATGTTTAACAACTTCTGGAATATAGCTCTTTTCATCACTTGATGATTTTGTACTCTCTTTCTTTCCAAATTTCAAAACATTAATTAGTAAGATTACTAATCCTAGAACAAGTAAGATTATTCTAGTCCAGATTTGAGTAGTTGGTTTTACTGATAAGTATTGTTGTAACATTTGAGTTGTATTATATGCAAATGTAGTTCCCATTAATCCAACAGCAACACTACCAGCAGTTACAGCAGTAGCAGCTAATTTATTATATCCTAGCATTAATACTAGAGAAATAACAAATGGGAATAACATTAATAGTGCAAGTTGCATTCCACAGAATGATGTTAAAACAGCAAATAAAGAAGCAATTATTATAATACAAATATGTTCTTTACCTTTGAACTTTTTAACAATAGCATCTAATACTTTTCTATATGCTCCAACTTTTACTAATACTCCATAGAATCCACCAATTGCTAGAATAAATAATGAAGCATAACCAAAATATCCTAATACAGTATTTTGATAAGATACTAAATCAAATATTCCAACTTGTGATCTACCAATCTCAGAATAACTTGATTGATAAGTAGCAGCTGGTAAAATCCATGTCAAAAGCACAAATACAAATAGTGTAATTAAACTAACTTTCAATGCATTATGTTTTTTCATAATTTTCTTCTCCTTCCATATATTAATTATACGAATAATAACTTTGTTTTACAAGCAATTAGCGATTTTTTTTGTGAATTTTTTGTGAAAAACATTTAGTAAAAAAGGTATTAAATATTCTTCTGGATGACTCATCAGTTTCATACAAACTCTCTGGATGCCATTGTAATCCTAAGAAGAATGGATGATTTTTCAACTCGATTGCTTCAATACAATTATCTAAACTTCTAGCACTGACATACAAGGATGATAATTTAGGGATATAGTCATTATGTCTAGAGTTAACAAATATTTCTTGTTTTTTTATAATATCATAAAGAAAACTATTTCTTTTAATAGATACTAAGTGTTCACCACCATTGTGATTCAATATCTTTTTAGTAATATCTTTCTCTTCACCTAGTAGAAAAGCCGACATCTCTTGCATTCCAAGACATACTCCTAGTATTGGTATATTATTTTCTTTTGCATATTTTATTAATTTAATATCTTCACTATACCAACCATCTCCTCCCGGTAAATAAAATCCATCATATTTAGAATAATCTGTTTCATTCTTAGGACTAAATATTTCATAATTAATATTTTCTTTCTCAAAGGGAATAAGTTTAAACTCATCAGTTCGATAAGCAATTCCAATTAATATATCTTTCATATACACCTCACTATTATATAGTATAAAAAAAGAAGAAAATTAATTCCTCCTAATATAGTTTAGCACCAGCTGGTATATGTTCATCTATCATTAATAAATGTAGTTTTTCTTCCTCTTCTTCAGTATGAACAGCACTTAAAAGCATTCCACAAGAATCTATTCCCATCATTTTACGAGGTGGTAAATTAGTAATTGCTACTAAAGTTTTACCAATTAATTCTTCTGGTTCATAGTAAGCATGAATACCACTAAGAATTATTCTATCTGTTCCTGTTCCATCATCTAAAGTAAATTGTAATAGTTTTTTACTTTTAGGTACTGCTACACAGTCTTTAACTTTTACTGCTCTAAAATCACATTTACTAAAAGTATCAAAATCAACATAATCGGTAAATAATGGTTCTATTTGAACTTTAGAAAAGTCTATTACTTCTTTCTTCTTTTCGGAAATTATCTCTTTCTTTACTGTTTCTGTTCCATTTAATGGCTTCATAGTTGGAAATAATATTACATCTCTAATAGATTCTGATTCTGTAAATAACATTACTAATCTATCTATTCCATAACCAACTCCACCAGCAGGAGGCATTCCATATTCTAAAGCTTCAATAAAGTCCATATCAATATCATTAGCTTCATCATTACCTAAATCTTTTTCTTTTAATTGTTCTTCAAATCTTGCTAACTGATCAATTGGGTCATTCAATTCGGTATAAGCATTAGCAAATTCACGACCAGCAATAAACAATTCAAATCTATCAACAAATCTAGGATCTTCCGGATTTTTCTTAGTAAGTGGTGATATTTCTACTGGATGTCCATATAGGAAGGTTGGTTGAATTAATGTTTCTTCTACATATTTTTCAAAGAATAAATTAATGATGTGACCAACACTTTTCTCGTGTTCTTCTACTACTATTTGATGTTCTCTTGCTAATTCTAAAGCTTCTTCAACAGTCATTTCCTTTTTGAAATCTATTCCTGTTTTTTCTTTAATAGCATCAACCATACTTATTCTCTTCCATGGGCCTTCTAGATTTATCTCATAACCATACCAATTATAAGTCATCTTACCAATTACATCTTTTGCAATAGTTTGATACATATTTTCTGTTAAGTCCATCATTCCATTTAAGTCACTATATGCTAAATAAGCTTCCATTAAAGTAAACTCTGGATTATGTTTTAAGTCCATTCCTTCGTTTCTAAATACTCTTCCTATTTCATAAACAGCTTCCATACCACCTACTAATAGTCTTTTTAATGGTAACTCTAAGGCTATTCTTAAGTACATATCTAAGTCTTGAGCATTATGATGAGTAACAAATGGTTTAGCACTAGCTCCTGTAAGTAATGTTGATAAAACTGGTGTTTCTACTTCAGTAAATCCTTGGTTATCCATAAAGTTTTGAATACATCTAATAATCTTTGGACGTAAGAAAGCTACTCTTCTTGTATCATCATTCATTATTAAATCAACATAACGTCTTCTATATCTTTCTTCTTTATCAGTAAGACCATGAAATTTTTCTGGTAGTGGTTTTAAGGCTTTTACTAAAGGAGTATATTCTAAACATTTAATAGTTACTTCTCCTGTTTTAGTTTTCATTATTTTTCCACGAACACCAACTATATCCCCAATATCTGCTGTTTTAAATAAGGTATAATTGTCTTCTCCTATATCATTAATTGATATATATATTTGAATAGGTCCTGTCTTATCTTTGATAGTACAAAATGATGCTTTACCCATTTTTCTAATAAACATAATTCTACCTGCTACCGTAGCTTCATCTGTCATACTTTCAAAAGCATCATGTTCTACATCTTTATATTTATCTTTTATATCGTTAGCAAAAGCTGTTCTTTTAAAACTATGGCCAAATGGGTCTAGTCCTAATTCTTTTATTTTTTCAGCTTTTTCACGTCTTACTATTTCTTGTTCTGTTAATTCTCGCATAATTTTTCCTCCTCTTTATTTAAAACGGTATTAGTACAAACCACTTCTGTTTTGGCTACCATATCATGAAGACCTTGTCTTTCTTTAGTAAAAGCTACTAAAAAGAAACTAATTATTAATATACTATATTGTATAAGGTTTAGCAAACTATTAGTAGCTAAATAAGTATCTTTATCAAGGAATAAGATGGTACAAAAACCAATAATACTTACTAAAGTACCTTGTAATATCATTGTTCTAAATAATAAATCATTCATTGTTAGTTCTTTATCTTTATCTTTTTTCTGAATTTTTATTTTCATCATTTTTTTACCAATAGATTGTCCATCATTTTTATATACATATAAAACGTAATATAAAAGGGATATTGCTATACTTATAAGAGTTATTATTCCTGTTTGTTTAGCTATATCATAATTAATATCTACTAACTGATTAACATACTCTTGCATAGTTATCTTTTGATTTGTATAGTTCTCTACTATTTTTACCTGTTGATCATATAGTTTATCTATACTACTATTTGTAGGGATTATAGCAGTTACTAAACTTGTAATAAATGATACTAATATTAAGTCTATCATAAAAGCTACAAATCTTTGAGAAAATAGTGCTTTTAAATGTTGTTCTTTCTTCATATAAAACTCCTCCTAAATTCTTCTAATACATGTAGTATATCACAAAGATTAGTCATTTGATAAACTTTATTTTTTAATTGGTTACTACCCTCTACTCCTTTTAAGTACCAAGCAATATGATTTCTTATTTCTAAGACCGCTACTTTCTCATTTTTTAACTCACTAAGTAGTTTTAAATGTTTTATACACATATCAATTTTTTCTAGTGGGGTTACTTCTTTCGGTATTTCTTTTCCATCAAGTAAAGCTACTGTATCTCTTATTAACCAAGGGTTACCTAGTACTCCCCTACCTATCATTACTGCATCACAACCAGTCTCTTCTAACATTTGTTTAGCAAGATAAGGGTTTGTTACATCTCCATTTCCTATTACAGGGATAGAAACATTTTCTTTAACTTGTTTTATTATGTTCCAATCAGCTTTTCCACTATATCCTTGTTTTCTAGTTCTTGGATGAACACAAATAGCACTAGCTCCTGCTTCTTCACAAATCTTAGCTATAGCAACAGCATTGATAGAATCACTATCCCAACCACTTCTTATCTTAACTGTTACAGGACACTTAACACTATTAACTACTGCTTTAACTATTTCTTTTACTTTTAAAGGATTTTTTAATAAGGCACTACCTGCTTGAGCTCTAACTGCTACTTTTGGAACAGGGCATCCCATATTTATATCAATTATATCAGGATGCATATTTTCTTCTATATATTTAGCAGCTATTACAAAACTATCTACATCACTACCAAATATCTGTTGGGTAATAGGTCGTTCTTCTTCACTCATATATAACATATCGATAGTTTTTTGATTATCATAGCAAATAGCTTTATCACTAACCATTTCAGCATATATTAGACCACAACCCATCTCTTTTATGATTCTTCGATAAGCACTATTACAAATACCAGCCATAGGTGCTAATACTACTTGGTTAGCTATTTCAACATCTCTTATTTTCCACTTCATAATTTTCCCCTTTTATATTAGTTTTTTAATCTTACTTTTTATTTTGCTTTTTTAATAGATCTCTAATTTCTTCTAAAAGGACTATTTGTTCATCTTTTTTAGGCTTTTCTTCTTCTTTTTTATGACCTAGTTTTTTATCAGCTTTATCTTTTAGACCATTAAGAATTTGTAACATAGTAAATATACAAAGAGCGATTATTAGAAAATCAACTACACTTTGAATAAAAGAACCATATTTAATAGAAGCATCTCCTACTTTAATACTTAATGAACTAAAGTCTAATCCTCCTAAGACTACTCCTACTAATGGCATAATAATATCATTTACTAAACTACTTACTATTTTTCCAAAAGCTCCACCAATGATAACACCAATAGCCATATCAACTACTGAACCTCTACTTATAAATTTTTTAAATTCATCTGCTTCTTTTTTGATATTTTTGTTTACCTTTACTTTCTTATTCATAAATTTTCCCCTCCTTGTTAAAATTCGTATATATTTTACTAAAAAAAGAACTATTTTTCAAGTTCTTTTATTATTTCTTCTTTATCCATCTTAGAATAGCCTTTAATTCCTTTTTCTTTTGCTATTTCTTTTAACTTAGTTAGACTCATTTTTTCATAAGTTGTTTCTTTTTCTTCACTAGGCATCTTTCCATTTTCAACTAAGTAATCAATTTGTTCTTTAGTCAATGTTTCATACTCTAGTAATGTTGTTGCTAATAATTCTAATAAGTCTCTATTATCTTTAATAATCTTAGTAGCTTTCTTATAACATTCATCAATTATTTTTCTCATTTCTGTATCAATTTCATGAGCTACTTCATTAGAGAAGTTTCTTGATTTATTATAATCTCTTCCTAAGAAGACACTACCTTCTTGTTGTTCTAATTGCATAGGTCCTAAATCGCTCATTCCGTATTCAGTAACCATAGCTCTTGCTATTTTTGTAGCTTTTGAGAAGTCATTTTCTGCTCCAGTTGTAACCTCACCAAATACTACTTCTTCAGCAACACGTCCAGCAAGTAGACCAGTAATTTGTTCTAACAAATCAGTTTTAGTAGAACAAATCTTTTCTTCACTAGGAATCATCATATTATAACCACCTGCAGAACCACGAGGAATAATTGTTACTTTTTGAACATCGTTAGCTCCTTTTAGTTTAATTCCTACTACAGCATGACCTGATTCATGGTATGCAACTAGTTTACGGTCATTTTCACTACGTGTTTTACTAGACTTAGCAGGTCCCATTAGGACTCTATCACTAGCTTCATCTATTTCACTCATAGTAATTGCTTCTTTATTTCTTCTAACAGCAAGAAGAGCAGCTTCATTTAATAAGTTTTCTAAGTCAGCACCAGAATATCCTGGAGTTCTCTTAGCAAGTGCTTCTATATTAACACCATCAGCTAATACTTTATTTCTAGCATGAACTTTAAGTATTTCTTCTCTTCCTTTAACATCTGGTAGATTAACTGTAACTTGTCTATCAAATCTTCCTGGTCTAAGTAAAGCAGGATCTAAGACATCTGGTCTATTGGTAGCTGCTATGATGATAATACCTTCATTTTCACCAAAACCATCCATTTCAGTTAGTAATTGGTTTAATGTTTGTTCTCTTTCATCATGACCTCCACCAATACCACTACCACGTTGACGTCCTACAGCATCTATTTCATCAATAAATATTAGACAAGGGGCAGTTCTCTTAGCTTGTTGAAACATATCTCTAACACGACTAGCACCAACACCAACAAATAATTCAACAAAGTCAGAACCACTTATATAGTAAAAAGGTACATTTGCTTCTCCAGCTACTGCTCTAGCAAGTAATGTTTTACCAGTTCCTGGAGGACCGTATAATAAGACACCTTTAGGTATTCTTGCTCCTAATTTTTGGAACTTCTTAGGATTCTTTAAGAAATCAATTAATTCTTTAACTTCTTCTTTTTCTTCTTTTAAACCTGCTACATCTTTAAATGTTACTTTATTCTTATCACTTGATAGTTTAGCTTTACTTTTACCAAAATCAAATGAACCATTCTTTCCACCCATCTGCTTATTAATAAACCAGAAACCAACTACAAGAATTAATATCATTGGTAAATAATTAGCAATAAAAATTACTATAGAATTAGATTCTGGATCTGCTACTGCAGTAAACTCAAAATTATACTTATCACTAGCAGTTACTAGTTTTTTCATTACTTGTTCTGATAATGGAAGTCTTACATAGAATGTTTCATTTTTTCCATAATTCTTTAGTTTTCCACTTACTTCATAAATACTAGCTCTTTCTCTTGGCTTTACTTCAAGTTCAGTTACTTCACTAGAGTCTAAGGCTTTCATAAACTCACTATAGGTTAAATTATTAATCTTTTGATTAGCAATAGTAACAAAATAGAAAACACCAAGCATTATTAATAGTAAAAATACATAAGGAAGTAAGCCCTGTTTTACTTTTTTATTTTGCATCATAATACACTATCTCTCCTTTAACTATTCATATTTCAGTATTATATCATAGAATTCATCTTTTTTCTTATCATATTTGGTTTTTTTAATACCCGGTAAAAAGACTATTTGATTCTTACTATCAACTACGACAGGCCATAAATCTCTTTCTTTTAAAGGTATTTTTTCATCTATAAATATTTTCTTTAATTTTTTATGTCCACCATTTTTTATTACTAAGGTATCACCATATTCTCTAGTTCTAACTCTTAGAGGTAGTGTTAACTCTTTACTAGATAATCTAGTCATATAATTACTATTACCACTATCTTCTTCTACTATTTTTAGAACATGACCATTAGGTAGTTTAGCATAATTAGATAATTCTATTTCATAAGAATCTATTATTTCTGTATTTCTTTCAAATTCTATAGTGTTATAACTCTTTCTAATAACTACATCATTAGGAAAATTTAATTTAACATTAGCTCTTCTAGAAGATATTATTTTAAAGATAGCATCTAAATGTTTATCTGATATTAAGACTAAGTCATCTTGATAAAATCTTTTTAATATCTCTTCTAGGACTAACTTTTGAATAATTATATCTAAATCATTAAATGGTTCGATTAATAATTTATCATGACTTACTACTTTGGTCAAGGCTTTTTCTACCTCTTTATGAAGATAAGAAGAAACCTCATCTAGTGTTTGATGAAACTTAATAAATTTCTGTTCTACTTTACTATCTTCTTTCTTCAAAAATGGCAATACTTCTTTACGATAACGGTTTCTTGTATAAACAGAACTATTATTAGAAGCATCTATAGCATAAGGTATTTTATATTTATGATCATAGTCTAAAAGTTTAGATTTAGTAATAGCAAAGAATGGTCTATAGATAATATATGTGTTCATATCTACTATTTTTTTAAAGCCTGAATAACCATAGATATTAGAACCTCTTACTATTCGCATAAGAATTGTTTCCATTAAATCACCAGCATGATGAGCCGTCATCAAATATTTAGCTTGATATTTATTAACTACCTCTTCAAAGAAGTTATATCTTATATTTCTAGCTTCGTTATGAAAGTTGTCATCTCCATAGTTTTTAATTTTCATATACTCAAAAGTAACATTATGCTTCTTACAGTATTCTTCTAATAATACTTTTTCTTCTTCACTTTCTTTTCTTTTACCATGATTTACATGAGCACAGATAAGTTTTATATCTATCTTCTTCCTAAGAGTCAATAAGGTATGAAATAAAGCCATAGAGTCTGGTCCATAACTACATCCAAATACTATTACATCTCCATCTTTAATTTTTACATCTTTATAAAGTAATTCTACATCCATATTTTCACGTATAATCAATCTATAGAAATATTAATTAATTTCTTATTAATTGATCCCTTTCTATTTATATTTTTGTTTTAT